>NZ_JAKKCL010000020.1:0-87164 GCF_021728175.1 Vibrio sp. A1-1
TTTGAATTGACTGTGCTGAATCCGAAGATTCAATGGTCACTTCGTTTCATTGAAACCTAATTTGATACCGAGGTATCGAATTGGATTATCATCAACGAGTGCCCACACAGATTGATAGGTCTATATTGTTAAAGAGCTTTTCCTGTTGAGCTTTGCTCAAAACAGGACGGCCATTTTAGCGAGTTAAAGTTTAGTGTCAATCACTTTTTTCAAACTTTCTTCAAGCGTTTCCGCTTGGCTAATTTGGCTTGCTAACCTCGACTTCGTTTCTTTCGAAGCGTTGCCGTGTCAGCGAGGTGGCATTATAGAGATTGCGATCACATTGGCAAGCCCTTTTTCACGTTTTTTTTGATTTTTTTATCGTTTGGGTGTTTTTTATTCTAAAAGGCGAGTTTTCACTACTATTCTACCTCCATGTCCCCTGTAATCGTCCCTAATAAGGAGAAAAGATGAGCTCAATTAGAAGCTACAAAGGTATAAAGCCTCAACTTGGTGAACGTGTTTACGTTGACTCAACCTCAGTGTTAGTCGGAGATATCCGTATTGGGGACGATTCTAGCATTTGGCCATTAGTAGCGGCACGAGGTGATGTGAACCACATTCACATTGGTGATAGAACGAATATTCAAGATGGCAGTGTTTTGCATGTCACCCATAAGAACGCCGAAAACCCAAACGGCTACCCACTTATAATTGGCAATGACGTTACGATTGGCCACAAAGTGATGCTGCACGGTTGTGAGATCCACGATCGTGTTTTGGTTGGTATGGGGGCGATTGTTTTAGATGCTGTCGTTATTGAATCAGAGGTGATGATTGGAGCGGGCAGTTTAGTACCGCCAGGAAAGAGATTAGAAAGCGGTTATCTTTATGTCGGTAGTCCAGTAAAACAAGCTCGCCCTCTATCAGAGACAGAACGAGCTTTTTTGCAAAAGTCTGCCAATAACTATGTTCAAAACAAAAACGACTACTTACATGAAGTAGAAGACTTGAACTAAAGGTCTGTTAGCCGATGATAATATGGCCTTCTTCGTTGAAGGCTTCATCTTCTATTAACTCTTCTGCTATTTCTTCCAGATCAAATCGGTAGTCAATAAAAGCAGAGATCACGGCCTGCTCCGTATCTAACTCTGAGCCAGATAACTTTTCTAACTTTTGTTTCGTCACAAAGCATTCTATTAGCGCACCAGATTGTTGCGCCGCAAAGTTTACTGATTGTGATACTTCATCCCATGATTGCATGTCTGGGAATAAGATGGATTGATTCATCGCTTATTGACCTTCAAGGTTCTTTCTTAATTCACGCAAAATCTGTTTAGCTTCAGGACGAAGACCGCGCCATAACATAAAACTCTCAGCAGCTTGGCCAACTAACATACCTAAACCATCATAAGCATGTGCCGCACCGTGTTGCTGAGCCCATTGGTTAAATGTGGTATCACCTTTGCCATACATCATATCGTAGCTTGTACTATTGGCGGCGAACACCGAGGAAGAGATCGCAGGTAACTCACCACTCAATGATGCAGACGTAGAGTTGATTATGACATCGAACTCTTCAGCAATGGTATTCATCTCTTTTGCTGTAATAGGGCCATACGCAGAAAACAATTCTGCCAATTCTTCGGCTTTGGAAAATGTACGATTAGTTATCGTTAGAGATATTGGTTTTTGATCGAGCAATGGTTTAATCACTCCTCGAGCGGCACCACCAGCTCCTATGATCAGGATGCGTGCGCCTTCTAAAACGACTTGATGTTGCAACAAGTCCTGCACTAAGCCTGCACCATCAGTGTTATCACCAATGATTTCACCATCATCAAGCTTCTTAAGTGTATTCACTGCTCCAGCAAGCTGAGCACGCTCGGTCAAACGGCTAGCAAATTGATAGGCATCTTCTTTAAAAGGCAAGGTCACGTTACAGCCTTTGCCGCCGTCAGCAAAAAATGCTTTCGCCGCCTCGATAAATCCACCCACAGGCGCACACTCTGCGGTGTATGTTAGGGACTGATTAGTTTGACGAGCAAAGAGTGTATGGATAAATGGCGACTTGCTGTGCCCGATAGGGTTACCAAACACGGCGTAACGATCGATTTGCGGGGTCATGTCCTTACCTTTATTCCTTACTTAGATATAGAGAAAACAGGGCCATCTGATTACAGATGACCCTATCACTATCTATCTATATAGAAAAGGAGATTCCGTGCTTACCATTCGCGTGGTTTCAGGTATCGCTCGTAAAGTTCGGCTTCAGGCGTTCCTGCTTCTGGTTCGTAGCGGTACTCCCATCGCGCTAACGGCGGCATCGACATCAGAATCGACTCGGTACGCCCACCACTTTGTAAACCAAATAAGGTGCCACGGTCGTAGACTAAGTTGAACTCAACATAACGACCACGACGGTAAAGTTGGAATTCACGTTCGCGCTCGCCATATTCGATGTCTTTACGACGAGACACAATCGGCAAGTAAGCTTGGCAATAGCCTTCACCCACCGCTTTGATGTAATCGAAACACTTATCAAACTCCCAGTGGTTCAAATCATCAAAGAACAAACCACCGACACCACGAGTTTCGTTTCGATGTGGCAAGAAGAAGTACTTATCACACCACGCTTTGTGTTCTGCATATACTTCTTCACCAAATGGGGCACAGATTGCCTTAGCTGTATCGTGCCATGACTGACAATCTTCTTCGAAAGGATAGAAAGGAGTCAGGTCGAAACCACCACCAAACCACCAAATTGGTTCTTCGCCCTCTTTCTCAGCGATAAAGAAACGCACATTAGCATGAGAAGTTGGGACGTAAGGGTTTTTGGGATGGATAACCAAAGAGACCCCCATCGCTTCAAAACGGCGACCCGCTAGATCCGGACGATGTGCCGTCGCAGATGCTGGCATTTCTTTCCCTTCTACATGCGAGAAGTTCACCCCACCTTGCTCGAAAACAAGGCCATCACGCATAACACGTGAGCGCCCACCGCCACCAAGACGTTCGCCCGGTTCACGATGCCATGCATCCTCGACAAAGACGGCCTCTCCATCTTCTTGTTCTAACTGCTGACAAATGGAGTCCTGAAGTGACATCAGGAACTGCTTTACGGCGTGCTTATCGATTGCTGACATACGTTATTACCTATTACGTGATACCGGTTGATGACTGGCAAGCAGGGTTAGCCCTGTCTTAATATTTGTGAAGTCTTGGCGTCACGAATCTCGCTGGGTTTATCACGACCGCTGGTTTCACCACGAAGAATGGCCACCAGCTTGTCACCCAATTGCTCTTCGACTTCTTCCGTGGTCATACACGGTGGCAAGCCGGAAAGATTCGCGCTGGTAGAGGTTAACGGCTTTCCGAATGCATTACACATCTTTTGAACCAAAGGATGATCAGTCACACGAACTGCAATTGAATCAAACTGCCCTGAAACCCAGTTGGAGACTTTATCGCTCGCAGGCATGATCCAAGTGTATGGACCTGGCCAAGTTGCATGAACGGTCGCTAATTGTTCTCGAGTCAGTTGAGATTCATCAATATACGGCAAGAGCTGCTCATAACTTGCAGCGATCAGAATCAGCCCTTTTTCCACCGGGCGCTGCTTGAGCTCCAGCAGTTTTTGAATTGCTTCTGGGTTATCTGGATCGCATCCGACACCAAAAACCCCTTCTGTTGGGTAGGCAATCACTTCGCCTTGTTGTAGTGCGTTGAGCACTTGTTCAAAGTTATCCACCGATTACTTCCTGATTGTCTGACTGTATTATTTTCACTAAGTGTACAAATATTCATTCTCAGACACTAAAGCAATTTTTTTATAAAATGTATCAATAGCGTCAACAACAAGACGCAAACGTTTGCTTGAGATAAAAATCCCCGTATAATGCGCACAAATTTATCAGCTCACCTAATTTTGCAGCTTGAAGGAGTTTGAGATGAAAGTCGGTATCATCATGGGTTCTAAATCCGATTGGCCAACCATGAAACTAGCAGCAGACATGCTGGATCAATTTGGCGTGTCTTACGAAACAAAGGTGGTGTCAGCTCACCGTACTCCTCAACTATTAGCCGATTACGCTAGCAGCGCGAAAGAACGCGGCATCAAAGTGATCATCGCAGGTGCCGGTGGTGCAGCTCACCTACCGGGAATGGCGGCAGCCTTCACCAGTTTGCCTGTACTTGGCGTTCCGGTTCAATCTCGCGCACTAAAAGGCATGGACTCTCTGCTATCTATTGTACAAATGCCAAAAGGCATTGCCGTCGGTACGTTAGCGATTGGCGAAGCGGGCGCTGCAAACGCAGGCATCTTAGCGGCACAAATCCTAGGCACTCATGACGAAAGCATCATGGCGAAGGTAGAAGCGTTCCGCAATGAACAGACGGAAACCGTACTGGCTAACCCAAATCCAGCTGAGGATTAATCAGATGCATGTACTGGTTCTTGGTGCTGGTCAATTGGCTCGAATGATGTCTCTGGCTGGTGCGCCACTGAATATTCAAATTTCAGCTTACGATGTCAGCAGCGGTGATGTCGTTCACCCTTTAACTCAACAGGTACTTGGCCATGGCTTGGAAAATGCGATTACGCAAGTTGATGTGATTACTGCCGAGTTCGAGCATATTCCACATGACGTGCTCAAGGTTTGCGAAGCGAGCGGCAAGTTCCTACCAAGTACGCAAGCCATCAAAGCAGGTGGTGATCGCCGTATTGAAAAAGCACTGCTTGATGATGCTAGCGTGCGCAACGCGAAATACTACGTGATTGAAACTCGTGAAGACTTTGAGCGCGCAATTGAACACGTTGGTATGCCAATGGTTCTGAAAAGTGCATTGGGTGGTTACGATGGTAAAGGTCAATGGCGCTTAAAAGACGCTTCTCAAGTCGACGACATTTGGACTGAGATGGCAGAGTGCATCGCGGCAACACCTACTCAAGCGATTGTTGCTGAAGAGTTTGTTCCTTTTAACCGCGAAGTATCACTTGTAGGTGCTCGCGGTAAAGATGGCAGCGTTGAAGTGTACCCTCTAGCAGAAAACGTTCACATCAATGGCGTATTGAGCTTATCCACCGCAATTGATGCGCCAGAACTGCAAGCCCAAGCCAAGCAGATGCTCACGGCCGTCGCAGATAGCCTAGATTACGTTGGTGTATTGGCGCTCGAATTCTTTGATGTCGATGGCACACTGTTAGTGAATGAGATTGCCCCACGAGTGCACAACTCCGGTCACTGGACACAGCAAGGTGCAGAAACCTGTCAGTTCGAGAACCACCTGCGCGCCGTATGCGGCTTGCCGTTAGGCAGCACCAAACTGATTCGCGAAACCTCGATGGTGAATATTCTTGGTGAAGATACGTTGCCAGAAGCGCTTCTCGCCATGGATGGTTGTCACATCCATTGGTACGGCAAAGAGAAGCGTGAAGGGCGAAAAATGGGTCACATCAACGTATGTGGTGACTACCCAGGAGAATTGCACCGTAGGTTGTGCGCTCTCGCGGATGCCTTAGATCCAATGGCATTCCCAGCCGTGCACGAGTTTGCGAAACAAGCATAACGCTAAAATCTAGCCCCAAAAACCACAAAGGGTCGCACGATGCGACCCTTTTTAATTCCTTTGATGTATTTACCCTTGCTGAGTGTGCTGGCACTTACGGTTGGCACATTGCAATTTCACACCACTGGCGAGTTTCTTCTCCACCAACAGAGTAAAACCACATTCTTCACACCTCCCCTTTACCGGAGGGAGATTCACTGCAAATTTGCATTTAGGGTAGTTATCACATGCGTAGAAAGTTTTACCAAAGCGCGTCTTACGCTCAACTAAATGACCTTTACCGCATTCAGGACACGCGTGGTGCTCTTGCGACTGCTTTTCTGGCTCTGGTTGATTAATCGACTCAATATGATGGCACGCCGGATAGTTACTGCAACCAACAAACATCCCATAACGCCCTTGGCGTAATACCAACTCGTTACCACAATCTGGACAAGGAACGCCAAGCTCTTTGACGATGTGTCCATCATTGTTGTGCAGGGCTTTGATGTAATCACAGCTTGGATAGTGGCTACAGCCAAGAAAGGGACCGTGTTTGCCATGTTTGAGGGTCAACTCGCTGCCACATTTAGGACACGGCTCGTGTTCCAATGCGTGTTCATGGGCAGAGAAAAGGGTGTTGTCGATTTTACTACTCATACTTACCGTTTCGTGAAAAACACACCAAAAGACAAGCTCGCGTTCTTGCTAGCTAAACTCGAACTTGCCTAGATTGGGTTAGTGAAGAATCCCTTGTTCCTTGGTGTACAACAGCTCTTCCATTAGCGTATAAGCGTTTTCATTACCAGGCACATTAAACAGCACCATCAAAATGATCCATTTGAGGTCTTCAAGCTCAAACTCACTCGTTTCTAGACCCATCACTCGGTCAATCACCATTTCGCGAGTTTCTGTGGTTAAAACATTGATTTGCTCGAGAAACAATAAAAACCCTCGGCATTCCAAATCTAAACGCTGCATCTCTTTCGCTGTGTAGATACGAGTTGATGACGAAGCCATGCAAGTCGAGATTGCAGAAGAGGTATCACTTTGCTGCAATGCGGCAAGCTCTTCTAACCAGACAAGGGCTTTGTAGATATCTTTTTGTTGGAAGCCTGCACGGAGCAGCTCTTCTTCCAACTCGTCTTGTTCGACCTGTAACTCTGCATCGCTATGGATGTAGGTTTCGAATAGATACATCAGTATATCCATCATCATAGCTAGCCCCTCCCCTTTCGAATATAGCCACCTGAAACCGCAACGACATGCCCAGAGAGTTCTAACTCTAAGAGCTGCATCATGACTTCCTGGACAGGTATATTGGTCCTGTTTGCAAGAATATCAACCGGTGTAGCTTCACTTCCTACGTTAGCTAACAGCTGAGGAAATGGCAATTCTTCTTCATCATTTAACGTAGAAAATAAATCGGTACTCTGATTAATAGACCAATCAAGCAAAGACTGTATTTCATCTAAGACATCTTTCGTCTTTTCTACGAGGCAAGCACCATGACGTATCAACTGGTTGCCACCGCAGGCATTGGGGGCATTGATTGACGCTGGCAGCGCAAACACTTCTCGACCTTGCTCAAGCGCGTAACGAGCAGTAATTAACGAGCCACTCCTTTCCGCCGCTTCCACAACTAACACACCTAGCGATAATCCGCTAATAATGCGGTTTCGACGCGGGAAGTTTTCCGGGCGCGGCTTGGCGTTAGGGCGAAACTCAGACACCAAAGCCCCATGTTCAATAACACGTTGCGCTAAACCACGATGACGTGCCGGATAAATATTTTCTAAGCCAGATCCCAGCACCGCAATCGTCTTACCTTTTGCTTGCAACGCACCATCATGCGCATGACCGTCAATGCCTAAAGCGAGACCACTGGTGACAATAAAATCGTGCTGAACAAATTCTGCGGCAAAGTGGCGTGCATGCTGTAAGCCATCAATACTCGCATTTCGGCTGCCAACCATTGCTATTTGTGGCTGCGAAAGACAAGTAGAATTTCCTTGAACAAAAAGCAGAGGTGGCGGCGCAACGATTTGTTTGAGTTGAGGTGGATAAAGCGGGTCAGTCAGTGTCAGGATATGATGATTTGTAGAAGCCTCAAGCCAACTTAAACAGGCATCAACTTCTTTATCTGTTGAAGCCCAAGCTTGAATTTGCTTAGTTGTTAACCCAAGTTGTTGTAGCTGTTCGGGAGAGAAGTTTACGATGTTACGCGGCGTGTCTCTTGCCAGTAGCTTATTCATTTTGACCCCGCCAATGCCTGGTAAACAACTCAGTTTTAACCAGGCAGCGAGATCATCGTTATTTCGTCGATTCATCGATGGTTAATTCGTTCGCCAACGGTGACACCACCGAAACATCTTGGTTAATGGGTTTCGTACTGTTAGTGATAAGTGCCAAGCTAAAGTACTGATACGGACGAATCACAAGCAATTCGCCAACTTTACTCTGTGGCAGAGTGATTTTCTTATCAAGCACGCCAAACTCTTTCTTGAACTCATCGCCGTCTTTGTAAACTGGGTGCGCGTCTTCTTTTAAATCAAACACACTGCCTTGCTTCAGATTGTCTGACGTGCCTTTATCAATCACCACGACTTGGTTAGTTGAACTAAAGCGAATACCTTCGATATTACCTAGCAACTTTGCCGAACTGCCTTGTGGCGACGGCAGCGGGTAGAACGTAGTCGTGAAGTCAGTATTCTCAACCGATTGATTTGGCAACGCGATATCGTTACGTAGAATTTCTTGCATCTGCGATGTAAGCTTCAAACCTGAATAATCACTCGAAGCTTCAACGAGCTCGCCTTTGGCAATCAAACGCAGCGCGGTAATCTCTTCGGACACATCGTCACGCGAAAAGGTAGCTACTGGTCGGTAAATAGCCCAACCTGTCGCGGTCTGATTACCATTGATATACAGCACATCTTCTGCAGTCAGATACTTACTGCCTTTGCTGCTACCCATCACTTTTGCTGCACTGTTCAACGCATCTTGATCCAGCAACCGATCCGATTTGAGGTAAGGCATCACCAAACCTTCCGCGACCGTTGGTACCGCTTTCTTTTCCGTGATACGTGCTTTCGGGCTCAGCTTCTTAACCGGTTTTAGGCTCAATACGGGCTGACCGTTAATCCACACCAAAGACAGCTTGTCACCGGGATAAATTAAATGAGGGTTGTCGATTTCCGGGTTTACTTGCCATAAACGAGGCCACAACCACGGGCTATCCAAGTACATGGCCGAAATATCCCATAGCGTATCGCCCTTCACGACTACATATGTTTGTGGCGCATCATCTTTAACAGTCAGTGGTTTCGCATCCACATTTGCTACAGCGTTGAAAGAGAAAAGTAACGGCAACGTAACACTGGCAACGTTGCGGAAAATTCGATTCATGACCCTCGTCCTTGGTCTGTTAAGCAGGAACCAGAATGGAAATTGGTGCAAGGATGCTGTCATTTAGGCTATAAAATGTCTAGAATTGAGCCAACAAGGTTTGTGCTGTTTCGGCACAGTTCAATATTTCGAGTGAATATGTCTGTATTACAAGTATTAACATTCCCAGATGATCGCCTGCGCACGGTCGCGAAGCCTGTTGACGCGGTGACTCCTGAGATTCAAAAAATCGTCGATGACATGATTGAAACCATGTACGACGAAGAAGGTATTGGCCTTGCTGCAACGCAGGTTGATATCCACAAACGTATCGTAGTGATTGATATTTCAGAAACTCGCGATGAGCCGATGGTGCTAATCAACCCTGAGATTCTGGAAAAGCGTGGCGAAGATGGCATCGAAGAAGGCTGTCTGTCGGTACCAGGTGCACGCGCACTTGTGCCTCGCGCTGCAGAAGTTACCGTTAAAGCACTGGATCGTGATGGCAAAGAGTTCACCTTTGAAGCCGACGACCTGCTAGCGATTTGTGTTCAACACGAGCTTGATCACCTACAAGGTAAGCTATTCGTGGATTACCTATCACCACTGAAACGCAAACGCATTCAGGACAAGCTAGCAAAAATCAAACGCTTTAACGAGAAGCAGCAAAACGCTTAATCTCGAACCATACCAATTAGAAGGAAGTCTACCTTGAGTCAGTCTTTACGTATTGTCTTTGCAGGTACTCCGGATTTCGCCGCCCGTCACTTGGCGGCGTTGTTGTCTTCGGAGCATGAAGTAATCGCGGTTTACACAAACCCAGATCGTCCAGCGGGTCGTGGCAAGAAATTGGCTGCGCCACCGGTAAAACAACTGGCGCTGGAACACAACATCCCGGTTTACCAACCTGAAAGCTTTAAGTCCGACGAAGCGAAACAAGAACTTGCCGACCTGAACGCCGATCTCATGGTTGTCGTGGCGTACGGTATGCTCCTGCCACAAGCGGTTCTTGATACCCCTAAACTGGGTTGTATCAACGTACATGGTTCTATCCTACCTCGTTGGCGTGGTGCGGCTCCAATCCAACGCTCTATTTGGGCGGGCGATGCAGAAACTGGCGTGACCATCATGCAGATGGACATCGGTCTCGACACTGGTGATATGCTGAAGATTGCAACTCTGCCAATCGAAGCGACAGATACCAGCGCTTCAATGTACGAAAAATTGGCGGAGCTTGGTCCAGAAGCCCTGATTGACTGCCTAGCAGACATTGCTGCGGGTAAAGCAGTGCCAGTGCAGCAAGACGATGAGCTAGCGAACTATGCGAAAAAACTCAGCAAAGAAGAAGCACGCATCAACTGGAACGACGATGCGGCGCACATTGAGCGCTGCGTTCGTGCATTTAACCCATGGCCAATGAGCCACTTTGAGGCGGCAGAAAACAGCATCAAAGTATGGCAAAGCCGTGTGGCAGAGCAAACCAGTGACAAGCCAGCCGGCACCATCGTGCAAGCAGATAAAACCGGTATCTATGTTGCGACAGGCAACGGTGTACTGGTGCTAGAGCAACTGCAAGTTCCTGGCAAAAAAGCCATGTCAGTTCAGGATATTCTAAACTCACGTGCAGCTTGGTTTGAAGTCGGCACTCTGCTGGTTTAAGCCATACTAGGGGTTATCATCCCCAATAATACGAACTTTTAGAGGGCAGAGATGCCCTCCTTTACTTTAAGGTACTCATCATGAATGTTCGCGCTGCGGCTGCTAACGTCCTGTATCTTGTCGTCGACAAGGGCCACTCACTTTCAAGCGCTCTTCCAGCGGCTCAACAAACGGTACGACCTCGTGACCATGCTCTGCTACAAGAGATCTGTTACGGTGCGTTACGTTACCTACCTCGCCTAGAAATGATCGCAAACCAGTTGATGGATAAGCCGCTCAAAGGCAAACAACGTGTATTCCATCACCTAATTCTGGTTGGTATTTACCAACTGAGTTTCATGCGCATTCCTGCGCACGCAGCTGTCGGTGAAACGGTTGAAGGCACTAAAGAGCTGAAAGGTCCTCGTCTGCGTGGTTTGATTAACGCAGTATTGCGTAACTACCAACGCAACCAAGAAGAACTCGACCAAATGGCCGTCAGCAACAACGCTGGCAAGTACGGTCACCCAAGCTGGTTACTAAAACTGCTGCAAGAGGCCTACCCACAGCAATGGGAAAGCATTGTTGAAGCGAACAACCAAAAAGCACCAATGTGGCTGCGTGTGAACCATCAACACCACACTCGTGATGAATACCTTGCGCTACTCAAAAATGAAAACATTGATAGCACGCCACACACAGAAGCAATGGACGCCATAAAATTGGCCGCACCATGTGACGTGATGAAGCTACCTGGCTTTGATAAAGGTTGGGTTTCGGTCCAAGATGCGGCAGCGCAGCTTTCGATCAACTACCTAAAACCACAAGACGGCGAACTGATTTTAGATTGCTGTGCTGCGCCAGGTGGCAAGACTGCGCACATTCTAGAGCGCACGTCGGGCAGTGAAGTGGTCGCGATTGACTGCGACGACACACGGCTGAAACGTGTGCATGAAAACCTGAAGCGTCTCAACCTTCAGGCAAAAGTGGTTTGCGGTGATGCGCGTAATCCACAAGAATGGTGGCAAGGCGAGCAATTTGATCGCATTTTGCTGGATGCCCCATGTTCTGCGACTGGCGTGATTCGTCGTCACCCAGACATCAAATGGCTACGTCGTGCAGACGACATCGCCGCATTAGCAGAGCTACAAAGTGAAATTTTTGATGCCATGTGGACGCAACTGAAACCCGGCGGCACAATGGTTTACGCGACTTGTTCAATCACACCGCAAGAAAACGTGGAGCAAGTAAAAGCGTTTTTAGCACGTACCGCGGATGCGCAACTGCTGGATTCTGATCCCGACCAGCCTGGTCGTCAAATTCTACCAGGCGAAGAAGATATGGATGGTTTCTACTACGCAGTGCTAACTAAAACACACGCGTAACAGCATGCTAAATAGGGCGATTGGAGTGATTTCAATCGCCTTTTTCAGATAACGAGAAAAGAGTATGAAGATCATTATTCTTGGTGCAGGTCAGGTTGGCGGCACACTGGCAGAAAACCTAGTGGGTGAAAACAACGACATCACCATCGTCGACAACAATACCGACCGACTGCGTGAATTGCAGGACAAATACGACCTGCGTGTGGTCAATGGCCATGCGAGCCACCCGGACGTGCTGCACGAAGCTGGCGCGCAAGACGCCGATATGCTCGTCGCAGTAACCAACACTGATGAAACCAACATGGCCGCCTGTCAGGTCGCGTTCACTCTATTCAACACCCCAAACCGCGTTGCACGTATTCGCTCTCCAGAATACTTGGCAGAAAAAGAAGCCCTATTTAAGTCTGGTGCGATCCCCGTCGACCACCTGATTGCACCAGAAGAGCTGGTAACCAGCTACATCGAACGTCTGATCCAATACCCGGGCGCGCTGCAAGTGGTGAGCTTTGCTGAACAGAAAGTCAGCCTAGTGGCGGTAAAAGCCTACTACGGTGGCCCGTTGGTGGGTAACGCGCTGTCTGCTTTGCGTGAGCACATGCCGCACATCGATACCCGTGTGGCAGCGATTTTCCGTCAAGGCCGTCCGATTCGCCCGCAAGGCACCACCATTATTGAAGCCGATGATGAAGTGTTCTTCGTTGCCGCAAGTAATCATATTCGCTCAGTGATGAGTGAACTTCAGCGCCTAGAAAAACCGTACCGCCGCATCATGATTGTTGGCGGGGGTAACATTGGTGCCAGTCTCGCAAAGCGCTTAGAACAAAACTACAGCGTGAAGCTGATTGAACGTAACTACCAACGTGCAGAAAAACTGTCAGAAGAGCTAGAAAACACCATCGTGTTCTGCGGCGACGCGGCAGACCAAGAGCTTCTCTCGGAAGAGAACATCGACCAAGTCGACGTCTTCATCGCGCTAACCAACGAAGATGAAACCAACATCATGTCTGCGATGTTGGCAAAACGCATGGGTGCGAAAAAAGTAATGGTACTGATCCAACGTGGCGCTTATGTAGATCTGGTACAAGGCGGCGTAATTGATGTGGCGATCTCACCACAACAAGCGACCATTTCCGCCTTGCTGACGCACGTGCGTCGCGCTGATATCGTAAACGTGTCCTCACTTCGCCGCGGCGCTGCGGAAGCCATTGAAGCCGTCGCTCACGGTGATGAAAGTACATCCAAAGTGGTTGGACGTGCGATTGGAGATATTAAGCTCCCACCTGGGACCACCATTGGTGCTATCGTTCGTGGCGAAGAAGTCCTTATTGCCCACGACCGTACGGTCATCGAGCAGGATGACCATGTGGTGATGTTCCTGGTCAACAAAAAATACGTATCAGACGTCGAAGCGCTATTCCAGCCGAGTCCATTCTTCCTCTAGGATTTTCCTATGGTCAACTTACGTCCCGTACTATTTGTTATCGGGCTGGTTTTATCCAAACTGGCCCTGTTTATGTACGTGCCGACTTTGGTCGCTTTCTTTACCGGTACGGGGGGATTCCTCGATTTCGCCCAAGCCGTTGTGATCACGCACCTTGCCGCCTTCATTTGCCTCACGATCGGTCGAACCGCCAAGTTCAAACTCAGCGTACGCGATATGTTCCTCATCACCAGTTTGGTTTGGACCATCGCCAGTGCGTTTGCCGCCTTGCCATTTGTGTTTATCAACCACATCAGCTTCACCGACGCCTACTTCGAAACGATGTCGGGTATCACCACGACGGGCTCAACGGTGCTAAGTGGCCTAGACAACATGGCGCCGAGCATCTTGCTGTGGCGCTCTATTTTGCAGTGGCTTGGGGGGATTGGTTTTATCGTAATGGCGGTGGCGGTGCTACCTATGCTCAATGTCGGTGGTATGAAGCTATTCCAAACCGAATCATCCGATTGGTCGGATAAAAGTAGCCCGAGAGCAAAAACGGTCGCCAAAAACATCGTAGCGGTTTATTTGATGCTTACTGGCTTATGCATTGTGGGCTACTTGGTCACCGGCATGAACCTGTTTGAAGCGATCAATCACGCCTTTACCACGCTATCAACGGGCGGATACTCTACATCCGATGGGTCGATGAACCACTTCTCTAATGGCGCACACTGGGTGGCCACTACCTTTATGTTCTTAGGTGGCTTGCCATTTTTGCTCTTCATCGCCGCGTTACGTAAACGCCGTATTGATGTATTGGTTAACGACGCTCAAGTTCGAGGATTCGCGTACCTGTTCGTGTTCTCAAGCTTAGTGATTTCAGCCTGGTTAGTGATTCGAGATGGATACACCATTCTGGATGCGCTGCGAGTGTCGATGTTTAATATCGTCTCAGTCGTCACCACAACCGGCTTTGGCTTAGAGGACTTCACCGCGTGGGGCGCATTACCCACCACTCTTTTTGCCTTCTTAATGATGGCGGGCGCATGTTCGGGGTCAACGTCTGGTGGGATCAAAATCTTCCGTTTCCAAATCGCAATGACACTGCTGAACAAACAGATGATGAAATTGATTCACCCTTCAGGTGTGTTTGTACAGCGCTACAACCAACGCCCAGTGAATGATGACATTGTTCGCTCGGTGGTCGCGTTTGGCTTGATGTTCTTTATCACCATCATCTTTATCGCGGGTTGCTTGAGTGCGCTGGGTTTAGACCCCATCACTAGCATCTCTGGTGCCATCACTGCGGTAGCCAACGTCGGCCCAGGTATGGGAAGCGTGATTGGACCGACGGGTAACTTCGCGCCTCTGCCAGATACCGCCAAGTGGCTCCTGAGCTTTGGCATGTTAATGGGCCGCTTGGAAATTCTGACTATTCTTGTACTGTTCTTCCCTGCGTTTTGGCGCCGTTAAGCAGACACAAATAAAAGGTATAACAATGAAAACATGGATCACTCTGGCGACCCTACTTGCCGCCTCATCCACATACGCCGCTGAAGTCATCACTTTAGCCGATGGTCGAGAAGTGAAGTTAAACGATGACTTTACTTGGGAATACGTCATGAAAAAACCTGCGCAGCAAGCAACAGAGACGCAAGCGACAACAAGTGCGGTTGAAACGATCGCATCTCCCGCAATTGCGACAATTCCAGTGGTGACGAAAACTGTTGGCACTACCGTGGTGGTAAACGCCAAAAAGCCAACCATGCAGCTGTCTGACTCTGGTGTCGACGTACTGATTGGCTCCGCGAGCTATCAAGATGGTGAGCTCGTACTGCCAACGTCCATTACCAATCAAAGCTCACAATCGGTGATTCAAGTTGAAGTGGAAGTTCAGGTATTTGATATGTCTGGCCAGCAACTGGCGAAAGAAAAAGTCACAGTTTGGCAATCCATCAAGCGAATGGCGGATACTTACCTGCGACCAAAGCAAGCAGAACAGGGTAAAAGCATCAAACTGGCAGTGCCGCAGTCTCAGCAATACCAGTTTTCAGCCAAAGTGTTAGAAGTGAAAACTCGTTAATGTGATAACACATGTTTTGTCGAGTTCATATCTATCCGTTAGATAGGCTCGACAAAATAATAAATTGCGAAGAAGTGACACACACAACCCGCTAAAACGAAGCCGTGCCAAATCGCATGATTGAATGGAATACGCTTCGCAACGTAGAAAATCACCCCCAGTGAATACACAATCCCACCAGCTGCGAGTAATGTCAGTCCGCCAATATCCAAGTTGATCGCCAACTGATAAATCACAATCAACGACAGCCAGCCCATGACCAAATACGTCATCAAGGAAAGCTTTTTAAATCGGTAAACAAACGCGACTTTCATGATGATGCCGAGTAGAGCGATGGTCCAGATAACAATCATCAAACCAAACGCGAGCGGCGTACGTAAACTCACCAACAAAAAAGGCGTATAACTGCCAGCAATGAGTAGATAAATGGCGCAGTGATCGAAAGTTTTTAGCCAACGTTTGGCGTTGGGGTGCGGAATTGCATGATACAGCGTCGAAGCCAAAAATAGCACAATAATACTCGCACCATAGACAGCCATACTGGCCAGCGTCAGCGTATCAGCTTGCTGGTCTATGGCTTTGATTAGCAGCAGTATCAGGCCAACAATACCAAAAATCATCCCAATGCCATGAGTGATGGTATTGGCCAGTTCTTCGCGTTGACTGTATTGAGGTTTCTGCAGTTCAGACATCAATGCGCCTATACTAGAGTTTGAAATTTGCTCTAGTATGGCACATTAGGCTTACACGTGTAAGCCTAAATTAAGACTCATGAACGGCCGTGGTTTGATCGAGATAATTAAGTACAAGTTCACCCACTTGATCAAGCTTAGTCGTGGCTGGAATGGTCAACTCTCGTTTGAGTTTTCCGCTACCCAGTAAGCTTGCGAGCATGCCACCCTCGCCCTTGCGTGTGCGGTCAACTTCAAACCATAATTTGAGTTCTTGCTCGTTACGATGAGCGACAAATTCTAACTCACGCCACACGCCATGGTATGGCCCGTCAGTCGGCACCATCTCAAATTCTTGCACAAATGGCAGGTCGAACCCTTTTACTTCCTCACACTCCACTTGGCGAATACGCAAACCTTGCGCTTCAAATGCAGATAACACCGCATCCATTAGTGGATCAGGTCGAACGGTGAGGATGTCTTTATCTGTCGGGTCTAAAGCAGCAGCAACGTCCAAGCCGGTTTCGAGCCACACTTTGGCGTCACCAATGGTGACAGGCGTATTCCAAGGCACATCGAGCTGAACATCGAAGGTACGCTCTTCGCCGGAATGGATGGTAAACGCATAAGGGAGGCTCCACTTAGCAAGCACATGAGTCTGAGGTACTCGGCGCATGCTGTGTCCTTCTCGCGCACCACGATCATCAGGAGCTTCCGCGATATAGCGACAACACAGTTTTAAATCGATGTTGTCGATCGCTTGTTCAGTGGCACCACCATAAACATGGATAGACACATCCACACTTTGACCAGGATATAGCACGTCTTGATTTAGGATTGAGTCGACCTTAGCGCTCCCAATCCCAAAACTGGCAAGTGTCTTCTTCAAAAATGACATAGGCACCTCCTTCGTCGAGATCTCATACTACTACTGCTGATCGAGGGATCAAACAAAAATTGCCTCGATCATCGCGACAAAATGACAAAATCTAAACAATTCAATTGCTCAACTATCGACCAATTATTACAAGGATGCTAATCTTATACGTGATATGCATGCATATCGGTATTCCTGATTCATTAACTGGATTGGCGAGAGCCAGAAGAGTGATTCTTCAATCTTGTTGGAGCCTAGCTCATAATGATTCAGGCCATTACATCGGCAATGGATATGCCTGACAGTTAGGTAAATTAATGCGCCCAACAACAGTCAGGTTCGCACACACTAATACTAGTGCAATGCGCCGCCGCAGTGGCTTTACTACTGCACCAAAGGCAAAGCAAGTTGCGCCAGCAATGACATTGGTTGAGAAGACAGCAATGATGTCGAGTGTTCCGGCCAAAGTTATCAAAGCAGCTTAATCAAAAGCGCGGCGCCAGCTGCGCTTTTTTCTTTGCACACGACTCAAACCACCTCAACGACTTAGAACAAAACACAGTGAAATAGATAGTTTTTCCTATTTGGTCTTCGCAAAGCAATTTGGTACCTTTACAGCTAATTACACCTATAAATTCTGTGGAGAAAGAAATGAAGTGTCATCGCATTGAAGAGCTGCTTGAGCTACTAGAGCCTGAATGGCATAAAGACCAAGAAATGAACCTACTGCAGTTCATCGTGAAGCTAGCGAAAGAAGCAGGCTACGAAGGTAAGCTAGAAGATCTGACCGACGACGTGCTGATCTACCACCTTAAAATGCGTAACAGCAGCAAAGACGAAATGATCCCAGGTCTTAAGAAAGACCAAGAAGATGATTTTAAAACTGCGATTCTGCGCGCTCGTGGCATCATCAAATAACCGGCTCAACAACCCAGTATTCTTT
Organism: Vibrio sp. A1-1; assembly: GCF_021728175.1. Taxonomy (NCBI): domain Bacteria; kingdom Pseudomonadati; phylum Pseudomonadota; class Gammaproteobacteria; order Vibrionales; family Vibrionaceae; genus Vibrio; species Vibrio sp. A1-1. The sequence goes on from NZ_JAKKCL010000020.1 coordinate 17,934, forward strand.
AAGCGACTCCCTCAAATGAGTCGCTTTTTTATAACTAAAATTTTTAGTCCCACAGTTGGTTATAACTGTTCATCCAATTATCAGGTTAACTGTACTGACTTTTGTTGTTAAACGTTGACTGCGTTAAAGAAAAGGAATTGTTATTGATTGTATAATCGCCGTTCATCAGTATTTACTAAAATAATTATGTCCGGTCATGATTTATGATAAGGACGAAGTAGCAATGTCATCGAGCGACATCAATAGAAATGACGCCGTACATTATAAAAGCCTAAGAAGGATGAGTGCATGAGTCAGGATAAGATCGATATCAAAGATGTGACTCCTAAAACCTACAACCCCAAGACTCATAAAGGGAATGGGGATCGGTTCAACCCAAGTAATCGCATCTATGTACGCGAAAGCAAAGGGACTTACCAGAAACTGCGTCGTTACGGTGGTTGGTTCTTACTGCTTCTCTTCGCTTTGATACCGTGGATCCCTTACGGTGAACGTCAAGCGATCTTGCTCGATATTGGCAACCAGCAGTTCAACTTTTTCGGTACCACGTTGTATCCGCAAGATCTTACCCTACTCGCCTTGCTATTTGTGATCGCAGCGTTTGGGTTGTTCTTTATTACCACCTTCTTAGGTCGAGTTTGGTGTGGCTATCTCTGCCCACAAACCGTCTGGACCTTCATGTATATCTGGTTTGAAGAGAAGCTAGAGGGCAGCGCCAATAAGCGTCGTAAGCAGGACTCCAATAAGCTGACGGCAAATTTAGCGATGCGCAAAACCATCAAACATATCGCTTGGTTTGCCATTGCGCTCGCCACTGGTTTTACTTTTGTTGGCTACTTCGTTCCAATGAAGCAATTGGTTATCGACTTTTTCACCTTTAACGCCAACTTCTGGCCCGTCTTTTGGGTAATGTTCTTTGCCATTTGTACCTATGGTAATGCTGGTTGGATGCGTTCCATCATGTGTATTCACATGTGTCCTTACGCGCGCTTCCAGTCTGCCATGTTTGATAAAGACACCTTCATCGTTGGCTATGATGCCAAACGTGGTGAAAAACGTGGTCCACGTCCGCGCAAAGCCGATCCAAAGCAACTTGGTTTGGGTGATTGTATTGATTGTGATTTGTGTGTGCAGGTGTGCCCAACAGGTATCGATATTCGTGACGGCTTGCAGTATGAATGTATCAACTGTGGCGCCTGTATTGATGCGTGTGACAACACCATGGATCGCATGGGTTACGAGAAAGGCCTAATTAGTTACACCACCGAGCACCGCTTATCGGGTAAGAGTACCAAAGTCATGCGTCCGAAGCTGCTAGGCTATGGTGCCGTACTACTCGTCATGGTCGGTCTTTTCTTTGCCCAAATTGCAGCGGTAGACCCAGCCGGCATGAGTGTTATTCGCGACCGTAACCAACTGTTCCGCGTTAATAGCTCGGGAGAAGTAGAAAACACCTACACCCTCAAGGTGATCAACAAAACTCAGCAAGTGCAAGAGTACTCGTTGGATGTTGAAGGGCTATCCGATGTAAGCTGGTATGGTAAGCAGACAATTCAGGTCCAGCCAGGTGAGGTATTGAACCTGCCAATGAGTCTTGGTGCCGATCCTGACAAGCTAAACTCTGCGATTACGACAATTCAGTTTATACTCACCGATAAGAGCAACGAATTCACTATTGAAGTAGAAAGCCGTTTTATTAAAAAACTATAGCGCTACTTCAGTGACTAACGGAAAAAGGCTCAGTAATGAGCCTTTTTGTTTATATGTCCCAAAGTATGTTTAACTTTGACGCCCTTACCCCAGACTTTCTGTGGTACGCGTTAGAAAGCATCGGCGTTCGCGCAGAATCAGGCTTTCTTCCCCTCAATAGCTACGAAAACCGTGTTTATCAATTTACTGACGAAGAGCGTCGTCGTTATGTCGTCAAGTTTTACCGTCCTGAACGTTGGAGCAATGAACAGATCCAAGAGGAGCACGACTTTACTTTAGAGCTGATTGGCAATGAGATCCCCGTCGCACCACCTGTGCGCATCAACGGTGAAACCCTGCATCACTATCAAGGCTATGCTTTTGCGCTGTTTGATAGCGTGGGTGGTCGCCAATACGAGGTTGACAATTTAGATCAGCTCGAAGGTGTAGGGCGTTTCCTTGGCCGAATCCATAAAGTCGGCAGCCGCCAAGCCTTCCAACATCGCCCTACGATCGGCTTACAAGAATACCTGTATCAACCAAGAGAGATTCTGCAAAACGCCAATATGATTCCAATGCACTTGGAGAACAGCTTCTTCAATGACTTGGATATGCTGATCAAATCAATTGAAAGCCACTGGCACGAAGGCTTCAATATGATTCGTTTGCATGGCGATTGCCACCCAGGCAACATTTTGTGGCGAGATGGCCCTATGTTTGTTGATTTGGATGACGCTCGTAACGGCCCTGCTGTGCAGGACTTATGGATGCTGCTTAACGGTGAGCGCCAAGACAAACTGATGCAGCTGGATATTGTTTTAGAAGCTTATCAAGAGTTTTGCGACTTTAACCCCGCAGAATTGAAACTAATTGAGCCACTTCGCGGTCTACGAATGGTGCACTATATGGCATGGCTAGCAAAACGTTGGCATGACCCTGCGTTTCCTCTCGCTTTTCCATGGTTTAATGAGCCAAAATACTGGGAAGGTCAGGTCCTTGCATTTAAAGAGCAGATCGCCGCTTTAGAAGAAGCACCGCTGTCTTTAATGCCTCAATGGTAAGTCAGGCCACAAATTCAAAAATGGAGATATTTCGATGAAAAAACTGTTCGCACTGTTTTCTATGCTGATGCTAAGCCTGTCGGCACATGCAGCGCAATTCAAAGAAGGTGAACATTACAAAGTATTGGATCTTGAGGCATCAAAAAAACCTCTTGTGACGGAGTTTTTCTCTTTCTACTGCCCGCACTGTAATAGCTTTGAACCTGTTATCCAGCAACTGAAAAAGCAGTTGCCAGAAGGCACTAAACTACTAAAAAACCACGTTTCTTTCATGGGTGGCAATATGGGCCCATCAATGAGCAAAGCCTACGCGACCATGGTTGCACTAAAAGTGGAAGACAAAATGGTGCCTGTGATGTTTAACCGCATCCACAATCTAAAGAAGGCGCCACGTAACGATGAAGAGCTTCGCCAAATCTTCCTTGATGAAGGTGTAGACGCGAAGAAATTCGACTCTGCATTCAAAGGCTTTGCGGTTGATTCCATGGTTCGCCGTATGGACAAGCAATTTGAAAACAGCGGTCTAACCGGCGTTCCTGCGGTTATCGTTAACAACAAATACCTAGTTCAAGCACAAAGCATCAAGACGATGGATGAGTACTTCTCTCTGGTGAACTACTTGCTGACACTAAAATAAGCGCATCGATATCAATCAAAAGGGGAGCTCATCGCTCCCCTTTGTTTATTTGTAAATCTCTTGTAGCAACCGATCTTTTTCTTGCCACACATCACCCAACCATTGCTGAAATTGTCGCTTATAGGGCTTATCGTTAAAGTAATCACCAAGCACTCGTTCATCGACGGGCAACACATTCACACGCACTACAACCTTGCCCATTCGGCCCATTAATAAATCCTTGAATGGCTTATTTGTATTTTCTGGGTACGCCAGCGTCACATCGATAATGTTCTCGAACTGCTCCCCCATTGCCGCTAACGTGTATGCGATCCCGCCCGATTTTGGTTGCAGCAAATATTGGTAGCTCGCCTTGCTCTTACGCTGTTTTTCTTCGGTAAATCGAGTGCCTTCGACATAATTAACCACTGTGGTTGGGGCATTTTTGAACTTGGCGCACGAGCGACGTGTCGTCTCTAAATCTTGACCTCGTTTGTGCGGGTTGCGGATCAGATACTCTCGCGAATAACGACGCATAAATGGCATGTCGAGCGCCCAACACGCCATCCCAATGAAAGGCACATACAACAGTTGTTGTTTGAGGAAAAACTTCGGCATAGGAATGCGATCTTTAAACACACAGCAAAGCACCACAATATCGGTCCAACTGAGATGATTACTGATCAACAGATACCACCCGTCTTTTTTCAGCGCCTCACCGCCCTGAACATCCCAGTCAACACGGTTAGAAACCGCCAAAATGCCCGCATTGACTGTAGCCCATAACCACATCACCTTGTTGGCACAAGCGGTCGCTTTCGCTTTTAGCTCCACGCTTGGAAGCAATACTTTAAACACAGCGATAATACAAATTGCGAGTGAACACAGCGCAGAATTGAGAATCACAAAAGAAGCGTTAAAAAAAAATAACAAATATGCCAACATGATAGTCAAACAACAGTGATAATGTGTGAAGAATAAAACAGCGTGTAATTATACTGCGCCTTTGCCACATTGGAATATGCGTGGGAATGGTCAGATTTGTTACCTCAACCAATATTTGCACCACTCATTCGACAATAAGGAGATAACGAATGAAACCAAGGCTAATTCTCTTGCCTTTGGCCTTTGTCGTCAGTTCTGCTCAGGCTCAACTCGCTGAAACCGCAGGTTTTGGCGGTGAAATTTCGCTGAATGCCGGATTTGTATCATCAGAATCCAACTTCAATACGGAAAATAGTAACACCATCGATTCTCTCGATAAGCGTGCCGATAGTGACAGTTCTGTTATCGCTGCACCGCTAGGGAGTGTGACATACACCTTTGGTAGCCGACTTAACCACCAAGTTTACGCCGGTACCACACGCTCAGATGTCGCGGTAGGTACACTCGCTTTTCAGCTGGGCTATCAACACGAGTTGCCATCCGGCACCGTGCTCGATATTTCCTATCTACCGACCGTGCTCAAAAGCGAAACTTGGCGTAACCCATATCAAGTCGGAATCGCCCGTCAAGAAACGGATGTGGACGGCAATGCCTATCGCTTTCAAATCAAGGGATTGATTGATAAAAACTTCAACCTTGATCTCGCTTATGCTGATAAAGACATTGAGCAAGAAGAAGTAACGGACCGTTCACTCGCTCGCGATGCGAGCCTTTACTACGTTAAAGGTGACTATCGGATTTCACTTAATCAAACATCCATGTTGCAACCGGCGTTTACCTACATTAATCAAGATGCCGACGGTAAGGCGGAATCATTTGATTCGTACGGGTTTGACATCAGTTGGTTTAAATTTATCAACCGCCATCGGTTGGCCCTCACCGCAGGTTATGCATGGAAAGACTATCAAGCCGCTAGCCAAACTTTTGCTAAAATACGAAATGACGACACCGTCAGCCTATTTGCAGCCTATGAATATCAAAACGTATTTGACTGGCAAAACTGGTCGTTCATTTCTTTAGCCGGCTACAGCCAAACGGACTCAAATATCACGTTCTATGATGAAAAAGAGTACCTGTTGTCTCTTGGTCTCAACTACACCTTCTAACGTCCTTCATCGCAACAAGGCACTTACAACACTTGTTGCGGTGATATTTGCACGTCTCTATACCGCTTGCGCCGTGAGTTGTTTCAGTAAGCGGTCCATCGCTCGATACCCAAGCGCCTCGGCTAAGTGCGCTCGTTCAATCTGCTCCGCCCCATCAAGATCGGCGATTGTTCGCGCCACTTTGATAATGCGATGATACGCGCGAATCGAAAGCCCCAAACGATGTAAAGCGGTTTCAAGAAACTCCGCATCACTTTTGTGTAAGGGGCAAAACGCCTCGATTTCTCGACTGCCTAACAGTGCATTTACCTTACCGCTGCGGTTCAACATATTGGTACGCGCATGATTCACACGTTCTTTAACGATAGCGGTCGGCTCACCGCGATCACCACCTTCTGCTAATGTTCCTTTGGGCAAAGCTGGGATTTCTAAAGACATATCAAAGCGATCTAACAGTGGTCCAGATAATCGACCAAGGTAACGCAAAATAGCTTGTGGATTGGTGCGAGCTTGATTGCCTTCGTAATATCCTGTCGGACTTGGGTTCAATGCTCCAACTAATTGGAAGCGAGCCGGAAAGCGTGTTTTACCTTGCGCTCGAGAGATAATGATCTCACCAGATTCGAGCGGTTCGCGTAACGAGTCCAGCACCTTTCGGTCAAATTCGGGCATTTCGTCGAGAAACAACAAGCCGTTGTGGGCTAAAGAGATCTCCCCGGGTCTGGGTACCGAGCCACCGCCAACTAATGCTGCCATTGAACTTGAATGATGCGGCGAACGAAACGGACGCGACTTCCAATTATGCTCATTAATTTCACTTTGTGTCAGCGATGCCACCGAAGCGGTTTCCATTGCTTCTTCGTCACTCATTTCCGGTAATAAGTCACACAAGCGCGAAGCCAACATGGTTTTCCCGGTACCTGGCGGGCCAAGGAAAAGGAATCTTGGGTATAATAGACCTACGTTATTTTTAGGAGTACATAAGTTAGTTTTTTAGTAATGACAAAAGCATACAGTTACATTCGTTTCAGTACTAAAGGGCAAATAGAAGGTCGTAGCTTACAGAGACAGTTAGAAACTGCTCGGAAGTACGCAGAGGAAAACGGGCTAGAATTGCAGAGCCTTTCTTTTCAAGATTTGGGTGTTAGTGGGTTTAAAGGACGTAATAGTGAACAAGGGGCTCTTTCCCAGTTTATAGAAGCGGTTAAAGAAGGGACTATTCCTGAAGGAAGTTGGTTACTCCTAGAAAGCTTTGACCGTATGAGCCGTCAACCAGTCGAAAAGTCAATGCGCCTTCTCATGGAGCTTGTCGAGCTTGGTATCATCGTCGTAACTCTCATGGATAAACAGGTATATAGAAGAGGTCAACTTGATATGACAAAGTTGATTATCTCACTTGTAATCATGAGCAGAGCACATGAGGAATCGGCTGCGAAAAGTAAACGCCTAGCTGATGTATGGCATGCAAAGCAAGCAGTTGCTCATCTAAAGCCACTGGGAACTCACCTACCTGCATGGCTCGAATACAACGAAGACAAAACTAAAATACAGATTAACTATGAGAAAGCAGTGGTTGTTCGTTATATCTTTGAGCTTTCAGCAAATGGGTATGGACGGTCTGCTTTAATAAGAAAGCTAAATTCGCAGGGGATTGCTCCTATAGGCTCAAGAGCTAAACGCTGGCACCTCTCTTATGTGACTAAGCTCCTCAATAATACTGCTGTTCTAGGCGAATACATCCCACATGTTACAGACAAACTTGGTCAAAGAGTTCCTACAGGGGAAGTCATTGAAAACTACTATCCTCCTATTATAGAAAAAGATTTATGGCTCAGAGCTAAGGCTGCGGCTCAAAGTAGAAAAATTAGAGGGACTGGAGCAATTCGTAGAGGTCACACACGCAATATTCTATCAGGGATGGTTTCTTGTGAATGTGGTTCTTCGATGCAATTTGTTAACAAGGGCTCTTCAGACAAAGGAGGTTATTACCTTGTTTGTAGTACAGCGAGACACGGTGCTGGATGTCAGTATATAGGTCATCGTTATTATTCTGTTCAGTGGGTTGTTCTAATAGCTCTTCAAAAGCTTCTCCATACATTTGCAAACAAAGCAGATAACCACGAAAAAGAAATGCAGCTAGAGGGTGAGCTTGTTGAGCTAGACAGGAAGCTAAACAACCTTATCAATGATTTAGAAGAAAATGGGTCTAGTAAGTACATTAGCGCAGCGATACGTAAAACTGAGCAGCGTATGGATATAGTTAAGAATGAGCTATTGATGCTTCAAAGTTCTAAGGCAGTAGAAAATGATGAGGTTGATTTACAAGAGATAACGCTACGCCTTAATGAAAACTTCGAACGCCTGCGTTTACACCAATACCTGAAGAGACATATTGCCAACATCGTGGTCTACAAAAATAAAGAGCGTTTGGAGATAAACCTAAAGACTGGAGAAGATATTATCTTAACTTTTATCCCGTCAGAGAACTTGTGGCAGAGTAATACAGGAGTCTCTTTCAGTGTTACTTTTGATACTCGTTGGGGTTAACAATTAAAGAGCTTGATGTGATGTCTCGTTGATTATCACTAATGTTGCGTAGACAATGTGTTTCATAAACTTTAGACTTTCAATACTGCCTAAATAAAAAAGTAACTATTAATCATCTGGGAATTAAGTATGTCTATTCTATCTAAAACTCTAACTGGTGGCTTGTTATTTGCCCTTTCTTCCTATACCTGTGCAGCACAGTGGACCTCAGAGACGATTAAAGATGATTTTACAGATGAAACAAAAGTTTTCGCTTCTGTATTATCTGATGCTGGTTTTAGGGATGGCTTCATCCATATGGGTTGCTATCCCGGCAAATCTTTTGAAGTAAAAGTAGGCGCAGGTAAATACATTGGGTCTAAGAGAATCCCTAACAATGTAAAGTATCGTGTTGATAAAAATGAGCCTGTAGAAATGACCATGAACTCTACGTCAAAACGCTATGTATATATGAATGATGCTAACTCAAAGTTCGTTAGAGATCTTCTCGATGGTAAGTCAAGTGTAGTAGTTCAGTTAACTAGCTATGATTATGACACCTCCAAAGCAAAGTTTTCTTTGAAAGGCTCTACCAAAGCGATTAAACAAGTATTAGATGCATGTAAATAACTGTATTTAAAACAAAAAAAAACAAACCCCATTCTATGCCAACCACTAGGGTGACCACCTAGAGATCTTAGCGGTCACAAGTGACCACCCTAGTGTCTTACCAAAGATTTACACTAGCTTGCGGCTACCGCTAAGACCTCTTTTGTTTTTTCTGCTGTTATTCCTAGGTTTTCGCTATGAGTCGTTAGAATTTCTCGTATCCATCACCTTCACCATACTTTAGGATAACCTCGTTTTCATCCCAACTACGCTTTACGACAATTCCTAATGCTCTTTTATCTAAAGTATTTAATGCCTTTCTAAAGGCCATAGGGTTTCTTTGGATTAACTCTTTGAGGGTATTTTCTTGATAAATGATTTCTTTTTGCTCTAGCTCTTCTTCAGATAAATCAGCATCAAATTTCTCACCTTTATAAGCTTTTGATAATCTGCTGATAATTGGAAATCCATCCTTATCGAAATCGTCAGGTGCTAGCTCAAATCTCTTTAATAGCTTTTTTCTAAGCTTTTCTGCTGCCTTTTGATAATCACCCAACCACTCTTTCACATTAGGTAAACCAACCTCGACACAGGCATTCTGAGCGTTCACAATGTGTAATCCTTGGGTTTCACTGCAATCAAATAACTTAGCGGTTTTTCGCTTTGAAAGTATCTTTAGGTTCTCACCTTGCATCAAAGACTGCTTAAACTTGTTTTGCCATATCTCAGACTGATCTAAGGCTGTACCGTGTTCCAAGTTCTTGGTAAGAGAATCCAAGTAGGCTTCAGCTTCTGTATAGCCTCGGTAGACCTTCACGGGGACTAAAAGGTTTTGGCTTGGGTTGTCTTTAAGGAACTTGTGGCATGCCTCTGTGCGGTGGAAACCGCTCACTACATACAACTCACCGTAAATATCATAGGCTTCTATTGGTTCCCTAATGCCATTACCGTTCTCTAAACTGGTAAGAATGTTTCTGAGTTGCCTTTGTCTACTGTTTTCTGAAGCTGCTCTGTCTGCTCTTTTAGCTATTAACTGTGTTTGTCTGCTTTGAAACCTTTCATCGAGAACAAGCTGTCTAGGGTCAATTTGCTCTAAAGTGCACTGTTTCATCATCGTTTACTGCTGGTATAACTCTATCTGTGGTTGGTTAGTATGATTGAACCTCACAAACACTCTACCACCTGATAATCATGGGTAGGCGGGGAGGGGTTGGACTATATGGTTTTTCCTTCGATTGCACCGCCTAGTTACGTACACACAAAATGTGTTTTACTTTTGGCTGATTTACTGGGTGTAAAATAACCAAATAACGGTCAAAACAATTAATTGAATTTTTTATGTGCGCTTGCTGTTTCATTTTTTTTATAGCAAAGCAATCTCAAGGAGGTCTAAAGCTTCTTAGCTTCTGCTGTTAGCCTCTTAACTGTCGAAATAGAAACATTAAGCTTTTCTGCTGTTTTCGAAATAGAAAGTCCTTGAGCACGCATTTCAGCTACTTTTTGAGGTGTAGCCTTAACGGGGCGTCCTATCGTTTTTCCTTGGGATCTAGCTCTAGCCTGCCCTTCAATTGTTCTTTCTCTGATTCGGTCTCGCTCAAATTCAGCAAAAGCCGTGAACATTCTCAACATAAGCTTACCTTCAGAAGTCGTTAGGTCTTTTGTTGGTAAGTCTAGGCTATGAACATTAACCCCTTTCTCACACAGAAGTTTTATTGTCTGCTGCACATCAATGTTGTCACGCCCTAAACGGTCAAGCTTCAAGACAACTAATGTGTCTCCTTTCATTAGCTTATGCTCTACCATCGTCTTAAAGCCTTTACGCTCCATTGCGCATACGGCTCCTGAAACAGTCTCTTCCACTACAAATGCTTCATCGACTTCATAGCCTCTGTCTTTAAAAGCTTGCACTTGGTTTTCTGTGGTCTGTTCAGTTTTGGATACACGGCAGTAGAAGTACGTTCTGCAACTCACCTTGCCTTACTCCTAAAGATTCAAAAGTAGGGCTATTTTATAGGCTAGGCTTAAATCAATCAACACCCTACTTTTAAAACAATCCAGATTGAGTTCATCTTAGGTGGTCTAAAAACGAATGTTTTTGAGCCTATGTGTTCTTTTGAGCTTATGGTTCTTTCGTGTGAAAAGTCTTCACATCGATTCTCAGCTTGTACTTTGAGTTTGGCTCTATATATTGTGTATAGCTAATGACCACAAGGTTATCTACTGGGTATCCTGTTTTCTCCAGTTGATTTAAAAACCAGCGCATAACATTAGCTACATCCATACCTCTCCAGTCACCTTTTGCTGACATTGAACTTTTCCTGTTGTATTCAGCGTCAAATTCTACATCTGCGTGGATTGCCAGAGGCTCGTCATAGTTCAACTTCCACCTCTGCTCTTCATCAAAGCAGTCAGGATATCGCTTTGTTAGATAGTCTAAAGTGATAGGTTGGCGTAAATCTTTAACTTGTATATCAACTAGTTTCATTACCATTATTAACTCTCCGTAGTAACAAGAACTCATTAAGATTAGTGTTCAATATTGAAGAATTCATTAATAGGTCTTTTAGGTTCTAAAAGTAGTAAGTTGTGGTTTCCAGCGGCAGCAATCTCCAGTGCGCGCTTACCTTGTTGTTGGCCAATAATATCTTGTAAGTCTCGACCATGTTTTTCGACTATTTTGCGCTTAGGCGTTTGAAAAAGATTCAGCCGATGTTGGCCACAAAGCTCGGCACATACTTCCAGTAGAGATTGAGCCGATTTATGTTGTTCCTTCCCCACTAGCGCCGCTTGATCGCCATTCACATGTGGGACCACTAAATGACGCTGAATCTTACTGGCTTCCAGCGCAGCAGGCAGCACACCTTTTACCGGTCTCAGACCACCAGATAGCGCTAACTCACCAACAAATTCGTAGTTTTTGAGCTTATCTGTCGCGATTTGCTCCGAAGCGGCCAAAATTCCCAATGCAATAGGAAGATCAAAACGCCCTCCCTCCTTAGGTAGATCTGCTGGAGCCAAGTTCACGGTGATCCGCTTAGCAGGAAATTGAAAATTAGAATTAATGATCGCGCTACGAACGCGATCTTTGGACTCTTTTACCGTCGTCTCTGGCAGCCCTACCAAGGTAAACCCGGGCATACCATTGCTAATATGAACTTCTACACTAACCGATGGCGCTTGCACCCCGACGCTTGCTCGACTATGAATGATTGCCAGCCCCATACGTTCCTCAATTTATTGAACACTCTGTAAACAAATGTTTTATCTAGTTGGTTATGTTATATACCGCGTCCCAATTGAGAGTTAATGTGAAAAAAGAATGACTTTTTGCTTGTCATGCAGCGGAATTGTGTGATACCACTAATGACGCAAACAATTTCGTAGAACATTACACAACATTTTTTAACGAAAAAAGAACGACAGACAGATGAACCTTTTCGCTCATATCAACGCACTGCTAGCCCTGATTATCGTGGTCATTATTGGCACCGCGCGGGGTATTGTGGGCGAAAGGTAACCACAAATTACAAAAAACCCCCGCACTGAAAAGTCCGGGGGTTTTTTTACAACTACAAGTTGTCATCTGTCTAACCCTCGGACAGTTTAACGGGAAGAATGGGAGTGCACATGAAGTGCAATAAATATGGCAATCGCTACGAGCCACAACGTAGCAAAGGAGGTTTACGATGACTGGTGCACAACTTGTCGTAGCCGCTTTAAGACAGCAAGGCATCGAAACCGTTTTTGGCTACCCTGGCGGGGCCATCATGCCAATCTACGATGCTTTGTATGACGGAGGGGTGGAGCACATCCTATGCCGTCATGAGCAAGGGGCCGCCATGGCCGCCATCGGTATGGCTCGTTCCACACAAGACGTTGCCGTATGCATGGCAACTTCCGGCCCAGGGGCCACTAACCTTGTTACCGGCCTTGCCGACGCTTTCCTTGACTCCGTACCTCTAGTTGCCATCACAGGCCAGGTTGCTAGCTCTCATATCGGTACCGATGCATTCCAAGAAATGGATGTGATCGGAATGTCCCTAGCCTGTACTAAGCACAGCTATCTCGTGACCGAAATTGAAGACCTAGCGCCAACGCTAGCCGAAGCGTTTGAAGTGGCCAAAACGGGTCGTCCGGGTCCAGTCATTGTCGATATCGCCAAAGACGTTCAACTGGCTCAAACCCCAACAGATCTACTGCCTCCATACGTAGCGCCTGCAATCGAAGATGTCAGCGCTGAAGACATTAAGCGCGCACAAGATGTACTGGCAGCCTCAACTCGCCCAGTGTTGTATGTTGGTGGTGGCGTGCAACTCGCGAAAGCAACCGATGCAGTACGCGAATTCCTTCGCTTAAACCCAATGCCAGCAGTTAGCACACTAAAAGGCCTCGGTACCATTGAACGCCATGACCCTCACTATCTTGGTATGTTGGGCATGCACGGCACCAAAGCCGCTAACCTAGTGGTTCAAGAAGCCGATCTATTGATTGTGGTTGGCGCGCGTTTTGATGACCGTGTGACGGGTAAGCTCGACACGTTTGCACCAAATGCGAAAGTGATTCACATCGACATTGATGCTGCGGAGATTCATAAACTGCGCCACGCCAACGCACCATTACGTGGCGACATCAACACCATTCTTCCTCAGCTAGAGCTGACTCAAGATATCTCACCGTGGGTTCATCACAGTGAAAGTCTGCGCAGCGGCTTTAAGTGGCGTTACGACCACCCGGGCGAGTTAATCTACGCACCGCTATTGCTTAAACAACTGTCAGACATGATGCCAGACAGCTCAATTGTCTCGACTGATGTAGGTCAGCACCAGATGTGGGCAGCGCAACATATCCAGCCACGCGAACCACAAAATTTCATCACTTCTGCTGGCCTTGGAACCATGGGCTTTGGCTTGCCAGCAGCGATGGGTGCAGCAGTCGCACGTCCTGATGATCAGTCTATCCTTATTACAGGTGACGGTTCATTTATGATGAACGTGCAGGAATTGGGCACGCTGAAGCGTCGTCAGATTCCAGTGAAGATTGTCCTTCTTAATAACCAACGTCTTGGCATGGTTCGCCAATGGCAATCGCTGTTTTTCGACGGTCGCCACAGTGAAACCATTCTTGATGACAACCCAGATTTCGTGATGCTAGCAAAAGCGTTCGATATCCCGGGCAAGACCATCACCAAGAAAGAAGAAGTGGAGCCAGCGCTGAAAGAGATGCTAGCGAGTGAAACTTCTTACATGCTTCACGTTTTGATTGATGAAGAAGAAAACGTGTGGCCATTGGTGCCACCTGGCGCATCAAACAGTGATATGTTGGAAAATACATAGGAGACAATCGCATGGACAGATATTTACTCGACATCAAAGCCGATGACAAACCGGTACTGTTGGAGCGCGTTCTACGTGTGATTCGTCACCGAGGCTTCGTGATCAAACAAGTCGCTGCTACGCAAAACCATGAAAGTAAAGTAGCCAGCGTCGAGATCATCGTCGACAGCGATCGACCAATCTCGTTTTTGATCAATCAAATAGAGAAGTTGTGGGACGTTCGTAAGGTTGAGGTGCTAAAAATCCGCAACGATGAACTGCCAAATCACAACTTACAACAACACGTAAGTGCATAAGGAAGGCAACAAATGGCAACGAAAACTGCAGATTTCATTTGGTTTAATGGTGAGATGGTTCCATGGGCAGAGGCGAACGTTCACGTTCTGACTCACGCAATGCACTATGGTACATCCGTGTTTGAAGGCGTGCGCTGTTACAACACACCAAAAGGCCCAATTGTCTTCCGTCACCGTGAGCATGCACAACGTTTAAAAGATTCCGCCAAGATTTACCGTTTCCCGATCCCTTTTTCTGTAGAAGAAATCATGGAAGCGACCCGCGAAACACTGCGCCAAAACAAACTCGATAGCGCTTACATTCGTCCATTAGGTTTTGTCGGTAATGTTGGTTTGGGCGTGTGCCCACCAGTTGGCACTGAAATGGATCTAATCATTGCGGCATTCCCTTGGGGCTCTTACTTAGGCGAAGAAGCGCTAGAGAAAGGCGTGGATGCGATGATTTCAAGCTGGAACCGCGCGGCACCAAACACCATCCCGACAGCAGCTAAGGCCGGCGGTAACTACCTATCTTCACTACTGGTTGGTGGTGAAGCGCGTCGTCACGGTTACGACGAAGGTATTGCGCTAAGCGTAGATGGTTACCTATCGGAAGGCGCCGGTGAAAACATCTTCGTTATCAAAGATGGCGTAATCACCACACCACCAGCAACTAGCGCGATTCTACCGGGCATCACTCGTGACTCGATCATGACGATTGCACGCGATAAAGGCTACGAAGTGCGTGAAGCGAACATTGCTCGTGAAGCCCTTTACCTTGCCGATGAAGTCTTCATGACAGGTACTGCGGCTGAAATTGTGCCTGTGGCAACCATCGACAAAATTGAAGTGGGCACAGGTAAACGCGGCCCAATCACTAAAGAACTACAAGCAGCCTACTTTGGCCTATTTGACGGCACCACGGAAGATAAGTGGGGCTGGTTAGACTATGTGTACCCAGAACAGAAGTAAGAAGGATTTAAGAAATGCCAAAATATAGATCAGCTACCACCACACATGGTCGTAACATGGCGGGGGCACGCGCGCTGTGGCGTGCAACGGGTGTGAAAGAAGAAGACTTCGGTAAACCAATCATCGCCGTGGTGAACTCGTTTACTCAATTTGTTCCGGGTCACGTACATCTTAAAGACATGGGTCAGCTTGTCGCACGTGAAATCGAAAAAGCCGGCGGCATCGCAAAAGAATTCAACACCATCGCGGTTGATGATGGTATCGCAATGGGTCACGGCGGCATGCTGTACTCACTGCCTTCACGCGAACTTATCGCAGACTCTGTAGAGTACATGGTCAATGCGCACTGTGCCGATGCCATGGTATGTATCTCTAACTGTGACAAAATCACTCCAGGAATGTTGATGGCATCTATGCGTCTTAACATCCCTGTTATCTTTGTTTCTGGTGGCCCAATGGAAGCGGGTAAAACCAAGCTTTCTGATCAGATCATCAAACTAGACCTTGTTGATGCAATGATCCAAGGCGCGGATCCAAAAGTATCTGATGAGCAAAGCGAGCAGATCGAACGCAGCGCATGTCCAACCTGTGGATCGTGTTCAGGCATGTTCACGGCAAACTCGATGAACTGCCTAACAGAAGCACTGGGTCTTTCTCAGCCGGGCAACGGTTCTATGCTGGCGACTCACGCTGATCGTGAACAACTATTCCTTAACGCGGGCAGACGCATTGTTGAACTGACTCGCCGTTACTACGAGCAAGATGACGAATCCGCGTTGCCACGCAACATTGCAACTTATGATGCCTTCGAAAATGCAATGGCACTGGATATCGCCATGGGTGGCTCAACCAACACCATTCTGCACCTACTGGCCGCGGCGCAAGAAGGTGAAGTGGATTTCGATATGGAAGATATCGATCGCCTATCACGTCAAGTACCACACCTATGTAAAGTGGCACCATCTACCCAGAAATATCACATGGAAGACGTACACCGCGCAGGTGGCGTAATGGCGATTCTTGGTGAATTGGATCGTGCTGGTCTACTGCACAATGATGCTCGCACCGTACTGGGTCTTTCAATGAAAGAGCAGTTGGCAAAATACGACATCATCCAAACGGAAGACGAAGAAGTACTTAAGTTCTACCGTGCCGGTCCGGCTGGTATTCGTACCACCCAAGCGTTCTCGCAAGATTGTCGTTGGGATCGCCTTGATGACGACCGTGCAGAAGGTTGTATTCGCGCGAAAGACAACGCCTTCAGCCAAGAAGGTGGCCTAGCCGTTCTATCAGGCAACATCGCATTAGATGGTTGTATCGTTAAGACAGCTGGTGTTGATGAAAGCATTCATAAGTTCACTGGCCCAGCCGTGGTATTTGAAAGCCAAGAAGACGCCGTAGAAGGCATCTTAGGCGGCAAAGTAAAAGCAGGCGACGTGGTTGTTATCCGTTACGAAGGCCCTAAAGGTGGTCCGGGCATGCAAGAAATGCTTTACCCAACCACTTATCTAAAATCGATGGGCCTTGGCAAAGAGTGTGCACTTCTGACTGACGGCCGTTTCTCTGGCGGCACATCAGGTCTGTCTATCGGCCACGCCTCTCCTGAAGCAGCAAACGGCGGTGCAATTGGTCTGGTAAAAGAAGGCGATATGATCGCAATTGATATTCCAAACCGTTCAATTTCACTCCAAGTGTCTGAACAAGAACTTGCTGAGCGCCGTGCAAAACAAGATGAACTAGGCTGGAAACCTGTTGATCGTCAAAGAGAAGTTTCCTTTGCACTCAAAGCGTACGCGAGTATGGCAACCAGTGCTGACAAGGGTGCAGTACGAGACAAGTCGAAGCTAGAGGGCTAGCAATGATGGAAGCTCAACCCGAAAAACAAGTGAACCAAACTGGCGCAGATTATCTGCGCCAAATCCTTCGCGCACCTGTTTATGAAGTAGCAACAGTGACGCCACTGCAAGAAATGCCTCGTTTATCTGCACGTATCGGGAATAATGTGCAGATCAAGCGTGAAGATCGCCAACCCGTGCACTCGTTCAAATTGCGCGGTGCATACAACATGGTGGCGAGTTTATCTGAAGCGCAGAAAGCCGCTGGTGTCATCGCAGCATCGGCAGGTAACCACGCTCAAGGCATGGCGCTGTCTGGCACTAAGCTGGGCATCAAAACCACCATCGTGATGCCAAAGACCACGCCGGATATCAAAGTCGACGCCGTACGCAGCTTTGGTGGCAATGTGGTACTACACGGCAGCAACTTTGATGAAGCAAAAGCAGAAGCCGAACGTTTGTCAGAGCAATATGGTTACACTTTTGTCCCTCCTTTCGATCACCCACTGGTGATTGCAGGTCAAGGCACCATCGGTATGGAAATGCTGCAGCAAAATGGTCACCTTGATTACATCTTTGTTCCTGTCGGTGGTGGCGGTTTAGCTGCCGGTGTTGCGGTACTCGTGAAGCAGCTCATGCCAGAAATCAAAGTCATTGCCGTAGAGCCGGAAGACTCATCTTGTCTTAAAGCCGCGCTGGATGCTGGTGAACCAGTGGTACTAGACCAAGTCAGCATGTTTGCCGATGGCGTCGCAGTAAAACGCATTGGTGAAGAGACTTTCCGTCTGTGTCAAAAGTACATTGATGGCCATATTGCGGTCTCTAGTGATGAAATCTGCGCAGCCGTAAAAGACATCTTTGAAGATACCCGTGCGATTGCTGAGCCTTCGGGCGCACTTGCTCTGGCAGGTTTGAAGAAGTTTGCTGAACAGAACAAGCTGAAAGACAAAAACCTAGGCACGGTACTGTCTGGCGCAAACACCAACTTCCACGGGTTACGCTATGTGTCAGAACGTTGCGAGTTAGGTGAAAAACGTGAAGGTTTATTGGCAGTGACGATCCCTGAACGCCAAGGAGCGTTCTTTGAGTTCTGTAACTTGATTGGCGGTCGTGCCGTAACGGAGTTTAACTATCGTTATAACGATGACGAACTCGCTAATATCTTTGTCGGTGTCCGTCTGCAAGGCGGTCAAGAAGAGTTGGAAAACATCATTCACGATCTACGTGAAGGTGGCTATCCGGTGGTTGACCTTTCTGACGATGAAATGGCGAAGCTACACGTTCGCTACATGATCGGCGGGAAGCCATCGAAGCAACTCAAAGAGCGACTCTACAGCTTTGAATTTCCAGAGTACCCAGGTGCCTTACTGAAATTCTTAAGCACTCTTGGTACCCATTGGAATATTAGCTTGTTCAACTACCGTAACCACGGTGCCGACTACGGACGCGTTTTATGTGGTTTCGAGTTAGATGAAGGGGATTTAGCTCAATTTTCTGCGCATTTGCGCGAACTTGGCTATCAATGCAAAGACGAAACAGACAACCCGTCTTACAAGTTCTTCCTGTCATAAAAAGCCACATTCCAAACATATCAAATAAAACACCTCGCGATTGCGAGGTGTTTTTTTATGACTGTAACCAATCTTGATGTAGCTGATTAGGCGATCCTAGGTAATCCACCATCCATTGGATCAATTTATGATTATCATCTTTGCGCCAGACCAAGCAACAATGACTGAGCGGCTTATCATCTGGCATCACCTTCTCCACCAGCACACCATCATTGATCAGTGGCGTTGCAATATGACGTGGCATATAACCCACGCCAACTCCATTTTTCAAACATTCAATTGCACTGTACCAGTTGGGTAGTAACAATCGGCGTTGTTGCGGATAATGGCCAGTATGGCGCTTTGGCAGCACGTTCGAAGTATCATCAAGGCAGATCGCCGGAAATTGACTCACAAACTCTTCAGTAAGCACTTGTTGGCGAACACAGGGATGAGCGGGAGACATCACAAATGCCCAATCCAATACGCCCATATCTTTGACTTCAAAATCCCCACCAACGGGAACCGCAGATGTCGCGCCAACGACAATATCGGCTCGTCCTTGTGCTATGGCTTCCCAAGAACCATTGAAGACCTCCATATTGATCTGCAATTCAGCAAATTCAAACTCGCGATAAAAATCTTCCACTAAAGGTTTGAGTTTTTCTAACTTCACCACGTTATCTAAGGTCAGCTTTAACGTGCTCTTCCATCCTTGAGCCGCTCGCCGCGTTTGTGCTTTCACCTCTTCCATTTGACGCAGCAAAGAGCGAGCCTCAGCCATAAAAAGTTCACCTGCTGGAGTTAACTCCACTTTCCTCGGTAAGCGTCGAAATAGCACCACATCTAAATCTTGCTCGACCTGCCTTACTCCATAGCTGATGGCAGAAGGGACTTTATGCAGCACCTCAGCCGCAGCGGTGAAACTGCCTAAACGGGCAACCGTATCCAGCATTTCCAGAGACGCTTTAGAGAACATGATTTAACCTTTCAAAAAATTTGATTGATAACCAACAATTTTAGCGTTTTATTTTATCAAAATCGAAAAATAGAATAATAAGGTAAATAAATCAGGGTTGGCGCCAACTGATGTTGATTAAAAAATGATTAAATAATTTGACTGGTTGAATCATGAAAATATCAAAACTACAGCTCATTTATCTGGCAGCATTATCGATGCTTGGCTTCGTTGCTACCGATATGTATCTGCCAGCATTCAAAGCGATGGAAATCGACTTTGCAACAGGCCCAGAGCAAATAGCGCTCTCTTTAACGGTGTTCCTAGTTGGTATGGCGGTTGGCCAGCTAATGTGGGGATTGGCATCCGATAAATTTGGCCACCGCAATACACTCGCGGCCGGGTTAGTGCTGTTTACTATCGCATCATTCGGTTTGGCTTTCTGTGACCAAGTATGGCAACTACTGACACTGCGCTTTATCCAAGCTATCGGTGTATGTGCACCAGCAGTGATCTGGCAAGCTATGGTCATTAAACGCTACTCAAGCAGCAGTCAGCAAATTTTCGCAACGATCATGCCGTTAGTCGCGCTATCACCAGCGCTAGCACCTCAATTAGGGGTAGTGTTGGCAGATAACTTCGGCTGGCACAGTATCTTTATTACGCTAACACTAGTTGGTGTCTTCTTGGTCTTTGCGACAATGGCCCAAAAAGACGAGAAAGCAGAAATCAAACAAACCAGTATGTCTGCCGACATCAAAGCGCTGCTGAGTTCTAAAAAGTACCTTGGCAACGTGTTTATGTTTGCGACGGCTTCGGCTGCATTCTTTGCTTACCTAACTGGTATGCCAGAAATCATGGCGCAACTAGGCTATGAAGCAAAAGATATTGGTTTGAGCTTTATCCCACAAACTATCGCGTTTATGGCTGGTGGTTACTTGGGTAAAGTCGGCGTTCGTAAATTTGGTGATGAAAAAGTTCTACGTCAATTGATTGGACTATTTAGTGTCGCGGCAATAATGATATTCATTGCCTCACAATGGGAACTGTCTTCTATCTGGCCAATTCTAGCGCCTTTCTGTTTAATTGCGGTAGCCAATGGTGCGCTATACCCAATCGTAGTAAACCGCGCGTTGGCAAGTGCTAAGCAAAGCCCTGCAACAGCTGCAGGCCTGCAAAACAGCTTACAAATTACTGTGAGCAGTCTATCAAGCGCATTAGTTGCTGCAATGGCAAGCCAAGCTCAAATGGTAACGGGCGTTGCAATCATCATCTGTATGGGTGGTCTTTGGATGGGTTACATCTTATCTAACCGTGAATTGTCTCAGCACTTCACGACTCCAGACAATGCTCGTGTAGTGAGTGAAGACGAACTTTAATTGTTCAGACAATAAAAAAGAGCCGCGTAATGCGGCTCTTTTTGTTTATAAGCTTTTCAACCCCCATTTCTTGGCAGTCAGCTTGAAAAAGCCTTGGGTCTTTTTCAGCTCAACCCAATGGTTGATGTAATTAATCCATACTTGATCGTCTTGCGGCAACAGCATCGCAATTGGTGTCGGTTTACGCGGAGCGGTCACTGGTACTATCGCCAGTTGTTTAAACTTGTCCACCAACGTCGCTGCTTCCACATTGGACGTCACCGATACATCGGCCCTGCGAGCTAGTAATTCTTGGAAGTCGCGCGCTGGCGCTTCAATCACAATGTGTTGAGCCAGCGGGAAAAACTCTTTCACCATTTTTTCTTGCACCGTTCCTAGTGTCGCCGCGACTTTCACATCAGGCGTATTAAAATCTGCCCAATCAGAGAATTTGGCGAGATCTTTCTTTTGCACAACGGGTACAAAGGCAAGGTAGAAATACGGTTGGCTGTATCCAGCGACTTTCGCGCGCGACATATTCAGGGACGCGCTGCCAGTAATATCGTATTTGTTGGCGGTAATGCCATTGACTAGTGTCTTCCAATCCGTGGCTACATACTCTACTTTTACACCGAGATCTTTAGCAAGCTCGGTCGTTACGTCGATATCAAAGCCACGATAACTGTTGGTTGCAGGGTCTTTCATCGTCATCGGATTCCAATCTCCCGTCGTTCCAACACGGAGTACACCACTGTCTAAAATGGATTGAAGACGGCTTTCAGCATGAGCAATTTGAGTTGCAGCAAGTAAACACATTCCTAGCGCTAGTAAAATCTTTTTCATTTTTATTCCCTTAAAAATAATGACCTTATACGGTTTAATGATTAACCTTTATTAAAGCTCTATTGATAACATAGCAGCAACAATGGAAGTTTTTTAGTTAATTCAGGGAGTAAATGTGACCTTTCGAACTCTATGGCTGATTTCGCTGCTGTTGCTCACAGGTTGCTCAGATTATCAATGGGGCTGGTATGTGCTCGATCCCTCCACGGAGCAAGGACTCACCAATCTGAAGTTTTTAATCGCCGGATTTAGTGACACCATCCAAGTATCACTCCTCAGTATGTTATTTGCGATGACCTTAGGTTTAATCATCGCCCTACCGGCTCTGTCGAACTCTCCCTACTTGAAGTGGATCAACCGCATTTATGTCGAGGTAGTCCGTTCAGTGCCTGTTTTAGTCTTACTACTTTGGGTGTATTACGGTATGCCAACGCTATTGGATGTTTCACTCAATCACTTTTGGGCAGGAGTCATTGCACTGACCATTGCTGAGAGTGCGTTTATGGCGGAGGTGTTTCGCGGTGGAATCCAAGCCATCAGTCGTGGCCAGCATGAAGCGGCTGAATCTTTGGGCTTAAGCTATTGGCAAAAGATGCGCTTGGTAATTCTTCCTCAAGCGTTTCGGCAAATTCTCCCGCCACTGGGCAATCAATTTGTCTACATCCTCAAGATGAGCTCTTTAGTCAGTGTTATTGGTTTAAGCGATCTCACTCGCCGTGCCAATGAGCTGGTGGTGAATGAGTACTTACCCTTAGAGATTTATACCTTCCTCGTTTTGGAGTACTTGTTGCTCATTCTATTCGTATCCCAAGCTGTTCGTTGGCTCGAAAAACGCATCGCCATTCCCAGTTACTAACGATGAAGCCTTTAGCTAGAAACAACAAAGCCGCTCTTGTTGAGCGGCTTTGACAATATAGCGACAGAGCGCAGGTACTGCTTATTTCTGTTTTACAGGGCGTTGCCAGCCATTAATTTTGCGCTCTTTGACGCGAGTAATCACTAACTCGCCTTCTTCAACATCTTTTGTCAGCGTCGTGCCTGCACCGATGGTTGCGCCATCAGCGATAGTGACAGGCGCCACCAGTTGACTATCAGAACCAACAAAAACATCATTACCGATGATGGTTTTAAACTTGTTCGCACCATCGTAGTTACAAGTAATCGTACCGGCACCGATGTTCGTACGTTGACCGATTTCAGCATCACCAAGGTAAGTTAGATGGTTCGCTTTTGAGCCTTCTCCGATACGCGCATTTTTCACTTCTACGAAGTTACCCACATGGGAATCGTTACGCATCTCAGCACCAGGACGAAGGCGAGTAAATGGACCAACGGTACATTCTTCACCAACCGTTGCACCTTCAATCACACTGTAAGGGCGAACGATGGTGTTGTCGTCGATTTCGCAATCTTTCAGTACACAGCCAGCACCGATAACCACGTTATCACCGAGTGATACTTTACCATCAATGATAACATTCACGTCAATTTCACAGTCCATACCGCACTGCAACTCACCACGCAAATCAAAGCGTGCTGGATCGCGTAGCATCACACCTTGCTCTAGTAGCTTCTGAGCTTGCATTGATTGGAAAGCACGCTCTAGACGAGCAAGCTGTGCGCGGTCGTTGACCCCTTCCACCTCAATGGCATTGACTGGGTGTACTGCTTCAACGGCGCGACCTTCATCGTGTGCGGCTGCAATAACGTCAGTTAGGTAGTACTCGCCTTGCGCGTTGTTGTTGTTTAAGCCAGACAACCAACGCTTAAGATCCCCACCGGTCGCAACCATGACACCCGTGTTGATCTCTTTAATTTGTTTTTGTTCTTCCGTTGCATCTTTTTGCTCAACGATCGCAACAACAGGACCATTTTTACGAATAATACGACCATAACCTGTTGGGTTATCAAGCATCACTGTAAGCAGTGCAATACCACCAGTTGGTTGAGCATCCAACAAGTTCTCGATGGTTTCAGCTGAGATTAATGGCACATCACCATAAAGCACGAGGATTTTCTCATCGTCTTCGAAGCGAGGAGATGCTTGGTCAACTGCATGGCCAGTCCCCAACTGATCCGCTTGCAGCACCCAGTTTACTGGCTCTTCAGCAAGAGTGGTTTGCATTTGATCACCACCGTGACCAAATACTAAGTGAATATTTTGTGCACCAAGACCAGTACATGTATCAATCACATGTTTTGCCATTGGCTTCCCTGCCAAAGTGTGTAGCACTTTAGGCATGTTCGAATGCATACGGGTACCTTTACCCGCAGCAAGAATCACAGCACTGAATTTCATTGATAACCTATTGACGTTTTATGTTAATTGGCCGTTATTTTAAACAGCTCTTTTAAAATAGTTAATGGAGTAAGGTAAATTTCCAACTAAAATTAATCAAAAAGGCGACCATTTGGCCGCCTTTTGTCATGCAACGTTGCTAATTGAGCTTAGCGACGCTTTTTTGTCAGCTCGATAACTCGTAGCTGAGCAATGGCTTTAGCCAGTTCACTGGCCGCTTGTGCGAAGTCCATGTCACCATGCTGATTCTGGATTTGCTCCTCAGCGCGGCGCTTGGCTTCTTCTGCCTTCGCTGCGTCTAGCTCTTCACCACGGATAGCGGTATCAGCCAGTACAGTCGCTGTACCAGGCTGAATCTCTACCATACCACCAGAAACATAAATGATTTCTTCGTGGCCGTGCTGTTTCACAATACGCACCATACCAGGCTTGATAGCGGTCAGCAGCGGTGTGTGACCATGGAAAATACCAAGTTCACCTTCGCTACCGGTCACCTGAAACGTTTCAACACGACCAGAGAAGATTTTCTTCTCAGCGCTTACTACGTCTAGGTGAAAGGTTATTGCTGCCATATCGCCTCCTAGTTAGCCTTATAGCTTCTTCGCATTCTCAATAGCATCGTCGATGCTACCGCAGTACATGAATGCCTGCTCAGGAATGTCGTCGTATTCACCAGCTAGTAGACCTTTGAAGCCACGTAGAGTCTCTTTTAGAGGTACGTAAATACCAGGGTCACCTGTAAATACTTCTGCTACGTGGTAAGGCTGAGTTAGGAAACGCTCAATCTTACGTGCACGAGATACAACTTGCTTATCTTCTTCAGATAGCTCGTCCATACCTAGGATAGCAATGATGTCTTTCAGCTCTTTGTAGCGCTGAAGTGTCTGCTGAACGCCACGAGCAACTTCGTAGTGATCTTGACCAACTACTAGTGGATCAAGCATACGAGATGTTGAATCTAGTGGGTCGATCGCAGGGTATAGACCCATTGCAGCGATGTTACGGTTAAGTACAACCGTTGCATCCAAGTGCGCGAACGTGGTTGCTGGAGACGGGTCAGTCAAGTCATCCGCAGGTACGTATACCGCCTGTACAGACGTGATAGAACCTGATTTCGTTGACGTGATACGCTCCTGAAGTACACCCATCTCTTCTGCAAGAGTTGGCTGGTAACCTACCGCAGAAGGCATACGACCTAGCAGTGCCGATACCTCTGTACCTGCAAGTGTGTAACGGTAGATGTTATCAATGAACAGTAGTACGTCACGACCTTCGTCACGGAAACGTTCTGCCATTGTTAGACCAGTCAGTGCAACACGTAGACGGTTACCTGGTGGCTCGTTCATCTGACCGTAAACCATCGCTACTTTCGATTCTTCAGGCTTCTCAACGTTTACAACGCCCGCTTCCTGCATCTCGTAGTAGAAATCGTTACCTTCACGAGTACGCTCACCAACACCCGCAAATACGGATAGACCTGAGTGCTGTAGTGCGATGTTGTTGATAAGTTCCATCATGTTAACGGTCTTACCTACACCTGCACCACCGAATAGACCGATTTTACCACCCTTAGCGAATGGACAAATTAGGTCGATTACTTTAACGCCCGTTTCTAGAAGTGCGATCTCGTTTGATTGTTCTTCGTAGCTTGGTGCGCTGCGGTGGATAGAGTAAACCTCTTCCGCGCCCACTTCACCACGCTCATCAATCGCGTCACCTAGGACGTTCATGATACGACCTAGAGTTTTAGTACCGACTGGTACTGAAATTGGAGCGCCAGTGTTAACCACTTCAACTCCACGACGTAAACCATCAGAGCTACCCATTACGATACAACGAACTACGCCACCGCCTAGCTGTTGTTGAACTTCAAGAACTAGACGCTCTTTTGAGTCCGTTACGTTTAGAGCGTCATATACACTAGGTACATTGCTCTGTGGGAACTCTACGTCGACTACCGCACCGATGATCTGTACGATCTTACCTGTAGCCATCGTTAATCCTCTAAACTATTTCGTTTTACCTAAGCTTAAACCGCAGCTGCACCACCAACGATTTCCGATAGTTCTTGTGTGATCGCAGCCTGACGGGCTTTGTTGTACACAAGTTCCAAATCGTCAATCAAGTTGGTTGCGTTATCCGTTGCAGCCTTCATCGCAATCATTCGAGCCGCTTGTTCACAAGCAAGGTTCTCAACCACACCTTGGTATACCTGAGACTCTACGTAACGCACTAGTAGCGTATCCAGTAGAGGTTTTGGCTCAGGCTCATAGATGTAGTCCCATGAGTGCTCACGCTGCATCTCTTCGCTGTCCGATTTAGGCAAAGGTAGCAATTGATCGATCGTTGGTTGCTGAACCATAGTATTCACAAACTTGTTGAATACTACGTATAGACGGTCCAGTTCACCTTCATCGTATTTCTTCAGCATTACGCCAACAGAACCGATTAGGTCTTCTAAGCTTGGGTTATCACCCAGGCCAGAAACCTGTGCCGCAACTTTTGCGCCACCATGTTTAAAGAAAGCTGTTGCTTTTGAGCCAACAACGGCAAGCTCAATCTCAGCACCTTTCTCTCTCCATGCTTGCATGTCTGTAACGGCTTTTTTGAACACGTTAATGTTCAAACCACCACACAGACCACGGTCTGTCGAAACGATGATGTAACCAACACGTTTAGCTTCACGCTCTTCTAGGTACGGATGACGGTACTCTAGGTTTGCGTTAGCCACATGACCGATCACTTTACGCATTGTTTCAGCGTATGGACGAGAAGCTTCCATTGCATCTTGAGAACGACGCATTTTTGAAGCTGCTACCATTTCCATCGCTTTCGTAATTTTCTGCGTGCTTTTAACACTACCGATTTTATTACGTATCTCTTTTGCGCCGGCCATCGTTACTCTCCGTTAGTTGGTGGCAGAAACTGCCACCGACCTAATTACCAAGTTTGGGTTGCTTTGAAGTCGTCAGTCAGTTTCTTCAACTGAGCTTCGATTTCATCGTTGTAAGCGCCAGACTTGTCGATCTCAGCTGCTAGTTCAGCGTATTGACCGCGAGCGTACGATAGTAGAGCCGCCTCGAAATCTAGAACTTTGTTAAGTTCTACATCATCAAGGTAACCGCGCTCTGCCGCGAAGATAGTTAGAGCTTGGTCAAATACAGACATTGGAGCGTACTGCTTCTGCTTCATTAGTTCTGTTACTTTTTGACCATGGTCTAGCTGTTTCTTCGTTGCTTCATCAAGGTCAGAAGAGAACTGAGCAAATGCTGCTAGTTCGCGGTATGCAGCTAGTGCTGTACGGATACCACCTGATAGTTTCTTGATGATTTTCGTCTGAGCTGAACCACCTACACGAGATACTGAGATACCTGGGTCAACCGCTGGACGAACACCGGCGTTGAATAGCTCAGTTTGTAGGAAGATCTGACCATCGGTAATCGAGATTACGTTAGTCGGTACGAATGCTGAAACGTCACCTGCTTGAGTTTCGATGATAGGAAGAGCAGTCAATGAACCAGTCTTACCTTTCACTTCACCGTTAGTGAAACGCTCTACGTACTCTTCGTTTACACGAGCTGCACGCTCTAGTAGACGCGAGTGTAAGTAGAATACGTCACCTGGGAATGCCTCACGGCCTGGTGGACGTTTAAGTAGTAGAGAGATCTGACGGTAAGCTACCGCTTGCTTAGATAGGTCATCGTAAACAATCAGTGCGTCTTCACCGCGATCGCGGAAGTATTCACCCATCGCACAACCTGCGTATGGCGCTAGGTATTGCAGCGCTGCAGATTCAGAAGCTGATGCAACTACAACGATAGTGTTTTGTAGTGCGCCGTGCTCTTCTAGTTTGCGAACTACGTTAGCGATAGTCGATGCTTTCTGACCAATTGCTACGTAGATAGAGAAAATACCAGAGTCTTTCTGGTTGATGATCGCATCGATCGCCAGTGCTGTTTTACCAATCTGACGGTCACCGATAATAAGCTCACGCTGACCACGACCGATTGGGATCATTGAGTCAACTGACTTATAACCAGTTTGCACAGGTTGGTCTACCGATTTACGGTCGATTACACCTGGTGCGATCACTTCTACAGGCGAAGTCATTTTCGCTTCGATTGGACCTTTACCATCGATAGGCTCACCCAGCGTGTTTACTACGCGGCCTAGTAGTTCTGGACCAACTGGCACTTCAAGAATGCGGCCAGTACCTGTAACTTTCATGCCTTCCTTAAGGTCAGCATATGGGCCCATTACAACCGCACCAACCGAGTCACGCTCAAGGTTAAGTGCCAGTGCATAACGGCCACCCGGTAATTCAATCATTTCACCTTGCATCACGTCCGCTAGGCCGTGGATGCGGATGATACCATCGCTTACCGATACGATAGTACCCTCGTTGCGAGCTTCACTAACAACTTCGAAAGATTCGATACGTTGTTTGATTAGATCGCTAATTTCCGTGGAATTAAGTTGCATGCTCCAATCCCCATTAAGACTGCAATGCATCGCTCAGGCGGTTCAAACGACCACGCGCTGAGTCATCGATGACTAGGTCTCCGGCTCGAATAATAACCCCACCAAGTAGGGTCTCATCTACACTGCAATTCAGCTTCACTTTGCGTTCAAGACGCTTTTCAAGTTTGCTGCCAATGTTTGCAAGTTGCTCATCAGAAAGTTCTGTTGCTGAAATGACTTCAACATCGATTTCTTTCTCATGCTCTTTCTTCAGAGTGTAAAACTCTGTGCAAACATCAGGAAGGGCCGCTAAACGACCATTCTCAGCCATCACCTTCAAAAGGTTTTGACCGTGCGTATCAACTTGTTCGCCGCAAACTGCAACAAAAATCTCTGCCATTTTATCAGCAGAAACCGAACCGGTTAGAAGTTCGTTCATTTGTTCGTTTTTGGCCACTTCAGCAGCAAAAGATAACATTTGGCCCCATTGGTCCAACTGGTCTTTCTCTAAAGCAAAGTCGAAGGCTGCTTTAGCATAGGGGCGTGCGATAGTAGTCAAATCAGACATATGCGCCCCCAGACTTAAAGTTTTGCAGTAATGTTGTCGAGAATATCTTTTTGCGCATCTTTATCGATAGAACGCTCAAGGATTTTCTCAGCACCAGCTACAGCCAGAGTAGCAACTTGTTTGCGCAGGTCATCGCGCGCACGATTGCGTTCAGCTTCAAGTTCTGCTTCTGCTTGCGCTAGGATTTTCTGGCGTTCTGCCTGAGCTTCCTCGCGAGCTTCATCAAGAATTTGAGACTTGCGCTTGTTCGCTTGTTCGATGATCTCAGTTGCTGTGCGCTTCGCTTCTTTCAATTGATCAGAAGCGTTGGCTTGTGCTAGATCCAAGTCTTTCGCAGCACGTTCTGCTGCTTGAAGGCCATCAGCAATTTTCTTCTGACGCTCTTCGATCGCTTTCATCAATGGTGGCCATACATACTTCATGCAGAACCACACAAATAGTGCAAACGAGATTGCTTGACCTAGCAGAGTTGCGTTTATGTTCACAACAGCTACCCCTCTATTTGGACTTAGTGTTAATCAGTGACAAGCGCTAATCGCTCGTCCCGAGTTAAAGGTGATTAACCTAGTTGACCAACGAATGGGTTTGCGAAAGTGAATAGTAGCGCGATTACGATACCGATCATTGGAACCGCATCAAGTAGACCCGCGATGATGAACATCTTAACTTGTAGCATAGGAGCCATTTCTGGTTGACGTGCAGCACCTTCTAGGAATTTACCACCTAGCAGTGCGAAACCAATCGCTGTACCAAGAGAAGCAAGACCGACGATAATACCTACGGCGATTGCAGAAAAGCTCAGTAAAGTTTCCATTACTATCTCCAATTTATAGTTGTTGGCTTAGTGCCCAAATAAAAAGCTTTAAAAAAATTAATGATCAGGATCTTCGTGTGCCATTGACAGGTAAACAATTGTCAACATCATGAATACGAAGGCTTGAATCGTAATAACCAAGATATGGAAGATTGCCCACGGTAGTGAACCCATCCATTGTAAGTACCATGGTAGCATTGCCGCACAAAGAATGAATACAACCTCACCCGCGAACATGTTACCGAATAGACGCATACCAAGTGATAGAGGTTTCGCCAGTAGCGATACCACTTCAATCAGTAGGTTAAACGGAATCATAAGTGGGTGATTGAATGGATGTAGTGCAAGTTCTTTTGCGAATCCACCTAGACCTTTCACTTTGATGCTGTAGTAAATCATCAATGCAAAAACGCCTAGAGCCATAGCCATGGTGATATTCACATCAGCAGACGGTACAACCTTAAGGTAAGGGATACCTAGCCAATGTTCTGCTGGGTACGGTAAGAAGTCGATAGGAACTAAGTCCATCACGTTCATCAAAAATACCCAACAAAAGATAGTCAGTGCTAAAGGCGCGATCAGTGGGTTGCGTCCATGGAACGTGTCTTTGACGTTATCGGCGACAAATTCAACGATCATTTCTACAGCACACTGAAGCTTACCCGGTACACCCGCTGTTGTTCTCTTCGCTACTTTGTAAAAAATTCCGAGGAAGATTAAACCAGTAAACCAAGAAAAAAACAGGCTATCGATATGTACGTTCCAGAAACTTGTCTCCGACCCTACTAAACCCAACTTATACAGCGATAGGTTAGAAAGGTGGTGGGCAATGTAACCGGACGATGTTAGCGCTTCACCTGGCGCAGCCATAACTCATCCTATTTTTTGTTGTTAATGAATAGCACTGGTGCACAGATATTAATACCTAGTACCAGCAAATAGGTTAGTTTGAGGGGAACAAGTTCCACCTGCATATACATGTAGGCAACATAGAACAGTGCAACCGTGATGAGAATTTTCAGTACTTCACCCGTATAGAAGGAAGCCGCGATGCGCTTGGCAGCGCGAGCCCCACTAAACATGAAAGCACACAACGCGAATACTGCATTGGCAACAACAAAAATGCCTCCGCCAATCAACGCTGAAAATCCCCAGTCAGGATTTATGGCTACCGCCATTCCTGCTGCCACAAAAATAACCGCGCCAGACTGGATCATTAACAATTGCCTTGCGAGCTCTCGTCCTGGTCTAGCTAACGCAGCTACCATGTATTCGTACCTCTAGTAATATCCACTTCGCACTAAACTCTCTGTGCTGGGAAATTGGCGAAAATTATACGTTCAGTTCAACGTAAAGCAATTCGATTGCATCAAAAACTTACAGTTTTGTTTACAAAACGACAACTTTCGCACAAAATTCGATTAATTAGATTAATTGACCTAAATCAATTATCTCATCTAGGCCTCAAGCTTGGCAATTAGTTGGTCCAATTTGTGAGGCTCATCAAGACTTATCGTCAATTTCGCTTTTCCGTTTGCAGAACGGGTCAGAGAAACTTTTGCATCAAGCAGCTGACTCAATTTATGCGACATTTGCTCAGCTTCGGTATCTTCTTGTTGCCCTTTTTGCTCATTTTGTGGGGCTAAGCACTTTTTTACTAACTGTTCGGTTTGGCGAACAGTCATTTGCTTTTTCGCGACTTGTTGAGCAACCTCAACCTGCTTCTCACCCTGCAAGGCCAATAGCGCTCGCGCATGACCCATTTCTAGCAATTTATCCGCAACCAAGCTTTTCACATCGGACTCAAGCTGGTTTAAACGTAACAAGTTACTGACCGTCGTTCTCGACTTACCAATCACTTCTGCGACTTGTTGATGCGTAAGCGTAAATTCGTCTTGTAAGCGCTCAAGCGCTTGTGCTTCTTCAATCACATTCAAGTCTTCACGTTGAATGTTCTCAATCAACGCCATGGCAATCGCCGCGCGATCTTCGACTTTCTTCACCAAACACGGCACGCGTTTTAAACCAGCCTGCCTTGCCGCACGCCAGCGGCGCTCACCTGCGATGATCTCAAACTGGCCGCTTTCAACCTGGCGAACCACGATTGGCTGAATAATGCCTTGTGACTGAATCGAAGCCGCTAATTCTTCTAGCGCTTCAGGCGCCATATCTTTACGCGGTTGGTATACGCCCGGTTGCAATTGACCAATCGCTAAGTCGGTTAACTCACCGTCTGCCGATAATTCTTGGCTATGCGATGCAATATGCTGTTTTTCACGAGCAAACGAACTGGTCGACAATAACGCATCCAGTCCTTTTCCGAGACCACGCTTAGACATGGGATTGAATTCCTTAGGTTAGAGTTAAACTGGGATTTCTTCGCGGCGGAGCATTTCGCCCGCTAGAGCAAGATACGCTTTGGCCCCTGCAGAGTACTTATCGTAGTACATCGCAGGTTTACCGTGACTTGGCGCTTCGGCCAAACGCACATTACGCGGAATGACGGTACGGTAAACTTTATTGCCAAAGTGTTTTTTAAGTTGATCGGACACTTCATTCGATAGGCGGTTGCGCGGGTCGTACATAGTACGCAGTAAACCTTCGATTTTGAGGTTTTCATTAACCACAGCCGCTAACTTGCTGATTGTGTCCATAAGAGCAGTTAAACCTTCTAACGCAAAGTATTCACATTGCATCGGCACCAGCACAGAATCAGCTGCTGCCATCGCATTGATTGTAAGAAGGTTTAGAGAAGGAGGACAATCAATAAAGATGAAATCATAGTTATCGCGAACTGACGACAATGCATTTTTTAAACGCACTTCGCGAGCGAACACTTCCATCAATTTGATCTCTGCCGCGGTTACGTCACCGTTCGCCGCGATCAAATCATACTTCCCTGTGGTTTGGGTACATACGACTTGATCGAACGGTGTATCTTCGACCAAAAGATCGTATGCGGTGGCATCGACCATATACTTATCCACGCCACTGGCCATCGTAGCATTGCCTTGCGGGTCGAGATCGATCACCAAAACCTTGCGCTTTGTTGCCGCCATCGAAGCCGCTAAGTTAATGCACGTTGTTGTTTTGCCGACCCCACCTTTCTGGTTGGCGATTGCTACAATTTTACCCACGATTACCTCGCTAATTTTCCTTGCGCGATAAGATTACTAGATGACGATCACCTTCCAACTCAGGAACAGCTAAAGATATGATCTCTGTCACACTGCACCATTCAGGAAGCTGATCCATTTCATCTTTAGGGTGCTGTCCTTTCAGCGCTAGAAACACCCCATGCTCTTGTTTCGGCAAATGGTGGCACCATTCCACCATGTCTGTCATTGAAGCAAAAGCTCGACTCAAAACGCCATCAAATTTTTCTTCAGGTTGGAATTCTTCGACGCGACTTTGAATTGGTGTCACGTTTTTCAGCCCTAATGTGTGCACGACTTGCTTGATAAAACGGATGCGTTTGCCAAGACTGTCGAGCAAGAAGAAGGTCTTCTCAGGGTTCATGATTGCCAAAGGTATGCCCGGTAAACCCGGACCAGTACCAACATCAATGAAGCGCTCACCGGGCAGGTGTGTGCTCACCACGATGCTATCAAGAATATGTTTCACTAACATATCAAGCGGATCGCGCACCGACGTTAAGTTGTACGCTTTGTTCCACTTGTCGAGCAGTTCGACGTAACCGACCAATTGCTCTCTTTGTTGCTCTGACACTTCTAAATCGGTTTTCGCGATCAGTGAATCCAGCTTTGTTCGCAATGCGCTCATTATTCTTCCTCACCTTTCTTCAGCAAACCATGTTTTTTCAAGTGAACAAGAAGAATAGAAATTGCAGCAGGCGTAATACCAGAAATGCGCGATGCAATACCGATGCTCTCTGGTTTGGCTTCACTCAGTTTAGCAACGACTTCGTTTGATAAACCTTTTACATCGCGGTAATCCAAATCTGCGGGTAGCTTGGTATTTTCGTGACGCAATGATTTTTCGATCTCTTCCTGCTGACGCTTGATGTAACCATCGTATTTTACTTGAATTTCAACTTGCTCAGCCGCTTGCTGATCTTCAAGTGCAGGAGCAAACGCTTCAAGTTGCGTCAGTTGCGAATACGTGATCTCAGGACGACGCAGAAGATCCTCACCACTCGCTTCACGTGCCATTGGTGTTTTCAGCAGCTTGTTCAGCTCATCCACGCCTTCTGACTTCGGATTCATCCACGTTGATTTCAAACGTTGACGTTCCGTTTCCATGTTATTGAGTTTCTCGTTAAAGCGAGCCCAACGAACATCGTCAATCAAGCCTAACTCGCGTGCTTTTTCCGTTAAACGTAAATCGGCGTTATCTTCACGTAGCAACAAGCGATATTCCGCACGAGAAGTGAACATGCGGTACGGTTCTTTGGTACCCATGGTCGATAAATCATCAATCAATACGCCCATGTAAGCTTGGTCACGACGTGGGCTCCAGCCTTCTTTGTCTTGGCTGTACAAGCTTGCGTTTAGACCGGCCATCAAGCCTTGCGCTGCGGCTTCTTCGTAACCAGTCGTACCATTAATCTGACCAGCAAAGAACAGACCATGAATAAACTTGGTTTCGTACGTTTGCTTCAAATCACGTGGATCGAAGAAATCGTACTCAATCGCATAACCAGGACGAACGATATGCGCATTTTCAAAGCCTTTCATTGAGCGAACGATTTGTACTTGCACATCAAA
Source organism: Vibrio sp. A1-1 (assembly GCF_021728175.1). Classification (NCBI taxonomy): domain Bacteria; kingdom Pseudomonadati; phylum Pseudomonadota; class Gammaproteobacteria; order Vibrionales; family Vibrionaceae; genus Vibrio; species Vibrio sp. A1-1. The sequence goes on from NZ_JAKKCL010000020.1 coordinate 52,479, forward strand.
TGGCAAGCTAGTCGAGATACCGTTAGGGTATAGCTCGTGCGTCGTTAAACCTTCTGGCTCAATGAAGATTTGGTGGCTATTTTTATCCGCAAAACGCATCACTTTGTCTTCAATCGACGGGCAGTAACGCGGACCAATGCCTTCAATCACACCCGCGTACATCGGACTGCGATCCAAGTTGCTACGGATCACGTCGTGCGTTTGCTCATTGGTGTGCGTAATAAAACATGGGATCTGACGCGGGTGTTGTTCGCGTTTACCCATGAATGAAAATACAGGGGTAGGGTTATCACCGTGCTGAGCTTCAAGCACTGAAAAATCAACAGTGCGAGCATCAATGCGCGGTGGGGTACCCGTTTTTAAACGATCCACACGGAATGGCAGCTCACGTAATCGATCCGCTAATGCGATCGACGGTGGATCCCCTGCACGTCCACCTGAAGAGCTCTCCATGCCAATGTGGATCTTACCACCAAGGAACGTACCTACCGTTAGTACGACGGCTTTCGCATGGAAGCGAAGTCCCATTTGAGTCACCACGCCAACCGCGCGGTCTTGCTCAACAATCAGATCATCCACTGACTGCTGGAACAGCGTTAAGTTAGGTGCATTTTCTAATGCGTTACGGACATACGCTTTGTACAGAGCTCGATCCGCTTGAGCTCGAGTCGCTCGAACTGCAGGACCTTTGGAAGCATTTAGTGTACGGAATTGAATACCTGCATGGTCGATGGCTTCAGCCATCAAACCGCCCATAGCATCCACTTCTTTTACTAAGTGACCTTTACCAATACCACCAATCGCCGGGTTACAAGACATCTGGCCTAATGTATCGATGTTATGGGTAAGGAGAAGCGTTTTTTGTCCTGTGCGTGCAGATGCGAGCGCGGCTTCCGTTCCTGCGTGTCCGCCACCGACAACAATGACGTCAAAGTTTTCGTGATAAAGCATGAACTGACCTCAGGTATTCAAAGGGATTTAATGGACAGATAAAGGAGCCGTATTTTACCTGCTTTATGCCACAGAGAAAAACGTTTTCTCGTTTTATCCGTTTTAAGCTTCAAGATAAATATATATAAGATCTATATATATGATCTTTTATTAGATCTACTATTAGGATCGACCGTTTCTGTGGATAACCTAAAAATGATCAACAAGATCATGGATCTTCTTTGGATCATATCTTGTGATCATGATTGGATCAGATCGAGGATTACCTGGGATCAAAAGTGGTAGTTATACACAGGGGGTAAAATTGATCAAAGTTGTTATTGGGATAACTAAAGGAAAATCACTGGATCTTATCGTAGTTATCCACAGCTAGTTTGGTTGGTTTTTGAGCAGTTAAACAAAATAATTTGACGGGAGTTATTCACATTGGGGAAAACAGAGCCGAATTTCGACTCTGTTGAAGGGAAAGCGGGGAGCTTAAAAGCGTTCGATATTCTCTTTTAACCATGCCTCAGCGGCGTCTTCGGGTACTGCATGGCTCAGTACATCAATCTTAAGACAATCAGCGAGCGGTGTGGCACCAATGTCCTCTAGTAAATCATAAGCGTGTTGACCAGCGGCGCAGAACGTATCATAGCTTGAATCACCAATCGCAATCACTGCGAACTTTACGTCGGTCATTTTCGGCGGGGTATTTTGTAATGCCGCGATAAAAGGTTGAATATTATCAGGGTACTCACCAGCCCCATGGGTTGAGGTGATCACCAACCACGTTCCTTGATTTTCGATCTCATCGAGGGACGGCTGGTTGTGGATCGTTGTTTCAAATCCATTCTCGTTGAGTAGATCACTCAGGTGATCCCCTACGTATTCTGCGCCACCTAGCGTGCTGCCTGTAATAATGTGGATCATACTTCTTCCTTATTGAATGCGACGGCTAAAGCTCATGGATGGCTTGCCGTACAAAAAGAAACGCGGTGTGAGTTAAGCTCAGCACCGCGCGTTCGATTATTTACTTACCGATACAGAATGAAGAGAAGATTCGGCCCAGTAAGTCGTCAGAACTGAACTCTCCGGTAATCTCGTTGAGATGCTGTTGGGTGATGCGCAGCTCTTCTGCCAGTATCTCACCAGCCATATAGCCTTCAAGCTGTTCCTGGCCTATTTGAAGGTGCTGTGCGGCGCGTTCCAACGCATCGAGGTGACGGCGACGAGCCATAAAGCCACCCTCACTGTTGCCAGAGAAGCCCATGCATTCTTTGAGGTGTTCACGCAGAGCTTCAACTCCTGCACCAGTTTTCGCTGACAAGCGGATGAGGGTAGGGTTATTGACGTGGCAGATCCCCATTTCTTCACCCGTTTGATCCGCTTTGTTTCGGATCACGGTTATGCCGATATTGTCGGGTAGGCGATCCACAAAGTCTGGCCAGATATCTTTCGGATCGGTGGCATCGGTTGTGGTGCCATCCACCATGAACAAGACGCGGTCTGCTTGAGCGATTTCATCCCACGCGCGCTCAATACCGATTTTCTCGACTTCGTCGGAGGCATCACGCAGACCTGCTGTATCAATGATGTGCAGTGGCATTCCATCAATGTGGATATGCTCACGCAGGACGTCACGTGTCGTACCTGCGATGTCGGTTACGATTGCAGACTCTTTGCCTGATAGCGCGTTCAGTAGGCTTGATTTGCCCGCATTTGGACGACCAGCAATCACGACTTTCATCCCTTCACGCATGATCGCGCCTTGGTTGGCTTCTTTACGCACCGCATCTAGGTTGTCGATGATGGCTTGTAGGTCACCAGCCACTTTACCGTCGGCCAAAAAGTCGATTTCTTCTTCTGGGAAGTCGATGGCTGCCTCAACATAGATACGCAAATGAATCAGTGACTCAACTAAGGTATTAATGCGCCCTGAAAAGGCGCCCTGTAAGGATTGCAACGCCGATTTTGCTGCTTCTTCAGAACTTGCATCAATGAGGTCTGCAATTGCTTCTGCTTGAGCGAGGTCGAGTTTATCGTTCAGGAACGCGCGTTCAGAGAACTCACCAGGGCGAGCTGCTCGAATACCATTAATACCTAGAATGCGCTTTATCAGCATATCCATCACGACGGGGCCGCCATGGCCCTGCAGCTCAAGTACGTCTTCACCTGTAAATGAGTGCGGGTTAGGGAAGTACAGAGCGATGCCCTGATCAAGCACAGTGCCATCTTCTGACTTAAACGGCAGGTACTCTGCATAGCGGGGCTTTAGTGTCTTACCCGTGACTTCTAACGCCACTTGGTTGGCTTTAGGGCCTGATACTCGAATAATACCGACACCGCCACGACCAGGCGCGGTCGCTTGAGCGACAATCGTATCTGTAGTCATAATTTTGCCTTTTGAGCTGGGCTCAAATTGAGCCATAACTTTAGTTAGCTGAATTGTAATCAGCCAAAAACAAAAAGGCGACCTTTTGGCCGCCTTTCTCAATCATTTCCTAAAAGGTTACTTGCTGTGTAAGCCTTTTTTCTCTAACCCTTTGTAGATAAGAGTTTGCTGGATAAGCGTTACGATGTTCGACACCAACCAGTACAGAACGAGACCTGATGGGAAGAACAAGAAGAAGAAGGTAAACATAACCGGCATAAAGGTCATGATCTTCTGCTGCATTGGATCCGTTACCGTTGTCGGGCTCATCTTCTGGATTAGGAACATAGACGCACCCATCAATAGCGGCAGGATGTAGTAAGGGTCCTGCGCTGACAAGTCGTGAATCCAACCAAAGAATGGTGAGTGACGAAGCTCTACCGATTCCATTAGTGCCCAGTAAAGCGCGATGAAGATAGGCATCTGTAGGATAAGAGGTAAACAGCCACCTAGTGGGTTCACTTTCTCTTTCTTGTACAGTTCCATCATTTCTTGGCTCATGCGCTGACGGTCATCACCGATACGCTCACGCATTGCTTGCAGCTTAGGCTGTAGCATACGCATTTTCGCCATAGACGTGTATTGCGCTTTTGTTAGTGGGTACATTGCACCACGAACGATGAAGGTCAGACAGATGATTGCCACACCCCAGTTACCAACAAAGCTCTGGATGAATGAAAGCAACATATGAAGAGGCTTCGCAATGAACCATAACCAGCCGTAGTCCACTACTAGGTCTAGGTTAGGTGCCACTTCTGCCATTTCATCTTGCAGTTTTGGACCAACCCAAAGTGTTGCTTCAAACTTAGCCTGATCGCCTGTTGCGATAGTTTTGTTCGGCATACGAACGCCGATGTCGCCTAGGTTGCCAATTACACGAGTGTATAGGTTAGTACCTGGTTCGTTACGTGGGATCCAAGCTGCGGCAAAGTAGTGCTGAATCATTGCTGCCCAACCTTGGCCATCGGCTAGGTTAAGAGACAGGTTGCGATCCTGCATATCATCAAAGCTGTACTTCTTGTAACGCGTATCTTCTGTTGAGTATGCGCCACCACGGTAAGTAGGCATTGTGATGCTACCACCATCGTCCATTAGGTTTTGACGTAGGTGAGCGTACATACCAAATGTTGCGTTGTTGCCTGAGTTGTTCACTACATCGTATTCAACATTAAGCGCGTAGCTGCCGCGTTTAAAGATGTAAGTTTTGGTGTATTCGATGCCGTTTGCAGTGAATGTCATCGGAACGCGAAGTTCATCTTGACCGTCAGCCATTGTGAAGCTGTCTGCACTTACGTTGTAGTGAGGGCGATTTGTGCTGCTCAAGTCGATACCTTGAGGACCCACTAGACCGCTTTGAGCGATAAATTGGTGACCTTGAGCGTCTTTAAGCAGAACAAAGGAATCTGATGAATCTAACTCAGCAGAGTATTCGTTAAGGTTGGCATGTACCACATCGCCACCAACGGTGTCGATCGACAGAGTTAAAACATCAGTCGTTACTGTGATAGTTTTTGCAGAAGCTTGCTGTTGGCCAGGAACTGGGTCAAGTTCATCAGCAAAAGATGGTGCAGGTAGAGTGCTGCTTGATTGAGCCTGTTCAACTGCTTGAGGTTCTGGATTCTTTGCTACTTGCCATTGTTGAAACAGCAAAAAAGAAACCAGGGCCAAACCGATGAGCAGGATATTACGTTGAGAATCCATCGTTAGTTATCTCTGTCTTGTTTTTGGACTGGTGGAACGGGGTCATACCCCCCTTCATTCAAAGGGTGGCATTTTAATAGACGTTTGCCTGATAACCAACATCCTTTTACAAAACCGTGAGCTCTCAAAGCTTCTAGCGCGTAAGTGGAACAGGTTGGTGTGAACCGGCAACGAGGACCAATCAAAGGGCTGATAAACCAGCGATACAGATAAACGAGCCCAATGGCTATCCACGTGAAGGGCGAGACAGGCGTTGCCATAGCTTATCAAACAACTTAAAAATTTCCTCATTGCTTAAATCTTGCGCGCTTTTCTTCGCAATCACAACAAAATCTTTGTTTGGAAGCTGATGTTGATTGTTACGAAAGCTTTCACGAGCCAAACGCTTAAATCGGTTACGACCGACAGCCGTTTTGATTTGCTTTTTTGGAACCGCTAAACCTAATCGTGGATGAGAAAGTTTGTTATTGCGAGCAATGATGGTGAAATGAGGCGAGCCAGCTCGATGAGCTTGCTGGAAGACGTTTTGATAATGCTCGGGAGTTAACAAACGTAACTCCCGATTAAACGCGTACGTGTTCAAAATAAACTAGCGATTATTTTGATAGGCGCGCACGGCCTTTTGCACGACGTGCGTTGATAACTTTACGACCGTTCTTAGTTGCCATGCGAGCACGGAAGCCGTGAGTACGCTTGCGCTTTAGAACTGTAGGTTGAAAAGTGCGTTTCATGATAATTACCTTTACTGATCAGTAGTTTTAGGTTCTTGTTAAACCCGGCGTGGGTATTTGCTTTCTTATATAAAGAAGCTCTTTATATAGAGAAGGACAACCGACGCCTCTCAACAAAGAGGCGGAATTGTAATCACACTCACATAATGTGTCAATGACTCAATGAGTACGAAATTCCGGCCGGGCGATTATACGTAGTGTGAGTAAAATCTCAAGGATCAATCGATCCTGATGCTTGATCGTTACTCTATTCCTACTTGGTTAAGGAATTTTTTCAAACGAGGATCTTGTGGATTATCGAAGATATCCTGTGGAGAACCTTGCTCTACGATATTGCCTTCCGCCATGAAGATCACTCTATCAGCGACTTCTTTCGCGAATTGCATCTCGTGCGTCACCACCAGCATGGTTTGATGCTGATTAGCTAACTTCTTCATTAATGAGAGAACTTCTCCAACCCATTCCGGATCCAACGCAGAAGTTGGCTCGTCAAATAACAGCAGTTCTGGTTGCAGCGCCATCGCTCGGCCGATACCCACACGTTGTTGTTGGCCGCCAGACAATGCCGCTGGATAACTATCGCCTTTATCCCCAAGGCCTATGTCATCCAGAATTTGTTGCGCTCGTTTGAGAGCATCGGCTTTTTTCCATCCTCGAACGGTCACTAGACCTTCGGCAATATTCTGGCGCGCATTCATATGGGCAAACAGGGCATAGTTTTGGAACACAAAGCCAGTTCGACGACGCAGCGCTAATACTTCGGCTTTTGTGTGTTTTTGAGTATCAACGGAGATGTCATCTATCGTGATACGACCTTCATCTGCTTGTTCTAGAAAGTTCACCGTACGCAGCAAGGTTGATTTACCCGTACCACTTGAGCCGATAATCACGATGATCTCACCTTGCTGAATATCGAGATCAATGCCTTTCAGCACTTCAGTCTCACCAAAACGTTTGTGAATATTTTCTAACTTAATCATCGTACGTACGCCTTATTCAGTTTTGCTTCTGCCCAGATTTGTACGCGAGTCAGAATCACCACCACGCCCCAGTAAATAAGAGCAACCGCAAGGAAAGCTTCAAAGAAACGGAAACTTGATGAGGCTTCCATCTGTGCTTTCGCCATGATTTCGGCCACACCAAGCGTGAAGGCGAGAGACGTTGACTTGATCATATCGATGAAATAGTTCATCAATGAAGGCAGTGCGACACGCGTTGCTTGAGGTAAAATCACTCGGCGCATCGCCTGAGATGTTGTCATACCCACCGACAAGCTCGCTTCCATCTGGCTACGATCAATACCAATAATGGCGGCACGAATACTTTCCGCCATATAAGCGGCAAAGTGCAGCGTTAAACCGATCACCGCTGCTGAGAAGGCATCAATACCCACCATCAATGGGAAAATTTGTGGTAAGCCGTAATAAAGCAGGAAAAGCTGAACTAAGAGAGGGGTGCCACGGAAGAAGCTGATGTACAGTTGGCTTAATTGATCCAGAACTGGCAGTTTAAATACGCGAATATTGGCTAAAATGACGGATAAAATCAGTGAAAACACCAATCCCCATGTCGCCATTTCCATGGTAGTGCCAAGATATTTCAGTAATATCGGCAGCAGTTCCAACATGTAATTAAAGTCAAATCCCATACGGCTTACCTAAAGGCTAGAGAAAAGAAAAGGTGGAAAACAAGTTCCACCTTTACGTAAGTTTATTTTAGTCCGAGAGTGATACCACTTTGCGGCCTAAAGTACAAAGAGTTCTTATTTCGTGATGTCAGCGCCAAACCACTTCACGGAAATTTTCTCTACTGTACCATCTGCGCGCATCTCAGCCAGTGCTTTGTTTACTTCTTCTTGCAGCTTACGACCTTTCTCGTTGTCCACGAAAGGCCATGCGTTTTGAATGGTTTCAAACGGTTCGCCCGCCAATTCCAGAGGAAGACCGGTTTCCTTAATCAGTTCTAGCGCAGAAAGACGATCCATTACAAATGCATCTGCACGACCGAGCGCCACGTCATGTTCGATACCAGTGTCGTACGTTTTAATGTTGATCTTGCCGTCTTTGTCGTATTGACGCAGCAGTTGCTCGAAGTTAGATCCTAGGTTCACCGCAACGGTTTTGCCCGCAAGATCGTTAACACCTTTGATGCTTTCGTTGCCTTTACGCACGGTAATTTGTGCGCCATCTACAACGTAAGGGTCAGCAAATAGGTATTTGGCTTTACGCTCATCAGTCATGGTGATTTGGTTGGAGATCGTATCGATACGACCAGTTTCTAATAGACCAAATAAACCAGAGAAGTTAGCGGTTACGTATTCGATTTTGTAATCGTTGCGTTTGCCGATTTCATCCCACATGTCGACTTCAAAGCCTTGTAACTTGTCTTGCTTTACAAAAGTAAACGGGAAGTAGCGACCTGACATACCAACTTTGACTTCAGTAGCGGCTTGTACGGTTGCTGCCGACAGTGCAATGGCTGCAACGGCAACCTTAATCCAGTTTTTCATAATACATCTCCATAATTTTATGGTTGGAAATACTACTGTTAGTTAGCTCAATTAAATAAATAACCAAGAGCAATAACCTAGACCTGTGAGTTATTAGATAATAGAAGAAGAATGTTAAATGTGACGAAAATGCGAACTGAACCAGGTGAAATGATCGACAAAATCAGTATTGGGAATAAAATAATACACAGACTTATCACCAATCACTCGATCTTGTGAATTTTGCCCAATTGTGGATCGTTGTGTGGGCAAATTTGGGGCAAGGTGTGTTGATCTCATCAAGTTTGCAGAAATAATTGTGAATAACTTGGATCTTATTCACTGGATCGTCGATCAATCGCTGGCGATCTTGGTTATCAACAGGTAAAATTGCCAGTCTTTTCCGATAATTCAATTACTCAGTGGGGGCACCGTGTCATCTTCGCTTTGGCTGCAATGTTTGCAGCAGCTTCAAGAAGAGCTACCAGCTACAGAATTCAGCATGTGGGTTCGTCCGCTACAAGCGGAGCTCAATGACAATACTCTCACTCTATTCGCGCCAAACCGCTTTGTGTTGGACTGGGTGCGTGATAAGTATCTGAACAATATTACTCGTTTACTACAGGAATACTGTGGTGGCGACATTCCTAACTTACGCTTTGAAGTGGGGAGTCGACCTGTCTCTGCTCCAAAACCAGCGCCGACACGTACGCCTGCAGATGTGGCTGCGGAGTCATCTGCACCTGCGCAATTACAGGCGCGTAAGCCAGTACACAAAACCTGGGATGACGACGCTCAAGCGATTGCGGCGATCAATCACCGCTCAAACATGAACCCAAAACACAAGTTCGACAACTTTGTTGAAGGTAAGTCGAACCAACTGGGTTTGGCTGCGGCGCGTCAGGTATCGGATAACCCAGGTGCAGCTTACAACCCACTATTCCTATACGGCGGCACGGGTTTGGGTAAAACCCACTTATTGCATGCGGTGGGTAACGCGATTGTGGATAACAACCCGAACGCGAAAGTGGTCTACATGCACTCAGAGCGTTTTGTGCAAGACATGGTAAAAGCGCTGCAAAACAATGCGATTGAAGAATTCAAACGCTACTACCGCAGTGTGGATGCACTCCTTATCGATGACATCCAATTCTTTGCTAATAAAGAACGTTCGCAAGAAGAATTCTTCCATACCTTCAACGCACTATTGGAAGGTAACCAGCAGATCATCTTAACGTCTGACCGTTATCCTAAAGAGATTAATGGCGTTGAAGATCGTCTTAAATCTCGCTTTGGTTGGGGTCTTACTGTTGCGATCGAGCCGCCTGAGCTTGAAACGCGTGTGGCGATCTTGATGAAAAAAGCCGAAGATCACCAAATCCACCTTGCTGATGAAGTGGCATTCTTTATTGCCAAGCGTCTGCGTTCGAACGTTCGTGAGCTAGAAGGTGCACTGAACCGCGTTATCGCTAACGCGAACTTTACTGGCCGCCCAATTACGATTGATTTTGTTCGTGAAGCGCTGCGCGATCTGCTCGCTCTGCAAGAGAAGCTGGTAACTATCGACAACATTCAAAAGACGGTGGCGGAATACTACAAGATAAAAGTGGCTGACTTGCTGTCCAAACGTCGCTCTCGTTCTGTAGCGCGTCCTCGTCAGCTGGCCATGGCGTTAGCAAAAGAGCTAACCAACCACAGCCTGCCTGAAATTGGTGATGCGTTTGGTGGCCGCGATCATACGACCGTACTTCATGCGTGTCGCAAGATTGAGCAGCTGCGTGAAGAGAGCCACGATATTAAAGAAGATTACTCTAACTTGATTCGCACCCTGTCCTCGTAATCGGTTAGAATAACGGTATTCTAAGCAAATCATTTATTGAGCTGACAGCGTAAAGAGCCAAGCATGAAATTTACCATTGAACGTAGTCATTTAATCAAACCGCTACAGCAGGTTTCGGGCGCTTTAGGTGGCCGACCAACTCTGCCAATCCTGGGTAACCTACTTCTTAAAGTAGAAGAGAACGTATTGTCGATGACGGCAACCGATCTTGAAGTAGAGTTAGTAAGCAAAGTGACGCTAGAAGGTGATTTTGAAGCGGGCAGCATTACCGTTCCTTCGCGTAAGTTTCTCGATATCTGCCGTGGTTTACCGGACGATGCGATCATCACATTTGTATTAGAAGGTGATCGCGTACAAGTTCGCTCTGGTCGCAGCCGTTTCTCATTGGCAACGCTTCCTGCGAACGATTTCCCTAATATTGAAGATTGGCAAAGTGAAGTGGAAGTATCACTGAGCCAAGCAGATCTACGTACGCTGATCGACAAAACTCAGTTCTCGATGGCGAATCAAGACGTTCGTTACTACCTCAACGGCATGTTGTTTGAAATTGACGGTACCACGCTACGCAGCGTGGCGACGGACGGCCACCGTATGGCGGTATCGCAAACTCAGCTGGGTGCGGATTTTGCGCAGAAGCAAATCATCGTGCCACGCAAAGGTGTGCAAGAATTAGTGAAGTTGATGGACGCGCCAGAGCAACCTGTAGTACTTCAGATCGGTAGCTCCAATGTTCGTGCTGAGGTGAATAACTTTACTTTTACCTCTAAGTTGGTTGATGGTCGTTTCCCTGACTACCGCCGCGTATTGCCTCAGAGCACCAATAAGACCCTAATAGCAAGTTGTGACGAGTTGCGCCAAGCCTTCTCTCGTGCTGCGATTCTTTCCAACGAAAAATTCCGTGGCGTGCGTGTGAATCTGGCTGATACTGAAATGCGCATAACCGCGAATAACCCAGAACAAGAAGAAGCGGAAGAGATGCTTGATGTGACCTTTGAAGGTGACGCCATCGAAATCGGCTTTAACGTAAGCTATGTGCTTGATGTTCTGAACACGTTGCGTTGTGAAAATGTACGTGTGTCGATGTCGGATGCTAACGCTAGCGCATTGATTGAAAATGCCGACGATGACAGTGCCATGTACGTGGTGATGCCAATTCGTCTATAAGCCAACTGAATGCCTCTTTCTCGTCTCATCATTCAGCAGTTTCGAAACATTAAAGCCTGTGATATTGAGTTATCAGCAGGCTTTAACTTTCTTATCGGGCCGAACGGCAGCGGTAAAACCAGTGTCTTAGAAGCGGTTTACCTGCTCGGGCATGGCCGCTCATTCAAGAGTTCTCTCACCGGACGAGTGATACAAAATGAGTGTGACGAACTGTTTGTTCATGGTCGTTTTTTGAACTCGGATCAATTTGAGCTACCTATCGGCATTAATAAGCAGCGTGATGGCTCAACAGAGGTTAAAATAGGCGGTCAATCTGGACAAAAATTAGCGCAGTTGGCACAAGTTCTGCCTCTGCAGTTGATACACCCAGAAGGGTTTGATTTACTGACAGATGGCCCTAAACATCGTCGCGCGTTTATTGATTGGGGCGTGTTTCATACCGAGCCCGCTTTTTATCAAGCATGGGGAAGGTTCAAGCGCCTGAACAAGCAGCGCAACGCGCTGTTGAAAACCGCCAATAGTTATCGTGAGCTCAGTTATTGGGATCAGGAAATGGCAGGGTTGGCTGAAAACATCAGCCAATGGCGAGCAAGTTACATCGAGCAGATGAAAACCGTCGCAGAAACTATCTGTCAGACATTTTTGCCAGAATTTGAGATCCAATTGAAGTATTATCGTGGCTGGGATAAAGACACCCCATACCACGAGATACTAGAAAAGAATTTTGAGCGTGATCAGGCATTGGGATACACCTTTAGTGGCCCAAACAAAGCTGATTTGCGCATTAAAGTGAACGGAACGCCCGTTGAAGATGTTCTGTCACGCGGTCAATTAAAACTCATGGTGTGTGCATTGCGTGTCGCGCAAGGGCAACACCTGACAGAGATGACCGGTAAACAATGCATTTACCTAATTGATGACTTCGCGTCGGAATTAGATAGCCAACGTCGCAAGCGTCTTGCTGACTGCTTAAAAGATACGGGCGCACAAGTATTTGTAAGCTCTATCACTGAAAGCCAAATCGCCGATATGTTGGACGATAACGGTAAATTGTTTCATGTGGAACATGGCAGGATAGAGTCAAACTAGAAGAGAGAAACTCATGTCTGAAAATTACGATTCATCGAGTATTAAGGTACTGAAGGGTCTGGATGCGGTACGTAAGCGTCCAGGAATGTACATCGGCGATACGGACGACGGCACCGGCCTTCACCACATGGTTTTCGAGGTGGTGGATAACTCAATTGATGAAGCGTTGGCAGGTCACTGTAAAGACATCGTTGTGACAATTCATGAGGATAACTCGGTTTCCGTTAGCGATGATGGTCGTGGCATTCCAACAGAAATCCACTCAGAGGAAAATGTCTCTGCAGCAGAAGTAATCATGACGGTACTTCACGCGGGTGGTAAGTTCGACGATAACTCATACAAAGTATCGGGTGGTCTTCACGGGGTAGGTGTTTCAGTGGTAAACGCTCTATCTGAGAAAGTTGAGCTGACGATTCATCGTGGTGGCCATATCCATACGCAAACCTACCGCCATGGTGAGCCTCAAGCGCCACTAGCCGTTGTGGGTGATACGGATAAAACCGGTACACAAATTCGTTTCTGGCCAAGTGCCGAGACCTTCTCTAACACTGAGTTCCACTATGACATTCTGGCGAAGCGCCTGCGTGAACTGTCATTCCTGAACTCTGGTGTATCGATCAAATTGGTTGATGAGCGTGAAGCGGACAAACACGATCACTTCATGTATGAAGGTGGTATTCAAGCATTCGTTGATCACCTAAACACCAACAAAACGCCAATCATCGAAAAAATCTTCCACTTTAACTCAGAGCGTGAAGACGGCATTTCAGTTGAAGTGGCGATGCAATGGAACGATGGTTTCCAAGAGAACATCTTCTGCTTTACCAACAATATCCCACAGCGTGATGGTGGTACTCACCTTGCTGGTTTCCGTGCTGCGTTAACACGTACATTGAACAGCTTTATGGATAAAGAAGGTTTCTCTAAGAAAGCAAAAACAGCGACTTCAGGCGACGATGCGCGTGAAGGTCTAACTGCGGTTGTTTCGGTGAAAGTGCCTGATCCTAAGTTCTCAAGCCAAACAAAAGACAAACTGGTTTCTTCTGAAGTGAAATCAGCTGTTGAGTCTGCAATGGGTGAAAAACTGTCTGAGTTCCTGATTGAGAACCCGACAGAAGCGAAGATGGTTTGTTCGAAAATCATCGATGCAGCACGTGCACGTGAAGCAGCGCGTAAAGCTCGTGAAATGACGCGCCGTAAAGGTGCACTAGACCTGGCTGGCCTTCCAGGTAAACTTGCAGACTGTCAGGAAAAAGATCCGGCACTCTCTGAACTATACATAGTGGAGGGTGATTCGGCAGGCGGCTCCGCAAAACAAGGCCGTAACCGTAAGAACCAAGCAATCCTACCGCTAAAAGGTAAGATTCTTAACGTAGAAAAAGCACGTTTCGACAAGATGCTGTCTTCGCAAGAAGTGGCCACTCTGATCACTGCACTTGGTTGTGGTATCGGTCGTGACGAGTACAACCCGGACAAGCTGCGTTACCACAACATCATCATCATGACCGATGCCGATGTCGATGGTTCGCACATTCGTACGCTACTATTGACCTTCTTCTACCGTCAAATGCCAGAGCTTATCGAGCGTGGTTACGTGTACATCGCTCAGCCACCACTTTACAAAGTGAAAAAAGGCAAACAAGAGCAGTACATCAAAGACGAAGAAGCGATGAACCAATACCAAGTATCATTGGCTCTGGATAATGCATCGCTACACGTAAACGCAGAAGCACCAGCATTGGCAGGTGAAGCACTAGAGAAGCTTGTTCAACAGTACAATGCGGGGATTAAACTGGCGGAACGTATGAGCCGTCGTTACCCAAGTGCTTTGGTAAACGAGCTGATTTACACTCCTCGTCTAACTCCTGAGCAATGCCATGACGCATCAGTTGTTGAAGCGTGGACGAAGCAGCTTATTGAGCAGCTGAATGCGAAAGAAGTGGGCGCGAGCCAATACAGCTACGAAGTTGAGCAGCACGAAGAACTAGGCTTAAACTTGCCTAAGATCGTGGTTCGTACTCACGGTGTGACGCACGAACATGCAATTAGCATCGATTTCCTAAACTCGAAAGAGTACGGCAAATTAGCTGATCTATCAGAAGCACTGGATGGGCTTCTGGAAGAAGGCGCGTACATCAAACGTGGTGAGCGTACGATGCCAGTAGCAAGCTTTGCAGAAGCGCTTGATTGGTTGGTTAAAGAGTCAATGCGTGGTCTGAGCCGTCAGCGTTACAAAGGTCTAGGTGAGATGAACCCAGATCAGCTGTGGGAAACGACTATGGACCCAGAAACGCGTCGCATGATGCAAGTAACGATTGAGGATGCGGTAGGCGCAGACCAATTGTTCACAACACTGATGGGTGACCAAGTAGAACCTCGTCGTAACTTCATCGAAGAAAACGCGCTGAAAGTAGCGAACTTAGACGTGTAACGACAACTTGTCTTAATAGGAAAAGCAGCGAGAAATCGCTGCTTTTTTTGTTTTAACCACCAATGAAAATCGCCACTTTCTGCCAAGACTTTGGTTTTTCTGGTGCTAACTGCCAATAACCTGATCAAGCTTGCCATTTTATTTCTGTTTTCTTTTTTTCTCGCCATTTTGTTCGCTTGGGCGCTTTTGCTTTCTTTTTTCTGCTCGCTATAGTGCTGAAGAGCTGATGAATAAGGAGGTTGAGAAAATGGTGATGACTTTCCTGAACTAAGCCGGAGGTGATGCACTTCCGGTTCAATGCACTGAATTTATTTGTAAGACAAGGCATTAAGAAGGAAATAATCATGTTTGAACGCTGGTTCTCGGCGTACTGTTTGGCGCTGCGAACTTGGTGGTTAACCAGTCGCTTTTTAACCTATCAATCACCACTAAGGTTGTTGTCACTCTTTGAAACTTACGAGCAACAAGCCCATTGCCGTAACCGAGCTCGTATTGCGGTTGGGGATACGGTTCGCTTAGTGGATGTTGAGCGTGCTTATCAATATCGCATGACGTTAGTCAACTCGCGCAAGGGGCAACCGATGACAGGTATGCTCGCGGTCGATTCTTATTTGGGGTCTCGATTGTTAGGTCGAGCTAAAAATGATGCGTTCGAAATAGAAATTTTTAATCAGCGACGCTGCTTTGTGATTACTGAAATTGTTCATCAATCGCAGCCACCAGCGCAGAAAATGCTGTGTGGCTGTCTGTTGTGTCAATAAATAGAGGTGAAGTCATGAGTAAGAAAGACAAGAAACAACCACAGTTGAGTCTGAAAGAAAAGCGTAAGTTAAAACAGGAAAAAGCGGCAGAAAAGAGCGTTGTAAAAGCGCGTAAATCCTCCCGCAAGTAGAGTGCAGATTGAGCCCACCAGAAAGGTGGGCTTTTTAATACCGATTGCAAAGCGAGGGTAAACTGACCTTTCTGGGGAGATAGCGAGCGCACTTAAAATTTTTTATTTTTTCCCTTGAAAGTCATTTTTGACGACCTTATATCTAGTTGTGAAGAGGATGACTGGCTTGCTAGAGACTAGAAGACAGCCCTCTGGAATCGCTAAAACGAGATCGCTCAAAAGAGGATATGGCGTTTTAGCACACAACTTAAACCTTTAGATTTCCTATCATGTCTCCGAGCCAAATGATGGCCTGCGGAATGATAAGAATCTCTTAGCTCGGCGTTGGTTTTTGCATAAACACGCCTGTGAGATGAACGTCATCTGAGCTAAGACTATTGCTTAATTAAGAGGATAGATTTATGCGTAACGTAGATTTCTCACCACTATACCGTAATGCAATTGGCTTTGATCGTCTGCTAAACCTGATGGAAGCGAATACAGCGAAAAATACTTCTGGCGGTTACCCTCCGTACAACATTGAGCAAAAAGACGAGCATAACTACCGTATTACTATGGCAGTTGCTGGCTTCTCTGAAGACCAACTCGATCTGACTCAAAACGAAAACATGTTGATTGTGAAGGGCGAACGCAAAGCAGAAGAAGGCAAAAATTACGTGTACCAAGGCATTGCTGAGCGCGACTTTGAACGTAAATTCCAGCTAGCGGATTATGTAAAAGTGACTGGCGCATCAATGGAAAACGGCCTATTACACATTGATTTGGTTCGTGAAATCCCAGAAGCAATGCAACCACGTAAAATTGCTATCGGTGGCAACAACCTGCTAGAAAGCAACTAATCAGCAAGTAATTTGCTTATAGAGTGAGAAAGAGCGCCAGTTGGCGCTCTTTTTAATTTGTGTCTTTGATGTGGGAGTTTGCTTTACTGACCTTGTTGGTAAGCCTTTTCGACTTCTTCCGCGATAATCGCGATACCTTTCTGCATCATCTCATCGTCTTGAACGTAGTTCATGCGTAAGCACTGATGAGCGTGGTCCCATTCGTCTTTCTGGCCAATAAAGAAGTACTCACCCGGAACAATCAATACACCACGCGCTTTCAAGCGTTGGTACAACTCCATTGTTGTTATTGGCAGTTCATCAAACCATAACCACAAGAAGATAGCGCCTTCCGGTTTGTGAATACGGAAGCGCTCATCGGTAATCGCTTCTTGCAGCAGTTCAACCGCACGTTGCGACTTCTGCTTGTAAAACGGCTTAATCACCTCTGAACTCAGTTTAAGCAGGTCGCCTTTAGCGATGATGTGGTTTGCCAGCGCTGGACCCACACTGCCTGGTGCTAGGCTGATGATGCCGTTCATATTGGTTAACGCTTGAGTGATTTCTTCACTCGCAATCACAATCCCGCAACGCACGCCAGGCAAGCCAAGTTTGGATAGGCTCATGCACAAGATGGTGTTTTCATTCCAGAACGGTTCGACATCTTCAAAGATGATGTTCGGGAACGGCAAGCCGTAGGCGTTATCGATGATCAGTGGGATGTTGTTTTCACGTGCGAGTTTGTCCAGTTTACGCACTTCTTCGTCTGTCAGTACGTTACCCGTTGGGTTGGTTGGGCGAGATGCGCAGATTGCCGCAACAGAATCGTCGACGGTTAGCTGTTCAAAATCGACGTGGTATTTAAACAATCCGTTATCTAACAGCTCGATTTCTGGGTGGTAAGAGACAAAAATATCTTCATCAATGCCAGCATCACCATAGCCGATGTACTCAGGCGCGATAGGCAGTAGCACCTTCTTATGCGAACCGTCAGGCTGTTTACCTGCGAGTAAGTTGAACAAGTAGAAGAAGCCACTTTGGCTGCCGTTAGTTAGGCTGATGTTCTTCTCTGAAATGTCCCAACCGTAAGTTTCACGGAATAACTGAGCCAGCGCTTTCACGAACGCATCTTTACCCTGTGGGCCATCGTAGTTGGCTAGGGCGGCGACGAGCTCTCCACTGGCGAGCATTTCCTCACTGGCTTGGTGAAAATAATCGAGCATGGCAGGAATGGCGGCTGGGTTGCCTCCACCGAGCATGATGGCACCTGGTGTGCGTAGACCATCATTCAAATCGTCCATTAACTGCGTGATACCTGAATACTGATTAAATTTTTCACCAAACTTTGAGAACTGCATGCTGACTGATACCTAATTCATTGTGATTGCTTATGTGTATTGAATGCTGATGAAACATCAGCTTATAGAGTAATACTTGACCTTACCCTAATGTTATTACGACGCAAAGTGTGAATTTACTCGAAGAAGAAAAAAGTTTGTCATCAGACCAGATGATGGGGATATGAGCAGTGAATAAAAAAGGGAAGCGAAATGCTTCCCTTGCTGGTGGAGTGAATCGGCTATTCGCCAGTGTAGACGATCAGCACTTTGTCGTCGTGGTATTGGCGTTCGAATGCGTAATACCCTTCTTGATTGCGAGTGATGTGTTTGCCTTGCGCAACCGCTGGGTGGCGTTGACGGAACTCGCCGAGTTTTTGCCAATGTTGCAGCAAGTCTTCACGTTCGCCATGAATCTTATCCCATGGCATATCAGAGCGAGTACCTTGAGTAGGGTCGGAACCGGTAATACCAAAGTCACGGGCGATCTCGTCACCATAGTAGATTTGTACTGCACCTGGAGCCAGCATTAGTGCATTGGCAGCGCGTGCTTGGTCATCGAAGCTGCGGCTGCGTGCCGACCAAAACAGTTGAGTATCGTGCGAAGACAGGTAACTCAACACGTTGAACTCAGGATCGGAGTTAATACGTTCCGCGTAGCGGCGATAATCGCTATCGAGTTGAGCGAAACACTTCAGCGCTTTTGGTGCTACGTCAGATTGGAACTCGAAGTTGATGATGGAATCGAAGCCGTTATCGAAATACGGGCTTTTCACCACGCTGTGTGCCCACACTTCACCTGTCATCCAGAAAGGTAGGTCATCCAAGGCTTTGTCCGGGTTGTTTTGCTTCCATTGAGCAAGCGCTTGGCTGGTGCTGGCTTTCAACTCTGCCCACGCTTCCATTTCAACGTGCTTAGCAGTGTCGACGCGGAAACCATCAATGCCGTAGTCGCGTACCCAGTCGGATAACCAGGTAATCAGATGCTCACGTGGGGTTTTCAGCTTATCTTGCGCATTAGTGTCTTTATTGCGGAAGAAGTTCGGTAAGCCGGTTTTCTGAGTAGATTCGGTTTTGAGATCCGGTAGGTAGTTTAAAGACATGGTGATGTCGTTGTATCCCGGCGCATCGTACTCGCCGATGTCGGTACGAATCCAATCTTTGCCCCACCATTTATCCCACGCTTCGCTATCACCGTATTTGATGTAGTCGTTGAAGCTGTGCCAGCTTTGTCCTGATTTTGGCTGCCAGTCGGTCCATTTTTCACCAAGGACTTCTTTGGCTTCTTGGTCATCTAGGTAAAGCTGACCAAAGCCGAATTCCTGCATGTCTGCTAATGTCGCATAACCTGTGTGGTTCATGACTACATCCCAAATC
Organism: Vibrio sp. A1-1; assembly: GCF_021728175.1. NCBI lineage: Bacteria > Pseudomonadati > Pseudomonadota > Gammaproteobacteria > Vibrionales > Vibrionaceae > Vibrio > Vibrio sp. A1-1. Next base: position 71,711 of record NZ_JAKKCL010000020.1, read on the forward strand.
ACGCGGATGCCTTTCTTGTGAGCGGTATCGACGAAGGTTCTGAGTTCATCTTCGGTACCCATGTTGGCATCAAGCTTGGTCCAGTCTTGATGGTAGTAGCCGTGGTAGCCGTAGTGCTTAAAGTCGCCTTTATCGCCGCCGCCAACCCAGCCGTGGATTTGTTCTAGTGGTGACGTTATCCAGATTGCATTGACACCAAGTGATTCGATGTAATCGAGTTTTTTCGTTAGACCCGCTAAGTCACCACCGTGGAAGGTACCAATCTCATATTTTCCGTCTTTGCTGCGACCGTAGCTGTTGTCGTTGTCTGGGTTGCCGTTATAGAAGCGGTCAGTCATGACGAAGTACACCGTCGCGTTGTCCCAACTGAAAGGTTTTTCGGCTTGCTGCTCAACCTCTTCTAGTAACAACAGACCTTGGCTCATAGGGCCTGGCTGCAAGGTTACGCTGCCATTGGCGACTGTGGCTTCTTGTCCGGTTAAGGCATCACGAACGACAGTGCCATCATTAAAGGTTTGAGCAACGTTGATGGTTTTTGGCGCGTCAGTTGCGACAGGGCAAGAGTAGGTGATGTCTTGGTTCTGTTTGGGTTTGAGCCTAACAGTTAGCTCGTTAGTAGTTGGGTTGAGCGTAAACTGATAGGTGTTGGCTTTGAAGATGCGCAGCGGCATTTGGGCATCTGTGGCACAATTATCCATTTTTAATGGACGATTGAATTTGATGCGAGCTTCTTCTGCTAGAGCAAAGCTGCTGCCGCAGGTTTGGTTATTGTCGGCAATGGTTAAGGTATAGCTGCCTTTTTCGAGTTTTTGCTCGGCGACAAGTAAGCCGTTAGAGTTTTGTTCGAAGACGGCTGTATCGTCTCCAACGTTTAGTACGATAGCATTTTCTGGAATTTGGCTGCAGGCGCTCAATAGTCCAATAGAGAGTGCGAGAATTGTTTTTTTCATTGTGTCCTTCCCCCGAATAAACAGTCCAGTTATAGCAAAACTGTGCCTCTACAATCCGAGCTCTACACCAATAAGTTAAACGCGTCTCACCCTACAAATTTTAGTCTTGTTCACAAAATGAATAATAAGCGTCACCTTCATCAGTTTGAAGACAACAAAAAAGGGAAGCCGACGCTTCCCTTTACTTATCTCTTAATCACTTCTGAATCAGTAATGAATTACTTTTGAAGGACAGAGATATCTGCGACCTGTAAGAACAGGTTACGCAGGTTGTTCAGCAATGTCAGACGGTTCTTCTTAAGTGCTTCGTCGTCTGCCATTACCATTACGTTATCGAAGAACGCATCCACTGGCTCACGTAGATCTGCTAGCTTGCTTAGGGCTTCTTGGTAGTTACCGGTCGCAAATGCAGGCTCTAGTGCTTCAGTCATGACTTCAACGCTTTCTGCTAGTGCTTTCTCTGCGTCTTCTTGTAGCAATGCTAGGTCAATTTCTTCTGCTAGTTCGCCGTCGAATTTCGCTAGGATGTTACCAACACGTTTGTTCGCTGCTGCTAGAGACTCTGCCGCTTCCAGTTCACGGAAGTGAGAAACCGCTTTAACTCGTTGGTCGAAGTCTGCTGGTTTAGTCGGGCGACGCGCTAGAACTGCTTGAATGATGTCTACGCTGAAGCCTTCGTCTTGGTACCAAGCGCGGAAACGACCAAGCATGAACTCGATAACGTCTTGTTCAACGTTGTCGTTGGTTAGGCGGTCGCCAAACAGTGACTTCGCTTTCGCTACTAGGTCAACAAGATCTAGGTTGTAGCCGTATTCAACGATGATACGCATTACACCTAGAGATGCGCGGCGTAGTGCGAATGGGTCGCTGCCTTTAGGTGCTTGACCAATACCGAAGATACCTACGATAGTGTCTAGCTTGTCTGCCATTGCAACTGCAGTTGAAACGCCGTTTGATGGCAGTTCATCACCTGCGAAACGAGGCATGTATTGCTCGTTCAGTGCGACTGCAACTTCTTCTGCTTCACCGTCGTGGCGAGCGTAGTGCATACCCATAACACCTTGAGTATCCGTGAATTCGAATACCATTGAGGTCATTAGGTCACATTTTGCTAGTAGACCAGCACGCTTTGATTTCTCAACGTCAGCACCGATTTGCTCAGCAATGTAGCCAGCAAGCTCTGTGATGCGGTCTGTTTTGTCTTTGATCGTACCCAGTTGCTTTTGGAAGATCGCTTGCTCTAGTTCAGGCAGACGGTCGATAAGCGGACGCTTACGGTCTGTGTTGAAGAAGAACTCTGCGTCAGCAAGACGAGGACGAACCACTTTCTCGTTACCTTCGATTACGTAACGAGGCTCTTTTGATTCGATGTTCGATACGAAGATGAAGTTAGGTAGTAGCTTCTTGTTTTCGTCGTAAACAGGGAAGTACTTCTGGTCACCTTTCATGGTGTAAACCAACGCTTCAGAAGGCACTTTTAGAAACTCTTCTTCGAACTTCGCTGTTAGTACTACAGGCCATTCAACCAGAGACGTTACTTCTTCTACTAGGTCATCTTCTAGATCAGCGATACCGCCAACTTCGGCTGCCGCTTTTTGTGCGTCAGCTAGGATGATGGCTTTACGTGCTTCGTAATCTGCCATAACTTTACCGCGCTCTTCTAGGATTGCAGGGTATTGCTCAGCAGAATCGATAGTGAACTCTTGTTCACCCATGAAGCGGTGACCACGGATAGTGCGGTCAGAAGCAACACCAAGGATCTCGCCTTCGATTAGGTCGCTGCCCATTAGCATGGTTAGCGTCTTAACTGGACGGATGAACTGAGTTGTTTTGTTACCCCAGCGCATTGGTTTTGCGATAGGTAGGTTTGCTAGTGCTTTCGCTGCAAGTTCAACTACAATCTCAGACGTTGGCTGACCTTTCACTTCTTGTTTGAACAGTAGCCATTCACCTTTATCTGTAACCATGCGCTCTGCTTGGTCAACAGAAATACCACAACCGCGTGCCCAGCCTTGAGCCGCTTTGGTTGGGTTGCCTTCCGCGTCAAACGCTGCAGAAACCGCAGGACCACGCTTTTCAACCACTTTGTCAGACTGGCTTTCTGCTAGTGCCGCGACTTTAAGTGCAAGACGACGAGGAGCCGCAAACCATTTCACGCCTTCGTGAGCAAGCTCAGCGCTTTTTAGTTCTGCTTCGAAGTTTGCTGCGAATGCTTCAGCTAGCGTACGAAGTTGCGTTGGTGGTAGCTCTTCTGTACCTAGCTCGATTAGAAATTCTTTTGCCATGTTCTCTACCCCTTACGCTTGTTCTTTCTTACACATTGGGAAGCCAAGAGCTTCACGCGATGCGTAGTATGCTTCTGCTACTGACTTAGTCAGATCGCGAATGCGCAGGATGTAACGCTGACGCTCAGTTACTGAGATCGCTTTACGTGCGTCTAGTAGGTTGAATGCGTGACCTGCTTTTAGGATACGCTCGTAAGCAGGTAATGGCAGTGGCTTTTCAAGCTCAAGCAACTCTTTACACTCTTTCTCACACTGCTCGAAGAAACCAAATAGGAATTCAACGTCTGCGTGCTCGAAGTTGTAAGTCGATTGCTCTACTTCGTTTTGGTGGAAGATATCACCGTAAGTCACTTTGCTGCCGTCTGGTGCGATGTTCCAAACTAGGTCGTAAACCGAGTTTACTTCTTGGATGTACATTGCTAGACGCTCGATACCGTAAGTGATTTCGCCAGTGACTGGTTTACACTCAAGACCGCCAACTTGTTGGAAGTAAGTAAACTGAGTCACTTCCATACCGTTTAGCCAAACTTCCCAGCCTAGACCCCATGCGCCTAGTGTTGGGTTTTCCCAGTTGTCTTCTACGAAACGGATGTCGTGTACAAGAGGGTCAATACCAAGAACTTCAAGGGAGCCAAGGTACAACTCTTGAATATTGTCAGGCGATGGTTTTAGCGCTACTTGGAATTGGTAGTAGTGCTGAAGACGGTTAGGGTTTTCACCGTAACGGCCATCAGTAGGACGACGTGAAGGTTGTACGTAAGCTGTCGACATTGGCTCTGGGCCAAGCGCTCGTAGACAGGTCATTGGGTGAGAGGTACCCGCACCCACTTCCATATCTAGCGGTTGAACAATGGTACAGCCATTTTGAGCCCAATAATCCTGCAGCGCGAGGATCATTCCCTGGAAGGTTTTGATATCGTATTTTTGCATAAGTCAGGTTCGCGCGATTCTCTTGTTACTCGTTAATTCGTCATCTATGCCGAGTTTTTCAACTCTAACAACGGCGATAAAGAGTAATTACGGTTGAATAAATTAACAATCTAGTATAACCAGATATTGAGCATGGGAGTAGAGCTAATCTTGATTAATTCGTGGGCGATTTTCTCCTTTAATGAATTTTTACCGCGTTATCTGCTGTATTTTTCTTAAAAGGGAGTTTTTGCCTGCTTTGGCTCTTGAGAAGCGCAACAAAGGTGGCTAGAATTGCGCCTGTCTTTGGGGAGTAGCTTACCTGATGAAGTTTCTGTTTCATCTGGTTCGTCCGTCAACATAATTGGTGCAAAATCACCATGGCGTTCGAGACTTGAAGCCTTTCAAGTTTAGCAAGACCTTAGACAAATCATCACGAACCGGGGTAGGGGCGTGAGGTTTGTCTTCGGTTAAAAATAATAATCCCTGCCCCAATGAGCATGTCGTGAGCGTTTTAGCTATTTCAATTACTACTGTAGCGTTAGCAGAAATTGGCGATAAGACCCAATTGCTATCTCTATTACTCGCAAGTCGTTACCGCAAACCAATACCAATTATTGCAGCAATCTTTTTGGCAACCATTGCCAACCACGCTTTGGCTGCATGGTTAGGTGTGGTTGTCGCTGACTATTTATCACCTGATATTTTAAAGTGGGTGCTGGTGGTCAGTTTTGTCGCGATGGCGGCTTGGGTGTTGATTCCTGATAAGTTGGATGATGACGAACAGATTTCAAACCGAGGTCCTTTCATTGCCAGCTTTATTGCTTTCTTTGTGGCTGAGATTGGTGATAAAACTCAGATCGCCACTTCTATCCTAGGCGCGCAATACGCGGATGCGCTGAGTTGGGTCATACTTGGCACGACCATTGGTATGTTGTTGGCTAATGTGCCTGTGGTGTTAATTGGTAAGCTTTCAGCAGACAAGATGCCCCTGGGGTTGATTCGTAAAGTCACCGCTATTTTGTTCGTGTTGTTGGCGATTGGTGCGGCCTTCTTTTAATGTTTTTAGGCGGATAACGCAGCCTGAAAATGGAGAATGTTATCCGCGAACAATCGTTAAAATGATGCAAATAATCAATAACTAGCGAATTAGTGGCGTAGCTCAAACTCTGACTTAAAATCGCTCCGTAGCGTGACGGATGACATATTAGTGTCATACTTGTCATGGTAGTTTAATGGTGTGAATGATAGCGAGAGGGCAAGTTTATGCTTACACGTTACATGGGGATGACCCCAAAGAGTCAGAGTTATTTATTCACCTTTGGTTTGGCGCTGTGCTTGTTAGCGATGGTACTGACTGATATGTGGTTGCCGATTGTGGCAGGATCGTTCGTTCTTACTGGATTAACAGTAGAGGCGTGGATTCGCGTAGCCCACATCATTCCTATGCATGAAGAGATGCGGGCAATGAAAAAACAACTCAACAAGCTCCAATCAGAAGTTCGCACACTCGAATACGATGAATAAACAAACGGCAGCCAATCGGCTGCCGTTTTTAATTCGACCAGATTATTCCAATCCTTTCTTGATCAGGTACTGATACGGAACTTGCTCCGTTTGTGCTGCAATTAATTGGTGATCCATAAAACGGCAGAAACTCGGAATGTCTCGAGTCGTGGATGGGTCATCTGCTTTGACCAGCAAAATCTCACCATCTTGCATGTTGCGAATTGTCTTCCTGACCATCATCACTGGCTCTGGGCAGCGCAGTCCTTCCGCCTCTAATGTCTTTGTTGCCAGTTCAGGATTAAAGCTCATAGTGTGATTCTCGTAACTAACTTAGCGGTGAATTCTACGTTCGTTGAAAAAATATTCAATAACCACTTGGCAAACGGAATTTTTTGTTTTACCTTAAATTAACAATTTGGTAACAACTGGCAAGGGAGAGGCAATGTTAACAGCGTTAGACAGACTTACGATTTACTCCGTACTTTGTTTTATCTCGTTTTGTGCTTTAGTACTCAGAACGCCAGCTGACACCTCTTTGATGCCTCTTGTAGGCATGGTTGCCACTATTATTGGGATTTGGATCGAGATGCGCAAATGGTCAGGTGCATCTGAGCAAGAAAATTAGCGCTTTTTGCTTCGATCAGAATACTTTAATAACGCTCACCTATTTTTACCGACACTTCATTCCGACACTATCCCCATTTTTCTTGGGCTTCCCCGCTGAAAGGCGGGATTTTTTTTGCCTGAAGAGTACAATTTACCCAAACACATACAAAATAAGTGGCTAATTCGTGGAACTGGAAGACATCTATCGCCGAGATTTAAATTTACTGGTTGCGTTGCGAGTACTGATAGAAGAAAACAGTGTCAGTAAGGCGGCAACACGTCTGAATTTGAGTCAATCGGCAATGAGCCGTGTGCTTGGTCGTCTGCGTGACTTATTGGGAGACCCGCTGTTTACTCGTCAGGGACAGCATTTGATCCCAACTCAGAAAGCGTTAGAGATCGATCGCTCATTAGGCGAGCCATTAGAGTCTTTACGTCAGTTGTTATCTCCGGTTGAGTTTGACCCATTGCAATGCGTACAGACTTTCAACATCGTGACCACCGACTATGCCATGCAAACGATCTTACCGTTCGCTTTGCCGAGAATTTACCAAGAAGCGCCAAACGTGTCTTTTAACTTCTTACCACTGCAACACGACCGTTTATCAGATCAGCTCACTTATGAAGGTGCAGACTTAGCGATTTGTCGCCCGACAGGTCCGGTGGAGCCGCTACGCAGTGAAGTGTTGGGGCGAGTAGGGGTGCTGTGTATGCTTTCAAAACAGCATCCATTAGCGGATAAAGAAATGAGCTTGGATGATTATCTGAGTCATCCACATGCCATGATCGCCATCAGTGATGGTGTTAAGGCACTGATCGAACAAGCTTTGATGGAGAAACCTAAGCGTAAAATGGTTCTGCGGGCTTATCATTTAGAAGCCGCATTGGCGATCATGGATACCTTGCCAATTATCATCACAGTGCCAGCGGACTTGGCGTATCTGGTTGCCGAGCGTTATGACTTGGTGGTGAAACCACTACCCTTCCAATTTACTCCATTTGAGTATTCGATGATTTGGCATGCGCGTTGCGAGCATTCTCCTGCTCAAGAATGGTTAAGAACGATTGTGCGTGAAGAATGTAGCCGTCTAATAGCTAAGCGTATCGAAGATATGGGACTAAACTGCTAACAAAAAGAGCCAGCAATGCTAGCTCTTCGTCTGTTTACGCTGAGTCAGTGTTTATAGCTTGATAACCACACGACCCGTTACTTGACCGTTGGTGATGTCTTCTGCGTATTTGGGTGCTTCTGCTAGTTCTACTTCAGTACACGCTTGCTCGAAATAGCTGTCTGGTAGTAGTTCAACCAGTTTTTCCCATGCTGAGATGCGTTTCTCTGTTGGACACATTACTGAGTCCACACCTTGTAGACGAACGTTACGTAGGATGAACGGCATCACTGTAGTTGGTAGATCAAAACCACCTGCAAGACCACAAGCGGCGACTGCACTGTTGTAATCCATTTGCGCCAATACTTTTGCTAGTACTTTGCTGCCGACGGTATCTACCGCACCTGCCCATACTTGCTTTTCAAGTGGACGTGCTGGTTCCTCAAATTCAGTACGGTCGATGATGCGGCTAGCACCTAGTTTTTCAAGTAGCGGGCCGTTTGTCTCTACACGTCCTGTCACTGCAGCAACTTTGTAGCCAAGCTGTGTTAGGAGCGTTACTGCAACCGAGCCTACGCCGCCACTTGCGCCCGTTACTAGGATTTCACCAGCTTCAGGTTTGATGCCTGCATCAAGCAGTGCTTGAACACATAGCATACCAGTGAAGCCAGCAGTACCAACCATCATTGCTTTTTTGCTGTCTAGACCTTTTGGTAGTGGCACTAGCCAATCCGCTTTTAGACGAGCACGTTGAGCCATGCCACCCCAATGGTTTTCACCCACGCCCCAGCCAGTTAAGACCACTTTGTCACCAGCTTGGTAACGCGAATCTTCAGAACTTACAACCGTACCCGCTAGATCAATGCCAGGTACCATCGGGAAGTTACGGATGATTTTACCTTTACCTGTGATCGCCAAACCATCTTTGTAATTCAACGATGAGTAATCGACTTCAACCAGAACGTCACCTTCCGGCAGTTGTGTTTCATCGATTTGCTCGATACTAGCGATAGTGCGTTTGTCTTCTTGGTTTAGAACTAGAGCATTAAACATAAGGTTCTCCGAAATTGCGTTAGCGTGACTCAGTTGCCACATACAGCAAGATATTAACTGTCTATAAGTCTATGTCTTCTCTATCTATGAATAAAATGAAAGTTACTCATTTCATGTATGCTTTGTATGCATGTTTACTGTGTTTGGCGTAAAACAAAGGGCGACATCTGATGTCGCCCTTAAGTGTAATACTAAATTATTTTAGTATTTATTCATTTCATGCTGGTTGTTGAGTAGATCACTACGACTATCGTTGTTTTGAGCCTACTTCACTCCAAGCGTTAAGGCCTCTCAAATACGGTCGCTATACCCTGACCCAAACCGATACACATAGTGGCCAGACCATATTTCGCATCTTTCGCTTCCATTAGGTTGATCAACGTTGTTGAGATGCGTGAACCAGAACAGCCTAGTGGATGACCCAATGCTATCGCACCACCGTTAAGGTTGACCTTCTCATCCATCACATCAAGCAGACCTAAGTCTTTAGCACACGGCAGAGACTGCGCTGCAAATGCTTCGTTTAGCTCAACCACATCCATGTCTTCAATTGAAAGACCAGCACGCTTGAGCGCTTTCTTTGTTGCAGGTACCGGACCGTAACCCATAATAGAAGGATCGCAGCCCGCAATGGCCATGCCTTTGATGCGTGCACGAATTTTCAAGCCAAGCTCATTGGCTTTCTCTTCGCTCATGATCAGCATCGCTGATGCGCCATCAGACAGCGCTGATGATGTACCGGCTGTTACTGTGCCGTTTGCTGGGTCAAACACAGGACGAAGCTGAGACAGACCTTCAACTGTTGTCTCTGGACGAATCACTTCATCATAGTCGAGAGTAAACAGTGTACCGTCAGCCGCATGGCCTTCAATTGGTAGGATTTCGTTTTTAAAGCGACCCTCTACGGTTGCTGCGTGCGCACGAGCGTGAGAGCGCGCGGCAAACTCGTCTTGTTGCTCACGGCTAATGCCATGTAATTTACCAAGCATTTCAGCCGTTAAGCCCATCATGCCCGCAGCTTTTGCTACGTTCTTTGACATACCAGGGTGAAAGTCTACCCCGTGGTTCATCGGCACATGCCCCATGTGCTCAACGCCACCAATTAGGCAGATTTCAGCATCGCCAGTCATGATCGCACGTGTACCGTCATGCAGCGCTTGCATGGATGAGCCACACAAACGGTTAACCGTCACAGCGCCAATTTCAATCGGCAGGCCCGCGAGTAGCGCGGCATTACGTGCAACGTTAAAGCCTTGCTCTAGTGTTTGCTGTACACAACCCCAGTAGATGTCTTCAATCTCGCTTGGGTTCACTTGTGGGTTACGTGCAAGAATGCCTTTCATTAGACGCGCAGATAGATCTTCTGCTCGTGTATGACGGAAAGCACCACCTTTAGAGCGACCCATTGGAGTACGTAGACAATCGACTACGACAACATTTCTTGTTTGATTAGTCATTTTAGAATCCCTCCTTAGATAGAACCTTGCTGTTGTGCACCGTAAAAGCTTTCACCTTTCGCCGCCATATCAATCAGCATTTGCGGTACTTGGTACATCGCACCTAGCTCGGCGTGTTGTTTTGCCATTTCAACGTATTCAGCAATACCCACGCTGTCTAGATAGCGGAATACGCCACCGCGGAATGGAGGGAAACCAAGACCATAAACCAATGCCATGTCTGCTTCCTGCGGAGTAGCGATGATGCCTTCTTGAAGGCACAGCACAACTTCGTTGATCATTGGAATCATCATACGTTGAATGATGGTCTCATCGTCAAAGTCCTGCTTATCGGCACAAACGTCAGCGAGCACCGGCAAGATCTCTTCAGAGAAGGTTTTCTTCGGCTTACCTTTTTTATCTATGGTGTAGCTGTAGAAGCCATTACCATTCTTCTGACCATATTTGTCTGCTTCGAATAGTGCATCAATCGCATCACGACCTTGTTTACCCATACGCTCAGGGAAACCCTCTGCCATCACAGCTTGTGCGTGGTGCGCGGTATCAATGCCGACTACGTCAAGCAAGTACGCCGGTCCCATCGGCCAGCCAAACTTACGCTCCATGACTTTGTCGATTTTCGTAAAGTCAGCACCATCACGAAATAGCATGCTGAAGCCGCCAAAGTATGGGAACAATACGCGGTTAACGAAGAACCCTGGGCAGTCATTAACGACAATTGGTGATTTGCCCATTTTCGCAGCATACGCCACAACACGATTGATGGTTTCATCAGAGGTGTGCTCACCACGGATGATCTCAACAAGAGGCATACGATGCACTGGGTTGAAGAAGTGCATACCACAGAAGTTTTCTGGGCGTTTTAGTGATTTTGCCAATAGGTTGATAGGAATCGTCGAGGTGTTTGAGGTGATAATGGTGTCGTCACCGACATGGGATTCGACTTCACTCAAAACCGCCGCTTTTACTTTCGGATTTTCAACGACAGCTTCAACAATCACATCAGAGTTTTCAATACCTGCGTAATGTAGGCTCGGTGTGATTGACGCTAAAATACCCGCCATCTTAAAGCCGTCAATGCGACCGCGAGATAAGCGTTTATTCAGCAGCTTAGATGCTTCAGTCATGCCTAGGTCGAGCGACGCTTGCGCGATGTCTTTCATTAAGACAGGCACACCTTTTAGCGCTGATTGGTAAGCAATGCCGCCACCCATGATACCTGCACCTAACACGGCTGCACGTTGCGTGTCTTTACTTGCTGACTTCGCTGCTTTTTTCGCAATGCCTTTGATATATTGATCATTCAGGAATAGGCCAACGAGTGATTTTGCTTCTTCCGATTTAGCCAATTTCACGAAGTGCTTACGTTCAATGTCTAACGCTTCATTACGTGCAAAGCGAGCACCTTCTTCAATCGTGATAACGGCTGTCATTGGGGCAGGGTAATGAGGACCTGCTTTTTGTGCCACCAGACCCTTCGCCATGGTGAAGCTCATCATTGATTCAAGCTTACTCAGCGTTAGCGGAGATGTTTTCTGTGCTCGGCGTGCTTGCCAGTCAAGTTTCTCGTTAATTGCAGAGTTAAGAGTTTGTAGTGCTGATTCGTATAAAGCATCAGTCTCTACAACAGCATCGAGTAAGCCAATTTTCAATGCTTCATCAGCTCGGCATGCTTTGCCTTGGGTGATGATTTCCATTGCGCTGTCTGCGCCAATAACGCGAGGTAAGCGTACACAACCACCAAAGCCTGGCATGATTCCCAGTTTCGTTTCTGGTAGGCCGATGCTGGTGGTTTTGTCACCAATACGCATGTCTGTTGCTAGTACACATTCACAACCGCCACCAAGAGCGTGGCCTTTGATCACTGAGATGGTCGGAACGGGTAAGTCTTCTAATTTGTTAAAGATGCTATTAGCAAATTGCAGCCATTGGTCGAGCTCGGCATCCGTTTTAGCAAACAGACCTAAAAACTCGGTAATGTCTGCGCCTACAATGAATGCGTCTTTATCTGAAGTGAGCAACAACCCCTTGAGGCCTTGATGGGCAATGAGCGCATCAAGAGCTTTATCTAGCGATTCCAATGTCGCTAGGTCGAGTTTGTTGACGGATTTTGGAGAGCAGAAGCTTAGCTCTGCAATACCATCTTGTATTTCCTTTACCTGTAGGGTTTCGGCTTGGTAAATCATTGTCTATCTCCATGACATACAATCGTGGATTGTCTGTATACCTATTTCAACGACGCCGTGTACCTCGGCAAATAGGTATCGAGGAAGTCGTTTTATTTTTGTTCTGGTTTGACCAGTAAAGTTAGTTTGGATCGTGGATTGTCTAATTTCAATACATTTTTTAAACAAGTGTTTAACATTGTGCGCTGTGGCAGATCTTATGCGACGGGTAAATCACACTCGTGATAGACTTCAGGCAAATAGACCTGAATCCATAATCCTATGAATGACAAGCCTTATCTGATTCCAGCAGAGCTCGCTCAATTTGAAGAAGAAATTAAAAAGAGCGTATTCATTACTTATTTGGCGCACACGCCAAGTATCGAAGCTGCAAAAGCATTTGTTGATCAAATCAAAGCTAAACACGCTGATGCTAGACATAACTGTTGGGGCTTTGTTGCTGGTCGCCCGGAAGATTCAATGAAATGGGGTTTTAGTGATGATGGGGAGCCATCCGGAACTGCAGGCAAACCGATCCTGGCGCAGCTGTCTGGATCTGGTGTGGGGGAGATCACGGCAGTGGTCACGCGATACTCTGGTGGAATCAAGTTAGGTACAGGCGGCTTGGTTAAAGCGTATGGGGGTGGAGTACAACAAGCGCTCAAGCTGCTTCAAACTATTGAGAAAAAAATAACCACAAAGCTCAGACTAACGTTAGACTATGGGTTTATGCCGATCGCACAGTCAATCATGCCGCAATTTGGTGCGATAGAAGTCGAGGCTGAATACAGCGATCAGGTCGTATTAGTGGTGGAAATTGAGCTTCGAGAAGTGAGCGCGTTTACCCAAGCAATCATCAATAAAAGCGGGGCAAAGGCAATTGTCACTCCGCTAGACGGACAATAATGAAAAACAGGAAGCAACAGGGACAGCTTCGCTAGTCAATTTATCCATGCAATTTCGTTCAATTATTCGAATCGTCGGGCTACTGCTCGCACTCTTTAGTGTCACTATGCTTGCGCCAGCACTCGTTGCGCTGATCTATCGAGATGGTGCAGGTGTGCCTTTTGTCACGACATTTTTTGTTCTGCTGTTTTGTGGGGCCGTTTGTTGGTACCCAAACCGCAGGTATAAGCACGAGCTTAAAGCTCGAGATGGCTTTCTTATTGTCGTCTTATTCTGGACAGTACTTGGCAGTGCAGGCTCGATCCCCTTTCTCATTGCTGACAACCCGAACGTCTCAGTCACAGATGCGTTTTTTGAATCGTTTTCTGCTCTCACTACGACCGGGGCGACCGTTATTGTTGGTTTGGATGAGTTACCTAAAGCGATTCTATTCTATCGACAGTTACTGCAGTGGTTCGGAGGTATGGGAATCATCGTATTAGCTGTGGCGATTTTGCCAGTACTTGGCATTGGTGGTATGCAGCTTTACCGCGCCGAGATCCCTGGTCCAGTCAAGGACACTAAAGTGACGCCGCGCATAGCAGAAACTGCTAAGGCGCTTTGGTACATCTATTTGAGCCTGACTATCGCCTGTGCATCGGCTTTTTGGTTAGCTGGTATGACGCCATTTGACGCCATCAGTCACAGCTTTTCCACCATTGCCATTGGTGGCTTTTCTACCCACGATGCCAGCATCGGATACTTTGATAGTTACGCGATTAACCTGATTACGGTGGTTTTTCTGCTTATATCTGCATGTAACTACACGCTGCACTTTGCTGCATTTGCATCAGGTGGCGTACATCCCAAGTATTACTGGAAAGATCCTGAGTTTCGCGCCTTCTTGTTTATTCAAGTGCTGCTATTTGTCATTTGCTTTCTATTATTACTGAAACATCACTCTTACACATCGACATACGATGCTTTCGATCAGGCACTGTTCCAAACCGTGTCAATTTCGACAACAGCGGGCTTTACAACGACAGGTTTTGCGGACTGGCCGCTCTTCTTACCTGTACTGCTATTGTTCTCCTCTTTTATCGGTGGTTGTGCTGGTTCAACAGGCGGCGGCATGAAAGTGATTCGTATCCTGCTTCTTACCTTACAAGGTGCGCGTGAACTAAAACGTTTGGTCCATCCTCGCGCAGTTTACACCATCAAAGTCGGTGGTAGTGCTCTGCCGCAACGTGTTGTCGATGCGGTTTGGGGTTTCTTCTCCGCGTACGCATTGGTATTTGTGGTTTGTATGTTGGGCTTGATTGCTACAGGGATGGACGAGCTCAGTGCATTCTCTGCGGTGGCTGCAACTCTGAACAACCTCGGTCCAGGCCTGGGGGAAGTGGCGCTTCACTTTGGTGATGTTAACGACAAAGCAAAATGGGTATTGATAGTTTCTATGCTGTTTGGTCGTTTGGAAATCTTTACCTTACTTATTCTACTTACGCCGACATTTTGGCGTAGCTAAGGGGAAATCGTGGCAAAAGCATTATTTCTATACTCTTCCCGCGAAGGGCAGACTAAAAAAATTCTCCACTATATAGATGAACAACTTCCAGACTTCGATTGTGAGCTGGTGGATTTACATAATGTCGAGACGATTGACTTCAGTCAATACGACAGAGTGTTGATAGGCGCCTCTATTCGTTATGGTCATCTTAATAAAAAGCTATACCAGTTTATTGAGCGAAATCTCAATCAATTGGAGCAAAATAAAGTGGCATTTTTCTGCGTAAACCTAACCGCTCGTAAAGAGGACCAAGGAAAGGATACACCTGAAGGTAGTGCTTACATTCGCAAGTTTCTAATTAAGTGTCCTTGGAAACCAACGCTAATCGGTGTTTTTGCTGGTGCACTTTATTACCCACGTTACAGCTGGTTCGACAGAACTATGATTAGGTTCATTATGTCGATGACAGGTGGCGAAACCGATACGACCAAAGAAGTGGAATACACCAATTGGGAAAAAGTGGCTCTTTTCGCAGATAAATTCAGAGAACTGTAGAAATAACGTGCTCTTTTGACTGCTTTTGATGCAAATTTATCCGAACGATAAAAAAATCAAAAAAAACGTGAAAAAGGGCTTGCCAATGTGATCGCAATCTCTATAATGCCACCTCGCTGACACGGCAACGCTTCGAAAGAAACGAAGTCGAGGTTGGCAAGCCAAATTAGCCAAGCGGAAACGCTTGAAGAAAGTTTGAAAAAAGTGATTGACACTAAACTTTAACTCGCTAAAATGGCCGTCCTGTTTTGAGCAAAGCTCAACAGGAAAGCTCTTTAACAATATAGACCTATCAATCTGTGTGGGCACTCGTTGATGATAATCCAATTAGATACCTCGGTATCAAATTAGGTTTCAATGAAACGAAGTGACCATTGAATCGAAAGATTCAGCACAGTCAATTCAAACATTACTTTATGTAATGTTCAGTATTCATTGAGCCGAACAAAATCTTAAATTGAAGA
>NZ_JAKKCL010000021.1:0-54333 GCF_021728175.1 Vibrio sp. A1-1
TTGCTTGGCGACCATAGCATTTTGGACCCACCTGATTTCCATGCCGAACTCAGAAGTGAAACGAAATAGCGCCGATGGTAGTGTGGGGCTTCCCCATGTGAGAGTAGGACATCGCCAGGCTTTAAATATCGTTATTTGCATAGACAAGTAACAACATCATCAGTGTACTAATCTGTTGATGACAATTTGTGGAGAGATGGCTGAGTGGTTGAAAGCACCGGTCTTGAAAACCGGCATACGTTAATAGCGTATCTAGGGTTCAAATCCCTATCTCTCCGCCACTATTCAGAAGCCTCGCTAGAAATAGCGAGGCTTTCTTCGTTTCTGACGCTTGGAAATTTGTTAGGGACTGGACTTAATCCCTTAGTCGAACGTATCCCTGCACTATGTCACTTGAGAAGCCTTGCTTTAAGCGCGTTCTCGCTATCCACGGGTTGTGCTGCGACAGAAGTTCATAACTTTATCTTCTAACGAGAACCATCAAGTCTGAGTATTGGCATTCCTACCTCTAAGGGTGAAGTGTTTCTGTTAACAAGAGACTTGTCTTTACTCTTTACTCTATGTTACGTGCGTTAGCGATCTTAGTGTTACCTAATGGCTATTCGCTATCTTGCCCTAGTTGGTACAATAAATACGCTCTAAGCATTGTATAGGACAGTCCTTCATTGAAGAGAATGGAGAGTATCGGAGCTTATGTACCTATTTTTGCTTCCTGCACTATTTCAAGTTACCTGTATTTTGTTAGTAGAGCTCCTTCCTAGAAACTTATATTTGGTTGTTCGCCTTGAAGAAAGTGTGCAAGCTATTTTTTAGAGGATTTTATTGGGCTTAATGGAGTGCTGCTTGGAACGAATTAAGGAAGCTTTGCAGGGCTTCCCAATGAAGTTCAGGCGATTGCAGGGCATTAGCTCTAGTGGATATTGCAGGTTTGTGGAGTGTTGATGAGTGACAGGCAATAAAAAAGCCGACAGTAAACTGCCGGCTTGGTTAGATGACTGCTACTTAGTCGTTCTGGACGAGCGTGAGAGCTTTACGAGAGACTTCGTGAGCGGCTTTAGTTAGATTCTGCTTCTCTAGTGTATCTGCTAGGAATGCATAATCAGAGACGTCAGAGCGAAGCTTTAAGGCGATCTCAAAGTGGTCTTGGGCTTCTTGCCACTTCTCTTGACGGAAATAGAAGTGCGCTAATGCGCTATGCGCTGCGGCGTTATCTGGCTCTTTCTTCACTACTCCCTCTAAGAAAACCACGACAGGGTGGATATCTGGCAGGTTTAGATCTGGCAGTAGTTGATAAAGCTCAGGAGCCGGTTGTTTTTTCAATGCTTCTTTTAGCACAGTAAAGGCTTCAGCATCTGCTTTCCGGGCTATCAACTCACGAGCAAAACAGGCGACTAGGTGTGTGTCTTGTTTTACTTTGCGTGCAAGGCCATTCCAATGAGAGATAAGCCCTTCGCTACCTTGCTGCTGTGCTACTTCATGGAGTAAGCCGCATTGCGCCTTTTGAATCAGCTCTGCGTGTTCTTCTTCCGTGATGAGTTTTGCTTTGGTTAATTGTGGCAAGAGGTCAATAAGAGGTTGCCACAATTTTAGCTGCATGTACGTTGTTTTCAGCAAGTTCAATACAATCGAATTACTCGCATACTGACCTTTTAACGATTGCAAAGTATCGAAAGCAGCCTCGAACTCGTTGTCGCGGATAAATTGTTTCGCTCGAGTCAGCTCTACTGCGAGATGAGCATTCTCTTGCTGGCTTGCTAGCTCCAGGTAGTGATCACGTTTTGCTTTATCACCTTGACCTTGTGCAGCTTCAGACGCGACTAAGTAACAAAGTAGCGGCATATCGTGATGATTTGCCCAACGAGTCACTTTTTTCTCGGCACCTTTCCAGTCTCCTTCAAGGAGTTTAATAATGCCTTCATTGGTGTATCGACGGGAATGGCGCATTTTGCGCACGCTGAAGTAGTTCCATGTTGTAGAACTTGCGTAAACTAGCTTTTTAATTAGGTACTCAAGTAGAAAAAGACCTGCGAGTGCTGCGATAACGAATACGACCAATGTCGTTACGCTCATCTCGATCGTTTTCTCAGCGATGGAGATGAGTACATAGCCTTGCTGACCAGAAAATTGAGTGCCAACAAATAGTCCTGCACCTAGTACAACAAATAGGAAAATAAGACGAAACATTACTTATCCTCCATACCTGTCATCGTTGTGACTTCGCGACGTAGGCGCTCACGGATGACATCTGATAGTTGAGACTGACTTTGCAGTTTCGTTGGGTATTCCACTTGAATGTTTTGCTGGCTTAACTGGTTAACAGTTTTGTTGAACTCTTTAACGGAATTATCGTCTTGGTTGAAGAAAGCTAATGCCCATTTGTCGGCCGTTTTTAGAGACGTGGTGTAAATTTCACCTTGCTCTTGGTACACCGCTTTTATTGCGGTCTCCAATTTGGCTTTGATGTTTTCTTTTAGGTAAAAGTGTTGCTCAGGAGAAAGCAGTGGAATGACGTTACCATCGCGCGTGCGGAAGGTAATGAAGTTTTCTGAAAAGTCCTTCAGAGAGGTCATTAAGTTATCTTGCCAGTTTGCAATATCTTCAGACACTTCAGTGTTCTCTACGACTTCTGCTTCTGGGAGTAGTGCATTGGCGAGAGGTAGCTTGTCTACTTGCTGTTGCAGAGCAGTTAAGCGTAGTACCAATCCATCACGGTCAATCAGCGGGATAGTACGAAGTTTGGTGATATCGTTCGCCATTGCTTTACGTAGTTTGACGAGGCTAGGGTCATTCAGTGCTGCAATGCGTTGATCAGCACTTTCCATTAGTTGAGTGGCGCTTTCTACGTCATGCTCTAAGAACAGTTTACGACCTGCTAATTTGACGAGGTAATCGGCTTCAGCAAGTAGCCAGTCGTTTGGTCGGCGACCTTTCACATCGGCAATGGCAAGCTGTAAGCTTTCAATGCTCTTCTGTTGCTGTCCAAGTACCACTTCCGCTTTGTGTGTCACGGTCGTTGCTTTCTCGATGGTTTCTTCTTGTACCCGGCTGAGCTCTTGCTTCATGGAAGCTTGAGTGTTTTCTAGCTGACTTTTTAGTTGGGCGATCTGCGCTTGGTAATCGGCTTGCTGCTGATGCAGCTTGTATGCGAGGCCACCGCCAAAAATAATCGATAAGATGATAGCGACTGTGCCTAGTTTAACTCCGCGCTTACCTTGTTTTTCTTCAAATTCGACTTTGGTTGGCTCGGCTGTTTTTGGGGGCTCGGCCACTTTTGGCTGTTCTTTTTTAGGGGCCGCATCCTGCTGCGATGTGCTTTTTTCGGCTAGCGGTGCCGATGAGGTTTCTTCGGAAAGGTTTTTATCGTTATTTTTTTGGTCGTTATTTTTACTTGTCATGCCTATATCCTGTGTAGCTAGGGCTGGAGAGCCGCCAGTAATTCCTGGTTGGATGCGCTTCCCGTGCATCTCA
This sequence comes from Vibrio sp. A1-1, assembly GCF_021728175.1. NCBI lineage: Bacteria > Pseudomonadati > Pseudomonadota > Gammaproteobacteria > Vibrionales > Vibrionaceae > Vibrio > Vibrio sp. A1-1. The sequence goes on from NZ_JAKKCL010000021.1 coordinate 3,469, forward strand.
CCCGAGTGAACCCCCTTTGAAGTGCGATGTCAGCGATACGCTGACTGGGGATATACAACTCTTGTTGATTAAGCCAAGTCAATTGCTCTGACGTCAATTGGCTGCACAAATAATCCAGTTGCTCACCACTGGTGACGATGATCTGGTCAATTTGTAGGGTTTTCCATAGTGAGACACAGCTTACTGGATCGAATGGGATGAATTCTCTCTTGTAAGTCTCACTATAGTGAACTTTTGCGCCACGTCTCACCAATGCATCTTTGATCAGCTCTCTTCCACCGTTCCCACGAAGGATAAGAACCTGTTGTTGGGCCACATTATTGAGCTCTGGCAGTCGCAATAAATGTTCACTATCACTGACTTGGGGATAGTGTACTTTCTGTTGGGTACATTTGCTTAAATAGTGTGCTGTTTTTTGACCAACGGCAAGGTAAATGGCTTGTTTCGGCCATGATGTCTCGTTGCTGGCTAAGATTTGCTGTGCACATTGCACGGCATGTCGACTAACAGCGATAACAATTTGAGCTTGATGCAGGTGTTTAGAGAGGTGCGTGTCCGTGAGATCGGCGACAATGTCGATCAGAGGATGGTGATATGCGGAAATGCCGTGCCTTTCGAGCAGAGAGCAAAGCGCGTTGCCTTGCTCTCCCGGCCGAGTGACCAACACTGCCATGATTATTCGTGATCTGCGTACAGCTTAGTTAGGATTTCACGAGCGCCGTTATCCAGTAGTTCATTGGCTAACTGCACTCCTAACGTTTCGCCGTCTTTACGATGGCCACGGATTTCACCACGAACAATTTCGCTGCCATCTGGTTCGCCAACTAATGCGCGTAGCCAAATGTTATCGCCATCTAGCAGGGCATAGCTGCCGATAGGTACCTGACAGCCGCCTTCTAGCGTCAGGTTCATTGCGCGCTCACACAAAACGCGGTCTACGGTGTCTTGGTGGTTAAGCGGCTCAAGTAGCTTAAGCAGCCTTTCATCGTCAAGGCGGCACTCAATACCGACAGCACCTTGGCCTACCGCAGGTAATGATTGCTCTGGCTCGATAAAGCTACGAATGCGTTCTTCAAGTTTCAATCGTTTAAGGCCAGCCGCAGCAAGAATGATCGCATCGTATTCACCCGCATCTAGCTTACCAAGGCGAGTGCCCACATTACCGCGGAGCTCTTTAATGATGATATCTGGACGATATTCTTTCAGTTGGCATTGACGGCGCAAACTGCAAGTACCAACCACTGCACCTTGAGGGAGTTCATCAATATTGCTATAGGTATTGGAGACGAAAGCATCACGAGGGTCTTCACGTTCACAAATGGTCACGAGGCCAAGACCTTCCGGGAAATCGACGGGCACGTCCTTCATTGAGTGAACGGCAAGGTCTGCACGGCCTTCTAGCATTGCGACTTCAAGCTCTTTTACGAATAAGCCTTTGCCGCCAACTTTTGCTAGCGGTGTATCTAAAATCACGTCACCTTTGGTCACCATGGTTACTAACTCGACTTCCAAGCCAGGGTGAGCGGCTTGAAGGGCGTCTTTGACAAAGTAAGCTTGCCATAAAGCAAGAGGGCTTTTTCGAGTTGCAATGCGAATAGGTGTGGATTGTGTCATGATCTTCTCAATGCTGTTTGGATTTGGGTTTATCCTACCATTCTCATCAAGAAATGCTTACTGTTAGTTCGTTATCTCTGAGAGCTATGAATGGAATCACATGACGTTATGAAAATAGTGTGACTGGATTCTCAATTAGACTAAGGACTATTATTAGTAATAGGTAATAAGAGCGACACTACCGCGCGATTAATTTTGTGACTAAAGTATGGTTTTGCATCCTGAGTGGTGCGTGGGCGTGAAACTTTACCCGCACCAATAAAAGTGTTAAATTGATCACGTTTTTAGGCCGTTTTGGTTTAAAACGTCAGCAGATTTTCGTGATTGTTCAACCAAGGAATTCCCCTTGCAGGCTTACACCCAAAAAATCATTCAGCGACTAGATAATTTGAATCAGCAGCGAGTTGATCGCGCGCTGGCGCTTATGGATTCGCAAAGCCAGCAAGTCTTCCACTTGATTCCTGCCTTGTTGAACTACAACCACCCTGTGATTCCTGGCTATTACGATGCAGATGTCCCGTTTGGTGTACATGGGCTGGCGCTAAATAGCATTCAACAGCAATTCATTGATGACATTCAACTCGCGATTGGTCAGCCACTTAAGACGGCAGAGAAGCCGGCTATCTTGGGCTTATACACCATGGGTAGTACCTCATCAATTGGTCAAAGTACTTCTAGTGATTTAGATATTTGGGTGTGTATTTCGCCAGATATGGATTGTGACGAGCGAGAATTGCTGACCAATAAATGCTTGCTGATCACCGACTGGGCACAAAGCCAAGGGGTGGAGGCGAACTTCTTCTTAATGGATGAAGAACGTTTTAGAAGCAACCATTCTGAAGAGATGACAGGTGATAACTGTGGCTCATCTCAGCATTTACTTTTGCTTGATGAATTCTATCGCAGCGCGGTGCGTATTGCTGGACAGCGTTTATTATGGCAAATAGTGCCGCCAGAAATGGAAGAGTGTTACGACGAGTACGTTTCTCAATTGTGCAGTGAAGGTTACATTGACTGTAGTGAATGGATCGACTTTGGTAAATTGAACCGCATTCCTGCTGAAGAGTACTTCGGCTCGAACTTGTGGCAGCTATACAAAAGTATCGATTCTCCCTACAAATCGGTATTAAAAGCCATTCTGCTTGAAGCTTATTCGTGGGAATACCCGCATACGCAGCTGCTAAGCATCGACACCAAACGTCGTTTCTTTGCCCATGAGCCAGATCTCTACGGTATGGATGCGTACTACTTAATGCTGGAAAAAGTGACTCGCTATTTAGAGCGAATCCAAGACGACACTCGTTTGGATTTGGTGCGCCGTTGCTTCTATCTCAAAACCCATGAAAAGTTGTCGCGTGAACCGGATGTTGGTTCAGTGGCTTGGCGCCGTGAAGCGCTGAGCGACATGATTGCAAAATGGGATTGGGATGCCAGCGTTGTTGCTGAGCTCGATGATCGCCGCAACTGGAAAGTTGAACAGGTAAAAGTGGTGCATCATGCGTTGCTGGATGCGTTGATGCAGAGCTACCGTAATTTGATTCAATTTGCGCGTCGCAACGACATTACCTCCGCTATCAGCCCGCAAGACATCAGTATTTTGGCTCGTAAGCTTTACGCCGCTTTTGAAGTATTGCCGGGCAAAGTGACGTTGCTCAACCCACAGATTTCCCCTGATTTGCATGAACCGGATTTAAGCTTCATCGAAGTGAAAGATGGTGGTGTGAACAAGTCTGGTTGGTATCTCTATAAACAACCTCTGATCGCGCACCGCATTTTGGGGCAGCCATACTTAGAACATCATGAATACTTGAGCAAGTTAGTCTCTTGGGCATTCTTTAATGGTTTAATCACCGAGTCGACTCGTTTGCACGCGGTAGTGCGTGAAGCGCAACTGGATATCGATAAGTTCTACCAAATGGTGAGCGACTTACGAAATACTTTTGCGCTGCGTAAGCGCCGTCCGACGATGCAGGCATTAGCGAGCCCATGTGAGATCAGCCAGTTAGCGATGTTCATCAACTTTGAAAATGATCCTACGTCAGAGCTTTCGGGCCGTTCACTGAAAGTGGATGTGAAAAATACCGATATCTTCAGTTTTGGTCCGGAACATAAAAATTTAGTCGGCAGTGTCGACTTGGTTTACCGTAACTCCTGGCATGAAGTGCGTACGCTGCATTTCAAAGGGGAAACGGCGATGCTGGACGCACTGAAAACCATTCTGGGCAAAATGCACCAAGACGCGTTGCCACCAGAATCGGTGGATGTGTTCTGTTATGCGAAGAACATGCGTGGTGTTATGCGTAATATGGTCTACCAGCTTTTAGCGGAATGTATCGACTTACGCTTGAAGCCAGTAGAGCAAGAAAAACGTCGCCGCTTTAAAGCGATGCGCCTCGGTAACCAAACTTACGGGCTGTTCTTTGAACGTCGTGGCGTGTCGGTGCAGAAGTTAGAAAACTCCATTGATTTCTATCGTAGTATTTCTACTAACAAACTTAAAGGCTCGCCGCTATTAATGCTCGATCGTGAGCAAGAGTATCAAATGCCAGAAGCGGTGGATGGTTTTGCCAGTGAAGGTCTGGTGCAGTTCTTCTTTGAAGATAATGAAGATGGCTTCAATATTTATGTGTTGGATGAGTCAAACCAAGTTGAAGTGTATCACCAATTCAGTGGCTCCAAAGACGAGATGATTTCGTCCGTGAACAGCTTTTACACATCAGTAAAAGACGACAGTCGTGTTGCGTCGAAATTTATCAACTTTAACCTGCCGCAGTACTACCAGATTATCCATCCTGAAGAGGGCAATGCTTATATCATCCCTTATCGTAATGATGGTTGCTCGCCGCATCGTCCGACGAAAGCGGTAAACGCGTAATTAAACCCGTATCAATAAACAAAAAGAGCACTTCGGTGCTCTTTTTGTTTTGGTGACGATTGACCAGCATTATGCCCAATCAATGGCTTCGCCCGCGTGCTTTTCACACTCTTGCTTCACCATTTCAAATAGCTCCATGCCCGTTTTTGAGCAGGTCCATTTATCTTCAATAAGTTTGAAGTGGAAACCACCAGATTTGGACGCTAGCCAGATCTCATGCATCGGCTCTTGGCGGTTAATGATGATTTGGCTGCGGTCTTCAAATTCCAATGTCATTACGTTGCCAGTGACTTCGTAATCAATGTCTGCGCCTGAATCATCGATGGATTCTTCGATGATTTGCATCTGCGCATCCACCAGTTGATGAAATTCAGTATCGTTCATCCGTCTATCCTATTGCTTTTCCTGAGTGTGGTGCGATTATAGGGGGCATTGATTCAATAATCACGATATGCGAAATGAAAAAATTAGTTACTGTGTTGTTTGTGATGGTTGCCGCGACGTTAGCGGGATGTGGCCAGTCTGGCTCACTATACATTCCAGATGACACTCAACAGAATGAGCAATCACAATAAATAACCGCGCCTTAGGGTGAAATTAGGGTTCAGCAGTCGAATAAAATAAGGGAAGCGAATTTTGGATTACTTCAACTATCAGGATGATGGCCAGCTTTGGGCCGAAGACGTCCCACTTCAAGCTCTTGCAGAGCAATATGGCACTCCTCTTTACGTATATTCTCGAGCCACGCTAGAGCGCCACTGGAAGGCGTTTGATAGTGCTGTGGGTCAACATCCTCATCTAGTTTGCTACGCGGTGAAAGCGAACTCAAACCTAGGCGTATTGAACGCACTGGCGCGTTTGGGTTCGGGCTTTGATATCGTATCAGGTGGTGAACTTGAGCGTGTGATTGCCGCAGGCGGTGATCCGAAGAAAGTCGTCTTCTCTGGTGTTGGGAAAACACCTGCAGAAATGAAGCGCGCTCTTGAGCTAGGTATCAAATGTTTCAACGTTGAATCTGAGCCAGAGCTAGAACGTTTGAACAAGGTTGCGGGTGAGCTTGGTGTGATTGCGCCAATTTCTCTGCGTATCAATCCAGATGTCGACGCGAAAACACACCCTTACATTTCGACTGGTCTTCGCGACAATAAATTCGGCATTGCATTTGATCGTGCGCCAGATGTTTATAAATTCGCGCAAAGCCTGCCGAACTTGAATGTGCAAGGCATCGACTGCCACATTGGTTCTCAGCTGACCAATATCGACCCATTTATCGACGCGACAGACCGTTTATTAGCTCTGATTGATGATTTAAAAGCGCAAGGCATTAACATTCGTCACCTTGATGTCGGCGGTGGTTTGGGTGTGGTCTATCGTGATGAGTTACCACCACAGCCTTCAGATTACGCCAAAGCGTTACTAGGTCGTCTTGAAAATCACCAAGACTTGGAGCTGATTTTTGAGCCGGGCCGAGCAATTGCTGCGAATGCAGGTATCTTGCTAACGCGTGTTGAGTTTTTAAAACATACTGAGCACAAGAACTTTGCCATCATCGATGCGGCAATGAACGACTTGATGCGTCCTGCACTATACCAAGCATGGCAAGATATCGTGCCAGTTTCGCCGCGCACGGGTGAAGCACAGACTTACGATTTGGTTGGCCCTATTTGTGAAACTGGCGACTTCTTGGGTAAAGATCGCGCACTCGTTTTGCAAGAAGGTGATCTACTCGCGGTTCGTTCAGCAGGTGCCTATGGTTTTGTGATGTCTTCGAACTACAATACTCGTACCCGAGCGGCAGAAGTAATGGTGGATGGTAAACAAAGCCACTTAGTTCGCCAGCGTGAGGAGCTGACCAGTTTGTGGCAGCTGGAACAGATTCTACCGGAGTAACACACAACAAATGCATTTCCACTTTTCCAAAATGCACGGTTTGGGCAACGACTTCATGGTCGTCGACTGTATTACCCAGAACGTGTTTTTCTCGCAAGACCTGATCCGCCGTTTGGCGGATCGTCATACCGGCGTTGGTTTTGACCAATTGCTCGTGGTAGAAGCCCCTTACGACCCTGAAACTGATTTCCATTATCGGATTTTCAATGCCGATGGTAGTGAAGTCGAGCAGTGCGGGAATGGCGCGCGCTGCTTCGCGCGTTTTGTTCGCTTAAAAGGGTTGACCAATAAATACAGCATCAGCGTAAGCACCAAAAAAGGAAAGATGATTCTCAACATCGAAGATGATGGAGAAGTGACGGTCAACATGGGCGTTCCAGAGTTTGAGCCGAACAAGATTCCTTTTAAAGCCAAGCAAAAAGAGAAAACCTACATCATGCGCGCTGGTGAAAAAACGCTGTTCTGTGGCGCGGTAAGCATGGGTAACCCGCATGTGGTGACGGTGGTTGATGACGTGGATACTGCTGATGTCGATACATTAGGCCCGCTGCTTGAGTCGCACGAGCGTTTTCCAGAGCGCGTCAACGCTGGCTTTATGCAGGTGGTGAGTCGTGACCATATTCGTCTTCGAGTTTACGAGCGAGGCGCAGGTGAAACACAAGCTTGTGGTAGCGGCGCATGCGCGGCGGTAGCGGTAGGGATTCTTCAGGGTCTGCTGGACGAAAACGTTAAGGTTTCTCTACCAGGTGGTGAACTGCGAATTGCGTGGCAAGGTCCGGGTAAGCCGTTGTTTATGACTGGACCTACAACGCATGTATTTGATGGTCAATTGTCTTGCTAGTAGAAGAAAAAGGAAACGGTTTGTCTCAAGTAGAAGCAGATGCCTTAACGGCTGAAGTGGTGGCCGAGTACCTCAAAGATCATCCCGATTTTTTTGTGCAGCGTCCGGAGCTTGTGGATCGTCTATCTTTCCCACACTCAGACTTGGGTGCGGTGTCTTTGGTGCACATACAAATGAATCGCCAACGTCAGCGCATTGAAGAGTTAGAGGAAGAGATCACCACACTGATGTCGCTTGCGGCGAACAACGATCGCACCTTTTACGAATTTATGGATTTGCAGGGGCAGATTCTAAAGTGTGGTGACTTTAAACAAGTCATTCATTCTATTGAAGAGAAAGCTAAAGCACTGGGCTTACGCGCGTTTGTTCGATTGTTTAGTCAATGCGACGCATCTATTCAATTGAGTAAGGAAAGTTATCAACGTTTTGCGACCACTCACTTAAATGGCAAAGACGCGTACTTAGGGCGTCTGCGTAAAGTGGATCGTGAAGCTTTGTTTGGCAATATGGATGTGCCGGAAATGGGGTCCTATGTGGTACTGCCGCTCGTGAAACAGCAAACACTGGGCGTGCTTGCTTTTTCTAGTGAGGATGGCGGTCATTTTCAACCAGATATGGATACCTTGTTTTTGCGTCACCTATCATTAGTAGTGGCACATCTCGCTCAAACATTGGTATGGCAAAGTTACGATGACGACAACTCCCAACACTCCTCTGCCAAATAGTCTGCAAAAGCCTCTTGAGCGCTTCTATGAATTCTTACGAAGCGAAAAGGGGCTCAGCCTACATACTCAACGCAATTACAAACAGCAGCTAGAAACCATGGCGCAGCACTTGGCTGAAATGGGACTTAAAGATTGGTCTCAAGTTGATGCAGGCTGGGTGCGCCAATTAGCAGGTAAGGGCATGCGGGAAGGCATGAAAGCCAGCAGTTTGGCGACGCGCCTCTCATCGCTGCGTAGCTTTTTCGATTTCCTTATTCTGCGTGGCGAGATGTCAGCTAACCCTGCCAAAGGGGTTTCAGCACCACGTAAAAAGCGCCCGTTGCCGAAAAACCTCGATGTTGATGAAGTGAGCCAACTGCTTGAGGTCAACGAAGACGACCCGTTGGCTGTGCGTGATCGCGCCATGATGGAGCTGATGTACGGTGCAGGCTTGCGTTTGGCTGAGTTGGTGAGTGTGGATGTACGTGATGTACAACTGCGCAGTGGCGAGCTTCGTGTTATCGGTAAAGGCGATAAAGAACGTAAAGTTCCATTCTCTGGCATGGCAACTGAATGGGTTGCCAAGTGGTTGAAAGTCAGGGGCGATCTTGCTGCGCCAGGTGAACCCGCCTTGTTTGTGTCTAAACTCGGAACGCGTATTTCGCACCGTAGCGTGCAAAAACGCATGGCAGAATGGGGACAGAAACAGTCTGTGGCGAGCCATATTAGTCCGCATAAATTGCGTCACTCGTTTGCGACACATATGCTCGAATCCAGCAATAACTTACGTGCGGTGCAAGAGCTTTTAGGACACGAGAACATTTCGACGACCCAAATCTACACGCACTTGGATTTCCAACATTTAGCGCAAGCCTACGACCAAGCCCACCCACGCGCACGTAAAAAGAACGGGGAGTGAGCCGAAGTATGAAATTTTATCGCCGTATCGAGCCTATTAAGGCCATGACCTTCGATCTTGATGACACGCTGTACGACAATTACCCGGTGATTATCCGTATGGAGCGTGAGTTGCTGACTTGGTTGCAACAAACACATCCAGCCGTGGCGCACATGGATAAGGCTGATTGGATGCAGGTAAAAAAACATGTGCTCCAGCAGAGACCGGATCTCAGAAGCGATGTGACGCTTTGGCGTTTAGTGCAGCTAAAGCATGGTTTTCTTTCAGTTGGCTATGATGAAGCGCAAGCTCAAGCCGCAGCTGAAGAGGGCGTGCAGCTCGCTTTGGATTGGCGCAGTCAGTTTGAAGTGCCCCAATCAAGCTTAGATGTTTTGACACAACTGGGAGAGCGAGTTCCGCTCGTGGCGATCACAAACGGCAACGTCGATTTAGATAAAATTGGCTTAACGCCGTATTTTCAATGTGTGCTCAAAGCGGGGCCAGATGGGTTAGCGAAACCCGCCACCGATATGTTTACTAAGGCGAAACGGTTCTTGGATATTCCAGCAGAGAATATTCTGCATGTCGGTGATCACCTAACCACAGATGTGCATGGTGCAAAGTCGGCTGGTTTTGCGGCTTGTTGGTTCAATGATATGAATAAAAATGTCATTAACCATTCAAAAACACGTACTTTACCTGATATTGAAATCAATAGTTTGCAGCCGTTACTCACACTTTTTTAATTGCTTTCGCATTAATCCATTCTAATCTCATTTTGTGTCTAGAAAAGCAGCGTAAAGCCACGTAAATTATTCACTATTAAGTAAAAAGAGTAACGCCACACGTCGTGGTGAAGATAGTGTTACGGCAGTGGTAGGTGCATGCGAGCTTTTTCAAAACTGGTTTATGATGTCAGTCAGTTAAATGACTTTTTAGTCACTTCTCAGTTATCTTCAAGTAAACAATATTTGGTGCAAATATTGTCGACTCAATCACGCGACTTTACGACCACACTTGCGGACGCTGTTTTATTGTTGCTGCCGAATGCTCATGTCGTGGGGCATAGTACGCGTAATGTCATTCTGGAGGGGGAGATATTTACCTCTGGCTGCCTGATCAGTGTGACTGAGTTCGAACAAACCACGCTTACTTCTGCTGTACAAACCTACTCTTACTCCCCCGATATTGATGGTGGAGAGCTCAAACGCTCGCTTCTGTTGCAGCACAATTCGCAAGTGATCCTCAGCTTTGCTGTGCAAATTGAACGACGTGACTATCCCTTGTTTCAAACCTTCGCTAGTGAAGAAGTCGTGATCTCTGGAGGGTTGGCGCAGAGTATTGATGATGGCTGTTGGGTGCTATATCAAAACCGAGTTTACGATAATGCCGTGGTCGCCGTAGCTTTGCACAGCGATACCTTGAAGCTATGGACGGATGCGTATTCGGAATGGAACCCGATTGGCATGCCACATAAAGTCACCCATGCAAAAGGAACGCGCTTGTATTGCTTAGGTGAACAGAAAGCGTTGGACGTATACAAGCGTTATTTGGCGGATGGCCATGATGTGACGCTGAGTCAACTGCTCAGCTTTCCTTTGTATCGAGAAAGTTTGGGGCGTAAGGAAGTTTGCACGGTAACGGAGCTACACGCTGATGGCAGTATGAGTTTCGACAGGCCTTGGTGTCTTGGTGACGAAGTACAATTTTGCTATAACCACCCCTCATTAACGCTCGAACAGGTGCGACATGGTGTGGTTGAGTTAGCCATGCACCAACCTGAAGTCGTGATGATTTTTAACTGCGCGTCACGGTTAGACTTTATTGACAGCAGCGACGAAGTCCAAGCCTTCAAAGATATCGCGACGACGTTTGGTAGTTATTGTATGGGGGAACTGCATGGCGGTATTGGACAGCCAGAAATTCTTCATCACAGTCTGACGTATTTAGCGATGCGAGAGGGAGACGAAGTACAAGCATTGAACTTGCCTAAGTCGCCCGTTAGCTCCTCTATTTCACCATTGTTTAGCTTGATTCGAAATGCGATTGGCGACCTCAACCATATGAACGCGCATATGGGGTATCAACTCGATCGCCAAACGCGCAAGTTACAAGAAAGCTATCGGCGAGATAGTCGCACTGGATTACAAAACCGAGTCGCGCTGCAAGAGCGGCTGAGTAGCATCGATTTGGATGAGCACTTGCTGACTCTAAAGCTACTTAACTTCAGCCATATCAATGAAAAATACGGTTATAGAGTAGGGGATCAGCTACTTAAAGACCTCTCAATGCATTTTACGAATCGACTGCGAAAGCGTTTTGGCATGCCAACGGCTTTGCAGCTTTATAGTATTGGGGTTGGTGAGTGGGCGTTCATATTTAAAGCTGACCAAAGCAGCGAAACCATCAAACAGCACTTTACTCGTTTTGCCGACGCGGTAGAGCAAACTAATTTTGAACCAATTGGTCTGCGCGAAATAGATTATCTTTCTATCTCGCTGTGCGGTGGCTTAGTGAGTCGTCGAGATTTTCCATCAGCTTCTGCGGATGAGCTATTGCTTAAAGGCATTGAAGCGAGGCGTTCCGGTGTGCGCAGTAATACCCATATCTGCAATGCGAAAGACATCGAAGTCAGTGAGGATGTGCGTAAAGAGCAACTTGGATGGTTGAGCTGCGTCAGTAAAGCCATTCTCAAACAGAACATCATCACCTATAGCCAGCCGATAGTGCATGCGGATAGCCATAAATTGGCAAGCCAAGAATGTTTGGTTCGCATTTTGGAGGAGGATGGAACGGTAATTGCGCCAGGGCGCTTCCTGCCTATTATTTCCGATACGCATCTTTATACTCGATTGAGTCGGCACATGATCCATTCTACGTTACATTACATGCGAGATAAGCAAGGTGACTTTTCTATTAACTTGTCGCCGCAAGATTTGCTTAGTGATAAAACTTTAATGCTTTTAGAGCATGAAATTTGTCAGCTCAATGACCCTAGGCGAATTGGTTTGGAAGTGTTGGAATCTGAGCAAATCAAAGACTACGGTCGAATGATCGAAGTATGCAGTCATTTCAGAAGCTTAGGAGCGCGTATCATTGTTGATGATTTTGGCTCAGGCTATTCCAATATTGATGAAATCCTAAAGCTGGAGCCGGAAGTCATAAAGCTCGATGGTAGCTTGATTCGTGATATCGATAAAGACTTAAAGCAGCGCAAAATAGCTTCTCAGTTGGTGCGTTTATGTCAGGTGTTTAACGCGGAGACGGTGGCGGAGTTTGTCCACAATCGAGAGGTGTGTAAAATCGCGCAGGATATGGGCGTCGACTATCTGCAAGGCTACTACTTGGGTGAACCTACGCGTTTGTTTTAGTTGTGTTTCACGTGAAACCATTCCAATAAAAACGCAGCCTTGGCTGCGTTTTTATTTTGAGCCATTCGGTTTTAGTTGCGTTAGTTAGGTAATTGCTTGAGAGCGTGTCCACTTTTTTCGGCTTGAAATAGTGCAAGGTAGTGAGCAAAGAATGTGAGCATTTTTTGCTGGTTATTTTGCTCGCCTAGTTGTCCGAGTAAATATGCGGCGACTTCAAACGTGCACAAGTTACCTTGTTGTTGGTTGCGTCGCAGCTGATATTGCGAGTCCGCCGAGGCAGACAGCGCCATAGTAGGGATACTTTCTAACCAACGGCTCTTGTTGATCATCTTGCGCGCCTCTTGCCAGGTGGCATCCAAAATAATAAACAGCGGAGTTTTGGTTTGTTGTTGGCTTTGGATCGCCACATGTTCGAGTGTGACGCTTTCTTCACTTGGGAACAGAAGCACTGGATACAGCGATGGATCAGCTAATCGAGCGAGCAAGTCTGCTGGTGGTTGTTTTCGGTCCCAGATTACTCGCTCAATATTGAGTTGGCACTGCTCTAGTAGCTGGCCAGTATTAGTATCACGCGTCAGTTCATTCGGATGCATCAACAGTAAGATGTTGTGCTCGCTGGTAAGTTTCGGCACCAGTGAGCACATACAGTTGAATTGAAAACCACAATTTGGACACGGTTGCGACATTACAGACGAACTCCTTCGCGAACCGGGCTAATCCCATCCGAGAACAGACGCACGCCACTGATTTGGTTTGGCGTTGCCGTTGGTGCCATGCTTGGGTTGAGTGGGTAGCTAACCCCACTGTATTGCATCACGTGTTGGGCTGCCTTAGATCCGCCACCGCTGACATTAAAAATAAGATCTTGCCAGCCATGAGAGGTTTGTTGGCCGAGCATAATTGGGCTTTGTACCAGTGTGATGCGGCTATTGAAGCGCCACTCTTTTTCGTGATGTTCAAAGATCAGCAATGTACAGCCACCGGAACCACACCAATCCAGCTGTACTAATAGCTCTTCGTTACCATCGCCGTTGAGGTCGTAAGTTAGCCAACGGTACTGGTTGTTGTTGGGGTTGGTTTGGTGAATGAAGAAGTAGTTGCGCACGGCGGCATCTACTTTGGAGTCAAACTCCGCACTAGAAGGTACGTCTGCACTGCTGATGGGCTTGTTGGCGCGTTTCTCGGCTGGTTGCATCATGCCCTCATCACGAACGGTGGCAGGGTAAAGCACTAAACCACCATCGGCGATTGGGTATACCAAGTTTCCGACTTTTTCTTTGGTCGCTTTGAGCTGATTGCCTTCTCGCGTAAACAGTCGCTCTGACATCAGTCTTTGTTGTTGATGATACGTCATGACGACTTGAACCTGAGACGGACTTAATTGTTGCCAGTACCCACGTTCGATTAACGGTGCTTGCCCATTGGCGTAACTGTATTTTGTTGTGGCGCTGTGGTCTGGGTTTAAGGTCATTTGCACCTCAAAACCTTGTGATTGGGTTGAAGTCGCGACATAGGTATTGGCCCAGCCAAGCGTAGCGTCCAAGTTTGCAGCTGTACCACAACCTTGATAAGTGTCGCCATCATGTTTTAGCGTCGCTTTCCAGCCATACAAAGAATCACTCATCGTATCTGAGCAGAGGTTTTCTGTTAGGAGAAGTTCACCATCTTGTAGTTGATATGTGCGCTGGCGAGGTTGAAGTTGACTGCTCTTAATCGCTAATTTTTTGGTTTGTTTGCCGATTGGCTGGAATGTCAGTCCATTAGCCTCAAAGCTTGCCGACCAAGAAGGCTCATTACCAAACACGCGAGTTGGTTTGTTTGGTTGCTGACAACGGTTTGGATTTTCCGTTGTGAGGAAGTTCACTTGTTCCACGACAAAGTTAGCATCGAAATCGGCAGAAAACCCATCGATGCCCGGTGGGTTGAGATGGCCGATAACCTCGCCATACATGGTCTGGTAAGGCTCGTTATTTAACTGAATTGCTCGTTGCATTTGCTGTGGTGACAGTTGTAACCAATATTGCTTGTCGCTGCCACAAGGCATGATGTATTGGCTCTCGTGACCGACGATCACTTTTCCACGTAGCATAAAGGTTTGAGGTTGAATGGTGTCTGGCTTATCTAAGGTGGCTGGTGGAGAAGCTGGGTCGGCAGCGCCAGATTGTGGCGGCTGCGAACTACATGCTTGCAGAACCAGCAGAGTGGCAAGCGCCACTGGGTTTTTCAAAGCCTTCATGTTATATCTTCCTCATTATTGTTACTCAATCGGCATCGGATGGCATTATGGCATATTGGTTATTTAAAACTGAACCAGATACCTTTTCTATTGACACGCTTCGAACCCAAAAGGTTTCATGTTGGGAGGGAGTTCGTAATTATCAGGCGCGCAATATGATGCGTGACCAAGTGAAGGTGGGCGATTTAGTCCTGATTTATCACTCTTCTTGCAAGAATGTTGGTGTTGCTGGTATTGCTAAAGTCGTGAGAGAAGCCTATCCCGATCATTTCCAGTTCGATCCTGAAAGTGATTATTTCGACCCAAAGTCAGACCCAGACAACCCGCGTTGGATTATGGTGGATGTCGAATTCGTGCGTAAAACGGCGCGAGTGATTCCGTTATCGGTGATGAAAGCGATGCCAGAACTTGAGAACATGCCATTGGTGAAACGTGGAAATCGCTTGTCGATCATGCCTGTGACAGAAGAAGAGTGGGAAGCGATCCTTGGCAAAGAGAAGTTGCCAAGTCAGCGATAAAAGAAAAGGGCTGCGAATGTGCAGCCCTTTGTTATTGTTTGGAGTATTGCTGCTTACAGCAAGTGATCTTGTAGGTAGTGTGCAACCGCATCTTCTGCATTGCTGCCAATCACTTCGTTATTTGGCAATGCTTTCATCACTTTCTCGTGTGATGTACCCATGACCAATCCTTTACCTGCCATCGACAGCATTTCTACGTCATTCATGCCATCACCAAATGCCACGCAATTTTCTAACGTGAGGCCGAGTTTTTTCGCTACCGCTTCAAGAGCATGGCCTTTAGACACACCTGCACTCATTACTTCCAAGCACCATGGTGTTGAAAACGCAATATTCAGCTTATCGCCAAATTGTTCACGTAGTTTGTTTTCAAACACCACCAAGCGTTCGTGGTCTTGTGCTGGGTGAGTGAAGAAGATTTTCGCAATACCGTCAGTTGGCGCTTGGTCTTCATCGAATAAGACGTATGTGAATTCGTCATGGAAATCACGCAATGTTTCGTCGTCTTTGTTCATCAACCAACTGTCATTTTGATACATGTGGATAAGTATTTCTTGATCGTGCTTGATCGTGTCGATCACGCCTTGAACCAGTTCTGCAGGGACATTCTCGCTGTACATCAGCTGATCTTCCTGGTCATGCACACGGGCACCGTTCGAGGTGATCATGTAAGCCGGAATTCCGACCTGACGACGGATGCTCGCAACGTCTACGTGGTGACGGCCTGTTGCAAAGACAAAGGTGTAACCCTTTTCATGCAGCGCTTTTAGCGTCTCTTTTGAGTAAGCACTGAGCTGATGGTTTGGTGCGAGTAACGTGCCATCCAGATCAGAGGCAACGATTTTAGTGATCTCTTTGCAAGGTAGCGATGTGCTCATGAAGTCCTCGTAAACGGTTTGGATAGTGTGGAACAGGTGATTGCAAACGGAGTACAGCAGACTGACTAGATCATGCTGCTCCGAATGCGGGGGAACTTTGGTCGGTTGCATCTGCATGGTTCAACGCAGCCAGACCCAAGCAGTGTACGTCAAAATGAGGATGAAAAAGAGGGTAAATCAATGTGCAGACATTTCCTCTTTAATCATGGCCGTGAAATGGTCGCCTAGAGTTCTTATTATGTTTTTTCGTTTGGCGATGATTTCGGGTCATTCATAAAGCGGAAGATTGCATCGAGTGCTTGATTACGATACTGGTCGGTCTCGAATAAGATCTCATGCTGAGCGTCTTCGATAGAAAGTAGCTCCGCATGTGGGTTGGTTTTACGCAATTTATCGATAAAACGTTTTTGTGCCAGATTGCTGACAATACGATCGTTCCCAGCTTGAATCAGGAGCACCGGTACTTTGACTTGGCGAGTCAATAAAAAGCATTGTTTTGCTGCCATTAGCCCTTGCCATACCCATCGAGTGCTCGGTCCACCGACTTGCAGTTCCGGTTTTTCCGTATAGAGATTTCGGAACCATTGGTAGCGGCCGTAACTTTGGCTGAGTGGGTTATCTTCAAAGGGTTTAGGGAAGTAGGCCTGATGTCCTGGTGCATAGCGTGGCAAAGTCGATACCGCTGACATAATTTGTGTCACTGGAATCGCTATTGGCGATAAGTACCATGGCAGATTAATACCAAACATAGGCGCACTAAGAATCAAGCCGGTAAAGGGATGTTCTGGGTGAGTTTGCAGATAACGTGTAGCGATTGCGCCGCCCATGGAGTGGGCAATGATGAAACATTGCTGATAGTCGCTAAGGTCGTGTTTGTTTACGACCACGTCCATATCGTCAATATAATCAGTAAAGTCATAGACGTGACCCATATCTGAGTCAGACAATAGACGATCTGATAAACCTTGTCCGCGGTGGTCAAAGGAATAGACGTCGAAGCCTTGGCGATAGAGATCGTAAAACAGTTCTTGGTATTTCCAGGAAGATTCAATGCGCCCATTAACGATGAGCACGGCTTTTTTATGTTCTGGGTTGGTCAGTTTGCACCAGTAGATGTTCTTTTTCTCAGTTCCTTTAACAAAGCCTTCTTGGCGAGTTTGCCAAAGTGCCGCGATCGGACCACCAATTGCTTGCTCAAATAATGACTCTTGAGTATAAGTCAAAGGTGAATGGTTAGTAGCCATTAGTCGATTACCTGAAGATACGTTGTTTACGCGATGTATCATCGAAGAATTAGTGAGGAAATGCAATGGATACCCACGTCTGGTTAGCTTATGTAGTAACTGCAATCGTTTTTAGTTTGGCTCCGGGGTCTGGCACGGTGAACTCAATCAGCAATGGTTTGAGTTACGGTACTCGCAAATCTTTGGGGGCTGTGATCGGTCTCCAAATTGGTTTGGCCATTCACATTGCGTTAGTTGGGGCGGGAATTGGTGCGCTGGTCGCACAGTCGGCAACGGCATTTTCTGTCATTAAATGGGTTGGCGCGGCTTATTTGGTTTGGTTGGGTATCCAGAAATGGCGAGACACTTCCAGCTTGGTGGCGGCTGAGAGCCACAAAGACATGTCTGGCATGGCACTCTTGTACAAAGCTATTTTGATTAACCTAACGAACCCTAAATCGATTGTTTTTCTGGTGGCGTTGTTTCCACAGTTTATTGACCCGGCACAAGACCAACTGACGCAACTGTTGGTGCTTGGTGTTACGACTGTTGTGATCGACGCGTGCGTGATGTTGGGTTACACCACCTTGGCGGCGCAAATGGGACGTTTTATTCGCTCCGATAAAATCATGGGGAAAATAAACAAAGTCTTCGGTTCAATGTTTATGGGTTGTGGTGCATTATTAGCAGCTGCAAAGTCATAAGCCATTTATAGGTCCTTCTTTAGCATGAATACAACGTATGTTGCTCGCCAGCCGATCTTTAACCGCAAAAGACAGACGCTGGGTTATGAATTGTTGTTTCGAGATGGGGAGAGTAATGCATACCCTTCGCATATTGAGTCAAACCGAGCAACATACCGATTAATTGTCGAGAATTTCCTATCTCTGGGCACTAACCCAGTGATTGCTTCTTCGCGATGCTTTATCAATTTTCCTCATCAAAGCTTGGTGCGCCGCTTACCGCGCAGCTTGCCAAAAAACAAAATCGTCGTCGAAGTCCTGGAAACTTGCCAGCCGACCGATGATCTTCTCGATGCGATTCGCGAGTTGTATCGAGAAGGTTATTTGATCGCGCTGGATGATTTCACCTTAACGCCGGAGTGGCGTCGCTTCTTACCTTACGTGCACATCGTTAAACTCGATATCATGGCAATGGGGCTGGAAAAAGCGTGTGCGTTGGTCAAAGCTCACCTTGCTAAACGCGTCAAATACCACTTTTTGGCGGAACGTGTTGAAACCGCAGAAGAGTTTGAGCAAGCCAAAGCGGCTGGCTTTAAGTTTTTCCAAGGCTACTTTTTTAGTAAGCCATTAGTTTCGCAAACAAAATACGTGAGCCCTGAGCAAGTGTTAGCGCTACAGCTTTTTCGTGAAGTCTGCTCACCAGAGCCAGACTTTACTCGTATTGAAACCATCATTACGCAAGATGTCGCGTTGTCGTACAAATTATTGCGCTTTGTAAATACGCAAGCGCCAAACCTCGCTGTCGAAATCAGCTCGTTTCGTCAGGCCTTGATCTACCTTGGTCAGGATAATCTTAAGCAGTTTGTCTCCTTGGTCGTGGCGTCGTATATCTCTAGTAACAAGCCTCGAGAGCTGTATCACCTTTCATTACAACGAGCGCAGTTCTGCCAATTAATGTCGCGTTATCAGCCATTTTCCCACCTCAACGAACAAGGGTTTATGGTCGGCTTATTATCGATTTTAGATGCGATGCTTGATTTGTCGGTGGAATCTTTAGTCAAGCAATTGCCACTTAGCGAATCTGTACAACAAGCCTTATTACATCGCAAGGGGGTTTATGGTGCGCTGATTTCTCTGGAAGAGTGTTACGAGCGTGCCGACTGGTCAGGCGTCGAAAAAATCACGACGCAGTTGGGGTTGTCTTTGGAAGAGGTCAAGCTCTCGTTAGGCGAAGCGGTTCGCTGGAGTCAAAACGTCGCAACCGCGTAAATTTCTGCCGTATCTTTATTCTCTCTAACCGTTCTTCTCTCAATCTTTATTGGCTGTTTCGATGTGAAACTTTTATGACGATGATGGGATCACTCTTGACGACATCTCAGAGTTAAATAAACATATACGCATATCCATATATAGGTATGTTTATTATGCTTCCACATCAGTTTTTCAAGCTGTTATCCGATGAAACGCGCGTACGTTGTTTAATGCTGGTGGCCCGTGAAGGCGAAACTTGCGTGGGTGATTTGGCGTTTGCGTTGCAAGAGAGTCAGCCGAAAGTTTCTCGTCATCTTGCTCAGTTACGCTCCAGTGGCATCTTGGTGGATAAACGCCGAGGGCAATGGGTGTACTACGAGTTATCGCAGCAATTACCAGGTTGGATGCGTAAGCTGATTGAAGACTTAGTGGCATCAAACTGTTTGAAGCAAGAGTACCAAGACGACATCACACGCTTGCACGATAAAAGTCGTGAGGCTTGCTGTTAATAGCAAACAGAGATTCAAGGTAGAAGATTAAAGGGTAAAACTATGACAATTAAAGTAGGAATTAATGGCTTTGGTCGAATTGGTCGTTTAGCACTGCGAGCGGCATTCGACTGGCCAGAGTTAGAGTTTGTGCAAATCAACGATGTCGCAGGTGATGCAGCGACGCTTGGCCACTTATTAGAGTTCGATTCAGTGCAAGGTCGTTGGCACCATGAAGTGCAGGTTGAGGGCAATGAACTCGTCATCAATGGCAAGCGCATCGCCACGACTCAGCAACGTGATATCGACGCTGTGAACTGGTCTGGCTGCGATGTTGTGATTGAAGCGACAGGTGTACATCGTAAAACCTCGTATCTAGACCAATATCTCGATCAAGGTGTGAAGCGCGTGGTGGTGAGTGCGCCAGTGAAAGAAGAAGGCATTGCGAACATTGTAGTTGGTGTGAATGACCACATCTTCGATCCTGAAAAACATCGTATTGTGACAGCCGCTTCGTGCACAACAAACTGTATAGCGCCTGTGGTGAAAGTTATTCATGAGAAGTTGGGCATTGAGCAATCCTCTTTCACGACAATTCACGATTTGACCAATACGCAAACCATTTTGGATGCACCGCACAAAGATCTGCGCCGTGCTCGTGCGTGCGGCATGAGCCTTATCCCGACCACTACCGGTAGTGCGACTGCGATTGTGGAAATTTTCCCAGATTTAAAAGGCAAGATTAACGGCCACGCGGTACGTGTACCATTGGCGAATGCGTCATTGACCGACATCATCTTCGATGTAAAACGCGATACCACAGCAGAAGAAGTGAACGCTTTGCTGAAAGAGGCGTCGGAAGGGGAGTTAAAAGGCATTCTTGGCTTTGAGGAACGTCCGTTAGTGTCGATCGATTACAAAGGCGACCAACGCTCAACCATCGTTGATGCACAATCCACCATGGTGGTTGGCTCACGAATGGTGAAGATTTACGCGTGGTACGACAATGAAATGGGTTACGCAACGCGCACCGCAGAATTGGTTCGTAACGTTGGTCTGGCATAACCGGAGTTCATAATGTCTCATCCTACATGGCAATTAGATTTGGACTCTGGTGCATTAGTCCTAACACCGTGCCCGGGTACCAAAGGCGTCGAGTTGAAAGCGTCGTTGGAACAGTTGAAGGAGCAGGGGGTTCAAGCGGTCGTTACTGCATTGGACGATAGCGAGTTAGCAGCGAAAGACGTTGCGGCTTTGGGTGACACCACTCAGCAGCTGGGCATGAAATGGTTCCAGATCGAGATTGAAGATGACTGCGCACCAAGTGAAGAATTTGCGGCGAAGTGGCACCAAGCCAGTCCGGAACTGCATGCGATTCTTGCTCAAGGTGGCAAAGTCGCGATGCACTGCATGGGCGGCTCGGGTCGCACAGGTTTGTTTGCGGCTCACTTGTTGCTAGAGAAGAAATGGCAGTTAGAAGATATCGTGCGAGAAGTGCAGGCTCTTCGCCCTGGTGCGTTTACAAAGCCGGTGCAGCTTGAGTACATCGAACGCGTGGCGCAAGACGCTTGATCAGCTTAAATAGCTTTTGGAACATCATGATCCAAAAGCTATTTTCCAGTTTATATAATGGAAAATAGGGCAGCAGTAAAACTAAAAATTTCAATTTAAGTTTTTGTTTTTATTGGTTATATTTTTCCGTTTGTAAATTTCGGTGTGTTTGTGAATTCGAACTAAGGTTGTATCGCCTTATGGTTGGTGTACAGGTTAATAAGCATTTGGCACATGATGATCTAAATACTTCTATCGCTGTACATAAGAGGTCAATATGATTTCTCAATTGAGCAAAAGTATTCGTCAGTACATGTTAGTGACGTTTAACTATTGGAACTTTACCGTGACCGACGGAGCGCTGCGTATGCTGGTGGTGCTCTATTTTCACGACTTGGGTTATTCCACGTTAGCTATTGCCTCACTGTTCCTTTTCTATGAATTTTTTGGTGTGGTGACCAATTTGATTGGTGGTTGGTTGGGCGCAAGGTTAGGCCTGAACAAAACCATGAACATTGGTTTAGCGATGCAAGTGTTTGCGTTGTTGATGCTGGCAGTACCCAACGCATGGCTGACGATTCCTTGGGTGATGGCGGCACAAGCTTTGTCGGGGATTGCCAAAGACCTCAACAAGATGAGTGCCAAGAGTGCGATTAAAACGCTAGTGCCAGACGAGCAGCAAGGCGCACTTTACAAATGGGTGGCCATTTTGACGGGCTCGAAGAACGCGCTCAAAGGAGCGGGTTTCTTTGTCGGTGGCTTGTTGTTGTCTTGGGTGGGTTTCCAAAACTCGATGTTTATTATGGCGAGTGTGCTGGCATTGGTGTTTGTTTGCAGCATGATCTGGCTAGAAGCTGACATGGGTAAAGCAAAGAGCAAACCTAAGTTTCGCCAAATTTTCTCCAAGTCCGAATCTATAAATATTTTATCTGCGGCACGTATGTTCTTGTTTGGGGCGCGTGATGTGTGGTTTGTGGTCGCTCTGCCTATTTATCTCGGCAGTGTGTTTGGCTGGGATCACTTGTGGGTCGGTGGCTTTTTAGCCGCATGGGTCATTGCTTATGGGTTTGTGCAAGGCTTTGCGCCGCGTATTACTGGCAAAGCGCAAGGTCGCGTGCCTGATGGTAGTGCAGCATTAGTATGGGCAGGAATTCTTGCGTTAATTACGGGCGGTATTGCTTATGGTGTGCAAATCGGTTGGCAGCCTGAGTTGGTGATTGTTGTGGGGTTAATGATTTTTGGCGCTGTGTTTGCCATTAACTCTTCACTTCACTCGTATCTGATTGTGAGCTATGCCAAAGGCGATGGTGTGTCTCTCGATGTTGGCTTCTATTACATGGCCAATGCGATGGGACGTTTGATTGGCACGGTATTATCGGGTTGGATCTATCAAGAGGCTGGCCTTGCGGCGTGCTTATGGGTCTCCTTTGCTTTCTTGGCGCTGACGACGCTGATTTCGATTAAGTTGCCAAAAGCTAACGTTGCTACTGCGTAACTATCCCCAGTATTGCTATCTGTAGATGGTATAAATGGCTCCAAATCGGAGCCATTTTTGTTTCTTATGCGCCGTTGATGTAATCAAACTGTGTGGGTTTGGCATCGAGAGTGAATGCTGATGTTTGGTTCTCGTTAATTGATTAGAGTGGCGATGAAATCCCCGTTGTAGGTCATTGTTGCGTTAAAAATAAGCAAAAACAGATTGTTAACCATTTCACTGGCTGAGATTTACCCTATGCTATAAACGATAAGCGACTCAAAGTAGGGAAAGGTATGAGAGAAAGGGTTCTGTTTTTTGATTTATTGCGCTGCTTTGCTGCGGTGGCAGTGATCGCCATTCACGTCTTGGCCCCTTATCGAAATGAGTTAGGAGTGATTCCGTTTGACCAATGGTTGACGGCCGTAGGCGTTAATAGCGTTACCCGCTGGGCGGTGCCAGTTTTCATTCTGATCACCGGAGCGTTGATGCTCAGTGACACTCGACCATTTGACGGTAAGTATTATATCAAAAGGCGTTTAGGCAAAGTCTTAGTCCCATTTCTTATTTGGTCGATGTTTTATGCATACCTCTCTGGCTGGACGGCTCAAGGGTTTGATTTTGAAACCGTAAAAGAGGTGTTAAGCAATAGCCCATTTCACGCAACGTATTACCACCTCGGTTTTTTCTATTACTTTATACCTCTGTATTTTGTGATTCCGTTGTTCCAATGGATGGTACGCAACGTTGATGACAATGTGTTGTATACCTATCTCGCATTTTGGCTTTTCACCAGCACGCTGTTTTTGTTCAAGATTGATGGTCCATGGAGTAACCAAATGTGGCTCTACATGGGTTACCTTCCTCTGGGTTATGTTCTATTTCAAAAAGTGCCTTTGAACCGCTCTATGGTGACCTTATTTACAGGGTTTGGTCTCGTCGCGTTGGCTGTGACATTTACTATGGTCGTGACAAACAGTCTAGAGGCTGAGAAGTACACGGTTGGACGCTGGCTATCTTACAAAACACTGAATGTCATTCTAGCAGCTTCGATGATTTTCATGATCGGTCGTTACTTTGGGGAAGGCTTGTCACCAAAAGTACAAAAAGTGGTGAGTGTGATCAGTCAGCACAGCTTGGGGATTTACTTACTTCACCCAATTTTCTTATGGCCGATGAAAGCGTTTGGTTGGTACACCGGACATCCCGCATGGGTGATTCCAGTCTGGATCATTATCAGTGGAGCTGGAGCCTTGGCGATGAGCTATCTATTTTCTCGCTCTGCCAAGACTCGTTGGTTACTGCCTTAACGTTTGATGGCGAAGTGAAGGAATTTGTTACCACGATAGGTTAGCGTTCCTTTATCTCCAGGGTTGAGTGCATGGTAGTAGTGCACTCCAATTTGGAACTCTCGTTTAGGGCCAATAGAACCGCGTTGGACATAAATCCAATATTCTTGGTCGTCTTGGCCTGGTGGTGCATCTGGGATGTCGATAGCTTGCTTATCTAAAATAGTTACCTGTGCACTTTGTTCTGGAGCGTCTTCGCCCACATAGTGCTTGCTATAGAAACGAAAAAATACCCATGCGCCCAAAGCAATAAGGGCGAACAGGGCGACAATAAGTGAGATTGGCATGTTAACCTCCGATGTTTCATTGAGCTCTATTCTACAGAACTCATTGATGAAACGATGAGTTGAGATAACTTATTCATAATCTAATGAAAGGGACATGAATTTTATTCGGCGCACTTCACGGTTTATCTCAATGGGGACGCGATGAAATCGTTGCTTCATCTGCAAGCTACGTCACTAAAGCTGAACTAAGCAGCTTTCACTTGTCTGGCTATATGCGCTCAAGGGCACAAATTGAAAGTAAAATTGCACTTAACGGCTCGAAAAAGCTCTAAATTTATAGAAGAATAAAAATAACGAACACGGGAAGGGTCTGGTAAGGAGGGTTACGATGTCAGATATTGAAAAAGTAGTCATGCGTACCCGAACGATCGAAAAACTTTTGCGTACTCAGTACCATGCAGAAGGGAAAGGGTTACACCAACTTATTAATAGTTGTGAAGAACGTTTACCACATGACGTGATAGCGAAACTTCGTTTTATCGCTACTGTGCGTAATAAAGTGGTTCACGAAGACGATTATAAGCTGGATGATCGGAAAGGCTTTATGGCGGCGTGTGACGCTTGTGAAAAAGAGCTAACGCCAAGAAGCTCTCGTTTTATTTGGCGTGCAGCAATTTTGCTAATGACGTTGATTACGCTCGCCGCTCTTGGTTTCTACTATATGCATTGGGATATCTTGTCCAAACACATACAGTAGAAAAACACAGATAAATAAAAAAGGACGCATTTGCGTCCTTTTTTATTTTTAATCAGTAGGTTAGTACATCATTGGCAGTGTCATTAAACCCACAACCACTGCAATCATTACCAGCCCTTGTTTTTGAGAAGATGAAATCATAACACTACCCCTTAATCTTTGATGAACTCGATGAATTTAATATAGCACTGTTTTTGGGGTTTGATCAACATATGCTCGATAATCTTTTCAAAAAATACACTTAACTTGTCTTTTTTTACGTGTTTTTGACTAATGAAACTGTGTTTTTTGTGTTGTATTTAAAATGCTCGTATTGTGTGATTGTTGTTCGTATTTGATTTAAGTGTATGATTTTAAAGTGTCAATCTTGGTTTGTTGTTGGCTTGGAAATTGTTTTTTGTTTCGGTTGGTATGTTGATTGCCTATTTTGTCTGTGTTTCTCAAAAATTGAGAAAATAAAAAGATGTGCTATGGAGGTGCATCATTGAGTTGCGGTGTGGAAGGGGAATTTTCTTATCTAATGAGAAAATATGGGCTTAAAAAGTGTTTAGTGATTTGATGGTTTATGAAGTCGGTGTTTTCGATGGTTATTGAGAATGTGGCTTTATTTATCATTAGCTTACGTTCGTTATTTGATGTTTTTGTTATTGAGTTAAGTTTGATTTTTCATATTGTTCTAATCTGTTCATCGGTGGTTTCTACTATCTTAGCTCGCTACCAATATGATTTTCTGTTTTGTGTCTGTTATTTATTCTTGTTGCCTGTGATGTATACAGTCTGATGGTTTAGTCATCAGTTTTTGACGTGATGGGTTACCAAGGCCATTGGGCTGCTTTTTAGTTAAATGGCCTGACTAAGCGCGGGTTATTGTGCCGTGTGATTTGATGAACTTGGCTCATGGGATAGGGCTCTGCCCCATATTTATGGCCGTCATTAAGGCTCATCGACTTAATTGTTGTGCAGAGTGAGGGTTACAAAATGTTTCGAATCGCTAGCGAGATCCAACTTTCGCAGATTGTGTCTTTACATCAAAACTGGTCTACCTAGACTAGCGGCGAGTTTAAGTAAAAGGTGTATACGGCATGTGGAGTTGGCTGGCGATAGGGCTATCAGGTGTGTATTCCGTGTTGGGAGCAAAACAAGCTAACCCGACACAATCCCTCGTGTTTAAAATCTTTACTCTGCTACTTCTTCTTGTGTTGGTGTTAACTCAAGGCGCATCCGCAACATATACCTACTGGATTGCGGGTGGGCTTATTGTGTCTATGGTGGCAGATACGCTGCACTCGTTTAAAACTCGCAAGCTAATTTACTTTGCTGCGTATTTGCTTGCTCAGGTGTGCTACAGCAAGTCATTTTGGGTGCAGCTTAATGGTGAGATTGTCTGGTGGCTGTTGGCCCTACTGCTCGCAGCGAGTATCGTGGCGTTCTTTTTGTTGCTACCTCAACTCGACTCTCTGGTGTTTCCTGTTGTGATCATGGGGATGATGTTGGTTCAGCTTGCTTGGGCGGCGGGTGAAGTTTGGTTGCAGGCCCCGAGCTATGCCAATGCTATCGGTTTCAGCGGAACCCTAGTTTTGATCTATTCGGCGTTGGCGTATGCGATACACGGTTACCGAAAACCGATGAAACACGCCTATTTGTGGGTAAGTGGTAGCTACTTCTTTGCCCACGCCCTCATTGTTGCCTCTATCATTTACTAATTTAAATCAAAGCAGCTCACGAAGATTTCAGTAAACTGGACGTATTGTTCTTGATGACTGGAGTCAATAATGAGTGAAATCCATGCCCACGAGCTGCTAAACCTACTTCGAGAAACGCCAATGGATCGCGAAGCGCTGGCACAGCACTTTGGCAACACCGTTCGCTTTCACACCTGTAAACTGAATGATCTAGACTTAGATGCATTGCTAGCATTTTTGCTCAAGCGCGACAAAATCCGTGAGCTTGAAGGTAAGTTTGTGGTCAATATGGCGCGTGTCTGCAATCACTAAGCGGCGGCTATGATGCGAGGGTGAATATGCTGTTTTCGCCCTCAACCATGTACTCACGTTGTCAGTTTGCTATACACTGGCCGCCATTTTTTAGGTGAGGCCAGAATATGGACATTCTTTCTGCAGCGACCATGCTGTTTCTAATCATGGACCCTCTCGGTAATTTGCCGATTGTGTTGTCTATTCTCAAGCACATCGATCCTAAGCGTCGCCGTAAGGTATTGATTCGTGAACTACTGTTTGCCTTACTAATCTTGATGTTGTTTCTGTTTGCAGGACAAAGCATCTTAAGTTTTTTGCATGTCCAGCCAGAAACGCTCAGCATTTCAGGTGGCATTATTCTCTTCATTATCGCGATTAAGATGATCTTTCCGAGCGCTGGCAGTATCACTGGACTGGCGGCAGGGGAGGAGCCCTTTATTGTTCCGATGGCCATTCCTATGATCGCGGGCCCTTCAGTGATTGCAGCATTGCTTTTGCTATCTTCACAGCATCCAGAAAAAATGTTGGAAATGTCCGCATCAGTTGTTATTGCGTGGGGCGCAACATTTTTTATTCTAATGTTTTATGGCTTCTTTAATCGTTTGTTGGGCGAGCGTGGTCTAAAAGCGGTAGAGCGTTTAATGGGCTTGTTGCTGGTGATGATCTCCACTCAAATGTTTTTGGATGGTGTTAAGAGTTATCTTGGGTGACGGAATAAACGCAATAAAAAAGCCGCTCTTGAGAGCGGCTTTTTAGTATTTGGGCGATTACATCATGTGTTTACGACGAATATCGAGCAGGGCAAAAATACCAAAGATCAGGATGGAATATTTTTCCCAACTGCTCATTTTAATTTTGTCGCCAAATGCGCCAATGAAGATGGCCATTTGTAAACCGTGCATGATGAACAAAAAAGCGGTCATGATGTACAGCGCAATCGCGGCATTACCGGGAAACGGCATAAAGATATTGAGGATCAATACTAACCAAACAAAGGCGATAGCCGCTTTGGCCAGCAGAATTAATGCTTTCATTTAAGTGTCCTTTTAAATCGAGGCGCTATGCGGAGGTACGTTCATACAGACGGTAACTCACTTGGCCTGCTGTTTTTTCTCGATGTAACTGCCAGTTTTCTGGTAAGTCGGCAATATTGAGTTCTTTTTCTGTTTCAATATAAATCATCGCGTCTTCCGCGAGCCAGCCATTTTGTTCTAGCAGAGCCACGGTTTCATCCAACAGACCTTTGCGAAACGGTGGGTCAATAAACACCACATGATGCGCAGTACCCGGCTGTTTTAAAAAGCTCAAGGCATCTGTATTCACTACTTGGATGTTGTTCGCGTTAAGAGATGCCACGTTCTTCTGTAATTGCTGAAAAGCTTGTGGGTTCAGCTCAACCATGGTCACTTGCTCTGCTTGGCGCGAAGCTGACTCAAAGCCTAAGCCGCCGGAGCCGGCAAATAAGTCGAGACATTTTGCTTGCGGCACATCTTGAGCCAGCCAGTTAAATAGCGTTTCTTTGACGCGATCGGTCGTTGGGCGTAAGCCTTCAGCATCGTGTACAGGAAGTTTTCTGCCTCTCCATAAGCCACTAATAATGCGAACAAAGCCCGTTGTTGGCTTTTTTTGTGATGAGTTTTGCTGGCGACGTCTTACCATAGATTTTTTGACCGCTAATAAAGTGATACTATATCTAATCGCCCAAGCCGTGAGCTTGGAGCTTGGATACAGCCCAGAATATTCAAGATGACAGAGTGTAACACTAATAAGATTAGAATTACCTAATCGGAAAGTTTTCACAACTTTGTCATTAGCCTTTTTTAGACAGATAATAATCTTGTCAAAAAAGAGTCATTAATAGATAAAAGAACAATCTAGGATAGCCCCAGATGACGGAAAAAAAGAAGCGCGGATTACTTTCGTGGCTAGGTTTTGGTGACGAAGAACAAAGCCCAAAACCAAAAACTGAAGAAACAGTAAAAGAAGAAGCAGTGGAAGCGCCTTCTGAAGAGCAGCAAACCGACGCAGCTGCTGAGCAAGCGGAAGCAACGCCAGAACTTGAAGAAGAAGAAGCGAAACAATCAGAGGCTGCCCCAGCAGAAGCAGAAGAGCCTCAAGTGCCTGCTGCACCTCGCGTTCAAGAACAAGAAAAGCCAACAGAGAGCTTTTTTGCTCGCCTCAAACGCAGCCTAAGCCGCACAAAAGCAAACATCGGCGCTGGCTTCTTCGGTCTGTTCAGCGGTAAGAAAATCGATGAAGACTTATTTGAAGAGCTAGAAGAGCAACTGCTTATTGCTGATGTGGGCATGAATACCACAACAAAAATTATCAACAACCTGACAGAAAAAGCCACACGTGGCGATCTGAAAGACGGCGAAGCCCTTTATGGTTTGTTGAAAGAAGAAATGGCTGAGATTCTTTCTAAAGTCGAACAGCCACTAGAAATCGACAGCAACAAAACGCCTTACGTCATCTTAATGGTTGGTGTAAATGGCGTGGGTAAAACCACGACCATCGGTAAGCTTGCCAAGCAGTTCCAAACTCAAGGCAAAAAAGTGATGCTTGCAGCGGGCGATACTTTCCGTGCCGCAGCGGTTGAGCAGCTACAAGTATGGGGTGAGCGTAACAACGTTCCTGTGATTGCCCAGCATACTGGCGCAGACAGTGCTTCTGTTATCTATGATGCGATTGAAGCGGCAAAAGCACGTGGTGTGGATGTTGTGATTGCCGATACCGCGGGTCGTTTACAGAACAAAGCGAACCTAATGGAAGAGCTGCGTAAGATTGTACGTGTGATGAAGAAAATTGATGACTCAGCACCACATGAGATCATGCTGACGCTTGACGCAGGTACAGGACAAAATGCCATTAGCCAAGCGAAACTTTTCAGTGATGTTGCCCCTCTAACCGGGATTACTTTGACTAAGCTGGATGGTACAGCGAAAGGCGGTGTAATTTTCGCTATTGCCGATCAGTTTGGTATTCCAATTCGTTACATTGGTGTGGGTGAAGGTATCGAAGACTTGCGTCCATTTGAAACTCAAGAGTTTATTGACGCACTGTTTAGTCGTGAAGAATAAAAAGAGTTAGAGGAAATCAACGGTGATCAAATTTCAGCAAGTGAGCAAAGCTTACCGAGGTGGTCGACAAGCACTGCAAAAAGTCGATTTTCACCTGAGGCGCGGTGAAATGGCGTTTTTAGGCGGGCATTCCGGGGCTGGTAAAAGTACCTTGCTGAAATTGATCTGCGCGATAGAGCGCCCAACCGATGGAAAAATCCATTTTAATGGTCACGATATCACGCGCATTCCAAGCAAAGACATCCCTTTTTTGCGCCGCAATATTGGGATTGTTTTTCAAGATCATCGTCTACTGATGGATCGCAGCGTATACGACAATGTCGCTCTGCCGATGCGCATCGAATCGATTTCTGAAAACGAAATCAAACGCCGCGTTTCTGCGGCGTTAGATAAAACGGGCTTGCTTGATAAGGCTCGTTGCCTGCCGAGCCAACTCTCTGGTGGTGAGCAACAACGCGTCGGTATTGCTCGTGCCGTAGTCAATCGACCAACGTTGCTGGTGGCTGATGAGCCGACAGGTAACCTCGATCCCGAACTATCCAATCGCGTATTGCGGTTGTTCGAAGAATTTAATCGTGCGGGAGTGACCATCTTACTCGCCACGCACGATGTGGGGTTAGTAAACACTCGCCCACAGTATCGTCATTTTGAATTAAACCAAGGCTTCCTAAGTGAGGTAGAAGACTATGGCAGGTAACAAGCACTCCCAAAAGAAGGGGAAAGGCCGCAGTGCCAAGCGTGCAAATACCGATGGTTTTTTCTCTGTCCACGCAAAACAAGCAAAATCCTCTTTTAGCGCCTTATGGCAACGACCTTTAGGTAATATCCTGACCCTAGCCGTGATTTCAATGGCACTTGCTATGCCAGCTTGTTTGTATCTACTGGGCAAAAACGTCGCGGGTGCCGCGGAAGATGTGGCATCTCCCTCGCAAGTTAGTGCTTACTTAGTAGAAGGCATGCCGGATGCACGTGTGATGGTTCTCAAAGATCAAATTGAAACTTGGCCTTTGGTAAAAGAGGTGGAATATATTTCACCGCAACAAGGTCTATCTGATTTAAGCCAATATGCAGGATTCGATCAGGCTATCAGCCTTTTAAGTGGCTATGCGCTACCCGGTGTGTTGGTGATTACGCCAGCCTCGGAGCTAAAGAGTGATATTCAGTCATTAGCCAAAGACGTTCGAGAGCAACAAGATGTGACCGACGTGAGACTTGATGAAGATTGGCTGGCGCGTCTTGATGCGATCAAAACTCTCGCGAGTATTATTGTCATTACTCTGACAGTGTTGATGCTCGGTGCGGTATTTTTAATCGTTGGCAACACGTTGCGATTTAATGTGCTGGCGAATAAAGAAGAGATTCAAACCATGAAACTGATCGGTGCGACGGACAGTTTTATTCTGCGTCCTTATTTGTACACGGGGATGTGGTTTGGCGTATTAGGTGCCACCATCGCGTGGTTGGTAACGGCTTTAGTGACCATTGTTATGAATAGTGCGGTGGAAGATCTTGCTGCATTGTACGACAGCCAGTTTCGCCTGATTGGTCTAAGCTGGGATGAATCTTTGCTATTAATCATCATTGGTAGTCTTTTGGGATGCATTGCGGCGCGCTTTTCTGCGCAACGACATTTAAAAGAAATTGAACCAGTTTAAGTGATGAAAGTCTTACTACTTGGATTTTATTAGCACTAGCTAATCTGGATCCCTTGTTTAGACCGAATGTTTATGGATAATTGCTTCCCCTTCTTGAAACTTGTTCATTTTGAGTTCAAGATATCGAAGCTAAATTTGCAATGTAATGCTCCAGATCAGAGATTGATGAGGAATTGAATGACAAAAGAAGCGTATCCGATGGCTCTAGTCACGCAAGATAGCCTTGATAGCTATATTCGCTCAGTAAACAGCTACCCAATGCTGACTGCAGACGAAGAGCGTGAGCTGGCAGAACGATTACACTACAAAGGTGAGATTGAGGCTGCAAAAGGTCTAATTCTTTCGCACCTACGATTCGTTGTTCACGTTGCTCGTGGTTACTCTGGCTACGGTTTGCCAATGGCGGACCTTGTGCAAGAGGGTAACATCGGTCTAATGAAAGCCGTTAAGCGTTTTAACCCAGAAGTAGGGGTTCGCTTGGTGTCTTTCGCTGTCCACTGGATCAAAGCAGAGATCCACGAATACGTGCTACGTAACTGGCGTATCGTGAAAATTGCGACCACTAAAGCGCAACGTAAATTGTTCTTCAACCTGCGTAAGTCGAAAAAGCGCTTGGGTTGGTTTAACAACGGTGAAGTCGAAACCGTTGCGCGCGAGTTAGGTGTTGAGCCTTCTGAAGTTCGCGAGATGGAATCACGCTTAGCGGCGGTGGATTCAACCTTTGATATGCCAACTGATGAAGACGACAGCTCAAATGCTTACACAGCGCCGATGCTATACCTAGAAGACAAATCGTCTGATGTGGCTGACAACATCGAAGCTGCAAACTGGGAAATGCATACCAACAATCGTCTGGGTCATGCATTAGCGAGTTTGGATGAGCGTAGTCAGCGCATCGTGCGTTCTCGTTGGTTAGATGATGAGAAAGCAACATTGCAAGACTTAGCTGATGAGTTTGGTGTTTCTGCCGAGCGTATTCGTCAGCTAGAAAAAAACGCAATGAAGAAACTAAAATTGGCTGTGGGTGAATTTTAAGTTCTACTGCTAATTGAAAGTAAGATTTTCATAGAAAGCCGAGATCATGTGATCTCGGCTTTTTTATTGTCGATCGAAAATCGATAGCGTTTGCGATCCGGATTTTATGTGCTACCTGTGTATAACTCTGTGAAGTAATTATTTATCAACTGTTCGAAACCCGGACAAAATAAGGGATTCAAGCACTTTTCCATCTGGGGATAGTTATAGATATACACACAGTTAGATCAGGATCATTACTACATATTGTGGATCAAAAGATCCAAATACACTTTATCAACGCAATTCACAGCTTTATCCACAAATGGTTGGAATGTGTACACTTTTGAAAGCCCTGATTATCCATGTGTCTAAGTTTGCCGTTGGATAGGTTACAATAGCGGCAGTATACCCAAGCGGCTTCAAATATAGATTTTATGCTGTACCACGGGTGCTGATTAGCACGTTAGGTTCGAGGTTGCTTGGGTATATTCATAAGAGAATGAGAAAGTAAATGGATCAGTTTAAGCATATCGATGTACAAGGTGCGCAAGCGCTGCTCGAGCAGGGTGATGCAAAGCTTGTAGATATCCGTGACCCTCAATCGTTTGCCGTTGCGCATGCGGAGTCCGCGTATCATTTAACTAACGATACGATCGTTGCGTTTATGGATGAAGTGGAGTTCGAACAACCTATTCTGGTGATGTGCTACCACGGCATTAGTAGCCAAGGTGCCGCACAATATTTAGTTAACCAAGGCTTTGAACAGGTGTACAGTGTGGATGGTGGCTTTGAAGCCTGGCACCGAGCAGAACTACCGATAGTGAGAAGTTAATGAAGAGATTGGTAACGTTAAATAATCCACGTATGGCGCAAGCCTTTATTGATTATATGGCCTCTCGCCAAATTGACATCGAAATGATGCCAGAAGGAGACGGGCAATTTGCGCTGTGGCTGACTGATAGCCAGCATGAAATAGAAGCGGAAGCCGAACTTAAGCAGTTCCTCGCTAACCCGTCTGATTCAAAATACAGCGCCGCCTCGTGGGACGTTGCCGATACTCGCAAGAGCACCTTTCATTATTCTAGCCCGAGTATCATGAGCATGGTCAAAGCAAAAGCCGGCCCAATGACTTTGCTGATCATGACGGTGTGTACCATCATCTACTTGTTACAAATGTTTGGCTTTGGCAATGGCGTGTTTAAGTTGTTGCACTTCCCAGCCTTTGAGGGACAACAATGGCAAGTGTGGCGATGGCTAAGCCATGCGTTACTGCACTTTTCAGTGACTCACATCGTGTTCAACTTACTATGGTGGTGGCAGTTGGGGGGCGACATCGAACGTCGTCTCGGTTCCGGTAAGCTATTGCAACTCTTTGTGGTGTCGGCAGCGCTTTCTGGGGCTGGCCAATTCTATGTTGAAGGGGCAAACTTCGGTGGCTTGTCTGGCGTGGTCTATGCACTGCTTGGCTATTTGTGGATATTGGGGTACCGCTTGCCACATTTAGGCCTTACGCTACCCAAGCCAATCATCGTTTTTATGTTGGTATGGTTAGTTCTTGGTTTTGTGCAGCCGTTCATGGCGATTGCAAACACCGCTCACTTAGTGGGTTTACTGTCGGGGATGGCGATTGCGCTGTTTGATTCAGGCAAGATGAAATACCAACAGCAAGCCTAAAGCTGAAATGAAAAGACCGCTCAAGAGCGGTCTTTTTTATGTTCAAAACGATTTGGGTTTATTGGTAAAGGTATTTTGTAAACAACAAATCGGCAATGATGGTTTTACCTGTTTCGGGCAAAAGTGTTTCGTTGAGGGTCGTCACTAAGGTTTTGCGCAGATCTTCTCGGCCAGAAAGGGACTTAATAGTATCTTCTGTTTGCTTACCCAGTAATTCAATTACTGCATCGCGAATCAAAGGTTGGTGATGCTCAACAATCGATAAATCTTGCTGGCTCATTACCATGATGTCGATGCGCACTTGCACATAACCTAACTTTTTGCCTTTGGTGTAAAAGTTAGTAGTGAGATCAGGCTCAAGGGTAAAGTATGCCAACTTAGGTCCAGCTTCTTCCGTTTCAGCCCAACTTGGTGCGGCGAACAGTATGGTTAACGCAAAAATAATTTGGGCTATATAACGTTTGTACATATTTCTAACTTTTCTTTCTCTGGATCGCGATATTCGAATCGCTTCAGTCTTGATACAATGGGCCGTCTATAACAAATAACGGAACTTACGGTTACATACATTACTATGGACGGTAAGTTGTTGCTTTATTGTACGCATAAAGCCTCCAATTGAATACTAGTATGAATCAGCCAACATCACTCTATCTTGCTTCTTTATTGGAAGTAGAGTGGCAAAACCCCGACGAATTCGAATTTCCAAATGAATTTGCCAAGCACTGGCTTGAAGAGCAAGGGTCTTTGTCACGTCGTTTAAAGCAACACTGCCAAGCATTAACGGTAGAATTGCTACAAAATCAGATCGTCACTGCGGCGACGTTAAAACAGGACGAAAGCCAGTTATTGTCCGAACAAGATTGCTTACTGCGAGAGGTAATTTTGTGTGGTGACAATGATAACTGGGTTATCGGACGGACATTGATTCCTCGCTCAACCTTAGTTGATCAGCAGTATGATTTGGCTCAACAAGGGGATATCCCATTAGGACTAACAGTGTTCAGCGCAGACAACGTTGAGCGAGACTCTTTGCAAATGGGATGGGTAGCCGTACCAGAAGGACGTTTGTTAGCGCGACGCTCAAGGTTGTGGATGAATCACAAACCGATGCTGGTCGCCGAGTTATTCTTATCTAATTCACCAGTTTACGCTAAGGAGACAGTGTAAATGTCCGCAGAAAAAGCCAAAGCATATTGGCAACTGATGCGCATGGATCGCCCGATTGGTTCACTGTTACTGATGTGGCCAACGATTTGGGCGCTAATTATCTCAGCCCAAGGGATGCCGAGTTGGGATGTATTTATCGTGTTTGTATTGGGTGTATTTCTAATGCGTAGCGCGGGGTGCGTGATTAATGATTTTGCTGACCGCAAAGTCGACGGCCATGTAAAACGTACCAAACAACGCCCACTGCCATCAGGGAAAGTAACAGCAAAAGAAGCGATTGGATTATTTTTGGTTTTGGGTATCAGCTCATTCTTGTTAGTGCTGACCATGAACCCGTTGACGATTCAGCTATCCTTCGCTGGCATCGTGTTGGCGTTCATTTATCC
Organism: Vibrio sp. A1-1; assembly: GCF_021728175.1. Taxonomy (NCBI): domain Bacteria; kingdom Pseudomonadati; phylum Pseudomonadota; class Gammaproteobacteria; order Vibrionales; family Vibrionaceae; genus Vibrio; species Vibrio sp. A1-1. The sequence continues at coordinate 39,255 of NZ_JAKKCL010000021.1, forward strand.
ATTTATGAAGCGTTACACTCATATTCCACAGCTCTTTTTAGGCTTGGCGTTTAGCTGGGCAATTCCAATGGCGTGGGCTGCACAAACCGGGGAGCTACCACTGATAGTTTGGTTTGTGTTTCTGATTAACGCTTTATGGACCATTGCTTATGATACTCAGTATGCGATGGTCGATCGCGATGATGATTTAAAGATTGGCATTAAATCGACGGCAATTTTGTTTGGTCGTCATGACAAACTCATCATTGGGGTATTGCAACTGATTACGCTCGCGATGTTGGTTTGGTTAGGGCAGTTCTACCAATTGGGGCAAAGTTACTACTGGACCCTTTTGATTGCAGCGTCGTTGTTTGTTTATCAGCAGCACTTAATTCGTCACCGTGAGCGGGAGTTGTGCTTTAAGGCTTTCCTCAACAACAACTATGTTGGCATGGTGATAGCGATAGGGTTATTGGTCGCATTTTGGTAAGCGAAGAAATAGCAAAAAGGCATCCGATTGGATGCCTTTTTTCTTATTTTGGAAGAAGGTAAAACGGTTACGACTGAAGTTGATGAATACTCTCTTCGATCGTCAGTTTCACTTCTGGATAAAGCAGAGTGAATAGTAATCGTGCAAATTGCTGCGTTTTCTTCGTGTCACAGTTACCATCGTTATCGAGGTATTTTTGCTGTTTGAGCGTATTGAACATAGCGGTAAACACACCTTTATCGAAGAATTCTGGCGCATTAATACCGTGTAAGCGTCCTAAACGTTGAGCAATATCTTGGCTCTTCTGTTCTAGGTCCGATTTACCGAGCTCTGGGTAAGCAACAAGCAAGTTCATCGCGATAGAGTAGCGCTGCAGTGTTTCCGTGATTGTACGACCTAGCAGAACCAAAGGCTGGTTGTTCGACTGATTGATCTCCAGCTTATCACCATCGAGGCTAATCATTTTCTGCTCGGCAAACTCATGCAGTGTTTTAACGACCAATTCATCCAACTCGTCTTCTTGATAGCTTAAGAACAACTCTTTCTTCAAGAATGGGTAGATTTGCGCGACATTCGCTTGAATCTTTTCTACCGAAAGGTTGCGCTGACGAATGATCATCTGAGCAATTAATGATGGCAGAGCAAACAAGTGGATGATGTTGTTGCGGTAGTAGGTCATCAGGATTGACTGGCTACGATCCAGCGAAATGATGTCACCCATGCTATCGGTTTCAATCACGAACTTATCAAGCGAAATCGCATGATCGACCAACTCCTCAGCACTTTCGGTAGGGATAGTGGAGGTGCTTGAGTACGGGTTGTTTTTGAGTAGCTTTAAGTAACACTCAATCTGGTTGATCAGCGAGTCACGAGAAAGTGCACGTTGACGAGAAGCAAGCAGTGCGGTTGCACACAAGGTCAACGCGTTTGCTGCCGCCGCATCGTTGATGTGTGTCATCATCTTATTAGCAAGGTCATTGACCACAGGATTCATCCATTGTGGTTTGTTACCACCCATGCTGTCGATGTCTTTCGTCCACTCAGGAGCATGTTCGTTCAAGTATTGGTTGAGCTGAATTGGCTCACCGAAGTTCACATAGCCCAAACCAAAGTTACGCAGTTTACGCAGAGTACGCAGTACAAGCCCTGCGTTTTCTTTCTCTTTGCGTTTGCCACGCAGCTCTTTCGCGTAAGTGCCTACTTCCATTACGTGCTCGTAACCGATGTAGACCGGCACTAGCGTTACTGGGCGGTTTAGACCACGCAGCATTGCTTGGATAGTCATAGCCAGCATACCCGTTTTCGCTTGCAGTAAGCGACCTGTACGTGAACGGCCACCCTCACTGAAGTACTCGACTGAATAGCCTTTGGCAAACAGCTCGGCTAGATACTCACGGAAAATGGTTGAGTACAGCTTGTTGCCTTTAAAACTACGACGAATAAAGAATGCCCCACCGCGACGGAAAAGAGGACCGGCCGGGAAGAAGTTCAGGTTAATGCCTGCCGCAATATGCGGAGGCACCATGCCTTCATGGTATAAAACGTAAGACAACAGTAGGTAGTCCATGTGACTACGGTGACACGGAACGTACACAATTTCGTGGCCGTCTTGCGCTAAACGACGCACAGTCGAGGCGTTATTGATGTGCAACCCTTGGTATAGCTTTGTCCATAGCCAACTCAGGATGCGGTCGCCGTTTTTCACTAGACCGTAGGAGAAGTCGGCGGCGATTTCATCCATGATGTCGTGGGCTTCTTTACGTGCCTTATCAATCGAGATGTTTTTGCTCTTGGCTTCGTCAGCGATCGCCAGTTCAATAGCTGGGGATTTTAATAAACGAGCAAACAACACTTGGCGTTGTGGCAGGTTTGGGCCTGAAGCAGCCAGTTTCTGGCGTGAGAAGTGGATACGCGCCACGCGAGCCAATTTGTGCGCAATTGCGCTGTCGGTACCGTGAGAGTTTGCCATATAACGCAGAGATACCACGGGACTAAAGCGAACTAAGCAGTCGCGTCCTGCCGCCATTACCGCTTTGGCTTTTTGCGGACCATTCATCGGTTGAAGGTAAGGCTTTTGGTTCTCTTCTTTACCTGGCTTACGACCCCAAAGCACGGTTGCAGGGATCATTTGAACATCCAACTCACTGTCCAGTTTATGTAGTTCCAGTAAGTCAGTGAACAGAGAGACAGAATCGGTTGGGACATCATTATCGTTGTTCATCACAGTTGGACGCGCAGCGATAAAGACGAAACGGTTCAGCGTTTTGCCATTGATTTCCAGCGGACTGAGCGGGTCGGGTAGACCAAGGCTCATGGCTTGTTTTTGCAGTGTCAGCAAATCCACGTTCGAGCGGAACGGTAGGGCATATACAATCGGCTTAGCGAGGTCGATATTCAGATCTTCAATCGGGTTCGACGGGATTGTGGTGCCCTTTACCAGTACCGATAAAGGTAGTTTTAGTAATGAACGTGAAAATGATTGTCCAGAAGACATAAAGTTCACAGCCTCAATAGGTATTCAAACAGGCCTAACCTTATTTCAGTGTCCGCTTTGCATGTCTTCTATAGAAAAAGAAATGAGTACGGCAAAAGAAATAAGCCTAGGCGATAAAATTTAAGCGCAGCAAGGATACCAGAAACTGGTCAAACCTTTTAATTTTATTGGCTGTAAATTAGTCGAACTCCTAAGTTGTTGCTTTACTTTGATTAACTGAAAAGGCGGTGTTTTAAACGCATGAATAATGAACTTAGTCAGCAAACGAAGTGCACTCCACAAATAAATTAAAAAACAACCAATTGGGTTTTCATTTGAGCATTTACTGGATATACTCACAGTTAACTGTATAAAAAGACAGGTGAGACATGAAGCCGTTAACGCCACGCCAACAACAAGTCTTCGATTTGATCAAAAGTAAAATCGATGACACCGGAATGCCACCAACTCGTGCAGAGATTGCGCGTGAGCTTGGCTTCCGCTCTGCGAATGCCGCAGAGGAACACCTAAAAGCGCTTGCTCGTAAGCAAGCAATTGAAATTATTCCAGGTGCATCGCGTGGGATTCGTATCCTACTTGATGACTCTGCCGCTAATGACGAACAGGGCTTGCCTTTGATTGGTCAAGTTGCTGCGGGTGAGCCCATATTGGCTCAGGAACACGTAGAAGCGCACTACCAAGTCGACCCTGCGATGTTCAAGCCGCAAGCGGATTTCTTACTTCGTGTAAATGGCGAAAGTATGAAAGACATCGGGATTATGGATGGCGATTTGCTCGCTGTGCATAAAACCCAAGACGTGAGAGACGGTCAAGTTGTCGTTGCGCGCGTTGATGATGATGTGACAGTAAAGCGTTTAGAGCGCAAAGGCTCAACCATATTACTGCATGCTGAGAATGAAGAGTTTGCCCCAATCCAAGTGGACTTGACGTCTCAGCATCTTACGATTGAAGGCTTAGCCGTTGGTATTATTCGTAATACCGATTGGATGTAAGTGTATTTAAGCAGCCCAGTTCATCTGGGCTGTTTTGTCTTTTCTCTTCTTTTCTCTTTTTCTACTTCCTCCAAAAGCTTGCTTATCATCTTGACCTTGTTTGTTTTGAGCAATTTATAAGCTTGATAATGTAATTGATATTCATTATCATCTATTTCAATGTCTATGTTTTCTCTCTGGCGCAGGAAATGCCCATGTCTCAGTCTAAACATCAAGTTCCTAACCATTTATTAAAGCCACTGTTATTGCGTAGCCGTGAAAGCATGGTCGACAATGGCTTGGTGTACGATCCGATTGCTGCTAAAGCGTGTTTGAGCTGTAAGATGGCGCCGGATTGTTTGAGTGGTGATATTGCGCAGAAGCAATTGCTGCACGTGACGCTGACCCAGCTTTGTGACCAGCAGGTTAGTCACTTCTTACAGCAGTATCCCGATGCTTGGATTATCAATGTCGGAGCTGGGCTGGATACCCGCTTTTATCGTTTGGATAATGGACGCTGCCATTGGATAGAGCTGGATGTGACGGAAAATTTGGTATGGCGTCAGCGCTTGTTCCACAAAAATGAACGTTATGAACATCGCTGTGGCAGTGTGGATGAAATGTCGTGGCTAGAGACGTTAGCCATTCCAGAGCAAGCACCGGTACTCATTTTATGTGAAATGGCACTGCTCGATTGCACAGAGCGTCAAGTCGCGAAATTTATTCAAACCTTGGGTCGACATTTTGTCTCTGCTGAACTGTGTATGGTGCTGGCAGGAGATTTAACGGAAACCAAGTGGGGACAAAAGCTTGGCTCTGATCGCTATGCACATGGCTTTGAAGCGCCCGCAGAACAGATATTGCAATGGTTACCATGGGCACAGTGGGTGAAAGCTTTTTCGCCATTCGATCGATTCTGTTCTCGTTGGAAAGCTTGGCAGCGTTGGCTTAATAAGATTCCAATGTTGAAGCATCGCCTCACGCCAGTACTCGTTCATATCAAGTGGTAATTGGCTAGTCGTTAAGCGCTCAGGTACACTCGTCGATCTTACTGATGAGGTGCCTGTGACAAATTCAATCTTCTCTCCTTTATCTAACCCAAAAGTTCATCGCCAAGTCTTAGCTTTAGCGATACCTATGGTGCTGTCGAATATTACTGTTCCATTGCTCGGTTTGGTCGATGCTGCGGTGATTGGTCATCTAGACCACGCTTGGTATTTGGGCGGTGTTGCGTTGGGCAGTACCATGATCAGCGTGACATTTTGGCTGCTTGGTTTTTTGCGTATGTCGACTACTGGGTTGGCGGCGCAGTCCTATGGCGGTGAAGACCGAAAGCAACTTGCCTTGGTGTTCATGCAAGGCTCACTCATGGCACTGCTGTTTGCGTTAGTCTTCCTTATTGCCCATAACCCGATTGCTGATTTGATCTTTGGTTGGAGTGACGCCAGTGCTGAAGTGAAGCACTACGGCATGCAATATTTCTCTATCCGAGTGTGGAGTGCCCCCGCTGCGCTAATGAACTTTGTGTTGTTGGGATGGTTGCTCGGAACGCAAAATTCCAAAGCACCAATGTGGATGGTGATCATCACTAACGTGACTAATATTGTCCTCGATTTGTTGTTTGTGATGGGTTTGGAGTGGAAAGTAGAAGGCGCTGCGCTGGCATCGGTGATTGCTGACTACTCAGGTATGGGTTTTGGTCTCATGTGTGTCTGGAAAACCTGGCGAGAGAGGCAATTACCATCACCTCAAAAGTTGCTAGCCAGCACTCAACACGGTTTAGGGCGCTTCGTGAAATTGAATCGCGATATTTTCTTACGCTCTTTGTGTCTGCAAGCGGCTTTTAGCTTTATGACGTTCCAAGGCGCGAGCTTTGGTGATGAGGTTGTCGCTGCAAATGCGGTTCTGATGAGCTTCCTGATGATTATCTCGTATGGCATGGACGGCTTTGCTTATGCAATGGAGGCCATGGTCGGGAAGGCGATTGGTGCCAAAGATAGGCAACAATTGAGTGCATCGCTTGTCGGCACTTTCTTTTGGAGTTTGGTTATTTGCTTAGGACTGACCGCGCTCTTTGGTTTGGCGGGATCGGAGTTGATCGCCATGATCACTTCAATTGAGGCGGTACAACAGCAAGCAGCGGTGTATCTACCTTGGCTGGTGGTGATGCCACTTGCGTCGATGTGGTGCTTTCTATTGGATGGCATTTTTGTCGGTGCAACCAAAGGCAAAGACATGCGCAATAGTATGTTTGTCGCGACCAGCAGTTTCTTCGTTGTCTTTTACTTATTCGCCGAGTGGGAAAATCACGCGCTGTGGTTTGCAATGACGAGCTTTATGTTGATGCGGGGTATTGGTTTAGGGGTTATCTTTCTCTACCAATGGCACAAGGATACCTTCCTCGCACAATGTTGATATAAAAACAGCAGGTCCAAGCCTGCTGTTTTTCTGTCTGCTATCAAGAAGCATAGATTAGAACAAGCGGTTCAAACCATTCAATGCAGCGACACGATACGCTTCGGCCATTGTTGGATAGTTGAAGGTGGTATTGACGAAATACTCGATGGTATTCGCTGAGCCTTTTTGCTCCATAATAGCTTGACCGATGTGGATAATTTCCGCGGCACGTTCGCCAAAGCAGTGAATCCCTAAAATTTCTTTGGTTTCACGATGGAACAATATCTTCAAGCTGCCGATGTCTTTCCCTGCGATCTGTGCACGAGCTAGATGCTTGAACGAAGAGCGTCCTACTTCATACGGTACTTTCGCAGCTGTTAGCTCTTGCTCGGTTTTACCCACAGAGCTAATCTCAGGGATGGTGTAGATACCCGTTGGAATATCATCAATCAGATAGTTTTCTGCCTGACCTTTCGTAATGGCTTGTGCGACAAATCGCCCTTGGTCATAAGCGGCGCTTGCAAGGCTAGGGTAACCGATGACATCGCCTACAGCATAAATGTGTTCAATATCGGTTTGGTAGTTACGGTTTACTTTTAGTTGTCCGCGAGAGTCCGCTTCCAGACCCACTGCGCCCAAATTCAACTTATCGGTGTTACCTGTTCGACCATTCGCATACAACAAGCAGTCCGCCTTCATCTTCTTGCCAGATTGTAGGTGAATAATCACGCCATCTTCTGTGCCTTCGATTTTTTCATAGGTTTCATCATTACGAATTACCACACCGCTGTTCCAGAAGTGGTAAGACAGCGCATCTGACACTTCGTTATCCAAAAACTCCAACAAGCGGTCGCGGGTATTGATAAGGTCGGTTTTCACTCCAAGTCCGCGGAAGATAGAAGCGTATTCACAACCTATAACGCCCGCACCGTAAATGATGATATGGCGAGGGTCGTGTTTCAGGCTCAAAATGGAATCACTGTCGTAGATGCGCTCATGCAAGAAATCAACGTCGTTAGGCTGATACGGACGAGAACCCGTCGCGATGACAAACTTATCCGCTGAATAGATTTCTTCTGTGCCGTCGCTTTGCATTACTGCAATTGAGTAGTTATCGATAAATCGCGCGGTTCCGAACAAAAGTGTGCATGAGTTACGGTCATAAAAGCCCTGACGAAGTCGAGTTTGCTTATCAATGACCGATTTAGCATGACCTAAAATGTCAGAAAATGTTGCATGAACGCTGGTGTTGTTTCGGCAAAATAGCGGGTTGCTATTAAATTCGATGATGCGGCTAACGGCATGACGCAGTGCTTTTGATGGAATGGTACCCCAGTGAGTACAACCGCCGCCGACACTGCTTTCTTTCTCGACAATGGCAACATTCAGTCCCGCTTTGGTTAATCCCATTGCAGCCCCTTCTCCGCCAGGGCCACTACCGATTACGATCACGTCATAGTGATTAACATGCGCCATGATGCCTTCCTTGTTATATTTGCTTAACATTGCTTTAGCGCGATTTTAACTCATTTACTCTATTGGTACACGTCATGCCTGTTAGAGAGTGGAAGTGATCACGCAGAATCGAACAAAAGGATGATTTGGTATGTTGTATGTCTATAAATTGCATCGAGAACATTGCAATTAGATGCATGCCAATAGTAACGTTCTCCGCGCTCAGAGCGAGCGAAGCAACATATCTTTCTCCGTAGGAGCAAATTGCGTTATATTGAGGCTCTTGTACCCTACAGAAAAAGAGCAAGTTAAGAATGAAATCGATGGGAATCCGCGCACAGCAAAAAGAGAAGACACGTCGATCATTGATCGATGCGGCATTTAGTCAATTAAGTGCGGATCGCAGCTTTTCCAGCCTTAGCTTGCGAGAAGTCGCCCGAGAGGCAGGGATTGCACCGACTTCTTTTTACCGCCACTTCAAAGATATGGATGAGCTAGGCTTAACTATGGTCGATGAAGGCGGTTTGCTACTACGTCAACTGATGCGTCAGGCGCGTCAACGTATTGTGAAAGAAGGTAGCGTAATTCGTACCTCGGTCGAAACCTTTATGGAATTCATTGAAAGTAGTCCGAACGTTTTTCGTTTGTTGTTGCGTGAGCGCTCCGGCACTTCTGCTGAATTTCGTACCGCTGTTGCTCGAGAAATCCAGCATTTTGCGGCAGAATTAACCGAGTATTTAATGAGCACCGGCGTGACCAGAGAAGAGGCGTATACTCAAGCAGAAGCGTCTGTGACTTTGGTTTTCAGTTCGGGGGCTGAAGCTTTAGATTTAGATCGACGTGAGCGCGATGAACTCGCCGAGCGATTGATCATGCAATTGCGAATGATAGCCAAAGGGGCCTATTGGTATCGCAAAGAACGTGAACGTAACCGATTAAAAGGCGGGATAGAATAATGTCGAATGGAAATAAATCTGAAAAGAAAACGCTGATTTTGGCACTGGTTGCAGGTATGTGTGGTGATGCTTTATTGTCATGGTTGACCATGAGTGAAGTATCGTTTTCAATCTTCCCATTGATTGCACTCGTACTGGCTGTACAAGCTCTTTACCAAGAGTACCTAAATAACCCGGTATCAGAAGATATCCCATTAGTTGGCTTGGCGTGTTTCTTCGTAGGTGCGTTTGGTCACTCTGCGTTTATTAAAGCGCAATACCCAGAAGCAGGCTCAAACTTCTTTGCGATCATGGTTTCAATGATCTTACTCGCATGGATTGGTAAGAAGCTAGGTTTTGTCAGCAAGAAGACTTCTGCGGAATAAGCAAAACGAATCAAATTAAAAAAGCGAGCCATTGAGCTCGCTTTTTTTTGTATTTGACGCGGTTGGTTACGCTTTGCGTTCCAATAGCACGCCCGCTTCCATATGGTGGGTATAAGGGAATTGGTCAAACAGAGCAAAACGCGTCACGTTGTGTGTTTCGCATAGAATGTCCAAGTTCTCTTTTAGAGTCTCAGGGTTACAAGAGATGTACATGATGCGCTCGTAACCTTGCACCATTTTACAAGTATCGGCATCCATCCCAGCACGTGGTGGATCGACAAAAATCGTGTTGCAGTTGTAGCTCTTCAGATCCACACCTGCATCTTGTAGACGACGGAATTCACGCTTACCTTCGATCGCTTGAGTAAATTCCTCTGCTGATAGACGTAAGATTTGTACGTTATCAATCTTATTGGCAGCGATGTTGTACTGTGCAGATACAACCGATGGTTTAGCTAGCTCAGTTGCCAGGACGCGGTCGAAATTCTGTGCCAAGGCCAGCGAGAAGTTACCGTTACCACAGTAAAGTTCTAGTAGGTCACCAGTGCTTTCTTGGGTACAGTCGACAGCCCATTCCAGCATCTTCTCTGCGACTTTGCCGTTCGGCTGAGTGAAGCTGTTCTCTACTTGTTGGTAGATGTAGCTTTGACCATTTACATCGAGCTTCTCGATAACGTAGTCGCGGTCTAGGACAATCTTCATCTTACGAGCACGACCAATGATGTTTAGATTGAAGCCTTCATCATTTAAACGCTGTTTAAGGGCTTTCGCGTTTTCAATCCACTCTTCATCAAGTTGGCGATGGTAAAGGAGTGAAACCAGAATCTCACCACTTAGTGTCGATAGGAAATCCACCTGGAACAGTTTACGACGTAGTGAGTCGTTGTCTTTCATCGCTTCAACCAATAGCGGCATCAGGTCGTTGATCAGACGGCTTGCTGCAGGGAGTTGGTCAACACGGTACTTCTCACGAGTTTCTTGGTTGAACATGATGTAGTAAAGATCTTCGCCTTCATGCCAAACACGGAACTCAGCACGCATGCGGTAGTGCTGCTCTGGTGATTCAAACACTTCCAGTTCTGGCACGTTGTATGGCGCGAACATATCCGTGAGACGTTCGACTTTTTCAGCCAGTTGTTCTTGGTAGCGTTGTGGATTTACATCAAGAGTAGCCATGATCTTACCTTTTATGGTGCATTCAATTTAAGAGCGCAGATTTTATTCAATCTCAATAGGATGTCCAGTTTTGTACTGGAATTGATTTAAAGATAGTGCGTACAGACAGAGTAGAAAGCAAAATCAATCAAAACGTTACAACTTATAAGGGCAATATTGGCTGGACAAATAATCAATAGCTGAATAATATTTGCCTCAAGTTGGTGTTATCTAGCAATCTAGATGGCTGAAATGGGAATCTGGTGTGAATCCAGAACTGACGCGCAGCGGTAAAAGAGAACGAACGCTCATCAGACACTGCATTAGTTTATGTGGGAAGTCGAGCAAGTAGGCGGTACACCCGTGCTCTTGAGTCCGAATACCTGCCAACAACTGAGCCACAGCACTGGACTGTCATGATGACAGGGCTCGGAAGGAATTACGCGATTTAGGACAATACAATGAGAAAATCCGCACTGGCGATCACTTTGGCATCGCTGCTTTCACCTGTCTCTTATCTACAGGCCCAAGAAACCTCCACTGACGAAACCATCGTTGTGACTGCAAACCGTTTTGAGCAAGCCGAAAGCCGTACGTTGGCAGATGTCGAAGTGGTTACTCGACAAGACATTGATCGCATTCAAGCGAAAACCCTACCAGATGTGTTGCGCCGTCTTACGGGGATTCAAGTTTCACAAAATGGTGGTCGTGGTCAGTTAGCGTCTTTATTTGTTCGTGGTACCAGTTCCGACCAAGTTCTAGTACTGGTTGATGGCGTACGTTTTGCGCGTGCAGCGAAGGGCGCTGTGGACTTTAACCAAATCCCACTTACTTACGTTCAACGGATTGAGTACGTGCGTGGTGCGCGTGCGTCACTTTATGGTTCAGAAGCGATTGGTGGCGTGATCAATATCATCACCATTGCGCGTGCTGACGAAGAAGGAACGAAGTTAAGCGCTGGTTTAGGTAGCTTAGATTACCAAGAATTGAGTGTGGCATCTGGCATTAAAGTCACAGAGAGCGGCCAACTGAATATCGCGCTTGGTAGTGAAAGTGATGATGGCTATAACGTTCGTCCTGTACCGGGAGTTAATGACGGCGATCGCCATGGCTTTGATACAAAGAATGGTCTGCTAGGTTACGTGCATAACTTCAATGACCAGTGGTCTGTATTTGGTAACCTACGTGCTTACGAAAATGTTTATCAATATGACAGCAGCTACGGCAGTCGCGGTTATTACGAAGCAGAAAAAGACGACCTTTCTGCCACTCTGGGCGGTAAGTATCAGTCTGGTAACGTGATGTCAGAACTACAAGTAACGGCACAGAAACAGAAGTCTTGGAACTATGAGCAAGCAAAAGGCAAACACTCAGGTACTGAAGATGAACTTGAACAGCAAAATGTCCAGTGGACCAACAGTTACTTGTTAAACAACAATACGACGTTTGCTGGTGGTATTGATTGGCGCAACGAATCTTACAAAGACAAGAGTGCGAATAAAACGTTTGATCGTACCAATGGCGCTCTGTTTGGTATGGCAACCACTAGTATTGATAAAGCAATGCTTGAGGGCAGTGCTCGCTTGGATGATAACGAAGAATACGGTAGTGAGTTCACTTACAGCTTAGCGGCTGGTTACCAGTTTGTGCCAGAGTTTGGGGTTAAAGCTTCTTTTGGTACTGCGTTTAAGGCTCCAAACCTATATCAACAGTATGACCCAACGTACGGTGAGAAAGATCTTAAGCCGGAAGAGTCAGATGCTTGGGAGCTAGCATTCAGCGGTGATGTCCAAGGCGTTTTTTGGTCCGTAACGGGTTATGACTATAAAATCACGAATCTTATCGATTACCATCCAACCACATACAAATATTTGAATGTCGATGGTGAAACACATATCCAAGGTGTGGAGCTTGTTGCTGAGTTTGATACAGGGATTGTGCAGCACCAGTTGAGTGCGGATTACAAAGATGCTGAAGACGATAAAGGGCATCAATTGCAGCGCCGCGCTAAAGAAATGTATAAGTGGAACGCTTTAGTGAGCTTCGATAAAGTGGACTGGTCGGTTAGCTATCAGTATGTAGGTAAGCGTCCAGATGTGGATTACAGCACTTGGCCTTCACAAGATATCACGCTTTCTTCTTACTCGTTGGTTGATACGGCTGTGACTTACTATCCGAATGAGTCGACCTCTATTAGCGCTCGTATCGATAATCTATTTGATAAAGAGTATGAGATGGCAAAAGGTTACCCTGCCGCGGAGCGAGCGTACTATCTAAACGTCGGCTACGAATTCTAATCGTGAATGAACACAAACCGCCTTCGGGCGGTTTTTAATATTTTTGTGATGGAAAATCGAATGACGAAACCTAAGCAAGTGGTGATCAGTTGGTCCAGCGGTAAAGATTCGACATTAACGCTTGAGCGCCTTAACGAGAATCCAAATTATCAAGTTGTCGGTTTGTACACGACTTACGTAGGGAAAGAAGTCCCTTTCCAAGCAACTCCGCTTGAGGTTGTACAAATGCAAGCAGACTTACTTGCGCTTCCGCTCATTACTATCGAACTGCCTGAAGTCTTTCCGAGTAACGACATTTATCAATCGACCATCGTTAATGCATTACAAAGTAGTGGTCTGAATATAGAAGCTGTCGCATTTGGCGATATGTTTTGCAATGGCATTGCCGAGTACCGACGCAGCTATATTGAACCTGCTGGCTGGGAGTGCGTCTTTCCGCTATTAGGGGAGAGCAGCGACAAACTAGCGATGGAAATCATAGAGCGTGGTATTCAAACGATGTTGATCACCATCGACGGAAGTGTTCTCCCTCCAGAGTGGTGTGGTCGCTGGTATGACAAAGTCCTAATAGAGTCATTACCAAGTCAAATTGATCCCTGTGGGGAAAATGGTGAATTTCACACACTGGTCACGTCTTCGCCGTCTTTTCAAGGGCATATCGAGCTAACGAAGCGAGATGTAGAATCTGGAGATAGATTCAGCCATCAAAGATACCATGCTAAAGCATTGCCAAAACAAATCTAAGCAGTATGATCGCAACGTTTCTGTTCTTTAGGTAAGGCTCGTGCGAGTAGCAAGTAAGAAAAAAGTCCTAGTTTTTGACTCCGGTGTTGGTGGTCTTTCTGTATTCCAAGAGATACATCGCCTATTGCCGCATCTTGACTACTTATACTTATTCGATAATCAGGCTTACCCTTATGGTGAACTCGATCAGGCGGTACTCATTTCACGAGTTAACCAACTGGTCTCTTCATTAGTCGAAGAACACCAAGTCGACATTGTTGTCATTGCTTGTAATACGGCAAGCACCATAGTGCTTCCTTCCTTACGTGAAAATCTATCGATTCCCGTTGTTGGTGTTGTCCCTGCGATTAAACCCGCATCGCTTTTGGCATCAAAAGGGGTAGGGCTGATCGCCACTCCGGCGACAGTAACACGCCAATATACTCACGAGTTAATACGAGACTTTGCGCAAGGCAAACCAGTTGAGCTGTTGGGATCAACTCGCTTGGTGGATATGGCCGAAGAGAAGTTGCGAGGCAACAGCGTTTCTCTAGACGAACTGACAAAAATCCTGCTTCCGCTTCGCGATAAAGTAGACGTTGCGGTGCTCGGTTGTACTCACTTCCCTTTAATCAAAGAGGAAATTCATCAAGCTTTGGGTGGGGACGTTACTTTAATTGATTCGGGTGCAGCCATTGCACGTCGAGTAAAAGCATTACTATTAAGTGATGAAATTGAGGATACGGAAGAGGGAAGTAAGTCGATTTATGCCAGTGCAACTCCTTGGCAGGAAGATGCACTGAACATTTGTTTAAAGAAGCTAGGTTTTAATCCCGTTCTGGTTTACCACCATCCGGGTGTTTAGGATCGTTCGCAATTCTCACTTTTAGCGTTCTCTCCATATATTCCTTTTCATTCAGTTTAGCGATAGCTGGCTTGGCATCTGCCGCAGCCATCACGACAAAACCAAACCCTCTTCTTTTTCCAGTGCGCTTATCTTTCATTAAGCGTACTGCATAGACCTGTCCATATTCAGCAAACAAATCGCGAACGTGACTCTCATTGGCCTTATAAGGAAGGTTGCCGACATACAGAGTTTTAGTTGATGGATCCGAGTCTGTTGATTGAATAGAAGGTGTCTGGCTAGAAAATGAAAATAAAAAAGCAGTAGCGATAACACCAATGAGAAAACTCAAGGCTGGTGGGATGGTGACTTGAGAGAAGACGATTCCCCCAACGACGGCCAGCCCAGCACATAAAATCAGATTTTTTTTAGACGTCATTTTAATTACTACACATAGTGATAAAGAGATCGATTGTCCATTAACAGAATAGACACATGAATCTTACGTATATGGTTGGTGTTTTTCCAACCAATTGCTGTGATATGTCTCAAATGTGACGAAGAAATATGCAAATATCACGCTTTTGGCTAACTAATGACCTGTTGAAAGTTTTTTTGCAAAAAACGCTTGTACTAATTTCTCAACTCCCTATACTGCGCATCCACCGACACGGAGTGAGACGAAAGTCACACAGCTAATCGGAAATGAGAGAAAAAGAAATTTGAAAAAATGCTTGACTCTCTCACGGTGCGGAGTAAGATGCGCACCCCTAACGACGAGCAACTAAGTTGCTGGATAAGTTAGAAAAGCTCTTTAAAAATATAAACCTATCAATCTGTGTGGGCACTCGTTGATGATAATCCAATTAGATACCTCGGTATCAAATTAGGTTTCAATGAAACGAAGTGACCATTGAATCGAAAGATTCAGCACAGTCAATTCAAACATTACT
>NZ_JAKKCL010000022.1:0-52558 GCF_021728175.1 Vibrio sp. A1-1
ATTTTATAGTTAGAGGTCAACATTAGTCGGCAGATCTGATGAATGGATTCTGAGCCTTTCGCTCGTTCAGTTATTGACTCATAAAGAGATTCTGT
The DNA here is from genome assembly GCF_021728175.1 of Vibrio sp. A1-1. Taxonomy (NCBI): domain Bacteria; kingdom Pseudomonadati; phylum Pseudomonadota; class Gammaproteobacteria; order Vibrionales; family Vibrionaceae; genus Vibrio; species Vibrio sp. A1-1. The sequence continues at coordinate 96 of NZ_JAKKCL010000022.1, forward strand.
AACGCGAAATGTTAATTTAACTCCACCCCTACCTTCAGCATCAAAATCATTATCAAATACAATATCCGAAACATTGCTTCTACTAACACCTTTCGATGAATCCGATTTAACTGAATTAACAATCGATAATGAATGACAAATTCGCCTCAAGGTAATTAAAAATTTAGTGATATTGAAGTCTATATTATCTTTAGTAAAAGAGCCTTGATTTATCATCCCCCAAAATATTTTTGAAAAAGAATCAAAACACTCAGATTCATTTTGCAAAATAGCTACTGCCTTTAGTTCTTTAGATTTATCTTCAGGAGGAATAACTCTCTCAACATCTATCATATTTCTAGCGTAAGAATTTAGAGTTTCGCCATTCAATAGAAGGGGCTTAATTTCATCATATAATTCTCTACTAATTCTGTAACTAATTACTTTAGTTAACTTTTCCTTTTTCTCTCTATTTGTCATTAGTTATTTGTTTTTTTTCTGGATTTCTTAAGGGCTTGCCCTTAAGGCACGATATTGTCTTTGCGGATGCAAAATGTAGACAATGTGGACGTGCCTCCACAATTTATTTCTCCACCTAACTTAATGATACTATATTTTTTTGACTACACAAATTCACATATTTGAATCAAAGTTTTGTGGTTACTATAATTAATGAGAAACGAATAAATATTATGAAAAAAAATAAAGTTTCAATTGATCACCTTAACTTAAATGAGGCGCAAAAAAGAGAGTTTTTGAAGTTGGTTTTGGGAAAGGTTGAGAGTGGCAGACTTAAGCCGATTCAGATTAATAGATTGAAATCGAAATATGAAAACCAGCTATTAGAATTCAAAGAAATAATTGATATATATAAATCAAGAGGATTCTCAAACAAACATCTAACAAAGCTATTTAAAAGTGGTTTTGGTATATCTAAAAAGGATGCTAGTATTTCTGTAAATATTCCAGAATATCAGCTAGAGTTATTCATACAAAAACATCTACCGCAACACACTAGGAAATTCAAAAATAAAGTGAAAACTAATGATGATAAAAATAAATAATAAAAGAAAAGGGGTTATAGAGTATCTATTTAAGAACGACATGATACATAAGATTAAAAATGGAAAAGCTCATGTTCATAATCTACCTAAATAATAATTCAAAAAAAAAGCCTCCATTTAAGGAGGCTTTCATATTCTTTAGCATGGCGGTTCGCTCGACTCTGGAGGTAAATTAAAATCAAAATCTTCAGGTTTTCTTACGATAACAGCGCGTACCGTTGTGCCATCAATTCTTACAACCTTTACACCTTCTCCAGACAAACTCAATTTTTTAATAATCTGGTCTTTCTTTTTGATGTATGTTCCTGCCATGCTTTTGTCGAAAATATCTGTTATTATATTACCGACCTCTTTGCTTGCAGATCTGAGATAAATATACCCTTCAATCTTCATCGCTGATGGATGACTTTTGTAACGTTCATAGATATAAGAAGAGATTTCTGAAACCACCATATCTAGACTACTAGACAGACGACTAAACTTCTTATCTATTCCGTATTTAGAAACAAACTCAGCGATGATTTTATCTGCTTCAATTGAGGCTTCAATTTCACCTAAAACTCTGAGTTCATCAATCATTTTATTAATGGTGTTTGCTGCATAACTACCGACGTTATCAGCGTAAACAGCCTTACCTACCTCTAGCCACTTAGAACGCTTTTCGATATTGCCGTCTACCTCAATCAAACTGAATCGATTGGCAAACTGATCTTCTATTCCATATTCGTTTGCCATTGAACTCACCCCTTCATCTGAGGTGAAGAGTTTTGTATACAGAGGGACGGTTACACTTAGTTGGTTTTTAGGAGAAATATTAATGCTGGAGCATAGCTCTTTTACCTCAGATTTGATCGACTTAAACTCGTCAATCCAGAGAATTAGAGCACGTTTAAATGCAGGATAGTCTTTTGCAACGGGTGATCCTGACATCATTCTTTCGATTTCTTTCACACTTGTATGAACGACCAAGCCAAGCTCAGATAGAACCCCACTCAAAAATCCTTTTCCCCAATCCGATTGACACTTTAGCCACAGATAACATTTTTTTCTATCTCTAGCAAAACGACTCGCTACAATTAATTTTAAAAGATCATCCAATTGAGGAAAATGCATTTTATAATCACTGATTATATCATCTCGAAGGTTATTTTCTGAGACCTTACATTCATACGGAATATGATTGAATCTGATAATTGCTGAATCAGGAGTTAATCGTATATAACTGTCTTCAGCGAAAATATCCACTTCAATACTAATTTTATCTCGTTGTGAATAATATTTAATGAAGCTGATTAAAGACTTTGATGGAACCTCAGAAATTTTTTTCAAAAGTGACTTTCGTTCTGCATTTCCATTGGTGATCCGACGAACACGGTCTTCAACAATATCCTCCAGTTCCAAATCATCTATAGCTGCCCCATATCGTCGTGTTAAGGCTGATATTGCCTCACTTCCATCAAACTGAATAAGAGAGCCATCCTCATTAACTAAATAAATGCGTCGATTAACACTCGAATAGAACGAACCTTTCAATTGATTATGTAAGGCGACGTAATCAATAGGGATATCTAACCAATCGACAGACTCTGATTCGGTAATACCTAGCAGTTTATTGATTTCGAATTTGATTTCATTTGCAAGCTTAAGAGTTTGCGCATCTACCTTATCTATCGAGCTTTCAATAGATACAACATTATTAAGCATTTCCATGATCGCCACCAACTCTATTTAAAGACTTTTTCATCAACTCATCAATCGCATTCCTGATTAACCTAGATGCATTAGATTGTGTTTTAAGCCAGTTTTTCTGGTCAGAGGTTATTCTGACCTTCATGAGTTCAGTTAGTTGATGCTGGGGTGCGGAATTACCGCCAAAAGAGGTGTTTTTCATTATTATTCGTTTAGTTTTTGGATTTATAGATTAATTAACGAGAGATGGTTAGCCCCTCGGCAGTGGTTAAAATTACAATCAATTTGTGCCCACAAAAAAAGGTTAGTAATTTTCATTCCTTAATGTCAAACGCATATGAAATAAAAATGAAAAAATTTAGGTAAAAAAATACCCACTCAGGAGCGGGTATCTAATGTTCAATCTATAATCCCAAGCCAAAAACGAGAGATAGTTGCATATTATCGAGAACCACCTCAACAACAATCAAAGCAACAATGAAATACTACCAATAAAAATTGGAAAAATAAAATGGAGTGTTTTTTCTCTTGGCGGGGAGGAGGTTACAAAAATATGTAACCGCAAACTCCTATATAATTCACGCAGATACAAAACGGGTTACAAAAGTTACGTTGAGTTACAGCCGACTTTAATAAAATGTAACTCAATTTAACCTTAAAAATCAGGAATTTAACTATAAAGGTTACATTTTAGGCCAAAATCAGTGATTCTACACCTCTACTATTTTTTTTATCTTCACTCTCTATTTAATAAGAATGGGTAGGAAAATGTAACCAATTGGCTATAAGCCTTGTCCTGTAAGGGTTTCAGCGGTTACATTTTTTTTTCGGAAAATGTAACCTGTTTATAAGTACCTGTTTTATATTCTCTTTTCGGTTACAATTTTTACTTCTAGGAATGTAACTTTTGTAACCATAAGGATCTGTTATGGATTTTAAAACTAGGATTTTGATGGAGGAGCTTTTGAGTGTACGGAGTCCACTCATAGGGGTTTGTACTTTATTAATCCCTGTCGTCGTGGGACTTGTCGTTTTGACTAATGATATAGGTTACAGTCTTTTTATTAACGCACCTACAGCATTCCTAATAACGCTCATCCTTTTTATGACAATGAACGAACTGTTATCAATATCCAACCACCTCAAAACCATAAAGATTCTAAAGCAACGCCGACCTCCCCGTTCAACACTAGAGCTAATAACCAAAGATCCAAACATCTCAGGTCTAAGCGATACTCAATCAAGAGCCATCAAAAACTACTTAAAGCAACTCGAATAATGGAAAATGCTCCGTAAAGTGAGCGTTTTTTATTCATCTCGGTTAAAAGGCTTTTCTGATTGAGCTTCGACGCTTATTGTTTTTTATGTCTGCTTCAGGGTTAGAGCCTTTCACTATTATTGGTTCAGGTCGCTCTGGGGCACTGGAATCTATACCTTCCTTGAAAAAAGTTTCAATATTAGTGTTTACTAAAACACCATTATTAAACTCTATATCAAAACTTTGTTTTTCTTCCTGAGATAAATAGTTAGCCTTAAGGTAATTCAGTCTTCTCTTATCTCTCTTTGAAGATGTGATTCCTAGAATCAGCTTTGATAATCTCATTACTGTGGTTAATCCAGCGCCAGAGGCCATTGATACCTCGTGCTCGCCTTTTATTTCGGCCTTATTTACGTGGTGAACAAGCAGTAAAGCTGCTCCACTTTCTCTAGCTATACGTTGAAATGCAGTTTTTATAACTCTGTCGTGCTTAACCTCATCACACGATCCAATCACTTCGGATACTGTATCAATAACAACTAGGCTAATACCTAGTTCTCGGATCAGTTCGATGATTTTATCTGTATAAGCCTTAGTGTTATTTTGATCTGATAGTGCTGCATCATTAGGTGTAACAAAAGGAAGTGTTGCTGAAAAAGGATATATATTGTCTCGTGCCTGCTTACGAACCTTTGCAGGCAATGACTTGATCTTTTTTGATAGTTGGTTCTTTATAACAGAAACACTATCTTCGGCACTAATGAGTAAGGTTTTTTGGGCGGTTTTAGCTGCTGATATGCCGAGTAATTTCATAGAAGTTGAGTGCTCAATAGCGATTGAAAAGCATAAATGGCTTTTCCCCATTTCTGGGGCTGCTATCAACATTCCCACGTGAGCTGATTCTAACCCCTTTAGCACAAAGTCCGGCGGGGGAACATCACCACTATCAATCAATTCACCTGCTGAAATAAAAGAAAGATTGGAAAAATCGACCATAGCAATTAACTACCTACTTATTATTCACATTAAAAAATTGGAACTCACCTTTTGAACCTATAGCTATTCTCAGTCCGTAATCTGCCTCAATTTGCTCAGCATTTGAAAGCAATTCTTTTTTTAGCTTTGATCTAAATGAGGCTGATGTTGATGTAGCTACAGAGTCTATATACCTGTCGATTACCCACTCCATTTTTTTTGTATGAAGGTAGTCTGGCTCGTTAGTTGTTAGCCACTTTATGAGCGATCTTAGTGGTAGGGAGTTGTAGTTTGCGATCTTATACTGATCTTTTCTGAAATGCTTAGTTGGATAATCAACAATTGCTTCGACTAACTGATTGTTTAGCACTATAAACACATGGTTAGTAGCTTGCTTGTCAGAACGTTTATTTTTGTCTTTTGATGAGTCATAACAAAAACGAAAACTTTCAACAAAACTAAACGGTTTAACATCAATAGGGACACCATCGTCATTCAACGTGCTGATGGAAATTTTAGCTGTAGCTAGTTGTGTTATTCGTCTTTCAATCTGATCATAGTTTTTTCGGGTAGGTGAGATTTTGAGTAGTTTAGCTAAATCGTACATGCTGATTGAGAAAACAGTTGCCTCACTATTGATTATGTCGGACTTTTCTTTTTCAGGGTTGGAGATACGTATCCCTGATATCGATGACAACACCCCAAACCAAGTAAGGCGCTGACCGTTATCGAAGGATTCGTCGTGAAGTTGAACGGTGCGAGCATAGGATATGATCATCTCAAGCACATCTCTATGAGGGTGCAATAAATAGTCTACATGCAATCCAATTCTGAACTTTTCGCCCTTGTACTCAAGGTCTGCCGACTCCAGTGGGTTGTTAAGATCTGTACCCCCTGACTGAGCAACCTCAACCAATCGAGCTTTCATGTTAGGTGTTAATCGTTGAGATGGATGAAAGATCGAAACTCTTCCATATAAAGCGGAAGAGATCGGGGTGTTTTTGCGATCTTTTTCCTCAGTGATTTTCAGGAGTCCATTCATTGGTTTTGTTTCTCCGAGTAGGATACTGTTTTTATCTTATTTTTCTCCGAGTAGTATATCTAGATTCAATGTTAAGGCAATAATTTTTCTCCGAGTAGTATATCTTTTTCTCCGAGTAGTATATCTTTTTCTCCGAGTAGTATATCTTTTTCTCCGAGTAGTATACTTTTTGGGGTCTCCTAAGTATCTTTAAGTACTTTTAAGAAGTACTTAAAGATTTAAAAGAACTGACGCCTCGCTGAGGCTCGTTGTCTGCTCAAAAATCTCGTCAAACCCTAAGGGGGTTTAACAAAATTTTTCGAGCTTCAGTTTCTAGTGATTACGTATGGTTCGTGTTTTGATAAACAACAGTTAAGATCAGAAACATGATCTTTTTCGATTTTAGCCCTGCTAGACCTGCTTTTTATGCTCAGTATTATCTCTGTATGCATCTCTGAGAGGTGGATCATACAGTTATGTATCGAACGTAGAAAAATCTAGTGTGGGAGCTTCACAGGGCTTCTCAGGCCGGATTTTGTAGATCTTTCGTAGATTTGATAAACAAAATACCCAAAGATCTCAACAACTAATGGCTTAGGAGCTATCAAAAACGCACTTAAACGCTCTGTAATCTGTTTTTCTTGGCTTAGTGATGGAAATACTTAGGTTAGTGTAGAAATGGGCTTTAAAGTGGATTTCAGAGAGAATTTCGACCTTAACGATCTAACTGTCGGTAGTAAAATGGATCTTTGAGGTGGTTTTGTATGAGATTTTGGATCTGGGGGGATTTAGTTAGTACTATTCAAATATTGACATGAAAAAAAACAGTGCTGCCAACCATGATGTTTTTTAGGCTCCCAAATGGGAGCCTTTTTTGTTTGTCTTAGCTAAAATTTGTTCTGTCTAAGGTCAGGAAGGCAGGTGGCCTCACAACTATCATGTTCTTTAGCCTTTATTTCAGCGATTAGGTAGTTATTAAATATCTTACATGCGATTACTGTTATGAATAATGAGATGTGAAGGTGCGTCACTCCATGAAAATCAAGCTGATTTAAGCCTGATAAAATATTAATAGCGTCAATGTGTGGCATTGGAGACGTAAAACATATTGCCGTAACAACAATAACAGGCAAATAATAATGTATAAATAAAAACAAAACACAAATTGAGATAAGGTTTTTAATAATATCAATAATTATCTTTTCTTTATCATTTCGTTTTTCGCACCCTGAAGGTTGCTCCTCACATATAGACAGGAAAATTAAAATAACTAGAGGGAATAATGAATACTGACCTAGATGGTGTATAGAAGGTGTGTTATCTATTAAGTCTAACATCGAGGCAGCAAATAACGAAAGTGCTACCAATCCAGTTGCTGTAAAAATAATAGATAGCATTGTTTGGAGTACGATATTGGGATAATTTGGGTTTATTTTTTTCATTTCTATATTGTTATAATTATTATTCTTTGTTTTCACGTAAGTCAGGAAGGCAGATAACCTTATTTTCGTTTCTTTTACCAAAAGCACATGCCATTTCAAAAAAAGCGATAAGCATAAGAGATAATAATCCCCAAACAACGATGTCACGACTTTTGATTAGTAAGCATTCTGATTTAAATATGCAAAAATCAATAGATATATATGTTATAGCCATTGAGCCGAAAATTGTGCCAATAATTATTAGTGCATATAAAAATTTAAACATTATTGATGTTAATTTTAATGTTGATTCAACTAAAATTTTGATTAGTTTCTCTTCTTTTATTTTATTCATTTTATTTTTGTTTTAATTTTTTCTCTCCTTCTTGGAGGAGATTTATTTTATATGCGTCTAGCGTTAGTCGAGTGAACCTGAAAGCGATTAAGGTTAGCGTTAGCGCAATAAATGCTAGCTCATATCCCTGAGAATCCCAAACCACACAGGCAAGCACCGCGCCACAAACTAGCTGTATTTTCGAGGAACTTGCGGTCTTTAGTGCTGATCTTGCTAATATTTTGATGTTCATAGGTTCTTGTTATGGCTCCCTATTCGGGAGCCTTTCCAGTTTATTTTTGCTTGTATCTACTTGCCTGTCTTCCGGCCTCACTCGCTAGATGAGGGTACTGAGATGCAATCTGACTAAGAATTCTGGTTTTTAGAACAACATAAGCATCCCTATTACCGACCATTCCAGTCATACGCCAAAGCCGCTCATCATATTCGTTATAGCAGTGTCGAAGGTAGTTAACAGTAATTCTGTTTAAAAACGAATCATCCCATAGATCGTTTTTAGTAATAAGGTTCTTGCCTCTCTCGATAGCCGAGTCATTGTAGTGATTTACCGCAACGAGCCTTAGCTTTTGCTTAGTCATTTTAGGGAACGATATGTTTAGTGAATTAACCTGATTCATTAGTTCAGACCTAATTTTTTCTACTCGTTCCTTTCCTGCATTTGAGAGTTTTGAGCGCTTATTCAGTGAGTTTTCGTACCATTCTTGCCAATCCTCCTTAGATTCGGCCTTGAGCACACGGTTAAGACTATAAATTTGCATTGGCGCACCTGACTTGTAGTGCGGGTTATCAACCTCGATATCACAACCACCAAGCCATTTTTCTATCGCTCCCTTTGTCCAACCTCGCTCAAGCAATTGAGATTTAGCGAACCCAGCACTTAGGTAGCTATCTGAATTCAGCCATTCCCTCTTAAATGCTGAGACAATAGGTTTGATCTCTTTAATCGTGTATTTACCTGAGTCGAAGGTCGCATGTATCGTTGATTCATACTCAGACTCAGATTTTTTGCTTCCCTTACAATCAAAAACGCTAGGCTTTTTACGAACTAGGAATCGAATAAATGAAGATCTTAAAATGTCGTGACAATTGTCAGCGCGTACAATGCTCTTGTTTACAGTAATTTTCATATATTGTTTGTTTTTATTATTTTTGTAGAGTTATTTCGTTATTTTTAGTGTTAATAAGTTGTCGTTTGTGGCTCCCAAACGGGAGCTTTCACTGCTTAAATGGAATTGTTGAGGTTTCTGACATACTCATGAGCCATCTCTATAGCCACTAAAGGAGCACCTTCAGATAGCCACTGCCTAACATTTGCCTCAGGTACACCTAGTTCTGTGTAAAAACTCAGAACCCCACCCTCTTTGAAAACATCAAAATAATTTCCAGCAATTTTATCAATAATGTCTGTAAGTTGAGACTCACTATCGAGAGCAATGAGGTCGTTAAGGATTTCCTCTCTCATATTCATTAGCGCCTGAACATCATCAAGCACCATTGATTCATCCTGAATCTCAAAAGCTTTTAAAACTCGATCATATTTCAATACCTTGCTGAAAGAGCTTCTTTCATTTTTGCATGTGATCGAAAAATTAGTGTATCTTCCTGTTTCTGGAAATTCTTGTGTAAGCTCAGGGCAGTATTTAAATTCTTGAGAATTTGTGAGTAGTTCTTTGTTCATATGTTGTATTTATTATTAGTTTTATCGGGTTTTGAGTTATTTTGTATTCTTTAGTTGTCATTAAAACTGTTCATCATCAAAAGAATTGCACATGTACAAATCATGTTGAATGTCGAACAATATTAATTCCATTCTAGCCGTAAGATCAGGTATTGAAGAGTCTTTGGTTGTGTATGTTAAGGCAGAATTAATAGCTAATAGCCTTTGAAGTTTTGGAACTATTTGTTTGATTACGGAATTGTACTCAAACAATCTGCTATCTACTGTAAAAAAGTATTTCTTGATATTTTCATCATTCTTTTCTCTAACAATATCTATCTCTCCGGTCACTTTACAAAGTGATAGATAAACAGGATCTGAGCTATTTTTTTCGTCATACATTGGGTATTTTATCTCAGATATGAAGATATTTTTTGCAACAGGGGTTTCGGGTAGTATGTGCTTTGGTGATACCATTCGTGGTTGGTTATTTGATGCTATAACCACTAACCAGCCTCCTGTTAGCCATTTATTAACCTGTTGTTTTGCAACACCCATAGCTTCAGCAAAAGTAGCTATTGCTCCTGAGTAGCTACCGTAATATTTCTCTATATAATCCTTTAATAACATTGCTTGCATAGCATATTTCTTTTTATCTTTAAGTTTCACATCAGGGCGACCTTAGTCGCCCCACATAACTATTTATGAATTTTCCCCTTGAAGTTCTAGAAGATTTTCAATCTTAATCTTTGTATCTTCGTTTTTAATGAGATCTCTGATGTACTCAATAGCTATACCCTGCACATAAAGAAACTCTTTTTCCTCTTCATCTTCTAACAGTGGGTTTTCATCACCATTCATCCAGTACCAGCAATCCCCGTCAATATCTCCATCGACATCTAACTGGAATTTCCAAGCGTTGTTGGTTTTAAGGTTTTCAATTACTACTTCAAAAAATGGACGGCCACCGAATGAAACCTGTTCTTCAATAATTTCATAAGTAATGTTTACGTTTTCGTATGTTTTCATCTTTTTTAATTCACTATTTTTTCAAATTTATTATCGAGGTTTTCCTTCTTCTTGTGATAAGTATATAAACCATTTTGGTTTACTTCAAGTGGTAAACTAAAAAAGTTTACTTTTATTTGTGCTTTTTGGGTATACCCATATGACCACCATAAAAACTGGATGTTTTTATGCATATGACATAACTTATATGACCTACTTTTAATGACATAATGTATATGGCCTAAATCGCCACAGGAGCAATCAAATGTATATTTTTGGATACCTTAGGGCATCAACCAAAGAACAAGATGCCTCCCGAGCTAAACAAGCCTTGATTGATTTTGCTAGGGAGCGAGGTCATAGAGTCGCAGGTTATTATCTTGAGAATGAGTCAGGAGCTATCCTTAAACGTCCTCAGCTTATGAAGCTTCTTGATGACGCAGAGCGAGGAGATGTAATTCTTATTGAATCAATCGACAGATTGTCGAGGTTGGACGAAAGTGGCTGGAACCAACTTAAGGAACTGCTTAATCAAAAAGAGATAAGGGTTGTTTCGTTGGATTTACCAACAAGTCATATGTGTCTTTCTCCTGATTTTGATGATGAGTTTACGAGGGTTATAGTTCGCGGACTGAACGGTCTTTTGATGGATGTACTGGCTGTTTCGTCGCGCCGTGACTATCTCCAAAGGCGCAACCGCCAACGTGAGGGTATAGAAAAGGCCAAAGCCCAAAAAAGATACACTGGGCGAAAACCTGATCTCAAAAAGCATGAGAAAATATACAAATTGCGAGTAGTGAATGGTCTAACCATAAGCGAAGTAGCTGAACTTACAGGAACGTCCCCACGAACGGTGACGAGAGTTGCGAAGAAGATGAAGGAAGATCTTGGTATTGCTTAGACAGGTGTGAAAATGCCCCCTTCACCTGAGGAGGCATTATCGATATATGATTGTCTCTGAGTCCCCATTAATCATCGGATTTGCACTGTATCCTTAGCTCTTTATACACTGCTTTGCGCTTTTTATCTGTAGCGTTAGCAAACATGTATAATGCCGCTTGAATAGCTGGACTCAGGCCAACCTCATCCATTTCCTCTATGCGAACAAGGTTTTCGAGGGACTTAGGGTTAAAGTAGACATTGCGGCGTTTACCAGCTTTGCTTACTTTCTTTTCTGGTGCTGGTTTTGCTGATTTGTTATTTTGAGCTTGTGTTTCTGCTAATGCTTCTCTGCCTTTGTTTTCTGATTTCTTTTTTTCGTTAGCTTTTGCTGCCAGTGCCGCAATCGATGATTCGTTAGTGCTTGTATTCATAATGTTTCTTTAACTATTATGTGTGTATAGTGGTGTGTATGTGTATACACACAAATTATACACACTCCTTTAGGATTTCTATAACTAAATCGTTAGCTTCTTTTTGTGCTCTGGTTGCACTTTTTAGTGATGATTCAAAACAACTTAAGCCACGATCCCAATCTTTCCAAAATGGATTTAAATCTGTTAGAAATGACGATATGTACTCACCTCCGGCCTGTTCAATCATCTCTCTAACTCTAGATATTTGCTGGAACTGATTAAGCGTAGAAACTCTAGTCATCAGAATTTTTGTTTTGATGTGAGGGAAGTGCGCGTTTAGAACCTTGTGGATGTTAAGTGCGCGTTCCACTGATTTAACCCTAGCATCTTTCTCGTTTACGATAAACGGCGTTAGAACCATGTCACTAGCAATCATTGCGTCATTACTAAACGTTGAGTGCGTGGCTGCTGTGTCGATAATCGTAAGATCGTAATTAGATGATACCGCTTCTATGTCGATTCCTTGAGCTTCAGCACTCAACTCATGACTGAACTTTAGTGTATCGATACCCTGACCTAACCCGCTCTCAAGGCGAGCCGTTGCCCATTCATAAGACTCCTCTCGACTATCGCCATCTATGATTAGAATTTTATTTAATCCCGCATTTTGTGCGGCTGCTGCGATAGTGACTGCTAGAAGTGTTTTTCCGCACCCACCCTTTTCTGCACTGATGGTTAATACTGGCATTTTTTATCTTCCATTTAATTAGTTTGTATACACACCTCTGTGTGTATACACACATTGTCTAACTGTGCATGAAATATTTTTAATAATCAACCAAAATACTGTTGTACCGTTGGTTTTTATTATATATATTGGTGTGTGTATACACACCTTTGTGTGTATACACACATTGAAAAATCAAAATAAAACCTCCTTCCGGTTGCAGCCAGAAGGAGGCGTGACAAACCCAAACTTCGCTAAAAATTAGAGCTAATCATGACGAATATTACTACAAACACAAACACTCACAAAATCTTTTGCTATCTAATCCTTTTTACATCTAGTGCGATCAGCTTGTACCTCACAATGCATTTTATGTATGAGCTGGGCGCATCCACAGGGATGCCAATCGTTTTCGCGCTAGTCGGTTTGGTTTTCGATGCATTCAAGAGTTATGCGCCTACCCTAGTTGCAAAAATTGTTTCTCGTAGTCAAGTGACAGCCCTACTCCTAGCAGTCCTAAGTGTCGGCTTAATTGGAGTTAGTGGTGCAGCATCGGTGTTCTCGCTTCAAAACGGTATAGACACAATGCTCTCTGACTCTAAGGTCGCAAAAGCCGCACAGCTTAAGGTTGAGGCTATTCAGACCGAAATCACAGGATTAGAAGAGTTACGTTCTACACAGTTATCAATCAATCATGTATCCAAAGCAGCAAACACTACGAACCTAATCTCTCAAAAAACGTCTGATCTAAATGAGGCTATTGAGGCTGCATCCAGTGCAACTGACAACAACCTACTTTCATCACTCTCAACTGAACTTGTGTTAATAGTTGCAGTTGGCCTTGAGGCCATCGGTATCGCCATGACATTCGTTTTGTTTCACCTTAACCGAGAAACAGCACAGCAAAACACTGCGAGACAAGATGAAACAAACTACCCTGAAAGTCCCGTCTCTGCTGGTTTCGTAACTGAAACACAACGTAAAACGACACACGTTGAAACGCTACCAGAAGTTACTTTTGTTGCTGCGACAACGCCTGAGCAAATTTTGGAAAATATGCGCGTTGCTATCCAAAGCAAATCTATTGAGCCTAAGCATCGCGATGTATGGCAAGCATTTAAAGGTGTTATTAAACAAAAAGAGATCAAAAAATATTTAGAAGAGCTGGCAAACAGGAATGTACTTAAACGCCTCGATAACGGTTCATACGTTTTAGCGTAAGGCTTTTCAACGAATTGTCATGTTAGGCTAGTTTGGTGTGTATACACACTCTAGTGTGTATGTGTATACACACTCTGGTGTGTGTATTTGAGTGTTTGCACTCTTGTTTCAGAAGGGAAGTTGTATGAATTAGGGAAACATTAATAAAAGGAAACATATGTTTCCTGTTTCCCTCAATTGCATATATAATAACCGCATCACACGAATAAGGATTAAAAATCATGTCACAACAGGGCGTTTCATTCGATCAGGTCAGTAAAGCGGCTTCCACAATGCTAGGACAGGGGATTAACCCAACTGTTCGCGGCGTAATAGCTGTAACGGGAGGCAAAACAGAAACTGTTTCAAAACACCTTCGTGATTTTTTCGATAAACGAAACGCAGAAGTGATGCGCATGGCAGACGAGCTAGGTTCTAGCTCAATAGCCAAATTACTAGCATCTGAAGTTCAGTCTGTTGTTGACCGAAAAACGGAACAACTTCAAAAAATCATTTCAGAGCAAAAGACTCAACTTGATGAAGCCATCGAACTATTAGCTGAGAAAGAGGCTGATTGCACTCACCGCGTTGAGTTAGCAGAGGCTAGGGCAGATCAAGCCATCAATGAGGCTAATGATAAGGTCACAGTAGCAAAAGAACGCGCTGAGAAGGCCGAACAGGGCATGAAGGATGCTCAAGAGACTGCTAAAGAAGCTGAGCGTAAAGCAGAGAGCGAAATTAAGGCTATTGAAAGCAAGAGCGACCTTATTGTTAGCAACGCGAAACAAGAAGCAGAGGCTCTAGTTACTGCCGCAGATAGGCGTGCTGATAGAGCGGAACAGGAGGCTTCTAGCCTACGCGAACAACTAAAATTGTTGAGTGTTGAGCAAGCTAAGAGAGAACTGGAGCAAGAGCAGCATCAGAAAACGATTGAGCTTCACAATCAAACCATGACGGATTTAGCAGAGCAAAAATCGGCATCAATCAGGCTTCAGACGCAGCTTGAAAATCAAACAAATGAAATCAGCCGCCTAACTTCTGAGCTAGCTGAGGCGAGAGGTGATAGTAGACAACTTGGAGCACTCCAAGGCCAGCTTATTGAGCTTCAAAAACAACTTTCTCAAACTCAACACGACCTTTCACAATCTGAACGCGAGCGAGAGTCTTTATCTTTAGCTCTGAGACGAGATCAGAAATAATAAAGCAGAAACAAGAAAGCCTCATGATTCTAGTGTTCAAGAGGCTTTGATGATGTACCGAACGCTTGATAGATTAGCTGCTGTATCAGCATTTATCAACCTGTCCGATTCTTTAAATAACTAGCTCATTCTTCTTCATTTTTTAATCGCGGAAAACAAAAAAGCCTCGTGATCGTGATAAAGACCATGAGGCTCTGATGATGTATCCAACAAAGGTAGATTAGTTGTTTTAGCTGCAATTATCAACCTGCCAGATTTTTTAAAAAACTAGATCATTGCTGCTTATTGACCATGCGTGGTCAATGATGGTCAACGCCTTTTAAATCAGATAGTTGCAAGCAGTGTCTCAGTTCTTATTTAATCTTAGGAAACAAAAAAGCCTCGAAATCGAAAAACGACGCCGAGGCTTTGATGATGTACCACACAAAGATAGGTTAGCTGTTTTAGCACCAACCATCAACCTACAAAATCCTTGCAAAACCTCATTTTCGCAATAAAATTACTGTATATATAAACAGTGGTTTTTTTGTTTTATGAGAGTTATTCCAATTTCTGCTAGCGCGGGAATCACTGGCTTTGAAAGCCCCGCTTCTGAGTACACACAATTAGATTTAGACCTCGACCAGCTTCTCGTCGAGCACCCGAGCGCGACATTTATTGGGTGTGCCTGCGGCGATTCAATGGAAGGGGTTGGAATTTTTGATGGCGATTTACTGATAGTTGATCGGTTTGTTCAGGTTCAAAACGGGGACATTGTGGTTGCAAACCTGAATGGCGAGTTTATCTGTAAGAAGATCGACATTTACCGCCGCCTGCTGTTATCTGCAAATGAAAAACACCTGCCTGTTCAAATCAACGAATGTGACCAATTCTCAATGGAGGGGGTGGTTATTCGCTCTATCCGTTGTCATCGTCCAAGCCCATTACTGAGAGCTAGCTAATGTTCGCCTTGGTGGATGCTAACTCGTTTTATTGTTCAGCAGAGCAGGTGTTTCGACCAGAATGGCGAGGTAAGCCGATAGTGGTTCTCTCCAATAATGACGGCTGTGTTGTGGCTGCAAATAGGCAAGCCAAAGCCGCTGGAGTGCCTAAATTTGAACCCTATTTTAAAATCAAATCTCTATGTGAGCAGCGTGGCGTAATCGCCTTATCGTCCAACTATGAGCTATACGCTGACCTGTCAGCTAAGATGATGAACGTTATCGGGCGCTTTGCGCCAGACCAGCACATATACAGTATTGATGAGTCCTTTCTTTCCTTTGAGCGCACTAGCAAAGCCATCCCTTGCCTTAAGGAGCATGGTGCGAAGATACGCCGAGCTGTATGGAAGGAATGCCGTTTGCCTGTTTGTGTTGGGTTTGGGGAAACCTTGACGTTAGCCAAGATCGCGAATCATGCCGCCAAAAAAATTCCGGGCTATCGCGGGGTTTGTGTTATCGATTCAGAGCAGGAGAGGATAGAGGTTTTATCTCACCTTGAGGTTGATGATGTGTGGGGAATTGGTCGGAAAACATATCATCGCCTCAAATTTATGGGCATCAACACCGCTTTGCAGCTTGCGAACTACCCGCCTGCATTGATTCGTAAAGAGTTTAATGTAGAGGTTGAGAGAACTGTGCGCGAACTTAATGGACAGCAATGCAAATCATGGGATTCCGCTAGAGTAGATAAGAAACAAATTTTCTCAACCCGCAGCGCAGGGCAGAGAATAACAGACCTAGAATCGTTAACGCAGGCTTTATGTCAACACGCAAACATAGCATCGATGAAGGCTCGCCGACAAAAATCGCTTTGCCGTGTGATGATGTGTTTTGCTAGTACATCACCGTTTGATGAGGGAAATCAGGTTACTCGCCGTGCAGTTCACCGCTTTGCCTACCCAACTTCAGATGTCACTCAAATAACACGTATTGCCTCAAGTCTCGCTAACCAGCTTTATCAGGAAGGGGTAAGGTTTTATAAAATAGGCGTTGGCCTTTTAGATCTCGCGGATGGCAGAAATGAACAACCCGATCTTTTTAATCAAAATCCCAACAACCCTAAGCTGATGGGGGTCTATGATGCTCTAAACCACCGCTACGGCTCAGATACTCTTTTTCTCGGGGCGCAGGGGATTGAGAAAAAATGGGCGATGCGCAGAGATATGCTAACGCCTAGATACACAACAAATTGGCATGATTTACCTAGAATTCGGTGCTAATCAATCAAACCTGCAATATTTTCACTAGTGAAAAAGTCGTCAACTTTTCAGCCTTGTCTGCAAACCTGCAATATTTTCACTAGTGAAAAAGTCGTCAACTTTTCAGCCTTGTCTGCAAACCTTCAATATTTTCACTAGTGAAAAAGTTGTCACCTTTTCAATCTTGTCGGTAAACCTTCGATATTTTCACTAGTGAAAAAGTTGTCACCTCAATCATAGTCTTAAGTTGATGAAAATAATTTAAAAAAATATCTGCATTTACTTGAAGGTGTGTAATCTAGTTTGTACGATTTAAGTATAACAGGCGCTTAGCCTAAAAAAATAAAAGACAAATTAATGACGATAATTAGAAAGCAGATCGAGTGGAAGCAAGAGATTCAGCCTACTTGCCGCGACCCATACACGCATTATTTCGCTGTCTACGAGAGTGTTCTGGTTGTTGGTGGCGTTCGCCTCAACTTTAGGATGCAAACAGGAATGATGCACTACATCGAGAACGAGTATTCTCCATCGAACGAGATTGAGGTTGATGTGAATTACGAGAACGGTGTTCATCAGATCCTCGAAATGGCTTTGCTGAATAGCAATGACCCTGATGACCTTAAATCGTTAAGTATGAGGTACGGAATAAGTCTTACTGAAAAAAAGTTGGGCGAAATCAGACGGGAGTTTAGTCGATTACAGCGCCAAATTGAAAGAGATTGGGAGGCTGAGTACAACCAACTTTTGAAGGATGATAGCCATATTAAGAGCCTAGGAAATATTAAATAAAACGGAGCAAATGACTAACAAAGAGAATTTTTTATCAATTAACCACACCATCGACGAAATAACAGTCTCCTCGGTATGCCTGACCACGCTAAAAAATCTACATACCCAAGCCTACAACCTCGATGGAACCAGAAAGCCTGCCGAACCTGAACCCAGTCAAGATGAATTTCTTATCGAATCTGATCAACTGGTACGCAACTACATACAAAAACACATGATCGAGGCTATCGATAACAAAGAAAGGCGCTGGAATATTCTAACTCAAAAAAATGCAGAGCAACTGCTTGAAAATGCAGGAATGCTAGCTAGATTAGCTGACGACCCGAACGTTTTGAACTATCTGATTTTGAGTAACACGATTAGTGAGGCTGTAAATGAACTGGAGCCTAGAGTAGTAAAAACTCTTCTGCGCATGATGTATAGTTTTAGTGAGTCAGATGCTGACAATATTGTTAATACATACATAAAAATGCAAACAAATGAACAACAAACAGATTGAAAAATTAGAATTGCTTCTAACCTTAGTTAGGATGAAAGCCGAGGTTAAAGAGGCAGTCAGACTGTTGTGCTCTGATAGCAACATCGGGGTTAGGGAAGCCTCAAGGATGGCTGGCGTTAGTTCGGCTACCTCAGTCTCTCTAGCGATGAAGCGCCTAACTGAGATCAACAAGACAATTAATAAGCTCCACTCCTACAGAAATGTGGAGATTCAAAGATTAAAAATCAAACAAAAAGAGGATGAAAATACAAACTAAACAACCTAAAAAGCACTCCGTCTCACCAGTTGAGGCAGGGTGGGAAATTCAAGAAAAAACTAAATTAAAAATTGCTGAAGTATTGGCAGTTATAGCTATTCTGGCCTTTATAGCCAACCCCTTACTTGCTCTAGCCCCGATTGGGGCACTGTTCGCGACACTTACAATCAACAGCAAAATAGCTGACCGCAGAAAGGCTTACGTTAAAACCCCATTTTTTAAGGAAATGATAGGTAAGCGTCCACACCTGCGAGTAAATCCATCAACCTATTACCCTACATTACTTCTGGGCACCCTAGCCATTGCTCTTGGTTCTTTGGTTCATGGCCTGATACTTGATGAGTCGTCTGGTTTTATTTATGCCGCTATTGGTTCATATTTTGTGGCTAAAGATGTTACTACTGAGGCGATATACCATCTGCCGATCTGGAAAAGAATAGAGCCTATCGTGGTTAGTATTGAAGAAGATGAGCTGAAGGTTGGTGATCAAATGGAATTAGATTTTGGGGATGAGTAAACGGATTATAAAGAAGGTTGGAGATGAAATCGCGTTACTAACAGGTGACAAGGTAACCAGAAAAAACATTTACGGACAAGAGGTATTTGAGGCTGCGTTCAGGTTTGTCGGCACAATCGATCACCAAGATAAGAAGAAAAACCCACCAACCCCAAAACCTATTAATAAACCAAAGCGATAAAACAGAAAGCCTCAATGAGGCTTTTTTAATGCAGTGAACATCTCTGCTATCAATACTACATCCCCTGTCCTAAGCAACTCAATCGGCCTTCTCCCACATAATCGGGCTGAAGGTTCTCTCACGGTTACATCATCAAGGACTGCACCCAGCTCAACCACTATCTCAGCCTTAACCTCAGCATCATTACACCCCAAAATAGCGGCTCGCTCTGAGCGATTTACACCGAGGCGTAGAAGAGTTTCTAAGGCTTTGTTTAATATATACTGCATTAGTGATTGCTTATGTTTGATTCTATTGATATGTACATTTAGTTGCATTACTTTAATCTATTCATGAAGAGACACAAGGGGCTGGTATGGAAGAATTTGCTAGGTATGTCGAGCAAATAAGGGACAGGTTTATAACAGCGGAAATCCAAAATTTTACGAAAGAAGGCCAAGAGTTAAGGTTTGTTTTAGATATCCAATCGCCTAAAGCCCCTGAGTTTACTCGCCGCTGGGAAATCGTTATGGACAAACTTACAGGTATGCATCTAGATTTTTTGCTGGCCTACGAGGTTAGTCGCAAAATGAACATGTTGAAGGTAGGAAGCTCTTATGTTTCAGGCCGATTTAAATCCATCAAGCCGCTAAATGCTAAGGTTTGATATGAAAAAGGGGTTTTTAACTATGGGTTTGTTACTACTAACGCTAAGTAATTCGGCTGTTGCCAGTCTAGAAGAGGCCGAAACTGCACCAAGCATGTTAAGCCGCGATGTGTTGAATTGTAATTCTATGAATTTCTCATTATTCGCTAATGAGATTGCTCGCGCCATCGATGGCGAAACTAGTGTTTGGAGAGAACGCTATCGCGAAATCGAGGAGTCAGATTCGCCAGAATCCTATTTTGATAGCGAAAGTATGGCTAAACTCGATGAAGCCAATCTGTTTGTGCGTAAAATTGAGACGAACATTAAGGGTTTAGCTGAAAATCTAGTAACTGATCATGGCACCGAAATTCCAGATAGGGATTTGACAGCACTCAGAAACCTTCGTATTTCCATTTCTAAACTGAGATCAGCAATAACAAGCATTGTTAAAGTCGAGCACCAACTAAGACCTGCTGTCGCGATTAGGTGATCGCGGTGGTTGCTTAGTTACCCGCTCAGTTTTTTTTCTCGGTTAGGTTAATTAGAATAGCCTTTTTAGCTATTCTAATCTGGTAGTTTTAGTTAAAAATCCACTCCTCAACCTCCTGCGTTTAAGGTAATTTTAAAAAGTGATATATATAAATAAATTTATATATATCAAGTGTTTATATTGAAAAAATCGTGTTGACAGCTCTTGGTTTTGGTTACTATGTTTAAGAAAAAACGAACACAAAATTATGAGAGCAATAGATTTTTACATCGAGAAAATTGAAGGATTCGAGGCAATGAGTTTTGCTGAACGTCGAGAATCAGCAGCTAAAGCGAATTTGATAGGCAAGCAGCACACCAAACCCACATTAAAGGCGATTTTCCGAGTCAAGCCATCGAAAGAAGCACGTAGCAGATACTCGTACAAAAATCCATATAGCAGCGGCAAGATTGAATGTTTCACGCTAAGGCAATGTGTGCCGATGCGCGAACTAAGCAACAAACCAAGAACTGAAGCACAAAACGCCGCAACTAAAAAATTACTTATGGCCTCGCCAAAGGGCAAAGCGCTCACTTGGTGCAAAGAGGCTATCGATAATGGCCTTATAATGATTGATACAGAAACGACTGACCTTGATGGAGTGGTTATTCAGATCGCTGCTGTTTGCTGTAAAACGGGCGAAACACTTTACTCATCTCTAGTTCATACAGATCGAGAGATTGCTCAAGAGGCACAGGATATCCATGGAATTAGCGCGAGTATGTTGGAGGGTGCGCCTACGCCAGATGAGGTAAGTAGAGATCTGGAGGTTGTGCTGAAGAGCAGGAAGTGGACAGCCTTTAATCTAGCATTTGATAGAAATGCTATCGAGCGAACGTTTTCAGGAGATTGGATTAGTGCTACTGCGGAGCGCTGCGCAATGCGTCTAGCAGCAAAAGTTTATGGCGCTACAAATCGCTATGGCACTATCAGCCTTTCTGCCGCGATGGAAAGGGCAGGTGTTGAATGGAAAGGCCAAGCGCATGATGCTAAGGCAGACGCTAAAGGTGCTGCTGAGCTACTCAAGAAAATCTCGCAAATTGATCTATAAAAACTCGGTGGCTCTCATTTTTCTGGGAGTTACCTTTCATTATCTAAACAGATAGAACAGGATAGCTTTTTAGCTATTCTTATCTATATTGGTGTTTAAATGACTGCTGAACAACAGGAACTCAGAGAACTAATTAGCACAATTAACCACTCGCTCGATGAGTTGTTATCATCAGAAAATACGCTGATTCGATATGACGAATCAAAATGTAGTGGGGGGCATTACTCACCTTACATCAGAGCAGTTTACAAAGCTGAAAGTGCGGATGAGTATGAGCAGCTAAAGGCCAAGTACCACGAACTAGATCTAGAATACTTGGCATTGCTTGAAGCAATTGCAGAGAGCGAAGCCACATCAATCAAACCGACTATTACTAGCTACAAAAACAATCCAATTTTCCTAGGTGACAAGGTAACAAATCTAACGTTAGCAACCGCAACAGCGTACAGGTCTGTGAATCGAAAATCGTCCGATCAAATGAATGGCAGAGTTGAGATAAATCGCTGGTTTTATGGGGATATCGAGCACCTTGATAACTTCGATGACATTCTCGTTGAAACGAAACGAGAGATGAGTAGAACGGCGGCGAGCATTAGTGACAGAACAGGCGGGAAAATAAAGCCCGAGCTTGATGATGATGGTGACACAATTACGCTAACTATCAGTCCAGAGGAACTGCTTCATTATGCGTCAGCGTTGGATGGTGTGGAGTTTTCAAGCATCACGTTTCGAAGAGAATCAGGTAAAAAATACACAGCTCGTGTTATCAGGCGCGGTGAACCTTCAGAAAAATTGAAATTTGGTATGTATATCATTCACCCAAATGCCCCTATCACAAAAGACGACATAATTCATTTACAACAACGTCCACCATCACAGAACTCTTTATCAAACAGAGCAGTGCGACTTAAAGAAATTGCAGGAGAAGCAATAGTCAGCGATGTAGAAATCTGGTTGGTGAAATAGTAAAAAAGGAAGGTGTAAGCCTAGGCTGATTAGTTGATGATGTGGTGATATCAGGCACGGCATTGAGCTATACTAAACTGGTTACCCAAGCTAGGTGTCCCATGCCTAGCATAGAAGCCTTAACCATTCTTGGTTCAAGCAAGTAAGATTATAAATATATTTACATTATACAGTCTCAGTTATAATCTTATATCAAGAGCTGGTATGAGCCGCCCTGCTCTCTAAATTATCGAAAGCGGAACGCGCTGCGCTTGGTCAGCCAGACTGTAAGAGTCAAGAAGACCCATGATTCCCATAGGTAATCATGTTAAGTCCGAGTTGAAGCGTGACACGGCCAACAACAAAGTTGCAAAAAATGAAGCGAAGTATTTCTAGGGAACCTTTATAGTTCCCTTTCCTTTTTGTGGGGATGAGTAAATCTAAGCAAATTTTTCCTTTAGGAACATAAGGTTACGCTCTTAGCGTACAATATTTTCCGAATCGTCGTGTGCCCCCCTACAACAACGACCAGCATCACAAAATTCCCTATCTAATAGAGCAGTACAGCTAACCGAGATAGCTGGAGAAGCAATAGTCAGCGATATAGAGATCTGGCTCGTCAAATGATAAAAAGGAAGGTGTAAGCCTTCCTTTTTTACTTAAATATTCTCTCTTTCCTGATTTAGGTGCTGATAAACAATATCCGCATGGCTGTAAATTGTGTTTTCTAGAACTATTTGTCGAAAACGCCCTTCTGAGCAGGTTCTGATCTCATCTATATCAAAGTGGTTTTCAATATATACCTCGTCACAACCCTCAATACTGACTTCGCTCCAGCAAGACTCGATGGCATCCTCTAGCTCTTCGCCTTTTGTGATTTTTTCCCTGAGACTAACGATAAAGTTACTCCAGTCCGCATTGGAGATCCAAGCGCCTGTATTTTCATCAACCGACAATGGATAAAACTCAACATCGGAAAGGTATGGGTGTTCATCATGAGGGTACGGGTCGTAAAGAACTGAGTCATTGTCAATTACACCGATCGATAACCTACCTGTTAGTCTCGGGCATATTACGTCTGCGCCCAGAAGTCTTGCGATCTCGCTGGCGTTGTAGTCGCTAGCGCCGCAGTTTATAAGCGCTTCACCAACCTCACTGATTTGAATCAGTGCCGTTTCAGTGCTTATCATGGCCTGATAACTACTAAAGTATGCAGATTTAGCCAGAATGTTATACGCCTGAGTAAGCGATACCTGACGTTTATCTTTAGGGATTGTATTGAATTTACGGCGGAAAACAGATTTTAGATTTTGTGTTGAAACTTCGATGAAGTTTGAATAAGCGTCAATATTCATATTGCCTTACTTGTTAATTTGCTGGATTTACTCGACATACCGCGTTTAATTTTGTTGGTTGCCATGACCAGCGTTAACTAGTTTAAGCAATATAGAACACTCTGAGAGGGCTTAGTTTAAGGTAAACGCACCATCAGCCTAAGCAGCTAATCACTATGTTAATTAAACAAAATGGGCGTGTCAAATTAGGATAGCAAAAAGGCTATCCTAATTATCTCTTAAACAACCAGCGCTTCGAATGTGTGAACCTTTTCGCACCACGAGCACTCAACAACAATCTCGCAATAGTCGTCTCCGAATTCATTTTGTTCTTCTAGCTGGATTGTTCCTAGAACTATTCCTGTGCTGTTACCGCAAATGCAGGGGGTGGTCATTTCGATCTCTTTATTAGCTTCAGTTTTTAAGTTTGTCATACGTTTTAATTTAAGTTTAACCAATTGAATTTATTTTAAAAGAGATAATAGGGTGATTAGGAATATAAAAATTAAACTGCTTACAAAAAATTTGTATTAAAGGTTATTAATTTCTAAAATTAATAAAAAACCCCTCTATAAAAGAGGGGCTAAAAACGAGTTATGACTGAAAGTTACCTAAATGCATATTTAACTTACGTAATGAAGGTTAGTAATAAATAACTCTTACATCAAATAAAATTAACGAGGAATGAAATATGTAATAAAACTAATCTTTATCATCGTCTTAGCGTTGCCAGCCTTGTCTTCCTTTGCTAGCGATAGCGGTGAACTCATCGATTTAACTCCTGTTACAGAGTGTAGAGGGTTAACAGATGAGCAAGGAAACATGAAAATGTTGTCTGCCCAGATATGCCCAAATGATGAGCTTATTCTAGCGAAACTTAAAAGCTATCCAGCGACCATTGAGTTAGCGTTAAAGGGGGCAAAACCGTTTCAAAAAAACGTTGATGGAATAATTAAAAATGCCAAAATTCAACACACCTTACGTAATAGTAATTTGGATTTAGCTGGCGAAGAGCGTGCATCCATAATGATGGGTTCGCAGCTATTACTTGTCATTGCCATAATTTTCGCAATTGCATACATATCTTATTCATTTTTTAAAATGATGACTAGCGCTGATGATAATGACTCAGAAAAGAAGCGTTTAAAGTTTTATATTGCTATGTGCGCGGTCGCACTGTTTATGAGTTTAAAAATCCCTTCCCAAAGCTCAATTGTTTCTGAGAACAATAGCGTAAATGTAGCAGCTTTTATTTTTGCATATATAGGTATCCTCGGTTATTCATTTGGGTTATTTGTTCAAAATATTATCTCTCACACATTAACAACAAATTTTGTTGATGAAGGTTTGAAGGTAGGGGGTGTTGATACTGTCACCTACTCAGCCGCCGCCTCTAACCTTCCTCTGACTAGAGCGCGTAACGATATCGAGATGGCGGTTTGTATCAATCAGGCTGCACTACTTGGGGTGTATCGCGATGCTCAAAACGGCCTAGCTGCAAACACTAGCACATACAGAAATGGATCTAGTCTAAATTTATCAACATTGGGCGACTCTGCTGCCTCAATGCATGAGCTAAAACCCGGACAAAACTCAGTAAAAATCACATCTGGATGGGGAATGGAACATGATCTGGATTCAGCAACAATCTGTGGAACTCAAACGCTTGTATCTCCTGTCGAACCTGAAGCAATTAAACCATTCTCAAAACTGATTAATAAAAAACTGGACTCGTTAAAAGATGCATCACGCATAAAGAGGGATGCAGCGTTTGAGGCGTGGGTGGATATTTACCGCTCAATTCAGGCTAATGAAAACCCAGAGTTGGATAAAGAGCTGATGGCAGATCGCGCCTTAAAGTATTTCTTTTCTGCGCTTATGTTTAATGCAGAAGGAGGGGCGGCTTTAGTGCGCCAAGAGCAGGAAGCGATGGAGCGATTTAATAAAAGGTCGGCTCTCGCTGACGTTATAGCTAAAGAATTGCGTCTTAAATCTTGCCTCAGCAATCGAGCTGAGTACATCCGAAATAGGTACACTGTTAAGGCTCTAAACGCAGGTAATGTAGGTGTTTCTGAGTTTTCAATTAGCTGTTCAGCGGTACACGAGGGCGGTGATTTGGCGCTTTTGTTTAATGCTGATGATAGTACAGCTTCAAGTTTCACCCATTCCACGTTAGAGGTTGCTGCACAGCACCCTCAAAAAATTGCTGACGCATACGCTGAGCTTTTAGATTTGTATAAATCAGAAGCTGAGGTTCAGTTAGCATTTACTCAGGCGTTAAAAAATCTTCGTGTCGATAGTGCAATTGCGAGCCTTAACTCAGCAAGCAGAAGTAAAGCGGCTGCAATTGAGGCAAGAAAACACGGAATGTCTAAATTTGGCTCTGCGTTTTTAGGAACTTACGAATCAAATCTTAGTGTTAGTCAACACCTGACGACTAACAAAGAGGGGAAGGCGGCGCTGCAATCCAGTATTAGCGCAACAAAAAACTTTGATTCTCAAACCTCCTATTTGCCTCCGAATATTGAGGGAGAGAAGGGGATCACTGATGTGAAAATCGTTTTACCTGCCTACATGTTTAACAGCCATACGGATGAATCCGCTGGAGCTGGACAGACTGCGCAAGAGTCGTTTGATTCTGTTATTTCTACGATGAGCGGAAATACTTCTACATCTAATGCCATTATGAACACTGGCCTTGAGTACGAAACAGGGCAGTTTAGTGCTGACACGAAAACTCACGAGGAGTTAGTGTTAGATTTGAGCGGCAATGTGATTGGGGACGCATTTGATATTGTGTCACAAACTCGACCACACTCAACAATGACTGAGACTGAATTAAGATATGCGATGCTGAAGGCATGTGATGTTCAGATAGATCAGTCGGTTTTGAACCACTTAGAGCGTACACGTTCAGAAATGGTTGCTTATTGCTCACAGTTTTTAAAATCACCGATGTTGTATTTTAGAGATCAGGGGATTGCTGCGATAACTCTGGGTGTGGAAGTGATTGCAACCACGATCACAGTAGGTGCAAGTGCTTTTTTAGCAAAAAAAGCATTAAGCAAGTTTAATAGCAAGAAGGGCGTTTCTTCCGAGACTGATGGTGGTCTGACTGGTTCTGTTAAGTTGCAAAAAAACACGAGCAATTCCAGCGAGATTGGAGGTGTGGATAAATTTTTTGGGGCGGCTAGGACGATGTTTAAAGATCTGATTAGTAACACGATAGCTATAGCTATCGTGGGGATGGTGGCCTTAACTCATATGATCGGTGGGGTGTTTCAATTACTGATCTACTACATGCCTCTTGTGATTTTTAGTATAGCGCTGTTTGGATTTGAGACGTTTTCTCTAACTGTTCTGTTTGTGTCTCCGATGCTGTGGGCCTTTATTCTTATGGGCGGTAGCAATCGATGGTTTTACGAGCGTTTTGGCGTGATAGGTGTGATTCGTGGTTTTTTACAGCCAGCTTTTATGACGATTGCATTTGTTGTTACTGTCTGTGCTCTCCCTCTCGTCGCGTTTTTTTTTAAAGATGTGATGTCTACTGTTTCTGCGCCGCTTTTAAATAGCGTAGACGGTAATATCATGGCATCTCAGGTCGCAGTCGCGATCATGGTTTGTTTGTGCCTAGGGTTTGGGTTCAAGCTGTTTTCTGAGTTCATTCGAGAAGGAATGAGGGATCGATTAGATTTTATTACTGGAGAGTCTAGAACAGACGATGATAGAAATTCAGAGAGTGAAATGGCTGAGCTGATCGGCGCAAAAGTTGGCGTTTTGGCTCAAGAGGGCGCTACAGAGTTCATGCTGAAAGGGGGTGAGATAGTAGGTGTTGACACAAATAAGAACATCTCAAACCTAAGCAGGGGCGGCACGGATCAGGTTACGGGAAGCGAGATAAATGAGATTCAAGGATTTTCACTACCAAGCCAACCGCAAAGAGATACTTTGAGGCCAGCGAGGGAGAATAGTAAGCCGAGAAGAGAGGCACTGACTCAGACGAACGATGTTGCTGATAATAGAACTGAACCGGAGCAAGAACGCCCAGAGCTTAAGCGAAGAGGTGATAATGCCTCTCAGGATGAGAGGGTAGATAAACCAGAAAGCGACCCTGAGTCTAGCTCAGATAAGTAAGTAACATAAAAGGAGCCATTAGGCTCCTTTTTCTATTCCTATCTCGGCGTGAAAATATTGCAGAGTGGTGAATTTGAATCTAGCATCGGTTGTACTCGTGCCCTTGGCAACACACTCAATATATGCCTTAACGTATGCCTCGAATTCAAGCTTAATCTTGTCCTTGTTGGCTTGAATTTTATCGAATTCTTTTTGTGCGCGGAGCTTAAACGCTTCGGATTCAATGTCGGCTTGCTGAACAACCAAGGCTTTAGAGTAATCGAGGCCGTTCCAGATCAATTTGCCACCTCTCTTGATAGGGATGGTTTTGAATCCGTTTCGGTGGTTCATATTGCTACGGAGAGGAATTGCGTAGGTTAGTGTATCGATGGTAATCGATACGATGCCGTAACCACGGTTTTTCTCCAGCACCTGAGGTCGGTCTTTAGCTAGCTGCTCGTAAGATGCCTGCTTGAGTGTTCTTATGTCCATTGCTTTTCCGTAGGCACAAAAAAGCCCCAGTAAAGGGGCTTTCTGTGTAGATTAATCCAGTGAGGTTGATACTATTTTATGTGGGGATTCCTCTACCGCCACTCATCCAATGAGGTTGATGCTATTTTACAGGGGGATTCCTCTACCGCCCTTCATCTACAGTCTGATCATAGCCCCTTATGGTACTGATTTCAAGACCATAAGGGGTATTTATTGCTATTTAAGACTCTTGAGCTTTTCGGCGGCGCTTCTGGTTTGGCCTAGTGCATCTCTGGATGCTGAGCCGAACTCATCTTCGCTAGTCTCCTCGAACACTAATCGTCGAACGGTCTGGTAGCCTCTCGGTGTCTCTTGAATGATGTTATAAACAAAGATCGTCAGAAAAACAAAGTATATCCCTGCAAAAACAAGGCATTTCACGATTGAACTAACTAAAGAATCGGTCATTACTGATAGTGCCGCCAGATCATTTACAGAGCCGAGCATTATGGGTAGGTGGGTTTCCATTAGCCCTAACGAACGGTAAAAACCCATTGCAAACAGAGGCGGCGCTATTATTAGTAGTGTTACATGAGTTATTATTTTTTTGATTTGCATAGCTATCTCATCCGCCTGTTTGGTTACGATGTATGCAACTAAAGGATTTAATAGCCAAACTGTTAGAGTAACTAACAAAATCCAAAGAATGGTGGCGAAATAGAACATAGCCATTATTGACAGCGGGATAATGTACGCCATAACAAACCCTGCGAGGAATATGATCTGAGATGGCTCAACCCATCTGTCTCCATCGCCCTGCAAGATGTATCCTGCGAGGTAAGCAGTGCTTAGAGATGCATTAGCAAACCCGTTAACATTCTCCATTGCATATGGCGAATCATCGAGAGAAACTTTATCTGTCATCATGTATTCCATTGCTCCAATCGCCGCAGTCCCTATCACTGGAGTCAGGTACTTCTTAACGCCCTGCATCATCGAGCTGTTCTTAACTTCGTGGCTTTTAGCAGAAGATTTAGAGCCTGTGAGACCGACCTCGTGCTTAGATGCTGATTTTTTCGATAAACTGGTTTTATTAACTATTTCCGCTGACCATTTTCCTGCTTGTAAATAGCTATATAACCTGATCAATGTTTGACCTGTTTTGGCGATTTCGACAACGGGTGCCTCGCACATATATTTAGGTTGACCTTCTGCGTCAGTGATCAGTTGGTTTGGTGTTTCTAGACACTGGGTTAATCTTGTCATTCCTATGATGTCGTGAGACTCAGAGGATTGATCTTTTGGTGCGGCTGGGATGTAGCTATACAGTCCAGCGTCAGTATCGCTAATAACGAAACGTAATTTGTCGTTAAGATCTCGATATCTTGTTGAGTGAGTGCTGTTTGCTGTTACTGCTAGACTATTTCTAGACTCAGCTCTAAAGCCAGACAGTACCGTTTGAGGCTCTTGTCTCGCGCTAGCTATGGACAAGTCAGAGAGAAATTGAGATGGCCTAAACGCCCAACCCCTTTTGAGATTCTCTTTATGCAGATGGGTCGAGGCGCTTGCGTAGATAGCTGAGCCACACTCAAACAAATTACTGTTACTACCATCCGTTTTGGCAGAACAAACCTTAGGTAAGCATTTGTCGATAGACTCACCGTTACACACCTGTCTTACGCTGTTTTCGCGAAAATCAGTGTATGATGGATATGCCAGAACTTGGGTTACGTGATCTGACATACATAGCTCTGCTATGCGTTGCATTGTAACAATCTCAGATGCAATGAGCTTTTTATTGTCGCGGCTAACTAGGCTTGAGTAGTCAGTCGATGCAGGACATAGCGATTTCCAGTTCTCTGGAATATTGATGTTTTGAGATTCAGCTCGAATGTACATGGGTCGGTAGTCAACGGAGGCATACATTGCCTTGTTGAATGAGTGGGCTGAGCGCACAAGGTCGTAGGTTAGAGCTGTTATCGTTCGGAGTTGATTTTGCTCATATAGATCGATAAAACTGTCAATTTTTAGCCTATCTGATACAGCAGCGAACTTTGGATCGCTCATCGGGGAGTCGATGGAGGTTGAGACAGTTAGTTCGCAAGCGGAGCCTGAATTACCAGCTTTGACAATAACCCTGCCTGCGCTTTTGTGGGTGTAAATTTCTTTTATTATCTGATCAACAGTTACATCGTCACCTTTCTCTTCTAGTACGCAGCGCGAGTAGTCGATGATTTGCGAGAATGCATTCGTGTTGTAGTTGTTGATTGTGTCACTCTCAGTTTTTTCGATTAACCACGTTGATGGAGGTGTGCGATAAAATGGCAAGCTCAATTTTTGTGGTGGCATCATTTCGTCAGCCACGATCTTTGCACCTGAAACACTTCGAGCGAGTTGATTCATAAGTAATTTCTGAGCGTTAGCTAAACCTCCACCTGTACTTCCGAGTAAAATCAAAACCCCACCGACAACAAAAACGGCTGTGAAGATTTTTTTGCTTGCACCTTTCTCACCCAGCAACAGGCCAAACGATTTGTTAGCAAATAACCCCCAAATACCGAAACTGAAAAGGAGCACACCGGATACTACCGAGGTGAGTGGGATAATTTCGGTTGTGATTTTTGAGATGTTAACCCTAAAGGAACAGTTTTCTATATCTATTTGAGACATTCTTCTGACCGCCTCCTTGTTGGATTCTCCATCAATGAGGGTTGCAGCAGTGTCAGAGCCGAAGGTGCTGAGTGCGAATTTATTGATAGGGTCTTTAAATTCGTCGTATGCGCATGTATTGCCAGCAGCATTAGCGCAGGCGCTAATAAATATAATGAAGGCAATAAAAGTAACTCTAATCAGTCTATATAAATGCATCTTTTATTTTAATTTTAATATATATAAGATAGCTTTCAAAATTTTTGTATATGTATAATTTTTTGAGGGAAATGGTATAAATATATTGTTTGTCGTTCAAAAAATTTGTATAATTAAAGAAAAAAAATTTATGGAATATAAAGACATTGAGCTTTTCATAAAAGAGAATTCTCTCATTAAGTTGTTGCGTGAGGAATATAACAATGACAGAAATAAATTGTTTGAAGAGCTAGATATTAAATCTAGAGGTCATGTTGCTTATATGCTATCTAAAAATGCATTTGTCCACGACGGTAAGATTTATTACCCACCGAAAGAAGTTTGCAATTTTAAAAAGGAATAAATTATGAAAACACCAATAGTAGCTGTTTTATTTGCTGTAGCCACAATTCTTTATGCAGGATTCGATAAATATTCTGACTACAGAGAAGGTAAGGCTATCGAGGAAAAATATGAAGTAATGTATAAACGTTAACAGGGTGGATGATTCGTGTCTTAATATATATATGTTTTCTATCAATTGGGTTTGTCGCTTACGCAGAGTCAATAGGTAGCAACTCTAACAGTAAAAGCAGCATAATAGATGTGCGCTCAAAACCTGATACTATTGTTGAAGGTGCATCTATGCTTTTCCCAAATGCAACGCAAAAATCAATCGACCTTCTATCAGTTGATGAACTTGATGGTTTCATTAATTCACTACCAATCAATAACAAGATAACGATAGACAACCCTCACAAAGTCTATACCGACAAAAACAACGATTTTTACCATCAAACGTATATCCAGTCGGAGCGTAAAGGTAGCTTATTAGAACATTTATCTTTAGCTTTCTATGGTGTTCTAACCGCCGTAGCTATTTCGCTGTTTGTGTACATCCTATTTTTCAGGGGATGGGAATACGTTTTTTCTAATGATCATGAGGGGGATGATGAAGCAGAAGATGTTAAGAGTGACTCAGTAAAAATCATCATCAATTTGTTTATTATAATAGCTCTGATTGCTCCAATTCCATCTTGGGAAACAAACGTTTTAAGTATCTTGATGACTACGGTGATAATCTTCATGGCATTATCAGCCTCATTTTTCTCAAGTTGGCTTTACTCTGCATTGTATACTGGTTCTGGTATGCTCAGCCCCAATCTAGATCAGACTAAAGATATTGAAAAGTCTTATCAATCAATACAGTTGGTTATTGAAGATGTTGTTTTGTCGAGAATTATCAATGATGCTCATTTGGATTCTGAACTACGAAAAAAATGGCCTCAAGGTCAACCTGCGTCAAATGAAGCGCTGGTTGGTCTAGCACAACTGCAAAAAAAGGCGGCAGACGCTCTCCCTGAGTCGTCTCGCATTAATGTTAATGAAAATTGCCTTATCTCTAGCAGAGATTACGTTCAAAAAGCAAAAATCGCTGAATGTCGATGGGTGCTCGACAGTACCGAGTATGGTGCTGACATTAGTAATGCGAGATTGAATATTGAATTTTCACCAAAACTAATTGATAAAAAAAGCCTCACGGCACCGGAACGTTATCTGCGTGAAAACCTTAAGGGCACTTTTGAAGATGCAGTAAATGCCTTAGATGATTATAAGCGTAGTGTTATCTGTCCTAGGGTGCATGGTCAACGAGTGTCAATTAGCGAATTAGAGTACAGTCTGTTTTGTTCAAGGAAAAACGGGGCGGGAGAACTGATAGATGGGTTCTATGGCTATGAGAGTAATGATGGAGTTTGGTTCGACGCTGTTGATGGTTACAGTTACGATGAAAAGGGTAATGTAGTTATTCCCGAGATCGCAAAACTATCGCTAATGACTAAAGCAGCAGCCCAAAAGCTGATTGAAATTGAATCAAATTCAAACATAAAAGACCGAAGCGCTACAGTGATTTATCACTCAGGTTTATTGGATTCCTCATTTCGTATTACTGATGGGGTAACTCAGGTTCAGAGGGAATTGGAAAATTTGTACCAGCCTTACTTTGATAAAATCCTGCACATAACACTACCTAATACTATATCGTCTATTAGACAGGAATACAGTTACAGCCCAAAAACCATCAAGCAAATCAGCGACTCTGATGTCCCTGCTTTTTTAGAAAAAAACCACCCATACTTAAGAAACATTTGGTTTGAAGGTAGCAATAAAATTAGTGAGGATAGCTTTAACCTTAGCGATTTATCTGAGGTTGTCTTGAATAAAGATCCTTTTGCTAAAAGAGTCGAGGACTTTTCCTTTTACGTTAATTTAGCAGTGGCGATGGTAACGGGAGGATTCGTTGCAGAGAAGTTGGGATGGGAGACAACTGGAGGTTTTATTAGCTCCTTAGGTTCTTCTTCTCTGATGGTGGCTATTGTGATTTTTTGCACAAGAGTGCTTTCATTGTTTTTTACTGCAAAGGTTGTACTACTAATTTTGTGCAGATTAATTAAGTTGTGTTTGTTTTATATGATTAAACCACTCGCTTCTATATTGAAAAACACATTCCTGACAAGTGAAGAAGTGAATAAAGAATCTGATTGGGCATTAATATCGAATATAAAAACTTTAATTATAGACACTGCATTACTTTTTATTTTTGCTGTTATGGCAAATTTCGCTGGGTATGTATTAGTTTATTACTCAACTGATATAGTTTATGACGTCGTTAACAGTACATCGCTTCTTGACTCATCGAGTGTTATTGATTCCGTCATTCTGTTTATGCTTGGGTTTTTCCTTTATTTATTTATTATGTATAAATGCCTATTTGATGCTCCATTTAAGATTCTGAGCTTCCTAGGTAATCTACTGGATGATGAGGCTAGAGATGATATTCAGAAAGGCGAGTCATTAAGTTCATTACTTAAAATATTTAATGTTAAAAGTTATATTTAATCGAGGAGGGTAAAAAACCTCCCTTTTTATTTTCAAGCAAACAAAAACAATAATTTAATTACCTTACAAAAAATTTGTACAAAGATCTGTTTATTATTAAAATTTAAATAAACGAGATGCATTATAACTCCAGAAAAAAAAGACGAAGCTCTTTTTATCACTGGCTTGTCACCTTTAGCCTTATAGCGCTAGCGTTATTCTCTCCATCTATTTTTGCGAACACTATCGATTGTGGAACAGCCTTTGATAGAGAGGGTAAGGTAGTTTTAGGAGACATGAGTGTTTGTGAAAATGACCCAAGTTTGATTGGTGTCGGCATATTATTGGGAGATTTGCCACAATCAAACGGCGCGGTAAGGGGCGTTTATAGGCTCACAAACACACCTACGCCAGAGATACCAACAACCGTAAAAAATCAGACCAGCCTTATATCAACAATGATCCATTTTACGTCGCTCTCGGCAGGATATATTTGGTTTTTGGCTGGGCTAATAGTTCTCCCTCTTCTTTTCTACAGAGCGATGAGTAGCGGAAAGTTTGTTAGTAGTCGAGATGATTTAATCACGCTATTAAAAACTGGCGGCGGGGTTGCTCTATCTACGCCGTATCTTGGCGGGATTTCCTTAATCCAAGTCTTGTATATCAGTGTATTGTTGGTCGGACTAAAATTAGCCGCATCAGTTGGCTCACATTTGCCAGAGAAAATGCTCGGCTCTCAGAAGACTGAGACGATAGCAATGGCTGACGAATACATGCAGTTTAATGGTATGGGTCAAGATTATGCGGAAAACCTAGTGCGTGGATTATACGGAGCGGAGCAGTCAGCGTTAACTTTAAATTACATGAACATTCGCACAGAAAATGCCAGCATGGTAAAGGGCGAAAATAGTTCAGGTGGCGGATTTTTAGACTCAATAATCGGATTTTTTTCTGATTATGAGGATCGTGACCCGACCGTTGGTGATGTAGCTAGCTCACTAGCAGGTGACACAACACTGGTTGCTAGAATAAAAAACCCAGTTTTAAACAGTAATGCTGGAGCCACACTGGAGCCGTTTGACTACAGAGAGGATGGTTCAGCCCCACTTTTCGAGCGCAATCTGTCTGTTTCTGATCTTTATAAGGCTCGAAACACAATGAGTATCTCATCACCTATCCCTGAGATCTCAGATGAGGCATTAAGGGTGGTAGCTAACTCAAAGGCCATACCAAAAATTCAGGAAACCCTTTTGGTTAGAGCTTTGTCAACCGAAGCTCAGGCCAAGGCGGCGAGTGAATCGGCCTCTTCGCAAATGCAGGAATTAATTTACGAGGTTCAAGATCAGCATCCAGATGCGTCAGCACTATCCATTCTTTCTGCTTTGGATGGCTACCTATTTGGTGCCTTCTCTTTGGATGCGACCAAAAATGATGCACTATCGAGCGAGTTAAGGTTTAGTCCGTTTTTTAGATCGGGTGAGTTGGCAGAGCGAGGTAATGAGCCAATTTATAAACTGTTTGATCAAACCAAATTAGCAACAACGGCTTTGAGACGATTTAACTGCTACAAAAACATCGAGCAAATGGCTCAATGGGAGGCGTGGTTAACATACGACCTTAGCAAGGGATCGATGGACTCTAACGATAAATTCAGGAATATCTCTGATGCCGCTTACGTATATCCAGTTTGCCTACTGCCAACACCTGACGGCACATTCACATCTTTGCTGGATTCTGATGATCAGAAGGTTATTAATCAGCTCGTAAGTAAGGTCAGGAGCGGAGAGATTAACACATCATTAGAGATCTTGATTAATCAATTTAAGCCAAAAACTGAAGATAAGGCGCGAAAATATCTTGCCGATGCTAAACG
Source organism: Vibrio sp. A1-1 (assembly GCF_021728175.1). NCBI lineage: Bacteria > Pseudomonadati > Pseudomonadota > Gammaproteobacteria > Vibrionales > Vibrionaceae > Vibrio > Vibrio sp. A1-1. The sequence goes on from NZ_JAKKCL010000022.1 coordinate 36,036, forward strand.
TGAAATCGATGTTTTATCGAACTATTTCGCGAGAGTTAGTGCTGCTAAAAAACATGCTCTTCTAAAGAATCTTGAAATAGAGATTAATGAATCAAGTCAGCGAGCAATAACAGATGCTAGACAAAGAGGTGTTCTAGGTATACCTGCTATGTTCCTCTCAGCTAACGATACGGCTATAAAAATTGGAGCAACATTGGACGGGGCTAAACCTAGTGCATCTGCTGCTAGCCACGTAGCGCCTAATGGTGTTCTGTCTATGCGCAATATAGCAGATGACTATTCTGTCGAACTCGATAACGCGAGATTTAGCGGTAGCGTAATTAACGCCTCAGTTAGTGGTGATGTCGAGTCTCAAGCTACTAGCCTCGACGAAGATCAGGACACCGATATCGCTAGCAATGTTGATAGCGCATTACGTGCAATGATAGATATGGCGATTCCTGCCGACGACTCTTTGAAGAAGGCTATGGGGTTTGATAAAGCATTATCATTAACTGACAGCTACCAAGCGTGTTCAACAAGAACCACATGTTTTAATTTTGAAGGGAACCCTCTTCTCGGCTTTGTTATGTATGGGCATGATACATTTAAGGCAGCGTTGAACATAATAGTGTTAGACAAAGTGATTCAGGTAGTTAATGCCAAGATTCAAGGTCTTACTGAGAGTGATGGTTCGAGTGGCGGAAACTGGGTAACAAACACATTAAGCTTTTTTGCTGATGGTCTTAAACAGGTTTTTGGTACGTTGCTTGGTCTAAAGTATGTGCAAGCATTTTCTGGGATTGTGGCAGCTATCTCTGATGTTATCTCAAGTTTAGAGATGCCATTTCTATTTGCGGGAATCTATATCGGATTTATGATACCGCTGTACTTAATCATGCAAATTACAAAAGCGGTGATACTGTATCTATTAGAGGGGATTGCATCGGTTGTTTTTTCTCCGATCACGATCTCCTTAGTGTTTATCGATGTATTCGGTATGCGAATGGTTAGTTACCAAGATCATGTTAATCAACTAATAAGACTTTTGCTCACAGCGCCTTTGATTGTTATCTCGTTTATCCTTTATTGGGAGCTAGGTGGCGTAGGTTTTTACATGGTAAACAGCGTTGCTGGTGCCCTTAATTTTACGGGATTTGATGGTAGCCTATCGAGTCTCATACCTAGTTTTGTTGCATACCTACTAACACTGGGGATGACCGTTTTACTCTACTGTGGAGTTGAGAAATTCTGTCGCGAACAAGGGTTTGAGTTAGGTAACAGTGCATTAAATATGATAGGCGTTCAGTCGATTTTCAAATCTATGGGCGGGAATATTAGTAGTGCTATCGGTGCGTACATGATAGCTAACCAAGTGACACAAACTCTAAACATTGTTAGCGCCAGAGCTAAACAGGAAGCTGCGGCATCTCAAAAGAAACGAGGTGATAGTTGTCGTTGAACATTAAAGTTTGAAACTCGACAATAAAGACTAGAACTATGACATTAAAGTTCGACCTTTCGATGCTTTTTGTCGTAGTTTGCCTTTTGTACAACAGCGCTTCATACATTCACAGTGGGCACTTTCTAACGCAAAAGTGCCCCATTGTCATTTTCGCTCTTTAAATTTCTTGTCGTCCTGCTTCAAAATTTTCCTCAATAAAATTCATGTGAGAGAAACATATGGTTTTGCAAAATTATTCATTAAAGGTGAGTAGTTAAAAATCGGTTGCCCGGAGATATGCTGACGATGATTTTGAGTCACTTCGGGACAAAAGCGCCTTAGATTTGTCCTAATGGATAAAATATCCCCACAACATCATTTTTTTGAGTAACGGCAACAGTTTTTTGCTTTGAAACTATGCTTGTCATATTTCGTTTGAACTCAGTTTTACTGAGTTGGCTTTGATCTTGTAAATCTAAGTATGTTGCCTTTCCTGATTTGCTGAGCAACCAGTTTAGTTGACGAAAAGTATAGCTATTTTGATAGTTTTTTAATCGTGATGCTGATAGCCAACCTAACAACTCTTGAACACGTTCATGAATGAGTATTAGTCTGTCTAGCGCTTCTTTATCCGTAGTTGGCGCGTTTCCTAGTTTTTTTGGAATTTTGTTTTGGCGCTCCCTTGTTTCTTCGAAGAGATCACCTTGCTTCCAAATAGGTTCGAAATGAGCGATACGGTTTCTCATCGAGCCAACCATTTCTAGTCGTGCATAGAGAGCGTCTTGATGCTTTACTTTCTTCCAGTAACTATCACTTTTGTGTCGATGGTAAGGTATAACGGCGGGAATGATCTGGCCCCATGGTACAGGTTTATTTGTTTTATCTCTCTGAATATCTAAAACTTTAGGCCAAAAGCCATACGTTAATCGTGATATAACGTCATCGTGGCTGACAGGGGGATGCTTAGGCTGCCATTTCCCTTTTTTTCTTTTGTGGGTTATTTTAAGAATATTTTCTTCAGAGCGCAGATTGAGGTCTAACGCTTTGTACCAGTCATTACTCGCTTTAGAGCCAATTGAACTTGAGTTGTAGTAATGGCTACTTAACGCTGAGTGCAACTTGTTTCTTAGGGTTATCTCAACAATACCGATTAAACGAAAAAAAGCAGCAGATATAGCTTCATTCCAGCAATAGTGACCATATAGCTCGGCTGGAGTTTGAGGCTTGAAGAAATGCTGATAGCTAGACAAACGGGGTAGTGAAAGATCCTGCTTTAAATATTGGTAGTCTTGAGCTTGCATTATGCCTGTCATTCTCGTATTATTTCTGTGTAAGCACTTGGATTTATTTTCAGGCTAGCTCTCGAAAGACAGCACCTGCGAACTAAGTTGCAACGATTCTAACAGAAAAACCCGCCTAAAGCGGGTTTTTCTGTATCTGAATTCTAATATCCTTCACGTCTCACAACTCTCTGAAATCCTTAGTGCATCTTCAATCTCGACACCAAGGTATTCAATCGTGCTTTCGAGCTTAGCATGACCCAGAAGTAACTGAATAGCTCTAAGATTCTTGGTCTTAGCGTAGATCAAAGAAGCTTTAGTTCGTCGTAGCGAGTGCGTGCCGTATTGAGTTTTATCTAAACCGATATCAGTCACCCATCTGTTAACCATAGTCGTGTAGTAATGGTAAGAGATTGGTTGCCCTTCACGGCGTGGGCTTGGGAATACGTAGTCGGTTGGTACCAGACCATTCAGGATAATCCATTGAGATAAGGTTTGTTGGGTCTTAGGCGTGATTTCGAAGTGCACTTCTTGATGGGTTTTCTGTTGCTTCACAATCGCTCGTGACATCACGCAGCCACTGTGGCTAACGTCTTGTACCTTTAGGTTACGCAAGTCACATGCTCTGAGTTTGCTATCGATGGCAAGGTTAAACAGCGCCAGCTCAAACAGTCGTTCCTCAAGCTCCAACCGAATTCGGATGCGCCAAATGTCCTCCAATTTAAACGCTTTCTTCTGCCCAACTCTTTTTCCTTTATTCCAAGCAGCCATAATGTGCTCCTTACTTCATAAAAATCACTGTTAAGTAAGGCAGAACTCAAGGAAGTTTGCTTAGTTACTGGTATCATAAGGTAAATTTTTCGAATTCAAGAAATCAGCAATGAACGAACAAGAACAACTATTCCTGAAAGAGCTGGAAAGCAAGCTCTGGACAGCCGCAGACAAACTCCGTGCGTCACTCGATGCCTCTCAATACAAACATGCGGTGCTTGGCTTAATTTTCGTTAAATACGTGTCTGACGCCTTCACGCTTCGCCAAGAAGAACTAAAACAAGACTTTGCTAACCCTGAGCACGAGTATTTCCTCGATCCTGAAGGTTACTCGGCTGAAGAACTTGAACAAGAAATCGCGATTGAGCTGGAACAGCGCGATTACTACAAAGAGAAAAACGTGTTTTGGTTGCCTACTGAATCTCGTTGGAAGTTCCTGCAAGACAATGGCCCGATGGTTATTGGTGGTGCGGACTTAGTGATTGATGGTAAGACGAAGAAAATTACTTCTGTTGGTCACCTGATTGATAACGCGCTGGAAGGCATTGAGCGCGACAACCAGAAACTAAAAGGTGTTCTCAACAAGCACTACGCATCGCTAAAAATTGATCAGGCAAAACTTAATGAGCTGATTAACCTAATCGCGACCATTCCGTTTAATCATAAATCCCTGAACAGTAAAGATATCCTTGGGCACATTTACGAATACTTCTTAGGCCAATTTGCTCTTGCTGAAGGTAAAAAAGGCGGTCAGTTCTACACGCCCGCATCAATTGTTTCGCTGATTGTTGAGATGATTGAGCCGTTTGAAGGCCGTGTGTATGACCCAGCAATGGGTTCGGGCGGTTTCTTTGTGCAATCAGAGAAGTTTATTGAGCGCCGTGCTAACCAAAAAGAGATTGACCCGCTCACGCAAAAACAAAGAATCTCGATTTACGGTCAGGAATACAACTACACCACATGGCAGCTTGCAGCGATGAACATGGCAATCCGTGGCTTGGATTACGATTTCGGTAAGGAGCCTGCCAGTACCTATACCAACGACCAACACCCTGATTTACGAGCTGACTTCATCATGGCTAACCCGCCTTTCAACATGAAAGAGTGGAACACAGGTGTCGATGATAACGATCCACGTTGGGTATACGGCACACCACCATCAGGGAACGCCAACTTTGCTTGGATGCAGCATATGCTTTACCACCTTGCACCAGATGGTTCTCAAGCCTTGTTACTTGCTAATGGTTCGATGAGTTCAACCACCAACAACGAAGGCGAAATTCGTGCGGCCTTGGTCGAGAACGATTTGGTCGAGTGTATGGTGGCGCTTCCGGGACAACTTTTCACCAACACGCAGATCCCTGCTTGTATCTGGTTCTTAACCAAAAACAAAAAAGCACGTACCGATAAATCAGGTCGTAAGCTACGTGATCGTAAAGGCGAGGTATTGTTTATTGATGCGCGTAACCTTGGCTATATGAAAGACCGTGTACTACGTGATTTCACTCGCGATGATATTCAGAAAGTTGCCGACCTTTACCATGCATGGAAAACGGGTGCTGAAGTAAATGGCATCGCTTATGAAGACCAAGCAGGCTTCTGCAAATCCGCAACGTTGGAAGAGATTAAGAAACACGATTTTGTGCTCACTCCGGGGCGTTACGTTGGCGCAGAAGAAGAATCAGATGATGGTGTTCCATTTGGTGAGAAGATGGCAACGCTAACCGCCAAGTTGAGCGAGCAGTTTGCTGAGTCGGCAACGCTAGAGGCTGAGATTAAGAAGAACTTAGCGGGGTTGGGTTATGAGCTGTAATTGGCCAATCGTAAAACTTGGAGATTACTGTTCAAAGATCGGCAGTGGTGCGACACCTAAAGGTGGGAATAGTGTCTATCTAGATCATGGTGAAATCTCGCTGATTCGTAGTCAGAATATTTATAATGAAGGCTTTAAATCTGATGGTTTGGTTTATATAACGCCTGAAGCTGCTCAGAAGCTAAAAAATGTAATTATTGAACCAAATGATGTGCTCATCAACATCACTGGTGATTCTGTAGCAAGAGTATGCTTAGCTCCGAATGAGTTTTTACCTGCACGAGTTAATCAGCATGTAGCAATTCTTCGAGTTGATCCCGAAGAGTTCGATCATCGCTATCTTCGATATTTTTTGACATCTACAAAGATGCAAAACTACCTCCTAACAATTGCAAGTACAGGAGGCACGAGAAATGCTTTAACTAAATCAATGCTGGAGTCTTTGGAGGTATCAAAACCCTCATTAGACGTTCAAAAACGAATTGGTGATGTATTAGAAAGCTTTGAAAGCAAGATTGAACTCAATTCAAGAACCAACCAGACCCTAGAAGAAATGGCGCAAGCCATCTTCAAATCATGGTTTGTCGATTTCGATCCAGTAAAAGCCAAGATGAATGGCGAGCAACCAGAAGGGATGGATGCGGCTACTGCCTCGCTATTCCCCGATAAGCTCGTTGAGTCGGAGCTTGGTTCGATTCCTGAGGGTTGGAGTGCTAGCTCTATGGGTGAGCATTTCAATATAACAATGGGACAATCGCCAAAGGGTGAAACTTATAACGAAGAAGGTGAAGGTATTGCCTTTTTCCAAGGTCGTAGAGACTTTGGTTTCCGCTACCCAGATGTTCGTGTCTATACGACCGACCCGAAACGCTTTGCTAAAGCTGGCGACACACTAATTAGTGTTCGTGCCCCTGTTGGTGATAAGAATATGGCTGCTATTGATTGCTGTATTGGACGTGGTGTAGCCGCTATTAAGCATAAGAGTGATTCCCGTTCATTTACTTATGCGTTTATGAGCCATATTGAGAAAAAATTAGGTGACAGTGGATCTTCGGGAACAGTCTTTAGCTCTATCAATCAGAAAGAGTTGAAGAAGGTTTCATTTGTTGCGCCACCTCAAGAGCTAATTGAAGCATTTCATAAGATCGTAGACCCAATTGACCAGAAAGTTGAGGTTTTATCTAAGGAGATCGAAAGCTTGTCATCGCTCCGTGACACCTTGCTCCCTAAATTGCTTTCCGGCGAAATCGAGTTAGACGTCGAAAGGGTTAATGCTAATGACTGAGCAACTATTGACTGCCATTGAGTCTGGTAATTTGGCGTTATTGAATGATGTACTTGAACATCAGCCAGAGTTAGTTAACACCGTCTTTGAAGAATTAGAAGCAACGCCATTTGAGCTTGCTTTGAAAAATGGGTTTTCGACACTCTCCCAGAACATCATTAACAGCGTCGGTTTTGATATCAATCATGCAGGTCATAACCCACTTCGGTTGGCGATTGAACTTGGTTTTTTGAATATTGCTCAAACACTGTTACACAAAGGCGCAAACCCTAACTATCGACCACAACAAATGAGCAGCGCATTGTTGCTTTGTTTAGACAATGAATACTTTGAACTCGCAGAGTTGATGGTAGAAAAAGGCGCTGAAGTTAACATCCGAAACGACAAGGGCTGGACACCTTTAATTTGGGCCTCAATGAAAGGCCGAGTCAAAGCGGTTGAATTTCTGCTTAAGCACGGAGCTGCCGTCGATGTTTGCAATAACGATGGCTGGAATGCGGTTACGGGCGCTTATTTCAAACAACGTTTAGAAGTCGTCGATAAGCTCCTTGCTCAAGGTGCGGTATTCAGCGCCAAGTACTCAGAAGCCGCTATGTTGTCAGCGTATCAAAATGGGCATGTCAACATCGCTAAGAAGCTACTAGCTAATGGCGTTAATCCAGATGTGGAAAACGAAGATAATGAAACGATGCTGATTATCGCCGTTACTAAAGGTGATGATGAAATGATCAAAGCGCTCGTTACTGCTGGTGCGAATCCTAACGCAAGAAACAAAGACTCGCATCCAGCGTTATCTTTATTGGCTCAAAATGGCAAAAATGAACTCATTTCGTTGCTGATAGATAAAGGTGCGGATGTAAATCTTCAGAGTAAGTCTGGAAGAACTGCCGCTTATTGGGCAGCAAGTTATAACCAAGCATCAACATTGGAACTTATCCATAGTAAAGGTGCCAATCTTGATTTGCGAAATGAGGATGGATGGTCACCTTTAATGGTTGCAGCTAGTAGTGGCTACCTTGAATCCGTCATGAAACTGGTTGGACTTGGAGCTAATACTGAATTTGAAACTAAAAAGGGTAATTCTGCCCAAGATATTGCGAAATTAAATGCACCGACGCATGGAAATTTGAGCAACGTAAATGGGCACCGTATTTATCCAATGCTTAATACTAGCTTCAAGCAAATTGTTGACTACTTGTCAGGATCGCGTCAGCAATGATTGCTCAAAGCTCAGTTTTTGATGCAGTCCGTCGTGGTTATAACGAGTTAGAACTCGCAAGTAACGACGACATTCTTGATTATTTCTCTGATGTCGACCCCGATGCGATGTCGGGACATATCAGCAATATCAAAGGCATTGTGTTTGAGCAAGAGGTTGTCACTGCACTCAACGATCAAGGTATGGATACTTTGTTATTTGAAGCAACTAATCACCCCGTTTCGGATATTGCTCTGATGAGTGATGGTGATATTGCCGCAGAAGTTCAGCTTAAAGCGACAGACAGCGTCAGTTATATCAATGAGACGCTTGCTGAAAACTCAGACATCCCAATTATTGTCACTAGTGAGGTCGCCGATAGCTTGGATAGCACGTTGGTGATTGATTCGGGGATCGACAATGTTGTATTGGATGATACCGTGTCAGAGGTATTAACAGGTGAAGTTTTTAACAATGTTGGTGAATCCGTAGCAAGTGACGTTGTAAGTGAAGGACTAGCAGATCTTGTCGGTGATGTAGCTTTACCTATTAGCCCTATTGGGATTATTGGTGCTTTGTTTGGACTCCCTTTTTTGTAAGTAAATAGTTATGTATTCAAGTTCGCTTCACGTTTAATAAGTTAGGTTTTCGAGAGCGAGAACATTTACAAGAATGGCCTGATCATCAACCACATGCAATCGGTGAAGGGATGGTAATCATTCAGAAAGGGGGGTGTGGCTTTGATGATACCTGAGTTCGCCCAGACCTGTTGGTATTAGATAAAAATAGCAACTTGGTGATAATCTAAATCGAGTTAGGCTAACAGAACTAATAATAAACATATAATAGCCTCAGACTTAGCTAAAAGTACTGAGGCATCATGGAATCATTGATATGGAAAGTTTACTTGTTAACGTCAGCAAATATGCATCAAGTCATCAAACATCCCCTACAGAAAACTTTATTACCGAAGCGTTTGCTTGGCTACTTAAGTATGATGAAGTGGTCAGAAAAGCATATGCTCAGCTACTTGCTGAAAAATCACCACAGTATAGAGCGGAGATCTTAAATCTATCCACTTCCACAGATATAGATACTCAAGTCAATTTTGGTGGAAAGTATCCTGATCTGTTGTGGAACTCCACCGATGAGGACTTTTGCCTTGTTTTTGAGCACAAGGTTTGGTCTGAACTACACAATAAGCAACTCAGTAATTATCGAAAATTCGCTAAAGCGCATCTGAATAAGTCATTCCTCATCGCTCTCGTTACTGCTCATTCTGGACAACACCGCCAATCACCGGATATCGCTTTGTGTTGGTATGAAGTCGCCAAAATTATTGAGTCGCTAGGTGAAGGTGATAATAAAGAGAGCTGGTTGCGCGCTGAGTTCGTTAACTTAATAAAAAGCAATGGATTAGTTAATTCAACACCGCTAAATCCTTTGGCGATCGCCTATTACAATGACGTTAAAAATATAGATAAGCAGCTTTATGAAATAGCGCGTCGCTCTCTGCATCGGTCATGGCCTGTTTATCAGGAAAGTAATAAGGTTAAATTTCACATTCCGCCTAAACACCGTAACGCGCGTGGTCGCTACGATGCTTTCGGTCGAATTGGTTTGGAGTTTTCTTCAATCAATGCAGGCAATGACGAAAGTGGCTGGATACCCGGAATATTCTGCGGGTTTATTATGGACGGGTATGATCATCAAGTCGAAGATTTGATGGGAAATGGGCCTATTGCATCGCTAGTGTTGAGTGTTAATAAAAGCATCCAGTCTAGTTTAAAATCTCAAGGGTATTATGACCTTCTGGTCAATGAAATTAAGGCGAAATTACCCACAGATTGGAAGCTAAGTGATAGAACTATTGCAGGGCATAAATTAAACCCGTGGCATCCTTTGATTATATATCGCGAGCTTACGAGTTTTATTCAGGATGCTCAGACGTTAGAAGAGCAGACGGAAGTATATTTTACTCAAATGGCAATGTTACAAAGCGTTTTTCTTGAGAATGACGCGTTTAATTCCTTTTGCACCGAGATGCAGCGCTTAAGTAGCGAGGAACCAAAGTGATAACAGAAGACCAACTAGAACAACAATGCCTCGATTGGTTTAAAGAGCTAGGCTACCAATACCAAAATGGCTATGACATAGCACCGGATGGTGATACGCCTGAACGTGAAAACTATCAGCAAGTCACTCTACAGGCGCGTTTAGTGTCTGCCTTGGAAACCTTAAACCCTAATGTACCCAGTGACACCTTAATCGAAGTAGCGAAAACCGTTGCCACGCCGCAAACGCCTGTACTTATTAAAAACAACAAACTCTTTCACCAATATTTAATCGAGGGTGTGCCCGTTGAATACTCTGTGATGGAGCAAGAACAATGGGTGAGCAAACATACTCATGTTCGCTTAATTGATTTTGAGAACCGTGAGAATAACGAATTCTTAGTGGTCAATCAGTTCACCATTACAGGCACCAAGGTCAATCGCAGGCCTGATGTCGTGGCATTTATCAATGGCTTGCCTTTGGCAGTGATAGAGCTAAAAAACCCAGCCGATGATCACGCCGATATTTGGAATGCTTACAATCAAATCCAAACTTACAAAGAAGAAATCGCTGATCTCTTTGTATTCAATGAAGCGCTGGTCATTTCTGATGGTTGGACGGCGCGAGTCGGATCGTTAACGGCTAATAAAGAGCGCTTTTTGCCATGGAAAACCATCGAGGACGAAGACGATAAGCCGTTACTCGAATTCCAATTAGAGACCATGGTGCGTGGCTTCTTTAAGCCAGAATTGCTGCTCGATTACATTCGCTACTTTGTATTGTTCGAAAATGATGGCGACAAGATCATCAAAAAAATCGCAGGTTATCACCAATTCCATGCCGTGCGTGCTGCGGTGAAAGCAACTGTCATCGCGGCCACAACCTCTGACCAAGTCACCGAACCACGAGCCAACTATGCCAATACGGTGGTGCCCGGAAGCAAAAAAGCAGGCGTGGTTTGGCATACCCAAGGCAGCGGGAAAAGCATTTCGATGGTCTGCTACGCGAGTAAGTTACTTCAACAGTCGGAGATGAATAACCCAACTTTAGTGGTGGTGACTGACCGTAATGACTTAGATGGTCAGTTATTTAATACCTTCACCATGGCTCAAGAAACGTTGAAGCAAATCCCTCAACAGGCTGAAGATCGTGATTCATTACGCGATTTACTTCTTAACCGTCAGTCCGGTGGCATCATCTTCACAACCGTACAAAAGTTTGCGCTGCTCGATGAAGAAATGGCACATCCTATCCTTTCTGAACGATCTAATATCGTGGTGGTTTCCGATGAGGCGCACCGCAGTCAGTATGGCAACAAAGCTCGACTTGTTGATGTCAAAGACGAGAACGGCAATGTGATTGATCAGCGTTATGTGTATGGCTACTCAAAGTATATGCGTGACGCGCTACCAAATGCGGCCTTTATTGGTTTCACGGGTACACCGATATCGATGGATGATAAAGATACTCGTGGTGTCTTTGGTGACTATGTCTCTATTTACGATATTCAAGATGCTGTCGATGATGGCGCCACTGTGCCGATTTACTACGAATCTCGCTTAGCCAAGCTCGATATTAATCAAGGTGAAATCGAAGCGCTTAACGATCAGGTCGAAGAGGAAATAGGCGAAGACGAAGAAACTGAGAGTCGTGAGAAAATAAAATCACAGTGGTCAGCTCTCGAAAAACTCGTTGGTGCAGAGCCAAGAATCCAGCAGGTTGCGCAAGATCTGGTTGAGCACTTTACGACTCGCTGTGAAACCTTTCCGGGCAAGGCTATGATCGTTGCCATGAGTCGCGAGATTTGTGTGGATTTATACGATGCAATTGTGGCTATCAAACCCGAATGGCATAGCGATGATCCAAATAAAGGCGCGATCAAAATCGTCATGACTGGCAGCGCCGCCGACAAAGCTAAAATGCAGCCTCATATCCATGATAAGAAGACTAAGAAGCTTTTCGAGAAACGTTATAAAGACACCAGTGATGAACTGCAATTAGTAATTGTCCGTGATATGTGGCTAACAGGTTTTGATGCGCCTTGCTGCCATACCATGTATATCGACAAACCAATGAAAGGTCATAACCTGATGCAGGCGATAGCGCGTGTGAATCGCGTGTTTAAGGATAAGCCCGGAGGTTTAGTTGTTGACTATATTGGTATTGCCAATGAGCTTAAAAACGCACTTAAGACCTATACCAACAGTCAAGGGAAAGGTCAGCCTACCGTCGACACCGCTGAAGCTTTCGCTGTCTTCATGGAAAAAATAGACGTGATTCGCGGAATGTTTGCCACGCCCGTCGATGGTACAGTCTTCGATTATCGTCCGGATTTTGAAACCAAACCACTGCAACTGCTTCCGGGAGCCGTGAACCATATATCTGGCCTCTCACACCGCAACAGCAAAGGTGAAGAAGTTCGTGATGGTAAACGCCGTTTTCTTGATGTTATGGCTGCGATGATGAAAGCCTTCTCACTGTGTAATACCTTGGATGAAGTGGACGGCTATAAGAGCGAGATTGCCTTTTATGGAGCGATTAAGACCGCCTTCTTAAAACATTCTACTGTTGACAAGAAACGCAGCGACGAATTACGCAATTCTGCTTTGCGCCAGATCCTCAACAATGCAATTGTGGCAGATGGAGTCGATGACATCTTCAAAACCGTTGGCTTAGATAAGCCCAATATTGGCTTGCTCTCTCCTGAGTTTTTGGAAGATGTCGCCAATATGAAAGAGAAGAATTTAGCCGTAGAACTGCTAGAAAAGCTGCTGCGCGACGAAGTAAAAGCAAGAATGAAAAACGATGTAGTGCAGGAAAAGAAATATTCCGACCGTATTATGTCGACTTTGCAGAAATATCATAATCGCAACATTGAAACCGCGCAGGTAATTGAAGAGCTGATCCAGTGGGCTAAAGAGATGCAGGCTGACGCTGAGATGATGGATAAGCTCAACCTATCTACTGATGAAATAGCGTTTTACCGTGCATTGGTCACCAACGAAGCTTCTGTGCGAACCCTAGGCGATGACAACCTTCGTCAACTCGCCATTGAACTCACTCACCAACTGCGTAAGTCCGCTACGGTAGATTGGCAGAAACGTGAGAGTGTCCGTGCTCGTATGCGCAACCTTGTACGTCGTTTACTGCGTCGTTGGAAGTACCCACCTGATGCGGCTGAAGAGGCGATTAAGCTTGTTCTCGATCAGGCTGAAGTGCTAGCTGATGGGTGGTATGCAGCATGATTTTAATAGAGGCAAGGTGTGAAAACCTTGCCTTTTGCATATTTATTTATCATTGACTTCCACTTTAGTGGGGTATTTGGCTCGGTCAGAATACATTAAGTAATGAATATAGGGTTATTTAGAGCATCGACCCTAAATGATTTTTGTCCAAAAGTGAGTTTCAAACAGTGTTGTCACTGTGACCACACTGTTTGGAGAGCTACGTTGCTAGAGTCTAAGTTTCAATCTTTATTGTCAGATTTGGCCTCTGGTAGCCACGATAGAAACGAGTTTCGGAAGTAGAAAAGTTTCAAACTTTAATGTCCTCCGATAATAGTGACAACAAAAAGGGGAACGATAGTAGTGAATCTATAACTCCTCAATCAGAGAGAAAAATGAGTGATACTCCAACCTCAGAAACTCAGACTAGTAACACTTCAGAGACTGATGGTGGGATGAGTAGAGATAGGCAGAAAGAAGCACCTCAGAGGGAAGGAAAGTCTTTATCTCAAAACGATAAGGCAGACACCAAAGAGGAGCACTCTCCGGGTTCTCAGCGCTCTATCGAGCCTAAAAATGACTAGATGTAAGATAGAAAATGGTGGGATTTCCCGCCATTTTTTTGGTTGCGTACAAAAATTTTGTAAAATTAAAATAAACGATGATTGATGATGGTTTCTTATTTACCGCACTTATTCCGGCAGTAATCTGCCTAGCCTTAGCTCGATGGAGACAGGTTGCAGCCAAAACGCGACGAGAAGAGGATAAACGCCGAAAACTAAATATACCCAAGGAACTTAGTTTTAAACATAAGGCATTAGTTCACACAAAAAACTTCTTAGATAAGCCAAAGGTGCCGCTTTCCAGAGTGTTGCTAGATATTGTTGATAAAGGCGTGGTTTGGATTTTTTATATATCCGGTTCTCTTCAAATGCTGACAGCAATAAAAATGGTGTTGTAGATATCGCTCAGTAAACCAAAAGCCCCTAAATAGGGGCTTTTTCGTTATATCTCGGGTTTGATATGTGCTCTAGGTGCTGGTCTAGGCTTTGGTGTGCGATTAGGTTGGTTTTCTGGTTGATCAGGTTTTGGTTCTGGTTCGGGAATAGGACTCTGTCCAGCTCCGCCACCGATCCCGCGATCATCATCTAACACTTCTTCCTGTTTCGGTTTAGCTAAATCGATTTGTCTACTAATTTCATCAACAGCATCACTAACTGAGACGCCCAAAACTTTATTTAGTAGGTCTATCGCGTTATAGCGACGACGACCACCAACAATAATAATCAGGTGCTTTTTATCGTTACGCTCAAACCCAAGGCTATCAAAGTCAGGGGAGCGACCAAGTGGTTCAAGTCTTTCAAGAATGGCTTTAATCATCTCAGGTGTAACGGCGCTTTTGACGTGATCGCAAATAACTCTCGCTCTTCGATTAACACGTTCAGACAACTCCCTCTCAAGGCGATCTGAGTAAAGGTTTTTAGCAGGTTCCTTAAATTTTTCAGCGGTTGGTATTTTGATTTCAACAACCCTTAAATCTTTTTTCTCTTCCTGCGACAAACCAGCCTTCTGTCGTTCTATTGCGCGTTCTATAGCAGCCCTAAACTCTTTGCTTGACTCTTCAGTGGCTTTGATTGTCTCTAGTGACCAACCTTTTGCCAGAGCTTGTTGAACCATCAGATCAGCGATCTTATCTAACGGAGAATCTTTTGCTGTACTAGCTGATATCATGTCTCCGTTATCTTCTATGAAACACTTCCATTTCTTACTGAAATACTTGTGAATGTTAGGGTTTTCGTGAGGCGTAAGGAAAACCCCGTCATCGAGAAAAGAGCGATCAATATTCGTTTTATAAATTGAGTAAAATTGCCTTTGTTGTTTAGTTAATTCATTTATAAATCGAGTGGATTCATCGATGTTTCTTTTATTGCTGCGTCTGATCTGTTCTTCGCGCTCGCCTGTTGTTTGGTTTGGTCTTTTAGCGAGGAATTTAGCTCGTTTTTCCTCTATCAAGGCTCTACGTAGCTCTGTGTTATCTCGTATATCGACTCGATAGTTTGCTCCTGAGGCTAATGCACTATCAATGCGGCGGCGGCGAGCCTTAGCTGAGTATTTTGGCTCCAATTTGTCAGAAAAGACGTTGTTAATCAGGCTATTACTGAATGGGGATGACGTATCTGTCATGAATTGGGTTTTAAACCTTCTGATTGACTCGTCAATCTTAGTTTTATCAGATGTGTCTACTCGATACTGATCGTATAGGTAGTCTAAAAACTCAAGCCCTTTTCCTCGAACGTTTATGGTACGCCAACCACCACGACCTCTACCACGTTCCTTCTTGTGGTTGATCTGTATTTTCAGATACCTGTTGCCTCTTGTTGAGCCTGTTGCGATAGGTGTAATAGGTTCTGAAACATCAGCTATATGCTCAAATTCGCGCAGAGCATTTGTTAACTCTAATCCAGATCTTGGCTTGAATGCGAGGAGATGCTCGATTAGGTCTTGTCTAACCAGTTGCTCAATTTTTTTACCCTTGAGTGGCGTAACCCTCTCAATGTCTTGCTCTGCATTTTTTTCCATAACTGTAACAGGGTCTAAAAAACCATACTCTGAGCAGATTTCTGATTGAACAGCGGAGTGGTAAGCGAAATCTTTAGGGTCGTAGAATTTCAGTTTTCTTTGAGTTCTTTGGTCTAGTAATGAGACTGCAACATGAAGGTGGGCCTTTCGCTTTTTGCCATACTGATCCAGCATATGCTTACGAGTAGGAGTGTGCATTTCAAAATAGTAATTAAGTTCAGAAAGCTCACGATGGGGAATATTTGCTCGCAAAACCTTTTCAACAATCTCTCTATGCATATCATGCTGATCATGAACAAGCATGCTCTTGAATTTATCTACATCCGATTCATCGTAACTGATCACGATATGCTTGTAAGCGCCCTCCCATTGGCTGCGATATTTGCTGACCCATTTAGCATCACGCTCAATAGCTTCTAGCGAACCATGCAAGGGTGTTCTAATGTCGTACTCATCTCGATGAATTCCGGTTTGTCTGACCTTTCCATTTACTAAGTAATCTCCAATACCTCTTTTTCGAGTTTCAAATCTAATTATCATGTGTAAAATTTTATTTTTTTCTCACAACTTCAATGTGTTCACCAAAACTCTCCTCCATTAAAAATTTTAAGGTTGAAATTTGACGGTAAACAAGGACAAACTTAATTGCTAAATCAGAGTGCTTTTCTTGTAATATCTCAAGCGCCCTTGCCATGCTATTAAATCTAGAAAAATAGAATCTCTCCATCTTGTTTACGAGATGCATATGACCTAAATCCACGGGCTGAATTTTATAGTTAGAGGTCAACATTAGTCGGCAGATCTGATGAATGGATTCTGAGCCTTTCGCTCGTTCAGTTATTGACTCATAAAGAGATTCTGTAACGCGAAATGTTAATTTAACTCCACCCCTAC
>NZ_JAKKCL010000023.1:0-52393 GCF_021728175.1 Vibrio sp. A1-1
AAGTTCGTGAACTTCTATCTGAATACGATTTCCCAGGTGATGACCTACCAGTTATCCAAGGTTCTGCACTAGGCGCACTAAACGGCGAAGAGCAGTGGGAAGCGAAAATCGTTGAACTAGCTGAAGCTCTAGATACTTACATCCCTGAGCCAGAGCGTGCGGTAGATCAGCCATTCCTAATGCCTATCGAAGACGTATTCTCAATCCAAGGTCGTGGTACAGTAGTAACTGGCCGTATCGAGCGTGGTATCCTAACTGTAGGTGACGAAGTTGCTATCGTAGGGATCAAAGACACTACTACTACTACATGTACTGGTGTTGAGATGTTCCGTAAGCTTCTAGACGAAGGCCGTGCTGGTGAGAACGTTGGTGCACTTCTACGTGGTACTAAGCGTGACGAAGTTGAACGTGGTCAAGTACTAGCGAAGCCTGGTTCAATCACTCCACACACGAAGTTCGAATCAGAAGTATACGTACTGTCTAAAGATGAAGGTGGTCGTCACACTCCATTCTTCAAAGGCTACCGTCCACAGTTCTACTTCCGTACAACTGACGTAACTGGTGACATCCAGCTACCAGAAGGCGTAGAAATGGTAATGCCAGGTGACAACGTACAGATGACTGTTGAGCTAATCGCACCAATCGCAATGGACGAAGGTCTACGTTTCGCGATCCGTGAAGGTGGCCGTACAGTAGGTGCTGGTGTTGTTGCTAAGATCTTCGACTAATTCATAACGAATTAAACGAAATCTTGCACTCTTCTTCTTTATGAAGAAAGCGCATCGAGAAAGGGAAGCTTAGGCTTCCCTTTTTTATATCTAAATTATATTTGGTTATAAGTGTTCGTAGGAAATGCGTTAATTTTTTAATTTAAAAACAGAATATTACCGGCTCTATTTTTCAACACCTTTGGTCGTAGCACCTAACTCTCTGATCTTTGACTACTGTCCCCAAATCTATATAACAAAATATTCTGAATAGGCCTATCAATGCGACTGGTAACAAGAACTATTCTTGTTTATATTGGTTGCCACAGGTTAATTTAATAGGTTTTTGAGTATGTACGTTTGTCTTTGCCATGGGGTCTCCGACAAGAAAATTAGGAAGTTGGCGATAGATGAAGGCGTAACGGATATTAAAGGAATCAAAAAATGCACAGCATTGGGTAGCCAATGTGGTAAGTGCATCAGACAGGCCAAGGATATTTTAGCGGAAACCAGTTACACGGTATTCAAACAAGCTAGCTAATTACTGTGAGCATGCAGTAATTAAGTAATTATTTGCCTAGCGTTTTGACACCTTCTCATTTGCTTCTACATTTAAATGAAGCCAAAGAGGAGGTTTTTGTCATGAAAGGCGATCCAATCATCATCCAACATCTCAATAAAGTGCTCGGAAATGAGCTCATCGCTATTAATCAGTATTTTCTTCATGCTCGAATGTATAAGGACTGGGGGTTAAAGCACCTAGCAGATAAGGAATATCACGAATCTATCGATGAGATGAAACATGCCGATCATCTGATTGAGCGTATTTTGTTTCTTGAGGGCTTACCTAATCTACAAGATTTAGGCAAGTTGATGATAGGTGAAGACACTAAAGAAATGCTCGAGTGTGACTTAAAGCTTGAAATGGCCGCCATTCCAGATTTAAAAGATGCGATTGCTTATGCTGAAGACATTCGAGACTATGTGTCTCGCGATCTGTTTCAAGATATTCTTGAAGATGAAGAAGAGCATGTTGATTGGCTAGAGACGCAACTTGGCTTGATTGAAATGTCTGGCATTGAGAACTACCTCCAAGCGCAATACGTAGACGAAGAGTAATAACGTCCAGGATTTTGCGCACTTCAATTGTAAGAAGAAAAGAGCACCTGACTCGAAAATCAGGTGCTTATCCCCGCTATCTGGTCTAATCTCTTTTATTATCGGCTTTTTAAGGATATTGCTCGCAATCTTGCCTATGAAGTTTGATTTCTATCCGATAGAATTTATCCCCCCTTACCTAAAAATAAAAAAGAGAAACGTCCATGTCTGAAGACAATCGCCAAGCAGCCACTCCAGAAGAAGAACATCGCCAAAAAGCATTGGATTACCATGCTTATCCAACCCCAGGGAAGATTGCTGTCGAATTGACAAAGCCTGCGGAAACGGCGGGTGATCTTGCCCTTGCTTACAGCCCTGGTGTTGCAGAACCAGTGCGTGAGATCGCACAAAACCCTGATAACGTGTACAAGTACACAGCGAAAGGCAACATGGTTGCTGTTATTTCTAACGGTACCGCTATTTTAGGTCTAGGTAACCTAGGTCCACTTGCATCTAAGCCAGTAATGGAAGGTAAAGCGTTACTGTTTAAGCGTTTTGCAGGTCTTGATTCGATTGATATTGAAGTTAAGCACCGCACGATCGATGAATTTGTTGATACTGTCGCAAGCATTGCAGACACCTTTGGTGGTATCAACCTTGAAGATATTAAAGCACCAGATTGCTTTGAGATTGAAAAGCGTTTAATTGAGCGTTGTGATGTACCAGTATTCCACGATGATCAGCACGGTACTGCGATTGTAACGGCGGCAGGCATGCTGAACGCGATCGAACTTCAAGGTAAGAAGCTTGAAGACTCAACGATCGTTTGTCTTGGCGCTGGCGCTGCAGCTGTTGCGTGTATGGAGCTGCTGATTAAATGTGGTGCAATGCGCGAAAAAATTTACATGCTGGATCGTAAAGGTGTGATCCACACTCGTCGTGATGATCTTAATGAATACAAGCAGCTATTCGCAAACAACACGGACAAACGCACATTAGAAGATGTGATTGAAGGCGCGGATCTGTTCCTAGGTGTATCTGGTCCAAACCTATTGCCAGCGGAAGCGTTGAAGCTGATGGCAGATAAGCCAATCGTATTTGCATGTTCGAATCCAGATCCTGAAATTAAGCCGGAACTTGCCCACGCTGTTCGTGATGATTTGATCATGGGTACTGGCCGTAGTGATTACCCGAACCAAGTAAACAACGTATTGTGTTTCCCATTCATCTTCCGTGGTGCTCTTGATGTGCGCGCAAGTGAAATCAATGATGAAATGAAACTTGCAGCCGTTGAGGCGATTCGTGAGCTAGCAAAAGAGCCTGTACCTGAAACTGTATTGAAGGCCGCAGGCGTCGATAAGCTTGAGTTTGGTGCAGACTACATCATTCCAAAACCAATGGACTCACGTTTACTACCACGTGTTGCAAAAGCAGTGGCTCAGGCGGCGGTTGATTCAGGTGTTGCTCGTATCGAGATGCCTGAAAACTACATGGCAGAGTAATATATCTATTAGATGTGATGTACAAAAAATGGGACGCAATCGCGTCCCATTTTTTATGTCATTCTGTTGGCTTGAGATAAGAATTGCTATCTGAAGCCTCCAGCCTCGCTTTTTTACTCTTCGTCAAACGACTCAAATTCGATGCCCATTTCCGTCATCAGTGCTTTTACTTCTGTTGGAATATCATCTGGACGGTCTTTACGAAGGTCTTCATCTGTTGGAAGTGGCTGACCTGTATACGCGTGCAAAAATGCTTCGCATAGTAATTCACTATTGGTTGCATGGCGTAAGTTATTGATCTGACGGCGAGTACGCTCATCAGTTAGCACTTTTAAAACTTTTAGCGGGATAGAGACGGTAATTTTTTTTACTTGTTCGCTTTTTTTGCCGTGCTCTGCATATGGGCTAATGTATTCGCCATTCCAGTCAGCCATTGCACACCTTCATTTATGTAATCGGTTAAAAATAATTTAGGTGCTGATTTTAGCTGCATTTACCGCCATAAGCAAAGACATATAGACGTCTAGAAGTGTTGACGTCTCATTTTTTGACGAGTAAAGTGAACAGAACAGCAAAGGAAGCGTGTTGATCACTTTATTTTACTCATTAGATATAGCGCATTCCTCTTTAGAAGTCATTACCCGTGAAAGGATACACCCATGAGCTCTCGCAAACCTGCGACCATTGCAGTACGCACTGGTATTGAATCAGACAGCCAATATCACGCTGTCGTTCCACCTATTTATCTTTCCACTAACTATGGTTTTCCTGCTTTTGGTGAAGTACCTAAGTATGATTACACGCGATCTGGAAATCCAAACCGCGGACTGTTGGAAAGTGCGTTATCTGAACTCGAGTCTGGAAAAGGAGCGGTTGTCACGAACTGCGGTACGTCGGCATTAAATTTATGGGTGTCCGCTTTTCTTGGCCCTGATGATCTCATTATTGCTCCTCACGATTGTTATGGCGGCACCTATCGTCTTTTTAATACCCGAGCCAACAAAGGCGATTTTAAGGTTCAGTTTGTCGATCAATCAGACGAGCAAGCTTTGGATGCAGCATTAGCACAAAAACCAAAACTCATTTTGCTAGAAACTCCGTCAAACCCTCTGGTTCGCGTAGTGGATATTGCAGCTACCTGTGAAAAAGCGAAACAAGTCGGCGCGTTAGTTGCGGTGGACAATACCTTTTTGACACCCGTGTACCAAAAACCTTTAGAGCTAGGTGCGGATTTTGTTATCCACTCCACAACGAAGTACATCAACGGTCATTCAGACGTGATTGGTGGCGTGATCATCACCAAAACAGAAGCGCATGCAGAAGAGCTTGCATGGTGGGGAAATTGCATTGGTGCGACTGGCACACCTTTCGATAGTTATATGACGTTGCGAGGCATTCGTACACTTGGTGCTCGCATGCGAGTGCATGAAGAGAGTTCACAGCAGGTACTGGCTTATCTCCAGAAGCAAGGGTTAGTTAAAACCATTTATCATCCAAGCTTGCCGGAGCACCCAGGTCATGACATTGCCAAAAAGCAGCAAACGGGCTTTGGCTCTATGCTGAGCTTTGAGTTTGCCGGTTCGTTTGAGCAGTTAAAAGTGTTCGTTAAAGAGCTCCAACTGTTTTCATTGGCTGAGTCATTAGGTGGAGTTGAAAGCTTGATTTGTCATCCGGCATCCATGACGCATCGCGCTATGGGAGAGGAAGCACTGGCAGAAGCGGGGGTGTCGCATCAACTATTGCGTTTGTCTGTCGGCTTGGAAGATGCACAAGATCTCATCACAGATTTAGAGCAAGCATTCGCTAAAGCTGCCCAACAATAGGAGACGAGAATAATGACTGTACAACGTCAGCTGCATAAGTTTGGTGGCAGTAGCTTAGCAAACCCAGAATGCTATTTACGCGTTGTGGATATTCTTAAGGAGTATTCGACGGAAAATGATCTTGTGGTCGTCTCGGCGGCAGGAAAAACCACTAACCGCTTGATTGAGTTCCTGGAAGGGCTAGACAAAGATGGCCGAATCGCGCATGAAGCACTTCAAAGCCTAAGGCAGTTCCAAACGGAGCTAATAGAAAACTTGTTGGAAAATGAAGTACAAGAAGAACTATTAGCGTTACTGCATGATGAGTTCAGTACCTTATCTGAGCTGACAGCACCACTCACTGGCGCGCAAAAAGCCGCGGTACTAGGACACGGAGAAGTTTGGTCTGCTCGCCTATTGGCCGCGTTATTATCTCAACGTTCTATCCCCGCTGTTGCACAAGATGCACGAGCGTTTTTACGTGCGGAAGCCGGGACTCAACCTGAAGTTGATCGCGCTCGTTCATATCCTTTGATAAAAGAAGTTCTCGCGCAACACAATCATAAACGTGTGGTAATTACTGGCTTTATGGCTCAGAACGAGGCGGGCGAAACCATTTTACTTGGTCGTAATGGCTCTGACTATTCTGCAACTGTCATTGGTGCTCTGGCTGAAGTGAGCACAGTCACCATTTGGAGTGACGTTGCTGGTGTCTATAGTGCCGATCCGCGTTTGGTGGCAGACGCGTGTCTGTTACCGTTGCTTCGATTGGATGAAGCCAGCGAACTCGCCCGTTTAGCCGCCCCAGTCCTACACAGTCGTACACTTCAGCCTGTGGCGCAAAGTACTATGGATCTCAACCTCAAGTGTAGCTATCTGCCGGAATCGGGCTCTACTCGTATTGAGCGTGTCTTAGCGTCTGGCCGTGGCGCTAAAATTATTACCTCGCTGGATGATGTTTTATTGGTGCAGCTGTCTTTCATGCATGGGCACGACTTCGAAAAAACACAGAATGATGTATTACAAGCGTTGCAGCGAGCGCAATTGGAGCCATTGGCATTTGAGGCACAGCCCGATCAACACACGTTGCGCTTGGCGTATACCGCAGAAATTGCCGGTGGCGCACTGAAACACTTACAAGAGCTTGCGGTTGAAGCGGAGATTAAGCTCAAAGAAGGCTACTCTCTCTTAGCGGCGGTAGGCGCTGGCGTTACGAAAAACGCCAACCATTGTTTTGGTTTCTATCAGAAGTTAAAACACTCTCCGGTTGAATTTATTTCTGAAACTGAGTCGGGGCTGAGTTTAGTCGCCGTTTTGCGTCGTACTGATACCGAAGTGTTGGTTCAAACGATTCATAGCCAGTTGTTCCAAGCGCAAAAGCGCGTGGCGGTGGCTTTATGTGGCAAGGGCAACATTGGTTCTAGTTGGTTAAATTTATTTGCAACTCAAAAAGGTGAGCTCGAAAAACGTCATGGAATGAGCTTTGACCTTGTAGCGGTCGTGGATAGTCAAACCTACTGGTTCGATGAGCAAGGTATTGATGCAGCAAGTGTTGCTGAACGATTTGATGATGAAAGCCTAGCAAACGATGGGTCTTGGTTGACTCACTTAGGAGCGCTAAAAAATTACGATGAAGCCGTAGTGCTTGATGTGACAGCGAGCAAAGACTTAGCTCAGCGCTATGTAGAAATTGCGCAGCAGGGCATTCATTTGATTTCCGCTAACAAAGTGGCGGGTTCGGCTGATAGCCAGTATTACCATCAGGTTCAAGATGCATTCGCTAAAATTGGTCGTTATTGGCTGTACAATGCGACGGTTGGTGCGGGGTTACCGATAAACCATACCGTGCGAGATCTACGTGAAAGTGGTGATGAGATCGTTGCTCTATCGGGTATTTTCTCAGGGACGTTATCATGGTTATTCCAACAATTTGACGGCTCAGTACCATTTAATGATTTAGTCGACCTCGCTTGGCAGCAAGGTTTAACAGAGCCTGATCCTCGTTCTGATTTAGATGGTTCAGATGTGATGCGTAAGCTGGTTATCTTAGCTCGAGAGTCTGGTCTCGATATTGAGCCGGGCAGCGTTAAGGTTGAATCTCTGGTACCAGAAGAATTAAGAGAACTTAGCATCGATGACTTCTTCGATAACGGAGGGCTGTTGAGTGAAATACTGCAAGAGCGCCTGACAAAAGCACAGAGAAACGACCAAGTGCTTCGCTACGTTGCTCGTTTAGAAAAAAATGGTAAAGCGACGGTGGGAGTAGAAGCGTTATCTCGTGAACATGCGCTCGCCAACCTACTGCCGTGCGACAACATTTTTGCCATTGAAAGTAAGTGGTACAAAGATAACCCACTCGTTATTCGAGGGCCTGGCGCAGGAAGAGAAGTGACAGCCGGCGCGATTCAATCCGACCTCAACCGATTAGCCGGTTTATTCTAAAGTTGCGAGATACCTAAAACCCTGGAACCCGACCAGGGTTTTTTATTTTGCCTTCAGTGCCATACTGAAGTATCGGCTTGTGATAAGTGGTGAAATAACGTTCAAGTAATAACTTGAACTATCCTCATTATTAACTTGAGAAAAATTCATAATTACAAGGTTGACATTAAATCGTATTCAATACATTCTGTAGACATATAGACGTCTAAACGTCGATTTAAGGAATTTGTTTTCGTGGCGGAGTGCCACAGGGAGAGTAAGATGGGATACACGCACGCAGGCCATATTGACGCCTTGAACCAGAATATTGCTGAGTTGTCAGACAACATCAATGTATCATTTGAGTTTTTTCCACCAAGCAGCGCTAAGATGGAAGAGACACTCTGGAATTCAGTGCACCGTCTTAAAACGCTCCAACCTAAATTTGTTTCTGTGACTTACGGCGCTAACTCTGGCGAGCGTGACAGAACGCACTCCATCATTAAAGAAATCAAAGCAACAACCGGATTGGTTGCTGCTCCTCACCTCACTTGTATTGATGCGACTCGCGAAGAGTTGATTAATATTGCCGATGATTACTGGAATAATGGCATTGAAAATATCGTTGCTCTGCGTGGTGATATTCCTCCTGGTGGCGGTGCGCCTGACATGTATGCCTCGGATCTGGTTGAGCTGCTGAAATCACGTCACGATTTTGATATCTCAGTAGCCGCGTTTCCTGAGGTTCACCCTGAAGCTAAAAGTGCGCAGTCTGACTTATTGAACTTAAAACGTAAGGTAGATGCAGGTGCAAACCGTGCAATTACTCAGTTCTTTTTTGATGTTGAGTCTTATCTGCGATTCCGTGACCGTTGTGTAGCGGCAGGAATTGACGTAGAAATTGTGCCAGGAATTTTGCCTGTATCGAACTTTAAGCAAGCGTCTCGCTTTGCTGCGCAGAACAATGTGAAAGTACCAGGCTGGATGAGTAAACAGTTCGAAGGCTTGGATGATGATCCGGTGACTCGTCAGCTTGTAGGAGCTAGCCAAGCTATTGATATGGTGCGCGTACTTAGTCGTGAAGGCGTTAAGGATTTCCACTTCTACACCCTAAACCGTGCAGAGATGACTTACGCTTTATGTCATACGCTAGGCGTTCGTCCTCGCGTTGCAGTAGGTGCATAAATCGACCGGGTTTCAAAAAGACAAAAGGCTTGCCGAGTGGCAAGCCTTTTTCGTTGTATCAAAGTAAAAGGAAATTAACCAATCACTTCAAGTTCTGTTAGGACTTCTTCAGCCCAAGTGATCCACGTTTCACGTAACAGTAGGTTACGACGAAGCGTTAAACGCTCTAGGCGAGCTTGTTTGTCTAAAGTTGACGGCGTTGCGTAGTAAGCCGCTTCAATTTCTTTGTAGTGAGAAACCAGTTTGCGAGACTCTTCAACCAGTTCGGCGAGTTGATCACGGAAAGGTGTTGATGGTTGAACGGCACATGCCATCAATTTCGCTGAAAATTCATCACGAACAGTCGGGTGTGCAGTTGGTTGATCAAACCATTCTCCTAAAGCGCTGCGACCAGCATCTGTGATGGAGTAAACCTTACGGTCTGGTTTGCCTTCTTGGGGTTCTAATACGCAAGTAACCAGCTCTTTCTCGGCCATTTTATTGAGTTCACGGTACACTTGTTGGTGGCTTGCTTTCCAGAAGTAACCGATGCTAGCAGAGAATTCTTTAGTGATATCGTAACCGGTTGCGTCGCGAGTGCTAAGAACAGTTAAGATTACGTGTGGTAATGACATGTCTTCAATCCAAATGGTCAATAAACTTGTAAACAAGCTACTTATACTTTCAGCTGTGCTCTTTCTGGCACTTGAGTTTTTTAATGTATAAGTAGCACCAACAATGTTGGTCCTGTCACCTTAAAGCCGTTTATCACCTAGAGAGATGGGGAGTCCCATCATGGCTGGAGCAGGTATGATTGGATTTATGAGCTCTCAGCAGGCAAGTAGTATATAAATAATAAGCATGAAGTGGAATAGTAGGACAAAATTACCCTAAAAAACTAACATAATAATCAATAGTGTTAACTTGTGGTTTTTTATTCTTTTTGTGTGGTAATTTTTGGGTTTTTTATAGTTTATTAAACTGCCTTTTGGTTGTGCAATTATCCTGCGCCAAAAAAAAGCTGAGCACTTGCTCAGCTTTTTTATTACAAATGAAGCGATTAGCCTGTGTTGCGCATGCCAGCTGCAATACCAGCAATTGTCACCATTAGCGCTTCTTCTAGGTTTGCAGATGCTTCTTCGGTTTGGCGTGTACGGTATAGCAACTCGGCTTGTAGCATGTTCAATGGCTCAACGTAGATGTTGCGCAAGCGAATCGATTCGAGTCCCCAAGGGTCATGCTGCATCAAGTTTTCGTTGTTCTCTACATTCAGTACTGCTTTGATATCTTCTTGAAGCTGAGCGCGCAGCTTTTCACCGAGTGGACGGAGTGATTCATCCACCAATCGCTCATCGTAATAGCGAGAAATATCGATATTACACTTCGAGTACACCATTTCTAACATGCCAAGGCGAGTCGAGAAGAACGGCCATTCACGACACATCTCTTCGAGCAACGCTTGGTGGCCTTTATCGATCGAGTATTGAATCGCTTCACCCGCACCTAACCATGCTGGAAGTACCAAACGATTTTGGCTCCACGAGAAGATCCACGGGATTGCACGTAAGCTTTCCACTCCGCCCTTCGGATTACGTTTTGCAGGACGAGAGCCAAGTGGCAACTTACCGAGCTCGAGCTCTGGTGTCGCTTGACGGAAGTAAGGCACAAAATCAGGCTCGCCGCGAACTACGTTGCGATAAGACTCGCAGCTAACTTCTGATAGCACTTCCATTAAGTCGCGCCATTCTTGTTTTGGCTCTGGTGGTGGCAATAGGTTAGCTTCTAGAATCGCGCTCGCGTAAAGGTTAAAACTGTTTACGGCGACATCTGGAAGGCCCAGTTTAAAGCGGATCATCTCGCCCTGTTCTGTTACGCGCAAACCACCTTTCAAGCTTTTTGGTGGTTGAGACAGAAGTGCTGCGTGTGCTGGCGCGCCGCCGCGGCCTACTGTACCGCCACGACCGTGGAATAGAGTCAGTTCAACACCTTCTTCTTCCGCCACTTTTACTAACGATTCCATCGCATGGTACTGAGCCCAGCCTGCAGACATGACACCCGCATCTTTCGCTGAGTCAGAGTAACCAATCATGACCATTTGGTGGTTTTGGATAAAGCCACGGTATAGGTCGATACCCATCAGCTGTTTGATGACCGATTCTGCATTGTTCAAGTCGTCTAGCGTCTCGAATAACGGGCAAACATCCATACGATATGGGCAGCCAGCTTCTTGCAGAAGTAGGTGGACTGCTAACACATCTGATGCAGTGCGTGCCATAGAAATAACGTAGGCACCGAATGCTTCACGCGGTTGTGCTGCAATAATCTTACAGGTGTCCAAAACCTCTTTGACAGGTTCTGATGGTTCCCAATCACGAGGCAGAAGAGGACGTTTAGATGCGAGTTCGTTGGTTAGGAAAGCAATCTTATCTTGCTCGCTCCATTGTTCGTAATCACCAATGCCTAAGTAGCGGGTTAATTCAGACAATACGTCTGAATGACGCGTGCTCTCTTGGCGGATATCAAGGCGAACAAGATGAATACCAAATGCTTTTACGCGGCGCAATGTATCCAGTAGAGAGCCATTTGCGATCACACCCATGCCACATTCATTTAGCGACTGGTAACAGGCATACAGAGGTTCCCAAAGTTGCTCGACTTTTTGCAACGGAGCTTTAACGGCCAGTTTTTGACCATGGATTTTAGCATCGAGAATATCTTTGGTTTCGTTCAATAGTGAGCGAAGTTGTTTCAGGATCGCACGATATGGTTCGTGCTGATCTTCGCCAGCAAGTTCACGAACTTGATCGTTTGAAACCGTCATAGACAGTTCACTGATCAACTCGTTGATGTCATTGAGATAAAGATCTGCAGCTTTCCAACGAGACAGAAGCAATACTTCACGCGTCACGCTATGAGTGACGAACGGGTTACCGTCGCGGTCACCCCCCATCCAAGAAGAGAAGTGCACAGGGCGCGCATCAATTGGTAAACCTTCACCCAAGTAAGATTTCAAGCGATCGTGCATTTCACGTAAGAAGTCTGGCACTGCTTCCCACAGTGAGTTTTCTACTACGGCAAAACCCCATTTCGCTTCATCCAATGGAGTAGGGCGTTGTTGACGAATTACGTCAGAATGCCAGCTTTGTGCGATAAGTTGCTCTAAGCGACGCTCGGTTTTCTTGCGCTCTTTAGAAGAAAGATCACTCAGTTCCAACTTTGATAAGCACTCGTTGATCTTGACCAACTTGTTGATCATCGTGCGACGCGTGATTTCCGTTGGGTGAGCCGTCAATACCAATTCAATATTCAGATCACGAACCGCTTGCGCAGTGTCCAGTTTGCTCACATCGTTTTGTACCAGTTTAGAAAACAGCGAGTTAATCGCGTCTGGTTCACAGATGTGTTCTTCACAGTGGCGTGAAATCGTGTGGTATTGCTCAGCAATATTGGTGAGATTTAGAAATTGGTTAAACGCACGGGTAACGGGCGTTAGTTGCTCATCAGGTAAATGTTTGATTTCTTCGATCAAGCTGTCCCTGTCTGCTTGATTTCCTGCTTGAGCTGATTTGGATAATTTACGAATGGTTTCCACTTTCTCGAAGATTTCTTCGCCATGGGCATCGCGAATGGTGTTACCCAATAAGTGGCCTAACATGCGCACATTACTTTTGAGTGCGGCGTATTTCTCGTTCATTGTCGTCCTGCCTCGTAAAAAAACTACATCCATTGTCCTTGTTAAGACTCCAATCTAGCGAAAAGCACCAGTTATAGTCAAATAAAGCAGACTAAGTTTGCAATTATTCCGCTGTCTCCTGATTTAGAGCAAATTTACGGCAGCTGTAGAATAAGAAGTGAAAATTAATTACAAAATAACAAGTTAAAGAAGTGTTAAGGCTAGCGCTAAATTGTGAAGATAAAAAGATGCAGCTCAATCGAGCTGCACTGACTTTTGAGTTTATTCGTGTATTAACAGCAATACTTGACCATTGCCTTTGAAAGCACATCAATTGTGGGATCGATAAAATCAAATGAGAGAAACTCATCCGGTTGGTGCGCTTGGTCAATTGAACCGGGGCCGAGAACTAAGGTTGGACAGAGCTGTTGTAAGAAGGGCGCCTCAGTACAGTAGTTCACGGTTTCTGAACTGGTTTGGCAGATCTCTTCAACACCACCGATAAATGGGTGGTCATGTTGGCATTCGTAACCCGGAATTGGTTCATGTAACGGAATTATCTCCAAGCGTCCAGGCCACTTTGCTTCGACTTCTTTTAATGCTCCGCGCAGCATATTTTCTAGGCCATCCAGGCTGATCCCTGGTAGTGGGCGAACATCATAGTGCAGCTCACAGCAACCACAAATACGGTTAGCGCTGTCACCGCCGTGAATGTGTCCAAGGTTTAGGGTAGGGCTTGGAATGGCAAAACCCGGATGGTGGTATTCTTTCACCAATTTATCGCGCAGTTGCATCATGGCAAACATCACTTCATGCATGATCTCAATCGCGTTAACGCCTAAGGCAGGATCGGATGAATGGCCTGACTTACCCGTGACCCGAATTGCATTAGCCACATGACCTTTGTGGCCGCGAATAGGAACGAGGCTGGTAGGCTCACCAATAATGCAGTAATCCGGCTTAAAAGGGGCGTTTACGGTGAAATGTCGCGCACCCAACATGGTGGTTTCTTCGTCACAAGTGGCTAATACGTATAGCGGCTTGGCTTGCTTGCTCCAGTCGACTTTTTTGACGGCTTCGTAAATAAAGGCAAAAAAGCCTTTCATGTCTGCCGTGCCTAAACCGTAAAAGCGGTTGTCTTTTTCAGTCAGTTTATGTGGATCAAAACTCCATCGCCCTTGATCGAATGGCACGGTATCACTATGGCCCGCAAGTAAAAGGCCGCCTTCACCCTCACCCATACGTGCAATCATATTGTGCTTGCCTGGCTCGACCTCGATCACTTCAACGCTAAAACCCAGATCTTTAAACCAAGATGCGAGTTTTTCGATGACTTTTGCATTGCCCTGATCCCAGCTCGGATCCGTGGAGCTGATAGAAGAGGTGCTGATGAGTCCTTCATAGACCTCTAGAAAAGTTGGTAATTGCATGGATTCTTCAAATCTCCTGTTGACAGACAGACCACAAAAATGTAAAACACATATTAAATCATGTTTAATGAATAAAAAATCAAAATAAAGCAAAAATTAAATATGAATAGTCATTTTAGCCTTTAAGTATATGGATGTCACACAATGCTAAAAACCACGATTATTGGAGCCAGCGGTTACACCGGCGCAGAGTTAGCGTTAATGGTTAATAAACACCCACAACTTACGCTATCAGGTTTATACGTTTCCGCCAACAGTGTTGATGCAGGAAAGAATATTGCGCAGCTGCACGGTAAGTTAGCAGGCATCATTGATATGCCGGTCTCGCCACTAACGGATCCACTGCAAATCGCTCAAGAATCGGATGTGGTGTTTTTAGCAACGGCTCATGAGGTGAGCCACGATCTAGCCCCAACTTTCTTGGAGGCAGGCTGTCAGGTATTCGATTTATCGGGGGCATTCCGCGTCCAAAGTGAAGGTTTTTACAACACCTTTTATGGCTTCGAGCATCAACATAATAACTGGCTAGATAAAGCTGCATACGGCTTAGCAGAGTGGAACCAGGAATCAATTAAAACTGCTCCCTTAGTTGCTGTAGCAGGTTGCTACCCGACTGCTTCGCAGTTAGCCATCAAACCTCTACTCGAAAATGCATTAGTGGATACCAATCAATGGCCTGTCATTAACGCGACCAGCGGTGTGTCCGGAGCTGGGCGTAAAGCTTCTATGGTGAACAGTTTCTGTGAAGTGAGCTTGCAACCTTATGGTGTATTTACTCATCGTCACCAACCAGAAATTGCTCAGCACTTAGGTTGCGATGTGATTTTTACTCCGCACCTAGGCAACTTTAAACGCGGCATTCTTGCCACGATCACCATGAAGCTAGCATCAGGCGTTACAGAGCAACAAGTCGCTCAAGCATTTGAACAAGCTTATCTAGGAAAGCCTGCCGTGCGTTTAAAAGGCGATGGCATTCCACGTATTCAGGATGTCGAAAATACCCCTTTCTGCGATATCGGCTGGAAGGTACAAGGTGAACACATCATTGTGATTTCAGCCATCGACAACCTACTCAAAGGTGCATCAAGTCAAGCGATGCAATGTCTCAATATTCATTATGGTTACCCAGAACTGACAGCGTTGCTGTAGTCGTTGAAAGAGGGAAATGCGATGACGCAAACCAATCAAGCTCCTTTAGTCATTAAGCTAGGCGGTGCAGCTCTATCTTGCACTCAAACCTTAAGCCAACTGTTTGGTGCTATTGCGGCTTACCAAAAATCGGCACAGCGACAAATCGCCATCGTTCATGGCGGTGGCTACCTAGTTGATGAGTTGATGGCAAAGCTTCAGCTTGAAACCGTAAAGAAAAACGGTTTACGCGTAACGCCTTACGATCAAATTCCGGTGATTGCAGGCGCGCTTGCAGGCACAGCGAATAAGCTACTTCAAGGCCAAGCCATCGCAGATGGACTCAATGCAGTAGGTCTTAGCCTTGCGGATGGTGGTTTGTGTCTTGTTGAAGAACTTGACCCAGAGTTGGGCGCGGTAGGTAAAGCATCACCGGGTGATTCAACGCTATTACAAGCGGTACTAAACACAGGCGCACTGCCGATCATCAGTTCAATTGGCTTAACCACAGATGGCCAGATGATGAATGTTAATGCTGACCAAGCCGCAGTCGCGGTTGCGGGCGCATTAGATGCGGAGTTGGTCCTGCTATCAGACGTGAGTGGTGTATTAGATGGTAAAGGCCATTTGATCAAAACCCTGTCGGAACAACAAGCGAACATGTTGATCGATGGACATGTGATCACAGACGGCATGATCGTCAAAGTTAAAGCTGCTTTGGAGGCGGCCAATGATCTTGGTCGCCCTATCGAAGTCGCGACCTGGCGTTACCCAGAAAAATTAGTACAGCTATTCGCTGGTGAAAGTATTGGAACGCAATTTTTGCCTCAATAAGCATCAGCAAAAGAATTCAATATTAGGAAGTAGTAGTTGGCACTGACCGCCGAGCGCAGCGCCAGTTAAGTTTGGAGAAGAAAGATGAGCAAAGTGAACGTAAATAAAGTGGTAGTCGCATACTCAGGCGGTCTAGATACCTCAGTAATTATCCCGTGGCTAAAAGAGAACTACGATTGTGAAGTCGTTGCTTTCGTTGCCGATGTTGGTCAAGGCGCAGAAGAGCTAGAAGGTATTGAAGAGAAAGCAAAAGCTTCAGGTGCTTCTGAGTGTTACATCGCTGATCTGAAAGAAGAGATGGTGGCGGATTACATTTACCCAACGCTAAAAACCGGCGCGTACTACGAAGGTAAGTACCTGCTGGGTACATCAATGGCGCGTCCAATTATTGCTAAAGCACAGGTTGAAGTCGCACGTAAAGTGGGCGCGGACGCATTGTGTCACGGCTGTACAGGTAAAGGTAATGACCAAGTACGTTTTGAAGGTGCATTCGCAGCACTAGCACCAGACTTACAAGTGATTGCCCCTTGGCGTGAATGGGACCTAGTGAGCCGTGAAGAATGTTTAGATTACCTAGCTGAGCGTAACATTCCTTGTTCAGCGTCTCTTACTAAGATCTACTCACGTGATGCAAATGCATGGCATATTTCCACTGAAGGTGGCGTCCTAGAAGATACGTGGAACGCACCAAACGAAGATTGCTGGGTATGGACTGTAGACCCAGAGCAAGCACCAAACGAAGCGGAATACGTCACGCTGAAAGTAGAAAAAGGTGAGGTGGTCGAAGTTGATGGCGAAGCGATGACACCATACAACGCGTTGGTTTATCTAAACGAAAAAGGTGCGAAGCACGGTGTTGGTCGTATCGATATCGTTGAAAACCGTCTAGTAGGAATGAAATCTCGTGGCTGCTACGAAACACCGGGAGGCACCATCATGATGGAAGCGCTGCGTGCCGTTGAACAGCTCGTGCTAGACAAATCATCATTCGAATTCCGTGAAGAGCTGGGGCTAAAAGCGTCTCACCTTGTGTACGATGGTCGTTGGTTTACGCCGCTATGTAAGTCGATCCTTGCCGCTTCAGAAGAGCTAGCGCAAGACGTGAATGGTGAAGTGGTTGTTAAGCTCTATAAAGGCCAAGCCACGGTAACGCAAAAACGTTCTGACAACAGCTTGTACTCAGAAGAGTTCGCGACTTTTGGTGAAGATGAGGTTTACGACCAAAGCCATGCGGGTGGTTTCATCCGTCTTTACTCGCTATCAAGCCGTATCCGTGCATTGAACAGCCAGAAGAAATAATCTCTCCACATCTCGGATTGAGTAAAGACCTGCTATTGGATAGCAGGTCTTTTTTGTTGGCTTATGTCTATGAGCACAAAGATGCAAATTCACTCTATTTGAATATATATGTAAAAATATTGAATTTATACTTTATTTTTTGTCGAAATTGCCGTAACGTTGACCCATAAGAAAAAGTGAGCAAATGACCATCAAATTGGTTACTACTCATTCGATAACGTTAGAGTAAGCAATAGTCATCAGGAGAAACGCAATGGCATTATGGGGCGGAAGATTTACCCAAGCGGCAGACACTAGATTTAAAGAGTTTAACGATTCGTTGCGTTTTGACTACCGATTGGCTGAGCAAGACATCGTAGGTTCAATCGCATGGTCTAAAGCTCTGCTTTCTGTAGATGTTCTATCGGCAGAAGAACAGCAAAAGCTGGAACTTGCTTTAAACGAGTTGAAGTTAGAAGTGATGGAAGATCCTCATCAAATTCTTCGCTCAGATGCAGAAGATATCCACTCTTGGGTTGAACAGCAGCTGATTAGTAAAGTGGGAGATTTAGGTAAAAAACTCCACACTGGGCGTTCTCGTAATGACCAAGTAGCGACAGACCTAAAACTTTGGTGTCGTCAGCAAGGCCAGCAACTGTTGATTGCTTTAGATCGTCTGCAAGCACAAATGGTTCATGTTGCTAAGCAGCACCAAGGCACTGTATTGCCTGGCTATACTCATCTTCAGCGCGCTCAACCTGTCACCTTTGCTCACTGGTGTTTGGCTTATGTTGAAATGTTCGAGCGTGACTACTCTCGTCTGAATGATGCCTTACAGCGTCTCGACACTTGTCCACTTGGCTCGGGGGCTTTAGCTGGCACGGCTTATCCGATTGATCGTGAACAGTTAGCTCATAACCTTGGTTTCCACCGTGCTACGCGTAATTCACTCGATTCGGTTTCGGATCGTGATCATGTGATGGAACTGATGTCGGTGGCCTCGATTTCTATGTTGCACCTTTCTCGTCTTGCAGAAGATATGATCTTCTACAACTCAGGGGAGTCTAACTTCATTGAGTTAGCGGATACGGTGACGTCTGGTTCGTCATTGATGCCACAGAAGAAAAACCCAGATGCACTTGAGTTGATCCGTGGTAAGACAGGGCGTGTCTATGGCGCATTATCGAGCATGATGATGACAGTGAAAGCCCTACCATTGGCGTACAACAAAGACATGCAAGAAGATAAAGAAGGGTTATTTGATGCGTTAGACACATGGAATGATTGCATGGAAATGGCAGCGCTGTGTTTTGATGGCATTAAAGTAAATGGTGAGCGTACGCTTGAAGCTGCGAAGCAAGGGTATGCGAACGCGACTGAGTTAGCTGATTACTTAGTGGCGAAAGGCATCCCATTCCGTGAGGCGCACCATATTGTGGGCGTAGCGGTGGTAGGGGCAATTGACAAAGGCTGTGCGCTGGAAGAATTGTCTCTGCAAGAGCTAAAAGCCTTCTCTGAGGTGATTGAAGATGATGTGTATGACATTCTGACAATAGAGTCTTGTTTGGAAAAACGTTGTGCGCTGGGTGGCGTTTCGCCTCACCAAGTCGCTTATGCGGTAGAGCAAGCGGATAAACGTCTGAGCCAGCGTGACAGCTCGGCAGTGAAAGTGCGTCCTGCACGTTTGACGGACATTGAAACACTAGAGGGCATGGTGGCTTATTGGGCGAACCTCGGTGAGAATCTACCCCGCTCTCGTAATGAGCTAGTGAGAGATATTGGTTCCTTCGCGGTGGCTGAGCATCATGGTGAAGTGACAGGTTGCGCTTCTCTATATGTGTATGACTCAGGGTTGGCTGAAATACGCTCTCTTGGTATCGAAGCAGGCTGGCAAGGTCAAGGACAGGGCAGTGCAATCGTAAATCACTTGGTTGAGAAAGCACGTCAAATGGCGATAAAGAAGGTCTTTGTCCTCACTCGAACGCCAGAGTTCTTTATGAAGCAGAGCTTCTTACCAACATCGAAGTCGCTGTTGCCAGAAAAAGTCTTGAAAGATTGCGATCAGTGTCCACGTCAGCACGCGTGTGATGAAGTGGCGCTAGAGATCAATTTAATGGAGCAAGTGATCCAAAAATCGCATGTGGCATGAGCTGAAATTTCGGAGTGATTTTATTAGCATTCAATGACATAGTTATTTTCTGATTCACTTACATCAGTATTTGCTAAAAAAATCGAAAAAATTTGGAACCTTTGAGAGGAAGCTCGGTCTATTAAAGTACCACTGCTTTTTCTTAGAAGAATCTAAGAGAGCCCCAGAACTG
Organism: Vibrio sp. A1-1; assembly: GCF_021728175.1. Classification (NCBI taxonomy): domain Bacteria; kingdom Pseudomonadati; phylum Pseudomonadota; class Gammaproteobacteria; order Vibrionales; family Vibrionaceae; genus Vibrio; species Vibrio sp. A1-1. The sequence continues at coordinate 19,359 of NZ_JAKKCL010000023.1, forward strand.
ATATTGGTTTTGGGGCTTTTTTCTATCTGCCACTTTACTCTTTTTTATCCGTCTCTTTTCTTCCTCGCCGACGTTGCCACGGCAAGATGACAAAACGCATCCATAAGTGCAAAAACAATAAAATATTGAAAGCGAAACCAGCAAAGATCAAAGCGATCGACTCGATGCTTTGTGGATCATCTTTGAACGCAAACCACCACACAATCCAGCACAGTACCGAAAGCACCGTTAACTGATCCAAGCATCGTTGGCAACGCCCAAGCTTTTTCCAAAACCAATGTTCCTCGCAACGGCGACAAGTCATAGTGTTTTCCAAGGCATCAGTGTTGCTTCAGATTATATACCCAACACAAAGAGAGAAAGCGTTTTTTGTAGCAGCTTAGAGCGCAGGAACACAACCAAAAATGGAAAGTTAGCTTCGTAGAGCTTATGTGGCACGTGATTGATGTATGGTGCGCTGTCAGTCTTTAATAGGAAAAATAATCATGTCGACAGAATTGAAATTTGCGCTGAGTATCGCTGGTGGCTTTTTTACGATCGGTATAGTCGCGATCATCATGGTAAGTCGTTACGCAATGATGGCTGTGTAGTACTTATGTAATCGCCTCAAAGTAGTCAACAGAAAGCCTCGTTAATCACGAGGCTTTCTGTTTTGTTTGGTATGTAAAGACTGGCTCGATTGAGCATGAAAGAGTTAGCAACCAGGCCCACAGTCAAGGCAATGTTTCACCATTTCTGGCCCTAAGTGTAGTTTTGCATTCAAATCACGTAGAGCGGTGCGGACACCCTCTTCGATCACTGGATGATAGAAGGGCATATCTAGCATCTCAGAAACCGTCATTCTATTTTGGTGTGCCCAAGACAAAAGATGCGCGAGGTGTTCTGCGTTCGGCCCCATCATCTCTGCACCTAAAAAGCGTCCAGTACCTTGCTCGCCATAGACATGTAACATCCCTTTGTTTCGTAGCATGACACGCGAACGTCCTTGATTCTCAAACGAGACTTCACCAGTAACAAAACAACCACAGCTTCCTAAGCGAGTTTCCAGTTGTTTGAAAGTTTCACCGACCATAGCTATTTGCGGATCGGAGAATACAGCTGAAATTGGCGAACGACGCAGACCTGCACGAATATCCGGGAAACGACCAGCATTGTCACCAGCAATGCGGCCTTGGTCAGCGGCTTCGTGCAGCAATGGAACTTGGTTACTTGCATCACCCGCAATAAAAATACTCTCTACGGAGGTTTGCAATGTGTAGTGATCTGCGGTTGGTACACCGCGTTCATCTAATGCCACATTGGTGCTCTCGATCGCTAGCTTATCTACGTTTGGACGTCGTCCAGTGGCTGCTAAAACGTAATCAACAATAAAGGTTTCTAATTCACCGTCGTGGTTAATGAATTTGATTTCAACTTTGTCTGCGCCTGCTGCATTCGATGATGGTATGCGCTTCATGCTTTCTACTTTTACATCGGCATCAAGATAGAACTCTTCTTTAAAAGTTTTATCTGCGTAAGCCATCACCTCTGGATCTGTCAGTGGACCAACTTGACCACCAAGACCAAAGAGCTTCACTTTCACCCCTAGGCGGTGCAATGCTTGACCGAGTTCAAGACCGATCACTCCAGGGCCAAATACCGCAACGGACTTAGGCAAATCATCCCAATCAAAGACATCATCATTAATTACGAGACGGTTTCCCAACTCATTCCAAGCTGCTGGATAGGCAGGACGAGAGCCCGTCGCGATCACAATCCGTTTTGCGGTGACCTGAGTATGGCCATCTATGATAAGCGTATGGTCATCGGCAAACTTCGCGTAGCCCGATAGTTTGTCTTCTGCGGGAATATCATCGACGCTTTCAAGCACAAAGCCAACAAAACGATCACGTTCGCGTTTTACACGATCCATGACTTCTTGTCCGTTAATGCGTATTTCACCTTGCGGATGGATCCCAAATCCAGGCGCTTTTTCGATTTGGTGGGCACTTTCTGCGGCCGCAATCAACAGCTTAGAGGGCATGCAACCGACGCGAGCACAGGTTGTTCCGTAAGGGCCGCCTTCAATCATTACTACGCTATTAGTATGAGCTTTTGCTGCTCGATAAGCGCCAAGACCAGCAGTACCACCACCAATAATCGCTACGTCGACATTAACTTGTTTCATCGTGAACTCTCGCTTTTTGTTTTTAAGCCAAGCTAGCTACATTGAGCTTGGAGAGTGAATTGGGTCGTTGAATCTGTATAAGGAGTCACCTTATCGGTAGACGACTACTTATCTAGACTAGTAGAAGAAGTGAGTTAGGGTTGGCCTCCGAGCCAAAGGCACCGGAGACCGAGGGTGTAGGCTATGGACAGCTTAGCCTAGATACGCTTCTAGCTCTTCGCTACCGCCGATGTGCTTGCCACCGATAAAGACTTGTGGAACAGTCGTGCGACCAGATATAGCTCGTAGACTAACTGTCGTTGCGTCTTTACCCAGAATCACTTCTTCATATTGAAGACCGTGGTCAATCAGGTTTTGTTTCGCTTTCATACAGAAAGGGCAGCCTGGCTTAGTGAATACCGTGATGGACTCTTGCGTTTTGTAGTCTGGCGCAATGTAGTTCAGCATGGTGTCTGCGTCTGACACTTTGAATGGGTCGCCTGGTTCGTTTGGCTCAATGAACATTTTTTCCACTACGCCATCTTTTACTAGCATGCTGTAACGCCATGAACGTTTGCCAAAGCCGATGTCGTTTTTATCCACTAACATACCCATGCCATCGGTGAATTCACCATTACCATCCGGGATGAAGGTAATGTTTTCTGCTTCTTGGTCTTGTTTCCATGCATTCATCACGAACGTATCATTGACCGAGACACAAATAATCTCATCCACTCCGTGCTCTTTAAATACAGGGAACAATTCGTTGTAACGAGGTAGATGGCTTGATGAACAGGTTGGAGTAAATGCACCCGGTAAGCTAAATACGATAACGGTCTTACCTTTAAATAGCTCATCAGTCGTTACATTCATCCAAGAGTCACCTTGACGAACTGGAAAAGTAACTTGAGGGACTTGTTGACCTTCTTTAGATACAAACATAATGATTTCCTTTAACTATTTTAAATTATGCGTATAGAGCTTAGCGTTTTTCTTTGCTCTGTTTCGTTCTGTTGAGCCCATTATTGTAAAAATCCTTTGATAGCTCTAATCGTTTGGTGTTATGGTTTTGATAGGTATTAGCTATTGTTAAAAGAAGCGAATTGTGAGTTATGAATATTCGAGATTTTGAGTACTTAGTTGCACTTGCGGAACATAAGCACTTTCGCAAAGCGGCAGAAGCATGTTTTGTTAGCCAACCAACATTGAGTGGACAAATTCGTAAGCTAGAGGATGAACTCGGTACCACGCTTTTAGAGCGAAGCAGCCGTCGCGTTTTGTTTACCGATTCAGGGTTGCAGTTGGTGGAGCAAGCTAAGCGTATCTTAAGTGAAGTGAAAACTTTTAAAGATATGGCGAGTGGTCAGAGCGGAGCAATGACTGGGCCTATGCATATCGGTTTCATCCCGACGGTAGGTCCGTATCTACTACCCAAAATTCTGCCGCAGATAAAAGAAGCATTTCCTGAACTGGAGCTGTTCCTGCACGAAGCTCAAACACATCAGTTGGTGCGTCAATTAGAAGAAGGTAAATTGGACTGCTTGGTCTTGGCTTCGGTTGATGAAACGGCACCTTTTAAAGAAATCGAAGTATATAACGAGCCGTTAAGCGTTGCGGTGCCATGTGATCATGAGTGGGCCTCTCTCGACCATGTTGATATGTTGGAGTTGAATGGTAAAACCGTTTTAGCGCTAGGAGACGGCCACTGTCTGCGTGATCAAGCGTTAGGTTTCTGTTTTGCTGCCGGAGCGAAAGACGATGAACGCTTTAAGGCAACCAGTTTGGAGACACTGCGGAATATGGTCGCTGCTGGTGCTGGGATTACGTTATTGCCTCAGCTTTCTATCCCCAATGAGAAGCAAAAAGATGGCGTGTGCTATGTACCAGCCGTTAACCCTACGCCTTCGCGCAATATAGTCCTTGTATATCGCCCGGGCTCACCACTGCGTGCAAGGTTTGAAGCTTTGGCGGCGAAGATTAAAGAAGTATTGGCTTCTTATCCTTCATTGAACGCCGCGGCGTAAAAGCCGATATAAAAAAGGGAGAGCGAATGCTCTCCCTTTTGCTTTAGTGATTTAGAACAGCTCTTCTGCGCCAGAGCCGGAAGAATAAATACTGTCTTCCAAACGGTCGCCAGCGTATTCGGTAGGCTCAGTGCCTTTTTCAAAGTATTCGAACATCGATGTGCTGTCTACTTTGTGCGTTAGCATGCCAGTGTTGCGATCAATACGAACACGAATGATGTTATCTGGAATATTTTTACCTTGCTCAGGTGTTTCTTCTAGTGCAACGCGCATAAAGTCAATCCAAGCGGGTTCTGCGGTTTTCGCACCTGATTCAGCACCAGAAATTTGGCCTTTGCCTAGGTTGCTATTAACCGTTGTGCGACCAAGGGCGCGTGAGTGATCATCAAAACCAACCCAAGCAATGGCAACAACACCAGGACCATAGCCGTTGTACCAAGCATCTTTGGAGTCATTCGTTGTACCCGTTTTACCACCGATATCACGACGCCCCAGTTTTTGTGCACGCCAGCCAGTACCGTTCCACCCCGTACCTTCACGCCAGTTACCACCACCCCAAATGTTGCTGTACATCATCTCACGCATCAAGAATGCATTTTGCTCAGAGATAACTTGTGGAGCATATTGAGGTTCATCATTTTCCAGTGCGTTGTCTGTTGCCAAACCATCAATCGCGACGTCTTGTTCGCCAAACTCATCGGCATAGCGATTGTCTGGCTGAGCGCTCATTTGTGGGCAATCCTTATGACAAACGCTCTTTGGATTCGCTTTAAACAGCACTTCACCGAATGCATCTTCCACGCGTTCTACGTAGAACGGTTCGACGTAATAACCTCCGTTCGCAAATACAGAGTAGCCTTGTGCCACTTTCATTGGTGTTAAGCTACCAGCACCGAGCGCGATGGTCTCTGAACGTGGTACTTGGTTAATATCAAAACCAAAACGAGTAAGGTACTGACGAGTTTCATCAAGGCCTACTTCACGCAGCGTACGCACTGCCATCACGTTCTTTGACTGAGCTAAGCCGAGGCGAAGGCGAGTTGGACCGCCATAGGTTGGTGGTGAGTTTTTAGGTCGCCAAGCCGAACCAGAACCTGCGTCCCATTTGTTAATCGGCGCATCGTTGATCAGAGTGGCTAGGGTAAGTCCCTTGTCAATTGCTGCTGAGTAGATAAATGGTTTGATACTTGAGCCAACCTGACGCACTGACATAGTGGCACGGTTAAACTTACTATGAACAAAGTTAAAACCACCCACTAACGATAATATCGCTCCATTTTCCGGGTTCATCGCGACAAACGCGGTGTTCGCTGTTGGCACTTGGCTCAGTTTCCAGCTTTGTGTCGTGTTGTCATCTTCATTGGTTTCGCTCACTTCGCGAACCCAAACTTGTTGACCCGTCGCTAGCACATCATGCGCTGATTTTGGTGTTGAACCTTGGCGGTTTTCGGTGATGTATTTACGTGCCCAATGCATTCCAGTCCAAGGAATGGTCTGCTCTTCATGGTTTTTAACCCAAACTTGTGCAGTCTTATCATCGACTTTTGTCACGACGGCAGGATAAAGGTCACCATAAGTTGGTTGCTTCTTAAGATGCTTTTCTATTTGCTCGCTGTTCCAAGCGGTTTCCCCTTCTTTCCAAAGCACTTTTTCCGCACCGCGGTAGCCGTGACGTTCATCGTATGACAGCAGATTATTTACCACGGATGTATTCGCGGCATCTTGCAGTTTAGAGTCCACCGTCATGTAGATATTCAAGCCAGAGGTATAGGCTTCTTCTTCACCGTACTCTTTCACGGCCCATGCACGAGCTAGTTCCGCCACATAAGGAGCGGAAAGTTCAATTTCAGCACTGTGGTAACGTGCCACGATAGGTTCGTTGCGTGCTTCGTCATACTGTTCTTGCGTGATGTATTTTTCATCAAGCATTCGCATTAACACGACGTTACGGCGTTTTGTCGCACGCTCAAGAGAGTAAATTGGGTTCATCGTTGATGGCGCTTTTGGCATCCCTGCGAGTGTCGCAAGTTCGCTTAACGTCAATTCATTAAGGCTCTTACCAAAGTAAACTTGAGCGGCCGCACCAAAACCATATGAGCGGTAACCAAGGAAGATTTTATTGACATAAAGTTCCATGATTTCTTGCTTACTCAGAAGCTGCTCAATGTGGATAGCAATGAAAATCTCTTTAATCTTACGCATGATCTTCTTCTCATTAGATAAGAAGAAGTTACGCGCTAGCTGTTGCGTAATGGTACTTGCGCCCTGCTTGGCTGAACCTGAGATCGCAACTACAACGGCTGCACGAGTGATGCCGATAGGATCGATACCTGGGTGTTCGTAAAAACGGCTATCTTCGGTGGCGATTAGCGCATGAATTAAGTCTTGAGGAATTTCATCATAAGTAACAGGAATACGACGCTTTTCACCGAACTGTGCGATCAGCTTCCCGTCTTGACTAAACACCTGCATAGGTGTTTGTAATTCAACGTCTTTTAGAGTTGCAACATCTGGCAATTCAGGCTTCACGTACTGATAGAAGCCAAATATTGTGGTGACTCCAAGAATTATGCAAATCAATGTTAAAAATAATAAACGCTTTATGAACTTCACCGGAGAATCCCTGATTGGTTGAGGCTGTGTAACGGCAAACCCTTGTACTCTTAGGTCAAAAATTTAGCACATAGAGATATTAACTCTTATTTGGGTGCTAATAACAACCTTTGCACGAAGAAATTTCGGAGCGAGAGTAAGAGATGGATAAGCTAATCGTTACCGGCATCGATATAGGCCATAACAGCCTCAAAGCCGTAGTACTTAAACCCACAGGCAACAATTACGCTCTGTTGGGTTACAAAGAAATATTACTAAAGGAAGGTATTGTCGCTGAAAATAACACTATAAATCATCAAGAAATTGTAAAGACCCTAAAGCTGATTAAAAAAGAACTGCCTTTTGGTGCTAAAAAGGTCGCAATTTCAGTGCCTGATAATTCGGTGATCAGTAAAAAACTGCAAATAGAACAAAACCTTGAAGATAGCGAAGTTGAGTTTGCTGTGATTCAGGCATTTTCTCATCAATCGCCATTCCCTGTCGAAGAGCTGAGTTTAGACTTCGTCCGTCTTCGTGCAGAAGATGGGTTGCGTGGGACTGATAACTATCAAGTGTTTGCGACAAGAAAAGATGTGGTCGATAGCCGCGTGGATGCATTACAAAAATCCGGACTAAAACCCGTTTTAGTGGACGTGCATTCACAAAGTCTTGGTCATATCTGGAAGCTCACCGCCGATCGCTTTCCTGACAAAAATAAGTACTGCTTACTCGATATTGGCACCTCATCGAGCTCCTTTACCATGTTTACCGAACAAGGTGAGCTGTTTCACAAAGAGTTTGCTTGCGGCACACGCGGAGCAAACAGCCCTGTTCAAGATGATTTGATGTCCGATGATGCTCAGGAGAAAACAGAGCTGTTTAATCGCCAAATCGTGGAACGGGTGAAACGTCAGATGCAGCTCTACACTTCAATTAATGGCTCGCAAAATATCAAAGGTATCTGGTTATCAGGGGAAGGAGCTTCGACACCAATGCTCGCGGAAGAGTTATCTCAGCAACTGTCACTAGAGTGTGAATTGCTAAACCCGCTAGGGCTATTTGAGATGAAGGTGTCCAAACGTAAGCGTCGTGCCGCGGATTGGCAGAATTTCTCTACAGCCGCAGGACTCGCGATTCGTGGCATTCATTGGCTAGGAGGTGCGCGTGCTTTATCGCATTAATTTACTTCCTTGGCGAGAGAACCAAAGAGAAGAGCACCGACGTCGTTTCATTAGCTTGGTCGCGTTAGGCATGTTGGTCGCCATTGGTATTCAATGGGGTATTGGAAAGTTTTTTGAGTACCAACAAGATCAGCAGCAGGAGCGGCTTGATTACCTTACTCACTACATTGCTGAGCTCGACCAGCGTATTGAAGCAATGAAAATAGCCGAGCAAGAGCACAGCAAAATCCTCGAACGTTTAAAAGTGGTTGAAGGGTTACAAAACGGTAGAAACAAAACGACCGAGTTTATGAACTTGATGCCAGCCGTCATTCCTGAAGGTGTATATGTCGACAAGATCAAAATGAATGATCTGGAAATTGAGATCTCGGGGATCTCTGATAGCACTCCAAAACTTGCCACGATGCTGGACAACATGGAGCGTTCGGCCAAGTTGAATGATGTAGAAATGCACTCCATCGTTCACGGAAAAGCGCGTTTTGGAAAAGAGTTCCAAACGTTCAAAGTGTCTTTCATGTTCAAAGTGCCGGAGAAGAAAGTGGAGGCCCAGCATGGTTGATTGGCAGGATCTCGAAATAGATGAAATGGCAGAGTGGCCATTGTTGCCTCAGCTTGTGGTTATCGCGCTGCTGATTTTCCTCATTCAAGGTTTTGGCTATTGGTTTTACCTTAAGCCAAAAGAAGAGCAATTGAATAACTTGGTCCAGCAGGAGCAGACGCTCAAGGTGGCATTGAAGATCAAAGCGAACAAAGTAGCAGCATTGCCTCAGCTTCAATCTCAATTGGATGAACTCACCACGCGTTACGAATTATTGCTACAACAACTGCCCGCGCAAAAAGAGTTGGCTACGATGCTCGCTTCGGTGAATGAACTCGGTATCGACAATAAGTTGACCTTTACCCGTATCGACTGGGGTGAAAAGCAATCAGAGCATTTCCTCTATCGTCTTCCTTTAAACATTGAGTTAACGGGAGATTTTCATGACATCGGCCATTTTTCTCAGGCGATAGCAACGCTACCTCGAATCATCACGTTTAAAGATGTGACTTGGCAGCGTGTCAGCCAAGAAAGTGAAACTCTGCACTTTAGGGTACGAGCCAATACCTATCAGTTTAAGCCAGAGGAGACGAACAATGACAAGTAAGCATTTGTTACTGGTACTGATGGGGTCTCTGCTACTTGGATGTCAGGCGAATGATGAGTCATTAACGGATTTTATTCGAGGGGTGGAGAGTCAGGCGCGTCGAGATGTCGAGAAACTTAAGCCTGCAGATAAGTATGTTGCCGTCACGTACGCACCTGAAGTACAGCGTGCGCCCTTTGAGTTGCCAAAAGAAGCCACCATCGCCACTCAGCCCGTTGCAAGAAAAGATTGCTGGCAACCGCCTTCAAGAAGGCGCACTGGCAAATTAGAAAAATTCCCATTAAGCCAATTACGTTTGAAAGGAGTTATGGGCATGGGTAATACGGTTTCTGGTCTCGTTCAGGCACCCAATGGCACCGTTTATAAAGTGAAGCCGGGGCAATACCTCGGACGCAACAATGGCAAAGTGACCCACGTCAGCCATTCCTATTTGTTAGTTAATGAAACGTTGCCCGACGGCTTAGGGTGTTGGCAGAAGCGTAAAGTTAAGTTGGCTTTGAGATAGCCCCATTTATTTTTGATATTGAGTAATGAAAATGAGACAAGGATTAACACGTACACCAAGGATACTAACAGGGCTCTTCTCCTTATGGTTGTTTGTATTTTTAGCCCCTTTAGTGGCAGCAGAAGAAGTATCGTCTAATGCCTTAAAGAGTATCGACTTTCGCACTAATAAAGATAAAGACGCCGTTATAGTCGTTGAACTGGCGTCACCTGCCGCGATTGTCGATGTCAAACGCGTACAGGAAGGGTTAAGTATCGATTTGCTTAATACTTCGGTAAAAGACGAGCAACTGTATCTCCTAGACGTAAAAGATTTCTCGACTGTGGTTGAAAGCGTAGAGGTGTTTCGCGATACCTCAACTACGCGCTTGGTTGCGCACATTAATGAAGAATATACGCATGATTACCGTTTAACGGGGCGATTCTTGGAAATCAAAGTGGCTAAGATCAAACCCAATGAGAAAGCCCCGGATAAAAGCATTCTAGAAAAAGAAGGCAAGCTCATTTCGATTAACTTCCAAGATATTCCTGTACGTAATGTGTTACAGCTGATTGCTGACTACAACCAGTTCAACTTGGTTGTTTCAGATTCTGTAGAAGGTAACCTCACACTTCGTCTTGATGGTGTTCCGTGGCAGCAAGTGCTGGATATTATTTTGCAAGTTAAGGGGTTAGATAAGCGTGTTGAGGGCAACGTGATTCTGGTTGCTCCAACAGATGAGCTTGATCTGCGCGAAAAACAGCAACTCGAAAAGCAGCAGCTAGAACAAACGATGGGAGAGCTTTCGTCTGAAATCATCAAGGTAAACTTCGCTAAAGCATCAGATATTGCAGAGATGATCAACGGAGAAGGGAACATCAGTATGTTGTCTGAGCGAGGCAGTATGACCATTGATGAGCGGACTAACTCGTTATTGATTCGTGAGCTACCTGAAAACATTGAAGTGATTCGAGAAATTATTGAATCTTTGGATATCCCGGTGAAGCAGGTTCAAATTGAAGCGCGTATTGTGACCATCAATGAAGGCAACATGGACGAGTTGGGAATTCGCTGGGGCTTTACCTCTATTAATGGCAATAACACGGTTGGTGGCTCTATCGAAAACAACCTTGCCACGATCGGTTTATATAACGGTGGTGGTGAAGGAGAAGACGGTGGTGACGGTGATGGAGTAGGTATCGATGACTTCCTAAACGTAAACTTAGCTGCAACCAGTCCAAACGCGACTAGCATTGCTTTTCAGGTTGCAAAATTAGGCTCAGACACCTTGTTAGACCTCGAGCTTTCTGCGCTGCAACAAGAGTCCAAAGCTGAGATTATCTCAAGCCCACGTTTGATCACTACTAATAAGAAGCCTGCCTATATTGAGCAAGGTACCGAGATACCTTATCTAGAGTCCTCATCAAGTGGTGCTACGACGGTAACGTTCAAAAAAGCAGTATTGAGTTTGAAGGTGACGCCACAAATTACACCGGATAACCGTCTTGTGTTGGACTTAAGCGTTACGCAAGATAGACCTGGACAAGTCGTGAAAACAGGCACTGGTGAAGCCGTTGCGATTGATACTCAGCGTATCGGGACGCAAGTGTTAGTAAATAACGGTGAAACCGTCGTTCTTGGTGGTATTTTCCAGCACAGCATTACTAACTCGGTGGACAAAGTGCCTTTGTTAGGCGATCTGCCACTATTAGGTGCGCTTTTCCGTCGAAGTTATGAAAATGTTGGCAAAAGTGAGCTGTTAATTTTCGTCACCCCTAAGGTGGTGATTCAGTAGTTCTACCTCGTGAAAAACTGATTAAATCAAAAATAAAGTTGCAATAGTGGCACCATGCTTGGATAATTTCGGGTCTTATCACGAATTATCTGTGAGGAACTGGTGCCACAAGCCTTGTAGAACAGCGATTTAGCTGTGTTTTCTTGTGGCGATCTTATTGAATCAATGTTGTAAATTACTGCTAAACATGGCTGAGAAACGTAATATTTTCCTTGTTGGCCCAATGGGCGCCGGCAAAAGTACAATTGGTAGACATCTAGCACAGCAACTGCATATGGAGTTTGTTGACTCCGATACAGTGATCGAAGAACGCACTGGTGCAGACATCTCTTGGGTTTTTGATGTAGAAGGTGAAGAAGGCTTCCGCAAGCGTGAAGAAGCGGTACTTGAAGACCTAACACAAGAGCAAGGCATCGTGCTTGCGACTGGCGGTGGCTCTGTTAAGAGCAAAGAAAACCGTAATCGTCTTTCGGCACGTGGTGTTGTTGTTTACTTAGAAACGACGATTGAAAAGCAACTTGCGCGCACAAACCGTGACAAGAAGCGTCCTCTACTTCAAACGGACAACCCTCGCGAAGTATTGGAGCAATTAGCTGAAGAACGTAATCCTCTGTATGAAGAAGTAGCGGATTACACTGTTCGCACTGACGATCAGAGTGCAAAAGTGGTAGCCAACCAGATCGTAAAAATGCTAGAAGAGAGATAAGTTTTTATCTTTTTTTTAATTGGAGCAAACCGATGGAACGGATTACGGTCAACCTAGCTGAGCGTAGCTACCCAATCTCTATTGGCGCCGGGTTATTTGAGGACCCGGCGTACCTCTCTCAAGTTCTCTCAAACAAAAATGCAAAACAAAAAGTTGTTGTGATCAGTAATGTCACAGTGGCGCCTTTGTATGCTGACAAAATTTTAAAGCAACTCGAGCAGCTCGGTTGTAGTGCATCCTTGTTAGAATTGCCTGACGGCGAACAGTACAAAAACTTGGATGTGTTTAACCAAGTGATGAACTTCCTCCTCGAGGGGAATTACGCTCGTGATGTTGTGATCATCGCGTTAGGTGGTGGCGTTATTGGCGACCTTGTGGGTTTTGCTTCTGCCTGTTACCAGCGTGGGGTCGACTTTATTCAAATACCAACGACATTACTATCTCAAGTGGACTCTTCGGTGGGGGGAAAAACCGCGGTTAACCATCCGTTGGGTAAGAACATGATAGGTGCGTTTTACCAACCTAAAGCCGTGATCATCGATACCAACTGTTTATCGACGTTGCCTGAGCGTGAATTCGCAGCAGGTATCGCAGAAGTCATTAAGTACGGCATCATTTACGATGCAGACTTTTTTGTATGGTTGGAAGAAAACCTTGAACGCTTGTACGCGTTGGATGAAGAGGCGCTAACTTATGCCATTGCACGTTGCTGTGAAATAAAAGCGGAAGTGGTGGCTCAGGATGAGAAAGAATCGGGCATCCGCGCTCTGCTCAACTTAGGTCACACCTTTGGTCATGCGATTGAAGCTGAGCTTGGCTACGGCAATTGGCTGCATGGTGAAGCGGTTTCTGCTGGCACGGTTATGGCGGCCAAAACTTCGCATCTGCGCGGTCTTATCTCAGCAGAGCAATTTGAGCGTATTGTTGCGATTTTGCGTCGTGCCAAACTGCCTGTTCATACTCCAGAAAGTATGAGCTTCGATGACTTCCTCAAACATATGATGCGAGATAAAAAAGTTCTCTCTGGTCAATTAAGATTAGTTCTACCTACAGGCATTGGTAGTGCCGAGGTCATTGCTGATACGACACAAGACGTACTCAAACAGGCGATAGACTTTGGTCGCGATATTTAACCTTGTAATGGCGCCTTTGGGCGTCATTCTTGTAGTGTATTAAGGTTATTAGATGAGTGTTGCTCACGTTCTGGAATTAGATTCTCAAATCGAGTTGCTTGATAGGTTGGGATTGCTGACTAATTTTGGTTCCAATTTCATTGCGATTAATGGTCATGATGGTTATGGAAAATCTTGGTTAGCGCAGCGATACCTTGAAGTGGGTGCCAGTAACAAGAATCAATGTTTGTTACTTTGTCATTCTAATCAAGATGATGTGCAGCGCCGCATCCTTATTTTGAGTCAACTGGTTTCGGACGCATTGTTTAATCAGCAAGAGCCTTTACTTGATAGCCTCGAAAGACTATTGGGTGATGAGCCTTGTGATATCGCGATTGTGGTTGATGATGCGCATTTATTAAGTGAGACGCTCGTTTCTGAGCTTTGGATGCTGGTTTTAGAGGCGCATCGTAAGCCGAATTGGACCATCAATGTCTTATTATTTACGCAGTCTGGGCGCTTAGAAGGATTGCTGTCACGTCTCAGTTACGGACAAGAGATAAAGCCTGTTGAGCTTGATATTGATATGTTGTCCGAAGTGGAAGCCCGTCGTTTCTTTGAATCACTTGTTGCGCGCTATGTTGATGATGAGGCGGAGAAGCGGGTTCGAGATGCATTTAAAAAAGTTGACCCAGTACCGGGTGACATCATGGCGTTAGGAGAGATGAAAGTGGAAAAAAGGATCATTATCCGCTCGATTGTCGGTTCACCGCTGAATATTGCGTTAGTGGTATTAGCATTACTGTTGCTTGCTGCTGGTGGCTATTGGTGGATGTATAATCAACCAAGCCCTGATGATAAAGCGCAGCAAATTGCTGGTAGTTTAGAGCAAACGGCTATTCCAACTTTTGAAGATTCAGGAATCAGTGCTGCGCAGTCTTCACTACAATCTGTGACTGATGACACTAGCAGTGGCCTTGATGGCTCTGGCGCGATTGATGATTCTGATTCATTACCGCCAGCAGTAACGGAAGAAGTGGCGAGCGTTGGCAGTGATGACAATCAACAGAGAGTGGTGATTGAGTCGAATGTGGTCGATGCATTGCTTGAAGGTAAAGCTGATTCAGCAGACACAAAAGCGATTGATGATATCGTAGGTACTGATAAAGCAGAAACTGCTGATGAAACTGACTCTCCTTTGATTAAAGTCGTGAAACCAAATCAAGGTATGACGCAAACTTCTGCTCGGTCAGGAGAAGACGGTGCGAAGCAGCCTGTGGTTAAGTTTTCATTTGCTCGCGAAGAATTAAAAGCACTATCACCAAGAGCCTATACACTGCAGCTTGCTGCTATGACGTCAATGGAGGATGTACAAGCCTTCCTCGATGAGCATCGGCTGAATGATCAAGTACGAATTTATCCTACCGTTCGCAATGGCACCGAGTGGTATATCATCACATATCAAGATTATCCGACAATTCAAATGGCTCGCGATGCCGTTGCAAGCTTGCCTGATTCGGTTAAGTCGGTGAGTCCTTGGGCAAAATCACTCCGTCAGGTTCATCGCGAAATTGATCGCGTGAAATAAACCTGAGCTTCGCTGAAAAATATGTTACATTCCGCAGCCTTAATTTTTGGTCGATAGATAGAGCAGTAGATGAAAAAGCAACGAGCCTTTCTTAAATGGGCAGGAGGAAAATACGGACTGGTTGAAGACATCCAACGTCATTTACCGCCGGCTCGAAAGCTAGTTGAACCTTTTGTTGGCGCGGGCTCAGTTTTTCTGAATACCGACTATGACCATTACCTACTGGCAGATATCAATCCAGATCTGATCAATCTGTACAACCTACTGAAAGAACGCCCTGAAGAGTATATCTCTGAAGCGAAGCGTTGGTTTGTCGCTGAGAACAACCGTAAAGAAGCTTACTTACACATTCGCGCTGAGTTTAATAAAACCGATGACGTGATGTACCGCTCTTTAGCGTTTTTGTACATGAACCGCTTTGGTTTTAATGGTCTATGCCGTTACAACAAAAAAGGCGGTTTTAACGTTCCGTTCGGTTCATATAAAAAGCCTTACTTCCCAGAGGCGGAATTGGAGTTTTTTGCCGAAAAAGCCAAGAAAGCCACGTTCGTTTGTGAAGGTTATCCAGAAACTTTTCGTCGAGCACGTAAGGGGAGTGTGGTGTATTGCGATCCTCCTTATGCACCGCTTTCAAACACGGCAAATTTCACCTCATACGCAGGTAATGGTTTTACGTTGGATGACCAGGCTGCATTAGCCGACATTGCTGAAAGAACGGCGACTGAGCGTGGTATTCCGGTTCTGATTTCCAACCACGACACTACGCTGACGCGTCGGTTGTATCACGGTGCGGATCTCAATGTAGTAAAAGTGAAGCGCACCATTAGCCGCAATGGCAGTGGTCGTAATAAAGTCGATGAGCTGCTTGCGCTTTTTCATGCCCCTGAGATGGATCAACCAAGCTCTTAGTTCTCACACTATTAAATCTAAATAGTGGATCTCCCCACTGGCTTCGGTAGAATTGCGCGCAGATTGTTTGCTCATTACTACTGAGGTCAGGTATGAAAGATTTTCTTATTGCTCCATCCATTTTATCGGCAGATTTTGCTCGTCTCGGTGAAGATGTCGAGAAAGTACTTGCTGCGGGTGCGGATGTGGTGCATTTCGACGTTATGGATAACCACTATGTACCAAACCTGACTTTTGGTGCACCTGTGTGTAAAGCACTGCGCGATTACGGCATCACCGCACCAATCGATGTTCACCTAATGGTGAAACCGGTTGACCGCATTATTCCTGATTTCGCAAAAGCGGGTGCGTCGATGATTACATTCCATGTGGAAGCTTCTGATCATGTAGACCGTACACTGCAGTTAATTAAAGAGCACGGCTGTCAGGCTGGTGTGGTACTAAACCCAGCAACGCCACTTGCGAGCCTTGAGTTCATCATGGACAAAGTTGACATGATTCTACTGATGTCGGTTAACCCTGGCTTTGGTGGTCAATCATTCATTCCTCACACGCTAGATAAACTGCGTGCAGTTCGTAAGATGATCGATGAGTCTGGTCGCGATATCCGTTTAGAAATCGATGGCGGTGTGAAGGTTGACAACATTCGTGAAATCGCAGAAGCGGGCGCAGATATGTTTGTTGCAGGCTCGGCGATTTTCGGTCAGCCAGATTACAAACAAGTGATCGACCAAATGCGCACGGAACTGGCTGAAGTAAAATAAGTCCCTATATACGCGCGATAATGCCCTGATTTTAAAGGCTGTCACTTTATTGGCAGCCTTTGTTATTTCTAGTGTTGGATGAAATAAAATATCCCCTGCGTTGAGCAAATAATCACTTGCCTATTTTGCGCCCTTTCTGTACTATTCGTGCTCCTTAAACTCAGTCAATTATCTTTAGTTCCTTGCTTCCTCTGGACGACTGAGCCATTTGTGGAAGCTGAATAATCCGTAAGGAGCAACCAATGCGTCATTACGAAATCGTATTCATGGTGCACCCAGATCAAAGCGAGCAAGTTGCTGGCATGATCGAGCGTTACACTGGTTCAATCACTGAAGCTGGCGGTAAAATCCACCGTCTAGAAGACTGGGGCCGTCGTCAACTGGCTTACCCAATCAACAAGCTTCACAAAGCTCACTACGTTCTTATGAACGTTGAAGCTGACCAAGCTGTAATTGATGAGCTAGAAACTGCTTTCCGTTTCAACGATGCAGTTCTACGTAACATGATCATGCGTACTAAAGCAGCGATCACTGAGCAATCTATCATGCTTAAGCAAAAAGAAGAGCGTGCTCCACGTCGTGAAGAGCGTTCTGAAGCTAAGCCTGAAGCTAAGTCAGAAGCTGCTGAGTAAGTTTTCTTATGGCCAATCGAATGGAGCTGAGCGGCACCATTGCCAAACCGCCCATTCATAGTAAAAGCCCTGGTGGCATTGAACACTGTCGGTTTTGGCTGGAGCATCGCTCTACTATTATCGAAGCTGACTTACCTCGACAAGTTTATTGTCGTATGCCGGTAGTCGTCAGCGGGCTTGGGTCACAAGCACTAACTCAGAATTTAGTTCAAGGCAGTAACATTAAGGTAAGTGGTTTTGTCACTTATCAAACCGGCCGAAATGGCGTGGGAAAATTAGTGTTACACGCCGACAACATTACTCAAATTTAAGATCAGGAGATAGCCCATGGCTCGTTTCTTCCGTCGTCGTAAATTCTGCCGTTTCACTGCAGAAGGCGTACAAGAGATTGATTACAAAGACGTAGCAACTCTTAAAAACTACATCACTGAAGCTGGTAAAATCGTACCTAGCCGTATCACTGGTACAAGCGCTAAGTACCAGCGTCAACTAGCACGTGCTATCAAGCGTTCACGCTACCTAGCTCTACTACCGTACACTGACAAGCATCAGTAATCGGTTCATTTTATTAAGAAAGAGGATTAAGCAATGCAAGTTATTCTACTTGATAAAATTGGTAACCTAGGTGGTCTTGGCGATACTGCAAACGTTAAATCTGGCTACGCTCGTAACTTCCTTATCCCACAAGGTAAAGCAGTTATGGCAACTAAAGCTAACGTTGAAATGTTTGAAGCTCGTCGTGCTGAACTAGAAGCTAAAGTTGCTGAGCAACTAGCTGCTGCAGAAGCTCGCGCAGAGAAAGTTAACGCTCTAGAAGCTGTAGTTATCGCTTCTAAAGCTGGTGACGAAGGCAAACTATTCGGTTCTATCGGTACTCGTGACATCGCTGACGCTATCACAGCTGCAGGCGTTGAAGTTGCTAAGAGCGAAGTTCGCCTTCCTGAAGGTGCTCTACGTACAACTGGTGAGTTCGAGATCAGCGTTCAACTTCACTCTGAAGTTTTCGCAACTGTGAACCTACAAGTTGTTGCTGCTGAGTAATTCAGTATCAAGACGAAATACTAAAAAGCACCTCTTCGGAGGTGCTTTTTTTATTTCTAAAACTGGGAGAAAAAACAGGTTAAAAAGCGAAGAGTAAATTAACGGAAAATACGCTATCCGCTTTGCTTAAGCCTTCAGGCACTTTATCGTGATACTGACGAGAGTGTGCCAGTTTCAGTGCAATATCTTCAGTAATATCATTGGTCACGCTGAGCTCACTATCGGCCCGTGTATTACTTTTACCTGTTACCAACGTAATATCAGCCGCGAAACTCAGGTTATCTAGTGCGTGCCAAGTCGTATTGATATTCCCTCGAAAAATGCCTTCTCGAACGATATCGGGAAAGACAATGTCGTCATCATCTATCTCATCTAAATTTGGTTCTTGATAACGAAAACCAGGACCGACTTCTACCTCTAAAATGAAGTTTTCAGTGTAGGAAAACTGGTAACCCAAACCACCTGATAAGGTGTAGTCTTTAAAATAGGCACTGTAACGAGAATCCACCCCTTTAAAGCTGCCATACAAATACGTTTTAGGACCTAACTTGTAGTCACTCTGTAGGGCGTAGGTGGATGAGCGTTTGTCTTCTTCACCGTCTTTGTACAAGTTGTAGTACTTCCATTCACCATTAGAACGGTGTCGACCTGACGTATATTCAGCACTCAAACGAGCATTCAGGGAACGAGAGTCCGTGTTACCTGTGTGAGCTTGATAGCCGAACTCCACCTCGGTTTTTAATGGGTCGGGCACATCAATATTTTGCTCTGGCTGTACTGATTCGTCAGCATACGATGCACTAGCGCATAGTAAGCTAAAGCTAAGTAACCAGTATCGGGACACATCAACCTCGAACGTAATTAAAAAGGAGGGGCATGATACTGATACAGATATTTTGTTGGGTCAATGGTAGGTTAATTTTTATTAGAGCTGGGCGGAAGAACCAGGCTATTACTTGTGCGGTTCGCATGTTGATTTCTTAACAAGTAATTGTCGCTTCGGGGAAGCATCTCAGTTAGGTTAAGGTTATAATCGTGGGTCAATAGTAGTTATCGAGCAAAGTCATGGCGGAAAACAGAAATCGCAAACCTTCAGACAGTCAGGTCGACGCAATCAAAGTGCCACCTCACTCACTAGAAGCCGAGCAATCAGTAATTGGTGGTCTTTTACTGGACAATGAACGTTGGGACACCGTTGCCGAACGTGTTGTAAGCAGTGATTTCTATAGTCGTCCGCATCGCCTAATTTTTGAAGGTGTAAAAACCATTCTTGAAGCGGGCAAGCCTCTCGATCTTATTACTTTATCGGAATACCTGGAGCGTCACGAGCAATTAGAAGATGTGGGCGGTTTTGCTTACCTTGCAGATTTGGCGAAAAACACGCCAAGCGCCGCTAACATTAATGCGTACGCTGATATTGTTGCCGAACGTGCGATCGTCCGTGGTTTGATCGGTGTCGCGAATGAGATTGCGGATGCGGGTTACGATCCTCAAGGTCGAAGTTCGGAAGATCTGATTGATATGGCGGAGAGTAAAGTTTTCGCCATCGCTGAGTCACGAACCAGTGAAAACGAAGGGCCACAAAATGTTGATAACATCCTCGAAAAGACGTTAGAACGTATCGAGTTGTTATATAAAACACCGCAAGATGGTGTAACGGGTGTCGACACAGGTTTCACTGACCTCAATAAGAAAACCGCAGGTTTGCAAGGTTCTGATTTGGTGATTGTCGCGGCGCGTCCATCGATGGGTAAAACGACCTTTGCGATGAACTTGTGTGAAAATGCGGCCATGCAACAAGAGAAACCTGTGCTTATTTTCTCGCTAGAGATGCCAGCCGAGCAGTTGATGATGCGTATGTTGGCCTCTTTGTCTCGCGTTGACCAAACCAAGATCCGTACGGGTCAGCTGGATGACGAAGACTGGGCGCGTATTTCTTCTACTATGGGTATCTTGATGCAGAAGAAAAACATGTACATTGATGACAGCTCCGGTCTAACTCCGACCGAAGTGCGTTCACGCGCTCGCCGTATCGCACGTGAACATGGCGGTCTGTCGATGATCATGGTCGACTACCTTCAGCTTATGCGCGTGCCTGCACTCTCTGATAACCGTACGCTGGAAATCGCGGAGATTTCGCGCTCTCTGAAAGCGCTGGCAAAAGAGCTGAATGTGCCCGTCGTGGCGCTGTCTCAGCTTAACCGTTCCCTAGAGCAACGTTCAGATAAACGCCCAGTAAACTCGGACTTGCGTGAGTCGGGCTCTATCGAGCAGGATGCCGACTTGATCATGTTCATCTACCGTGACGAGGTATATCACCCAGATAGCCCATACAAAGGCACAGCAGAAATCATCATTGGTAAGCAACGTAACGGTCCTATCGGCTCTGTGCGTCTCACCTTCCAAGGTCAACACTCGCGCTTTGACAACTACGCGGGTCCTGCATTCGATATTGATGATGAGTAACCCCATGAGCTATATGAAAGCGGCCAAGGCGTGCATTGATTTGTCTGCGTTGCAGCACAACTTACAGCGCGTGAAAGCGCAAGCGCCCCAAAGTAAAGTGATGGCTGTAGTGAAGGCCAATGGTTATGGTCACGGATTACGTCATGTCGCAAAACATGCTAACCATGCGGATGCGTTTGGTGTGGCTCGCATTGAAGAAGCATTGCAACTGCGCGCTTGTGGAGTAGTAAAGCCGATTCTATTGCTAGAAGGTTTTTACTCTCCTGGTGACTTACCTGTTCTTGTGACGAACAACATTCAAACCGTGGTGCATTGTGAAGAGCAGCTTATCGCCTTGGAGCAAGCCGACCTTGAAACTGCGGTTGTCGTGTGGCTTAAGATTGACAGTGGGATGCACCGTCTTGGCGTTCGCCCTGAGCAATATGATGAGTTTGTCACGCGGTTGAAAGAGTGTCCAAACGTAGCCAAGCCGTTACGTTACATGAGTCACTTTGGCTGTGCAGATGAGCTGGATAGCCATATCACTCCCCAACAGATTGAGCTGTTTAAGTCGTTGACCTCTGGTTGTCAGGGGGAGCGTTCACTTGCGGCCTCTGCGGGGTTGTTGGCATGGCCTCAAAGCCATTTGGATTGGGTTCGTCCGGGCATCATCATGTATGGTGTATCGCCATTTGATGACAAGACCGCACAAGATCTGGGGTATCAACCCGTGATGACACTTAAATCCCATCTTATTGCGGTACGTGAAGTTAAGAAGGGCGAAAGTGTTGGCTACGGCGGTATGTGGACCAGTAAGCGAGATACAAAAGTCGGTGTCATCGCAGTAGGGTATGGCGACGGTTACCCAAGAAGTGCCCCGAATGGCACTCCGGTTTGGGTAAATGGTCGTAAAGTACCTATCGCAGGTCGAGTTTCCATGGATATGCTGACGGTCGATTTGGGACCAGATGCAACGGATAAAGTCAGCGACGAAGCGATTCTTTGGGGGAAAGAGCTCCCAGTAGAAGAAGTGGCGGGTCACATTGGTACCATTGCGTATGAACTCGTGACTAAGCTAACGCCTCGCGTCGAGATGGAGTACTCAAAATAAACAGCGAAAGGCTAACCTAAGGTTAGCCTTTGTTTTATCTATTCACCGTTAATCGTAGCAATAACGCGGCGGCCGTCGCCATAGTCTCGGTGCTCACCTAAGTAAATGCCCTGCCATGTTCCTAAAGCTAATCGACCATTTTGGATTGGTATCGTCACACTACTGCCAAGTAGGGATGCTTTAATGTGTGCTGGCATGTCGTCATCCCCCTCATAGGTGTGCTGATAATAAGGAGCACGCTCTGGCACAAACTTATTGAAGTGCGCTTCCATATCCATACGCACGGTTGGATCAGCATTCTCATTTAAGGTCAAACTGGCGGAGGTATGTTGAATAAATAGGTGTAATAAACCTACCGAAAGCTCGTTTATTTGTGGTAATTGTTGTTCAATTTCATCAGTTATTAGGTGAAAACCGCGGCTTCTCGCTTTTAATTGCAGTGTTTTTTGTGCCCACATACGTGTTCCTTTGGAAATTTATAAATTGGCGTCTATCCTATTCCAATTAGAGCCTGTCATTAGTAAGTGATATGATTCTTGTCATCGTAAATGAATTGTTCATTTTCAGGGCAGGGAACGTGACCTAACTCAATGTGAGTGTAAATACTCTCAGTCATAATTGGCACCTGAAAAAAAATTACAAAGACTTGTTTTGTGGCAATTCGCCCAAACATCTAATTAATATTCTATTTGCTAAATCGGGGATTCCACAGTTTTCGCTAGACTGTAAGGAATGGAACCTACTGTAACATCGGGATAAAGACCATGTTGAAAAATATCAATCCAACGCAAACACAAGCTTGGAAAGCGCTAACTGCGCATTTCGAATCTGCACAAGATATGGATCTTAAAGAGTTATTTGCTCAAGACGCAGCGCGTTTCGACAAATACTCTGCACGTTTCGGCTCAGACATCCTAGTCGATTACTCAAAGAACCTCATCAATGAGGAAACTCTGAAGCACCTCTTCGCTCTTGCGAACGAGACTGAGCTGAAATCTGCAATTGAAGCGATGTTCAGTGGCGAAGCGATCAACCAAACAGAAGGTCGCGCTGTTCTTCACACTGCACTACGTAACCGCGCGAATACACCAGTAATGGTAGACGGCGAAGACGTAATGCCAGCAGTGAACGCGGTTCTAGAAAAAATGAAATCATTCACTGAACGCGTTATCGGCGGTGAGTGGAAAGGTTACACAGGTAAAGCAATTACAGATATCGTGAACATCGGTATCGGGGGTTCTGACCTTGGCCCTTACATGGTGACGGAAGCTCTAGCACCATACAAAAATCATCTAAACCTTCACTTCGTATCTAACGTTGATGGTACTCACATCGTTGAAACGTTGAAGAAAGTTAACCCAGAAACGACGCTATTCTTGATCGCGTCTAAGACGTTCACAACGCAAGAAACCATGACTAACGCGCACACTGCTCGTGATTGGTTCCTAGAGTCAGCTGGCGATCAAGCGCACGTGGCTAAGCACTTTGCTGCGCTTTCAACGAACGCGACAGCCGTGTCTGAATTCGGTATCGATACCGCGAACATGTTCGAATTCTGGGACTGGGTTGGTGGCCGTTACTCACTATGGTCTGCAATCGGTTTATCAATCGCATTAGCGGTAGGTTACGACAACTTCGTTGAGCTGCTTGAAGGTGCTCACGAGATGGACAAGCACTTCGTATCAACAGACCTAGAAAGCAACATCCCTGTGATCCTTGCGCTTATCGGTATTTGGTACAACAACTTCCACGGTGCGGAATCAGAAGCTATCTTACCTTACGATCAGTACATGCACCGTTTCGCGGCGTACTTCCAGCAAGGTAACATGGAATCAAACGGTAAATACGTTGACCGTGAAGGCAATGCTGTGACTTACCAAACGGGCCCTATTATTTGGGGTGAACCAGGTACCAACGGTCAGCACGCGTTCTACCAACTGATTCACCAAGGCACTAAGCTGATCCCATGTGACTTCATTGCACCTGCAATCAGCCACAACCCAGCTAGCGATCATCACCAAAAACTGATGTCCAACTTCTTTGCGCAAACTGAAGCACTAGCGTTTGGTAAGAGTGAAGAAACCGTGAAAGAAGAGTTGGTGAAAGCAGGTAAGAACGCTGAAGAAGTGGCAGCGATTGCGCCATTCAAAGTGTTTGAAGGTAACCGTCCAACAAACTCTATCCTAGTGAAGCAAATCACGCCTCGTACGCTAGGTAACTTGATCGCAATGTACGAACACAAAATCTTCGTACAAGGTGTTATCTGGAACATCTTCAGCTTTGACCAATGGGGCGTGGAGCTAGGTAAACAACTGGCTAACCAAATCCTACCTGAGCTTGCAGACGAGTCTCAAATCAGCTCGCATGACAGCTCAACAAATGGTCTAATCAACGCATTTAAAGCGTTCAAAGCTTAATGTTTGGTTTGAATAGATAAAGAAAAGGTCAGCAAATGCTGACCTTTTTTATTGCCTGAGGCAAAAAAAATAGGTTGGCCAGTGCCAACCTATTTTTTTCTCTTTTATTCGAAGCAAATTTCGATA
Organism: Vibrio sp. A1-1; assembly: GCF_021728175.1. Taxonomy (NCBI): domain Bacteria; kingdom Pseudomonadati; phylum Pseudomonadota; class Gammaproteobacteria; order Vibrionales; family Vibrionaceae; genus Vibrio; species Vibrio sp. A1-1. Next base: position 43,577 of record NZ_JAKKCL010000023.1, read on the forward strand.
AAGGCATTTCCCCATTGGGAAGAGAAAGGCATGATGATGATTGAGCCCTCACACTTGTGGCGAATCGTATGGCCTCGGCCAGAAACCACTACGGGTGTTGCCATATCAAAATCAAAACCACTTTCCGCCAGAATGCGTTTCGCACCACCAGTAACCATGTTGGTGATCTCACCCACCATATCGGTGACCTCTTCATTGAGTCCATTTGGACGCTCACCAAGCATGTTCTGCATGATTTCTAGAGCTAGCGCTTCATCAAAGGTAATCGACATTGAACCACGAGTTTGTGGACCTACCATGCCAATCAGACCAGAAACGTCACCTCGTGCGATCTCATCCTTCTTGATTCGCGGTTTTTGTGGCTTCAGCTCAAGAGAAGCCATGGTTTTTAGCACGTTCATTAAAGAAGCTAAAAACGGGTTTACAAATTCAGCGCGCATAACGTTCTTCTATACTTTTTCTTTCGTCTCGGAGGAACAGGCCTGGCATTCACCATGAGTTTCAATAACTTGGTTGGTCAGTTTGAATCCATGCTTCTCGGCGTTTTCGGCTAACAAGGATATCAGCGTCTCATCTTCGAGTTCAACGACATCACCACATTTATCGCAAATTAGTAATTGGAAAAAGTGCTGCTGAGTATTGAAAGAACAACAAGTAATAAAGCTATTTGTCGATTCCACTCGGTGGATGAAGCCTTGCTCTAGGAGAAAATCTAATGCTCGATAAACAGTGGGAGGCTTAGCCTGAGGCTCACTCTCTTTTAGTTGCTCCAATAGCTCATACGCACTTGAGGCGCGGCGATTAGAACAAATGAGTTCAAATACGCGTCGGCGTTGCGGAGTCAATCGTACTCCACGCTCTGCGCAGATACTTTCAATTTGTTCAATGATTGTTGGGTTCAAACCTTTCACCATAACTATCGGACGTGCTCTATGATAAATCATTTCTATACGAAGTTCGTTTAGAAATGCTTCATTTTACCCACTATCAGAACGAAAATCATGAATTAAAGCAAGTCGGTGGTGGTGTGAAGTCGGAATAGTCATCACAGAATGAATCAACGAGTGACGAATTCGTATTACTGCTGCATATTCCTAAGCATTTGGCTAGCCAGACAACCAAATCATTCTCGCTGAAACTAGCACCTAGAGGTGCTTGGGTATACAATACCCGACTTATTTTTTGAGCGTACTGCTGCGCTCGACCTTGGCAACATAAAAACGGGTGTTTATATCATGACTCATTCTTGCAGGCTCTCCGTAGCACCAATGTTGGACTGGACCGATCGTCATTGTCGCTACTTCCATCGCTTAATGACCAAAGAAACCCTGCTGTACACTGAAATGGTGACGACAGGTGCGATCATTCATGGAAAAGGAGATTTCCTGGCTTACAACGAAGAAGAGCATCCGTTGGCCCTTCAGTTGGGTGGTTCAAACCCAGAAGACTTGGCAAAGTGTGCCAAACTGGCTCAAGAGCGTGGCTATGATGAGGTTAACCTCAATGTGGGTTGCCCGTCTGACCGTGTACAAAACGGTCGCTTTGGTGCTTGCCTAATGGCGGAACCACAGTTGGTTGCGGATTGTGTCGCTGCAATGAAGGACGTGGTTGATATTCCTGTGACAGTCAAGACTCGTATTGGTATTGATGATCAAGATTCTTACGAGTTCCTAACGGATTTCATTTCTATTGTTTCAGAAAAGGGTGGCTGTGAGCAGTTCACTATCCATGCTCGTAAAGCTTGGTTAAGTGGTTTAAGCCCAAAAGAAAACCGCGAGATCCCACCATTGGATTACCCACGCGCTTACCAATTGAAGCAAGACTTCTCACACCTAACGATTGCGATTAACGGTGGCGTGAAATCATTAGAAGAAGCAAAAGCACATCTTCAGCATCTTGACGGTGTGATGATTGGTCGTGAAGCATACCAAAGCCCATATTTACTGGCATCGGTAGACCAAGAGTTGTTTGGCTCTAATGCTCCAGTGAAGAAACGCAGCGAAATTGTTGAAGAGATGTATCCATACATTGAAGCGCAATTAGCGAAAGGTGCGTACCTTGGTCATATTACCCGCCACATGTTAGGTTTGTTCCAAAGCATGCCCGGTGCTCGTCAATGGCGTCGTCATATCAGTGAAAATGCGCACAAACCAGGTTCTGGTCTAGAAGTGCTGCAAGACGCGTTAGCGAAGATTCCAAAAGAATTGAATGTGTAAAATTCACCAGTGGTTGGCTAAAATTACCAACTAAAGAACAAGTAAGCCAGAGTGCAGAAATGCCTCTGGCTTTATTTTTGAATAAAAATCATTGTGTTATCGTTATCTTGGTAAGTTGGTATGGAAACTGCTCTGTTTATTAAAAACAAATGGAGAAGTGATTATGTTGGAGCTAATCTTTATTTTAGTCTTTGCGGCGACCCTATTGGTTACCGGTATCACAATGATGACCGTATTCGCAGCAACCGGTATTGCGTTAGTTGTGATGTTTTTACTGGGAATGGTCGGAGCGGTACTCAAACTATTGCCATGGTTAATCGTGATTGCATTGGGTGTTTGGTTCTTCAAGAATTACGTTGCCCAGCCCCGCTATAAATAACGAGTGACATGATTTAGTTGATAGAGAGACGTGAGAGTATGGTATATTTCCTCTCACGTCTTCAACGTGAACATCAGCTATCTCGGAGTACACACTACATGACAAATAAAGCGACCATCGCTTTAACAGCATTATCGTTGGCAGTATCTTTTCCTGTTTTTGCAGAATATTCTGTATCGACGAAAGTCGGCGCAGAGATCTGGGCTGCTGACACTAAAGTAAATGAAGTAAGACGAGATAGCAGCACAACAGACGCATTTTACGCGGCGATTGAACATGATGTTAAATACGTTCCTAATGCGCGCCTTCGCTACTCAAGTGTTGATGCGGATTACATGGGGTTCGATAAGCTCGATTTCACCATGTACTACCAAGTTCTGGAGCATGATTTATTGCATTTTGATGCGGGTGTTACATTCAGTAATTTAAGTGACACTAAATACATTGATGCTGGCTCAAACAAGCGTATAGAAGAGTTTGATGAGCTGATTTGGGCTTGGTACGGTTACGCAGAGATTCAAGTTCCGAACACAAATTTTGATGTGATTGGTGAGATAAACTTTGGTGACAACAAAGGTATCAAAAGCACTGATTTCATGGCCGGTGTTCAATACCATGTACCGCTCGAAAAAGCTCAACTGGCTTTTCGTGGTGGTTACCGCGTGATTGATTTGGAGTCCGAGAAATTCATGTCGGATCTAGGGAAAGAGTTTATTTTTGCTAACGGCTTTTTTGTGAGTGCAGAATACGCATTCTAAATGCAGCCAGATTAGATACTCGATTTTTTAAAACGTCGCTTTATAAGCGGCGTTTTTTTATATCACTTCATTATATCCAATCGAATTTTCTGCCTATTTTGCTGACTTAGACCATGCTTACCCAGGAGCAATGTGAAAGTTAAAGCAGGGATAGCGATGACAATAAACGAACTAAGACATCTATTCCGTGAAAACCAGCTTGTCGAAGCGATTATTGAACCTGCAATCCAAGAGGGTGGTTGGGTTGTGGAGTTCAGACATGCGCGCGGTGGTTTTGTTTTTCTGACGGACAGTCATGGTGAAGAATGTCTTTATGAAGATTTGGATGCAGCGTCAAAATCGGCAATGGCAGTAGGCTTTCAACAAGTCCGCATTGAAGATCGATGAGCAAAAAGTAAGCCGTTCTTACTTCCAAAAAGTTATAAAACATTCACTTCTATTCTTTCTTGTTATTAAGGAGAGTGGGTACTCTATCGTCACGCAATGAATAGGGATGTCGTGATAATGTCTTTTCAAAAGAATGAGTATTCTCACAAGAATGTGTCTGAAGATAATAATGGGCAAGGAGGAAATCCTCCAATCGCAAGCCCTCTGAATGACCAACAAATTAGCTCACTCCAACAAACTGTCTCTGAGTTGTCTTCACAGCAACTTGCTTGGGTCAGTGGGTATTTTTGGGGATTAGCTCAAAATCAACCAAATACAGCGGTAACGCCAATTGCACAAGCGACGGCAGCCGTATCAGCGAAGCCTGCAGGTAAGTTGAGTATTATTTTTGCTTCCCAAACTGGCAACGCTAAAGGCGTTGCTGAAGCTCTAGAACAGGAAGCAAAAGCAGAAGGAATTGCTGTCGAACTTTTTGATGCAAGTGATTACAAAGGTAAAAACTTAGCCAAAGAAACACATGTCATTATTGTGGCATCGACGAATGGCGAAGGCGAAGCACCAGATAACGCTATAGAGCTACACGAGTTTTTGCAATCTAAGAAAGCTCCTAAGCTGTCAAACCTTCAATATGGCGTTATTGCTCTGGGTGACTCGAGCTACGAATTCTTCTGCCAAACCGGTAAAGACTTCGACGCTTACCTATCAAAGTTAGGCGCGACCCCATTTATCGATCGTCTTGATTGCGATGTGGATTATGAAGCACCAGCAGCTGAATGGCGTAAGAATGCGTTAGGTAAGGTAAAAGATACGCTTTCTTCTGGCACTGAAGCGGATGTGGTTCAACTTCCTGTGGGTCAGGCGGCGACTGCGCACTCTCCTTACAATAAACAAAACCCATATACAGCGACGTTACTGACCAGTCAAAAAATCACGGGTCGTGATTCTGGAAAGGATGTTCGTCATATAGAAATTGACTTGGAAGGTTCGGGGTTAACGTATCAGCCTGGTGATGCGCTAGGTGTGTGGTTTGAAAATAGTTCAGAACTTGCTAATGCCATTCTTGGTAAGGTCGGTTTGTCTGGGGTTGAAACCGTTGATGTTGATGGCGAAAGCTTGTCAATCCATAGTGCTCTCGTGAGGAAATATGAAATCACAACATCTAACCCACAGCTCATCACAAAGTTTGCCGAGTTATCCGGTAGTAAGAAGCTACAAAAGCTGGTTGACGATAAAGATAAACTTCGCGAGTACTCTGCAAATACTCAAATTGTTGATGTATTGGCAGAGAAGAAAACCAAGTTAACCGCAGATGAGTTGATTAGTTTGCTTCGTCGTCTTACTCCTCGCCTTTACTCTATTGCATCAAGCCAAGAAGAGGTCGATGAAGAAGTACACTTAACGGTTGCTTTGGTTGAGTACGAACAAAACGACGAAAAACGATATGGTGGTGCGTCTAGCTTCTTAGCACAGCGTCTCGAAGAGGGAGATGAAGTTAAAGTATTTGTGGAGCATAACAACAACTTCAAACTGCCGGAAGATGATAGCACCCCAATTATCATGGTGGGTCCGGGCACTGGGATCGCACCATTCCGTAGCTTTATTCAGGAACGTGAAAACCGTGATGCTGAAGGCAAAAACTGGTTGTTCTTTGGTGATCGCACGTTCACTCAAGACTTCTTGTACCAAGTGGAATGGCAAAAGTACCTCAAGTCAGGAGTACTAAGCCGATTGGATGTTGCCTTTAGTCGTGACCAAGTAGAAAAAGTTTACGTACAACATCGCATCTTAGAAAACGCAGCTCAAGTGTGGCAGTGGATCCAAGAAGGCGCTTATATCTATGTCTGCGGTGATGCAACGCGTATGGCAAAAGATGTGCACGACGCACTGGTTATCGTTGCTGAACAAGAAGGCAAGATGCCGCGTGACGATGCGGAACAATTTATTAATGACCTACGTAAAGCGAAACGTTATCAGAGGGATGTGTACTAATGACTTTTTCTACGGACAATAACAAGCAGGTTGTATTAGGTGAAGAGTTAGGGCCGCTATCTGATAACGAGCGCCTGAAGCGAGAAAGCAACTTATTACGTGGCACCATTGAGCAAGATTTACAGGACCGTATTACTGGTGGCTTTACTGCCGACAACTTCCAGCTAATTCGTTTCCACGGTATGTATCAACAAGACGATCGTGATATCCGTAATGAACGCACAAAGCAAAAACTGGAACCATTACATAATGTGATGCTTCGTGCACGTATGCCGGGTGGTATCATTACACCAACGCAATGGTTAGCGATCGACAAGTTCGCAACGGAGCACTCTTTATATGGAAGTATTCGTCTGACGACTCGCCAAACGTTCCAGTTTCATGGGGTATTAAAACCGAATATTAAGTTGATGCATCAAACGCTCAACAGTATTGGCATTGATTCGATTGCAACCGCGGGTGATGTAAACCGAAACGTGTTGTGTACCACTAACCCAGTGGAGTCGGAGTTACACCAAGAAGCTTACGAATGGGCGAAGAAGATCAGTGAGCATCTATTACCAAAGACGCGCGCTTATGCAGAGATTTGGCTAGACGGTGAAAAAGTAGAAAGCACGGAAGAAGACGAACCAATTCTAGGCAAGAACTACTTACCACGTAAGTTTAAAACCACAGTGGTGATCCCACCGCAAAATGACGTAGATGTACACGCTAACGATCTTAACTTCGTAGCGATTGCAGATAACGGCAAGCTGGTTGGTTTTAACGTCCTGGTCGGCGGCGGCTTAGCGATGACGCATGGCGATACGTCAACCTACCCACGCCGTGCGGACGATTTCGGTTTCATCCCACTAGAAAAAACACTTGATGTGGCGGCTGCGGTTGTCACAACTCAGCGCGACTGGGGTAACCGTTCAAACCGTAAGAACGCAAAAACCAAATACACATTGGATCGTGTAGGTAGCGATGTCTTTAAAGCGGAAGTCGAGAAACGTGCTGGTGTTAAGTTTGAGCAAAGCCGTCCATATGAATTCACAGAACGTGGTGACCGTATTGGCTGGGTAGAAGGAATTGATGGTAAATATCATTTAGCGCTTTTCATCGAAAACGGTCGCTTATTAGACTTTCCAGGTAAACCACTTAAGACGGGTGTTGCTGAAATTGCCAAAATCCACAAAGGCGATTTCCGCATGACAGCAAACCAAAACCTAATTGTTGCGGGTGTACCTAAAAACGAAAAAGCGAAGATTGAAAAGATCGCTCGTGAACATGGATTAATGGACGACGGCGTAAGTGAACAGCGTAAGAACTCAATGGCTTGTGTTGCTTTTCCAACGTGTCCGCTAGCGATGGCAGAAGCTGAACGTTTCCTTCCTCAGTTTGTTACTGATGTGGAGGGGATTCTGGAGAAGCACAACCTACCAGAAAATGACAACATCATTTTGCGTGTAACTGGGTGTCCAAATGGTTGTGGTCGCGCAATGTTGGCTGAAATTGGTCTAGTTGGCAAAGCGCCGGGTCGTTACAACTTGCACCTAGGTGGTAACCGTGCCGGTACTCGAGTACCAAAAATGTATAAAGAGAACATCACGGATAAGCAAATCTTAGAAGAGATGGATCTGCTGGTGGGTCGATGGTCGAAAGAGCGTGAAGAAGGCGAAGCCTTTGGCGATTTCACTATTCGTGCTGGCATTATCCAAGAAGTGCTCGTATCAAAGAGGGACTTTCATGCTTGATTCTGTAGCATCCAAGCTGGAGCTCACAGAGTTACTGACATTAACAAAGACGGAGCAAATCCTCCGTCTTGCTCAAATTAATGTCGAACTCGAAAAGCTTTCAGCACAAGAGAGAGTAGCGTGGGCTTTAGATAATCTAGAAGGCGAGTTCGCGGTTTCTTCTAGTTTTGGTATTCAAGCTGCGGTTATGCTTCATTTAGTTACTCAAGTCAAAGCGGATATCCCCGTCATTCTAACCGATACAGGATACCTGTTTGCTGAAACCTATCAATTCATTGATGAGTTGACAGATGCTCTCAACCTAAACTTAAAAGTTTATCGAGCGAAAGAAAGTGCGAATTGGCAAGAGGCTCGATATGGAAAGTTATGGGATCAGGGTGTAGAGGGAATTGAAAAATACAACAAGCTCAATAAAGTGGAGCCAATGCGTCGAGCGCTAAAAGAGCTTAATGTTGGAACGTGGTTCTCTGGACTACGTCGAGAGCAAAGTAAATCACGAGCAGGTTTACCGATACTATCAATTCAGAACGGTGTGTTTAAGTTTTTGCCAGTAATTGACTGGACTAATAAAGACGTTCATTACTACTTAGAACAACACGGCCTTAAATACCACCCATTGTGGGATGAAGGTTACCTTTCAGTTGGTGATACTCATACCACTCGTAAATGGGAGCCGGGAATGTCAGAGGAAGAAACTCGATTCTTTGGTTTAAAACGAGAGTGTGGTTTACATGAAGATGATGGTTCAGAACAAGATGGGTCCGGCATATAACCATAGTGACCTTTAAATCGAGTTTAGAGTAAATAAAGAAAGCTGCAATAAAGCAGCTTTCTTTATTTATAGCACCTGAAAAACACGCTTTATAGAATAACTCTGTGGATAAGTTGTGCGAGTTCTTGGGGTAAAGTTGAATAAATAAAGCTTTGATCGAAAACTCATCGCTTAACCATTATTTTTGCAATTTTTGAAAAATAACGCTTGCCAATGTGAGCGCGATCTCTATAATGCCTCCTCGTCGACAGGGCAAGGGCTCACAAGGGTTTAAGCGAAGTTGATAAGGCTGAAAAGAAAAACGAAATAATTTAAAAAAAGTGTTTGACACAATAAATTATCTCGCTAGAATGGCCGCCTCTTCCGAAGTGATGTTAATTACAAAGAAGAGTTGCTCTTTAACAATATAGACCTATCAATCTGTGTGGGCACTCGTTGATGATAATCCAATTCGATACCTCGGTATCAAATTAGGTTTCAATGAAACGAAGTGACCATTGAATCGAAAGATTCAGCACAGTCAATTCAAACATTACTTTATGTAATGTTCAGTATTCATTGAGCCGAACAAAATCTTAAA
>NZ_JAKKCL010000024.1:0-50507 GCF_021728175.1 Vibrio sp. A1-1
TCACTGCTTTATAAGTTGCTGGGTGCCATCAGGTGCCTTTGTGAAGGCTTGAGCTTAGTGCGGTGAAAGTTGCACGCTGGGTTCTTAGAGGGACGACACTTGGTAACAGGTGTCGTCTACTCGACAACCTATACGATAACCTGACTGGCTCATTGAAAGTGAAGCTTGAATACACAGATGGTAAGAGTGAAGAGCTTGGGTTTTCTCAAGCGGCGAGCATTCTTTATGGTTCTGAATTCGAGCGTCAAGAAGCCGCGTGGCGAGGCGTACAAGATGCAATGCAAACGCACCAAGAATCATTCGCTGCAATTTTGAATGCGTTGGCAGGATGGCGTTTAACTGAAAACAAAAAGCGTTCGACGAAGCGTGAAGTTCACTTCCTCGAGCCGAGTTTGCATGGTAGCCGAATCCAAGCTGAAACTTTAAATGCGATGATGACCGTAGCCAAAGACAGTCGAGCTATTGGTCAGAAAGCGGGTTTATTGATGGCGCAAGTACATGGTCTGGATGAGATGAAACCTTGGAATCACTTGGCGGCTATGCCTGCTTTGAGCGGTGAAGCGAAGGTTTACGACTTTGATGAAGCGATTGATGTTATTTGTGAAGCATTTGAAACAGTAAATCCTGAGATGTCGGAGTTTGTCCGTTTGATGGTACAAAATGGTTGGATTGATGCCGCCCCTAATACCAACAAGCGTCTCGGCGCATACTGCACCAAACTGCCAGCAACGCGAACACCACTTGTGTTTATGACTTGGAGTGGCAGTCGCTCAGACCTTATGACTCTGGCACATGAACTTGGCCATGCGTTCCATAACTGGGTTATTCGTGATTTGCCACTTTGCCAAACTTACTACCCAATGACGTTAGCAGAAACCGCCTCTATTTTTGCAGAAAACATCGTTCGTGATCATTTGATTTCGAAAGCGGAGAGCGTCGATGAAAAGCTAGAGATGTTGTGGGAAGAGTTGTCATCTGCGCTAGCTTTAATGATCAACATTCCGGTCCGCTATGAGTTTGAGAAATCGTTCTATGAACGCCGCCAGGATGGAGAGTTAACCGCAGATGAATTCTGTGAGTTGATGTCTGAAACTTGGAAAGAATGGTATGGCGACGTAATGAGCGAGCCGGATCCGTACTTCTGGGCAAGCAAGCTGCACTTTTCTATCGATAGTGTGAGTTTTTATAACTACCCATACCTGTTTGGTTTCTTATTCAGCAAGGGTATTTATGCACAGCGAGAAACCAAAGGCGAAGCGTTTTACACCGATTACATCAATTTGCTGCGCGATACTGGCTGCATGATGGCGGAAGATGTTGTCGAAAAGCATCTATCGATGGATTTAACTCAACCAACGTTTTGGCAGCAGAGCGTTGAGCTAGTGCGTGAAAAAGTCGATGAGTTTGAGCGTTTGCTCGCACAGCGCGGCTAAGTTTTTCGCAGTGTTGATGCATAATCTGCTTTATAGCTACAAAAATTTGATCAAATCATAATGATCTTAATCAGGGCTGTGGTAAAGTTCACAGCCCTAACACTTTGTAATTGTTTAAAAATTAAACGCCTCAATGCTTGATTTGAGTGCCTGGCGCGAAAAGGTATCGGATTTTCGAGGGAAATAGTGATTTCTACTCATAAGTGAGATCGCAGCAACAAAAATCCTTTGTACAATTTATTAACATACCCGCCGTGCTATTAAGGAGTAACGCATGACGAAGTCTCTCTTTCGCCAATCGTTTTTAACTGACACGTTAGATGTTCATATCGATGTTGCACCAGCGGAGCAGGTGCTTTCTAACGGTGTAAAACTTAAACTCTATCAGCGTGGTGTACTAGAAGTGATCCCTGAGAACTATACTCAGGATACGAAGAACGTCATCATCTCTTGTGGGGTTCACGGAGATGAAACGGCACCGATGGAGCTGGTGGATTCCATTATTCAAGACATAGAATCTGGGTTCCAGACGGTCGATACCCGTTGTCTATTCATTATCGCTCATCCAGAATCCACTCTGGCGCACACGCGATTCCTTGAAGAAAACCTCAACCGTCTGTTTGACGAAAAAGAACACAAACAGACAAAAGAGCTTGTCATCGCTGATACGCTTAAGCTGCTTGTTCGAGATTTTTATCAGGATACCGACCCGACAACACGCTGGCACCTTGATTTACACTGCGCGATTAGAGGTTCGAAGCACTACACGTTTGCAGTGAGTCCTAAGACTCGTCATCCTGTGCGAAGCAAGGCATTAATCGATTTCTTGGACAGTGCACACATTGAAGCTGTGCTCTTATCAAACTCACCATCGAGTACGTTTAGCTGGTACAGTGCCGAGAACTTTGGTGCGCAGGCTCTGACGATGGAGCTTGGACGTGTGGCTCGTATTGGTGAAAATGACCTCGACAAATTGACTGCGTTTGATTTGTCTTTACGTAATTTGATTGCGGAAACGAAGCCAGAACACCTACCAAAACCATGCATTAAATATCGAGTAAGTCGCACAATCGTTCGCTTGAACGAAGATTTTGACTTTATGTTCGACGACAATGTTGAAAACTTCACTTCATTTGTTCACGGCGAAGTGTTTGGTCATGATGGCGACAAACCATTAATGGCGAAGAATGAAAACGAAGCGATTGTCTTCCCGAACCGCCACGTCGCGATAGGTCAACGTGCAGCTCTGATGGTTTGTGAAGTGAAAACCCGTTTTGAAGAGGGTGAGTTGGTTTACGATTAATCCAACATTGCTTTGAGAAGTTAATTGCAATTTACCGAGGCTTAACTGTAAGGTTAAGCCTCGTTTGTTTTTATCGGCCGCTATGGATTTTCAACAACTTATCCTGAACAAGGAACGACGCTGGCAACGTAACCTGATGGTTATGTCGATCGTGCTCGCTGTACTCTCTGCCATCCACTTGATGGTCGGAGAAATTTTCCTTTCTCCTTTTCAATCTTTATCTGCATTTGAACATAAGCTATTGGTGGACTTACGTTTACCGAGGTTGGTGTCTGCGGCAATTATTGGTGCTGCGTTAGCGGTATCTGGCGCGACGTTACAAGTGTTGCTTGGGAACGTTTTGGCTGAACCCGGCGTGCTTGGTATATCAGGTGGTGCAAGCTTAGCAATGGTCTTAATCATGTTCGCGTCACCTGTTCTTCCTACCCCGATTGTTTTTATGTTGGCAGCGATTGCAGGCTCGATGGTATTCACGTTTGTTTTGGTGGCGATAGCAAGGGCAATGCACCTGACGACGGCTCGATTGCTTTTGGTTGGGGTCGCATTGGGTATTTTATCGAGCGCGATTGTGACGTGGGCTTTTTACTTTAGTGATGATCTTAGCCTACGCCAACTGATGTATTGGTTAATGGGCAGCATTGGTGGCGCAAGTTGGTATCAACATACCGTTACCTTGGTGATGTTACCAGTGCTTATCTGGTTATGTTGTAAAGGCAAGTCGCTTGATAAATTGATGCTTGGTGAGATTCATGCGACCCAATTGGGAGTCGATGTACATCAAATGCGTTGGAAACTGATCCTCGCCATTTCTGTTTTGGTGGGGAGTTCAGTCGCTTTGGGTGGCATCATCAGCTTTGTTGGCATAGTGGTACCGCACTTGTTGCGTTTGGCTTTTGGTACAGAAAACCGTTATTTATTGCCACTTTCTGCAATATCTGGCGCTGCGTTACTTGTATTTGCGGATATCGGCGCAAGGCTGTTATTGGACGCCGCAGAGCTACCTTTAGGTGTCATGACAACATCGATTGGCGCACCTATTTTCATCTGGATGCTGGTGAAGAGTCATGATGCACGTTAAACATTTGTCGGTTGGTAGTCGATTATTGCCTCTTTCTTTTGAATGCAAAGCAGGCGAAATCGTACATGTCGTTGGGCCTAATGGTTCCGGTAAGAGCACTTTATTGGCTGCGATTTCTGGTACGTTAAGCTACCGAGAGGGTATGAGTGGTGAAGTGTACGTTGGCGACAAAAACTTGCTTACTTTACCGTTGTCAGAGCAAGCTCATGTTCGAGGTTATTTGTGTCAGCAATCACGCCCAGCATTTAATGTTGATGTGTTTCAGTATCTCGCTTTATCTCTGCCAAGTGGTGCTGAGATTGCGGATATCAAAGTGCGTGATGTCGTCAATATGGTGGTGGAGCTGGTACAACTGCAAGATAAGCTTCATCGCAGTATTCAAACATTATCCGGTGGTGAGTGGCAGCGTGTCCGATTAGCTGGTGTATGTTTGCAGGTGTGGCGTACCATTAATCCTTTTTCGCAGTTTTTAATTTTGGATGAGCCAGCAGCACCGTTAGATATTGCGCAAGAGGGTCTGCTCTATCAATTGATTAACGCTATGGCGGCGCAGGGAATTGGAGTATTGGTTGCTAATCACGATCTCAATCGCACATTAAAGCACGCAGATAAAGTATTGCTGCTTAACAACGGTGTGCTGCACTCATCAGGAAGTGCCGATACTGTGCTAACGGAAGAAGCTCTCGGGGAAGTGTTCAATACTCAAGTCAAAAAGGTCATCGTAGATGAGCAACCTTATTTAATCTTTGATTAGTATTTAGGGACAATAAAAAAACGACCTACTTGAGGTCGTTTTTTTAATCGAGAAAGCCAAACTCAACGCTTACTGAGTTAGCGGTTTTAGATCTGCTGGGCGGTAGTAAACAGATTTGAGTACTTTGCCTTTACGAATGGTTTTACCTTCCGATACGAAATCTTCGGCGCATTTCGCGATGATGTATTCACCTTTCTGCACCGCCATCAACTTGATGCCTTGTTCTGCGTAGAATGCTTCTGTTTCTGAGTACTCTTGCTCGTTACGGCATACTTTGCTCATGTTGCTTGAATGTACTTCATCCCAGCAAGGAATAAACTCGATACCACGGTTTACCGCAACGTTTAATAGAAGATCAATTAAGTAGCTGATCGCCAGGTTGTCTTCTACTTTGCTGTGGCCAAGATGAACGAGACGGCCCATTAATACATACACGCTGTCTACGATGGCATCTGCTTGCTCAGTTTTACAATCTGCTTCTGCTAGCTCTGTTAGCTCTTCGATCGCCAAAGAGGTGTGTAGTGTATCTGCTTGTGCATCAAGGCTTGCAGCGTCTGCGACTGGTAAGTCGAACGTACTACGGAACTCGGTGATATCACGGTATAAGTGATCAAAAATCTCTTGGGTTAGCTTTGACAGTTGCATTCTAATTTCCATTGAATCGATTGAAGCGGCAATGATACCAAACCGCACTTTGAACCCCAAGGGCATTGCATCTAACTGGTGATAAATCTGCCTTTGGGGAATGGTGGTGCTTAACGAAATAGGTAAGGGAACAGCTTTTTACGTTCTTCCTCTGAAAGGGCGGAAACACGAGCGATGTTCGTATCGGGAATGGATTCAGGATCAGGATAGTGTTTTAGTACCTTTTCCATACTCTCTTCGCGAATCAAATGGAAGATCGGGTAAGGAGAACGATTGGTCAGGTTTTCGTCGTCTTCAGGCTTTGCGCCGCCAAAACAGTAATCAGGATGGAAAGTCGCTACTTGGAAAATACCTTCCCAGTTTTGCTGCTTAATTAATCCTTCAACCCAATCTATGCAAAAGTTGTAGTCCCAGAAATCTTGTAGCATGTTGGGAACCACAACCAACGTGGTCTCAAGTTGTTCGGGCTCTGTGTTACTCAGCTCAATCAGTTGCAATAAAATATCTTCAAGAAGCGTTTCTTCTTGAGTCGCTTCACTAACAAAGATTTTGATTTGTTTATTACGTTGCGGCTTGGCAGCAAACGGACAAAGGTTGAGACCGATTACTACATCGTTGAGCCATTGATCGACCTGTTGAGTGATCGCTTCGATATCTGTGTTTTGTGTTGAACGCGTTGACATACGACTTTCTGGTTTTTATTAAAGTAGCGCAAGCATAGCAGAGTTGGTTATCCAAGTAACCAGAGAGGTATTACGCAAATGAGCGTACCTTAGCTACTCTTTAAACTCGCAGCGTCAGGTGTTTGGTCAGTATGCTTTCTTTCGGCAATGTGTTTCAAATACGCAATCGCAGCAAACATCGCTAGGTAGACTGCGCTTCCCCCCATAAGAACACTCGACCAACCTCCATGCTGCCAACAATAAAGAAGTAAGAATCCTCCCAAACTACCGCCTACGTAGTAGTGTACTAAGTAGAGCGCTGTTGCGGTGGCTTTGGCGCGAGTGGCGTTCTGACCGACCCAACCGTAGGCGAGGGTATGAGTAAAGAAGGCACCAAAACTTATCAGCAACAACCCAAATAGCATTGCAGTCAAGCTTTCAACCGCCGCAATCCACATCCCCGCCATGCTCACTATCGCGCCTAAGAACATACCGAGGATTGATGAATAACGTTTACTCCAGTGGCCTGCGCAACGAGAGGAGAAAGTCCCTCCCAAGTAACAAATAAAGATCAGTGAGGCCAACCCGACGGGCACATTGTGAGGTTCACTCACCAAACGGAAACCCATTACGGAATAAAGGTTGACGAACAAAGCAAAGTTGAGTCCTCCTATCAGCATTGCGAACCACACGCGTTGGTTTTTAAAATGACCAATAAGCGCACGATTTTGATGGCGCAAGCTGCTTGATGACGGAGTGAAGTTGCGCTGTGTTGGCAATAAATAGTGAACGCCAATGACACCAAGAAGAGTGAACACCATCATAACTTCAATGGCGACATCAACACTGAAATTGTCCGCCAATAAGCCGCCGCTAATACGCCCTGCAATGCCGCCTAATGAGTTAGCCGCAATGTACGTTCCAATTGCCATCGAGAAGGCGTGCTTGTCGAGTTCTTCTGCCATGTAAGCCACGGCGACCGCAGCAAAAGCTGCGAGCGCGACACCGATCAGTGCTCGACATACCACCAAAAACAGAAATGAGTCACCAAACAGCATCAAAGCGGAAAGGGTAGGAATCGAAAACAGACCAGCCATCATGACTGGCTTTCGTCCCACTGATTCTGACAACACAGCCATTGGAACGAGGCTAAAAGAGAGAGCGAGTGTTGAGGCCGCAAATAACCAGTTCACTTGCGTTTCTGAGATCGTGAAAATTTGGGCAAAAGTGGGCAGCATTGGCTGTAGTAGGTATAAATTTGAAAAAACCAAGAAGGAACCAAGCGCTAGCGAGAGCGTAATGCGTTTGTATTCCGGTGTGCCAAAACTGACCATGAATCCTGCCTAATGTGAGCAAATGGAGAGACTGTGATCAATCTATCAGTTCGTTGTAAATTAAAAAAATATATTAAAAATATGGACACCATATATTTTTGATCTAATGGAATCGAAACAACTTAAACATTTTCTGGCGGTCGCTGAACATGGAAACATTACCCATGCGGCGAAAGCCCTGCATATTGCCCAGCCCGCATTAAGCATTTCTATCAAAAAGTTTGAGCAGTCTTTGGGCGTTACCCTATTTCGCCGTGATGATAAAAAAATCAGCTTAACGAAAGAGGGCGAAACGTTACTTGTACATGCTAAGCGGGTGATTCAACAGTTGCACGACGCGCAGCTCGCGATTGATGAGTTGAAAGGCTTAGCGAAAGGCGAAGTAAGACTAGGAACGCCATCAATGATGGGCAGTTATTTCTTTCCACGAATTGTGATGGCGTTTAAAAGCCAGTTCCCGGAGTTAAAATTGACCTTGGTCGAAGCTGGGACTCAATCGATTCGTCGTATGCTGCTCAATGGTCAACTCGATATCGGTGTGATCAGTTGTGATAACGTGCCTGATGACCTAGAAACTGACCATTTGTTTACTAGCCAAATGGTCGCAGTTGTTTCACCTGAGCATGAGTTAGCCCAGCGACACGCTCTTACTTTTGATGAGTTCTTTGAACACGATTTGGTTATGTTTCAGCATGGCTATTTTCACCGCGAATTTTTGGATCAGGTGAGTGAGGAGCATGGGTTTACCATGAAGTCATCATTCGAGACCAACTTACTGCCTTTGATTTTGAGTATTGTAAAACAAGAGTTTGCGATTACCGCGTTACTGGAATTGGTGACTCAACATGAGTCGGGCGTTGTTGGCTTACCGTTTGAACCACCAGTGACGCTGGATCTGGCACTTGCTTGGCGCAAGCAGGGGTACCTATCAATAGCAGATCGAACGTTTATCGACTTTATCAAGCGCTACGTTTAAACGCAGCGCAGATTCATCGTCCGAGCACTAGTCGCTTTTGTACATCTTCTCGAAGTTCTTTGGGTTCCAGCCAATCATTACCCGATCACCAATTTTTAAAACAGGCACTGAACGAGCACCAAGCGCATCAAGTTCTTTGCGACCGCGTTGCATCTTAGCATTGCACAAACGATAGTTAATATTTTTCGAATCCAGATAACGTTGAGCATCTTTGCAGTGAGGGCATTTGTCTTTGACGTAAAGAACGACACGTTTCATTGAATTTCTCTCCATTATCATTGGGAGGCGAAGTTTAACGGCCTTTCGTCATAAATGAAAGGCGAAAGCTAAGGTGAAACTGTCCTTTATCTCAGGTATATTGAGCGCCTTTATTTTGTCATAACAGACGTTAACTCTATGCATCCGTCACTTCGATACATTCAAGGCTACCCACAAAACATCGTAGAGCAGGTGAGCTCATTGATAGCGAGTGGCAAGTTTGTTCCTTGGTTCGAAAAACGTTATCCCGATAGGCACCAAATCAAAAGCGAAAGGGCGCTCTATGAGTACGCCATGGAAATCAAAAACCGCTACATGAAGAAAGCCGCGCCAATCAGTAAAGTCGTCTACGATAAGAAAATTCACGCGGTAAACAACGCGCTTGGTTTGCACAGTGTAATCAGTAGAAACCATGGCGGTAAGCTGAAGTCGAAAAACGAGATTCGCATTGCCAATGTATTTAAGGATGCGCCCGAGCCACTATTAAGAATGCTGGTGGTACATGAGTTGGCGCATACTCGTGAGAAAAACCACGACAAGGCGTTCTATCAGCTATGTTGCTATATGGAGCCTGAGTATCACCAACTCGAATTTGATGCTCGTTTGTTTATGATTTACCTCGATTTAAAAGCGAATTTGAATGAAGAACAATAATCACAACGCGAAGCAAGCAAAGCCAAAGACTTCAATGGCGGGTCAGAATAAAGACGCGAATAAAGCCAAGCCGAAGCGTGTTAAAGACAAAGTTGCGCGCAAATCCTCGCAGCCTGCAGGAAAGAGCGAAGTCGAGTTCATAAAAATAGCGAAGAATGGTTTGCATGAGCGTAATGTTCATCGAGGTCGTTACGATTTTAAAAAACTCGTGGAAAGTGAACCACAGTTAAAGCCATTCGTTATCAAAAATCCGAAAGGGGAAGATTCCATAAACTTCTCTGATCCTAACGCGGTTAAAATGCTCAATAAAGCACTGCTTGCTGCGTATTATGGTGTCGAGTTCTGGGACATTCCCGACACCTACCTTTGCCCACCGATTCCGGGCCGCGCTGATTACATTCACCGAGTGGCAGAACTACTTGATAGTGAAGTAAAAGGTCAGTACGCGCACCAAAAAGTGAAAGCGTTGGACATTGGCGTGGGAGCAAACTGTATTTATCCGATTGTTGGTGTAACAAAATACGGTTGGCACTATACGGGCAGCGATGTCGATCCAAAATCCATCCAATCGGCTCAAACGATCGTAGAGCACAATCGTGTTTTGAAGGGAAAAATTGCACTGGTACAGCAATACAATGATGCCAATATTTATCGAGGTATCATTCAACCGAATGATCGTTATGATGTGACGACATGTAATCCGCCATTCCACCGTTCGGCGGAAGATGCCGCTATGGGCAGCCAGCGTAAAATCGATAATCTAAAAGCAAACCAGCGCAAGAAAGGGCTAAAACCTCAAACCGCACCAGTAAAGACAAGTAAGCCTGCGTTGAATTTTGGCGGTCAAAACGCTGAATTGTGGTGTGAAGGCGGAGAAGCGGCGTTTATCCGAAAAATGGCGAATGAAAGCCAAGCTTTTGCCGCACAGGTCTTGTGGTTTACAACACTTATATCCAAAAAAGACAACGTTCGCCCGATGCGCAAGCAGCTTGAAAAATTGGGTGTGAAAGCCATTCGTGTGGTTGAAATGAGTCAAGGGCAGAAAGTGAGCCGCTTTGTAGCTTGGTCATACATGGATAAGCAACAGCGCAAAGCATGGATTGAACTAAAGTAACGTTGACCGTTTCACACTGAACAATAAAGTAGGAAGCCCGCTGATATCAGCGGGCTTCTATTTTGGGAGATCTAAAACTTAATGATGGGCTCACAATCTAGTGAACTGAGAGAGACAAAAGTATCTGTTTTGGCATAGTACAAGCCACAGGTTTCACCTCTTATCTGCAACGTATATTGGTCTGGAAGAACCGTATAGCTGCCATCCAACAGTTGATTGTTGTTCCCTTTTACTCGTCCTTTTTCAATCAACAAATGCGGTGAGGATTCAAATACGTTATTTGCGACTCTAGGTGCTGGTGTCCCTTGGATTTCTGCGATCGCGTTTTGAATCTCTATGACTGTTTCCGGAGAGTTCTTTTTACTCAATGCTTCAACGGGTTCTTGTGACATAGCTTGGCATCCTATCAAAGAAATCGAAGTGCCTAAGAAAAGCGCAACCCGAATCAGCATTCGTAAAAAGTTAGTTGATCTCAACATGAATTGCCTCTGTTCGTAGCGGAGAGCGAAGATCGCTTAACTCCGGAGATGAAATGTTACGCGGCATGGCGTTGAAACTTGAAGGGGATACTGGCGGACAGGTTCCAGTTTCCATGTAGTTTAGCGCCGCAGAAAGCATACCTTCAGACGGATCGCCTAATGGTTTTGTTAGGTCGTCATTGACCCAGCAACCTTCCACTCTATTGTTTAAGCCTAGCTCGGTATTGATTTGGCTCTTTGGAGTAGGAATAAAACCATCAGCGAAGTCGCCAAATTTTTTCTCGTTCGCCGACTTGAACTGAATAGTGTAGTACATAGTGCCGCAGTTTTGTTCTGGTGAGAACCCATACGGTTTACCTGTGGTTGTTGAGCCTATTTGGATAACCTCCACATCAATGCCGCGCAAAGCGTTGATTAGCAGTTCACTTGAGGAAGCCGTGCCTCCTGAAGTCAGCACATATACGCGCTTTTTGTTCAGTGTCGGAAGCACTTGGTCCGAATATTTCTGTGCTGCCCAGTCTATTGCTAGATTTGTAAAGCGATAGATGTTATCCCCATCTTTAATGGTACGCATCACTTTGTCATTGTGAATCAACTCACTGAAGACTCGGTTCTGACCAGCACCGCTTAGCATGTAGCCTACTTGCGAGGACTGAAGTACTAAGCCACCGCCGTTGTAACGTAAATCAACGACGATCTCGTCAACATTCTCTGCCGAGAGCGTACTGAACGCCTCAATAAGTGGGGCTTGAGCGCTTGGTTCAAAGGAGTTGTATTGTAGATAGCCGATCTGCATACCATTGTGTGCGATCACTTTGGCATTTTTAACTGGAGAAGTCATGACATCAGAGGCGGTAAGCGTCACGGTTTTCTCTAGGCCGTCAACACTCTCAAATGTGAAGGTGTAATCTTGATTGATGTCAGGGTTAAATAGAGTTTTATTAATAAAATCAATGTCGGACTGACTACCGGTGTTAACCACATCAATATTATTGATTTTTAGAAGCTTATCACCGCGAGCAATGCCGTTTCTATCAGCTGGAGAAGCTTCTTCAGTATAGGAGATACGAACGTCTCTAGGTTGTACGCCGCGTAGGAATGCCCAGTTAAAACCAAATCCAGCGACTAAACCAGATTGCGATGATTTCATCTCATCTTCATAAGGGACGGTAAAGTGGAAGCGATCTTTCGGTTTACCAGTCGTGGTAGTAGCAGAGGTGACCAATGTGTTGAAGTAATCCGTCACGGTTTTGTAGTTTGCTGGATTATTATCAGGAACTTCGTCATACCAAAGGTAAGTTTCGTTAGTAAAAGCTCTTAAAAAGAGTTTTTCGTGTAAAGCAGAACCTAATTTATCTGGATAGGCGGCATAATTGTTATATGGGTCTCGACCCACTCGTGGGGTTTCACATTGGTTGACAAACGAGCTTGATGGTTGGCTAAAATCACCGGCTTTCCATGTTGGCCCGGTTGCGCTGCTAGTTGATGGAGTAGATGAATCATCACCGCCGCCACCGCCACAACCTTGTAATAATGCGAGAGTGACTGCCGTTGCTAAAGAATACTTAAATTTCACTTTTCTATGTCCTTATAAATAATAGAATTATAATTATCTGTTTTGCTTTTGTTTTTATTAGCTAGGTGAATGTATTAATTTAATTCGTTCGTCTGCAAATTTATATTTAAAGAGTGTGAGGTAAATAACGTAAAAATGGTTATCTTTTATTCTTAAAAATCCATTAGTTATTCCTTAAGTTCCTTAGCAGTTTCAACGTAATAATAAGGAAAAAAACAAAGGTGAAATGGAGGGTTCTCTTTGTCGACTAATTGTTGTTTGCTAAATAGAAAGTAAGTTTTGGGTCGGGAAATTCTATTTATTAGAGATTTAGCAGGAATAAATGATGCGTTCTAGGTTTGGAGTGAATCTTTAATCTGATGTTTTAATTTATTTTAGTCAATTGGGCGACGTGCTTTAACAGGCTTCCATCAATATCCGGTAAGTCATCTGCGAAAAATATCTGAGCGCCAGGAGTACAGCGCATTAATATATTTGTTAGTTCACCTTCGTTGTTGGAAGTGTTAACTGCGTTAAGTTTCGCTAATTTATTACAAAGCTCGTCCTCTATTTGCACTTTTTGCTCTTCGGTGAGCCTAATACGACCCACACACACACCTGGGTTGATGTTATGAGAAAGCGACTCTTGTTGAAATCGCTCTTTGAATAAGGTGTCCAATGCGGTACCTTCTTCCATAATAAATCGACGACCAGAACGGTAAAACAAGCCGTCTCCGAAGTTTTCGACATATCCTAGAATTTCCGCGATACGCAAATAGAATCGTAAGCTTGTATCAGAAAGTCCGTAAGTATGGGCTATCTCTTGCGGTTTAATATCACGAGAAGTCAGCATATAAATAAAATCAAGTAAATAAGGATGCTCAACGAAAAGGGCGCTCTCTTCATCTGTTAGCATTTGCTCGTTTTGGTGCTGAAGCTCGTTGGCTAAGGTTGCGAGTTCGATGAGATCGGTATTCAGGTAGTTCAGATAAACAAGTACTTTATCCAAACCTAAAGCAGGATTATGTAGGTGGCGTTTAATACTAGATAGAGGGATGCCACTTTTCTCTGACAAGGAATTGTAGCAAAGCCCTTCTTCTTTAATCTTTTGTCGTAGCGCTGCGAGTAAAAACTTTGGTCCAACATTCATCCTTGAATATCACCTTATTCGTTATTCCGTTTACTGGCTGATATTTTGCCTTTCAAGCAGCAGGTTTCGAATCGCTGTGCCTGCTTCTAGAATGTGTTTTTTCAGCAGATACTTGGCGCCTTCTATATCGCGATTTTGGCACATTTCAAACAAGCTTAAGTGCTCTTCTTCTGCCTTTTTAATGCCTGTTGTGAACAATAGCTGCATACGTATGTATCGGTCACACTTTGTGTTCAAGTTGTAAATGACGTCCATAGTTTCAGGCATGTTGGCTGGCGCATATAGGGCTTTGTGGAACTCGTAGTTGTAGTTGCTCCATTCTTCTACTTCGTCGCCACTGTTCACTACTGACTCGAAACGTTCGCGAACTTCTCGCGCGCGTTCAAGGTCAGCGTCTGTCATATTTTGAATCGCACGCTCTAAAATGTGGCATTCCACGACAGCGCGCAGTTCAAATAGCTCATTGATTTTCTCTGGAGATAGCTCAGTGACCGTCGCACCTTTGTGAGGTTCAAAGCTAACGAGTCCTTGTGCTTCCAATTGAACTAACGCTTCACGCACAGGAATTCGGCTAACATTAAACTCTTTTGCTAACGCATCTTGACGTAAAGGTTGACCAGTTTTTAACTCGCCCTTCAAGATCTGAGTTCGAATTGCTTCCTCAACGAGCTGAGTGCGCGTTTTAAAAACAGGTTTCTGTGACATTGAAGTCTCCCGTGAAATTAATATTGTATCCAATCCATTTTACTTTAGTAGTTTATTGTTTTTCTGGCACAAACCAACTAGGAAAGAAGGTTTTGAGAAGTAGAGTGAAATAAAAGGCATCAGTTGATGCCTTTTTGAGCCATTTGGTGATCTTATTGGGACACACTGCCATCTATGGCGCGTTGAATACCCAGTGGGTTCGACGCTTTTAATGAATCCGGCAATAAAGATTCTGGTAAAGCTTGATAAGCGACGGGACGCAACCAACGATGAATAGCCTCTGCCCCGACAGATGTTGAGGCAGAATTGGTTGAAGCCGGATATGGTCCACCATGAACCATTGCGTAACCAACCTCGACGCCAGTTGGCCAGCCGTTGAATACAATTCGTCCGGCGATTTCTTCCAAACTTGGAAGCAGTTGCTTGGCTTGTTCTTCGTCTTCAGCGGTAGCGTGAAGGGTTGCGGTGAGCGAGCCAGTCAGTGAATCACTCAGTTTCAACATGTCATCGAAATCTTCACAGATTACGATTAACGATTGAGGACCAAATATTTCTTCCTCCCATTGCGGGTTTTCACGCCAGTTTTTACTGTCCGTCACGAACAGTGCTGGTGAGACATTGGTCACTTCTGCTTGTTCAGAGCGAGTTACATTAATGCCCGTTTCGGAAGCTCGCTTGTTAACTTCTGATTCATACGTTTCTCGGATTCCTTGCGTTAGCAAAGTGGCCGTTGATTGTTGTCGAATTAACCCTTGAGCAGTTTCGATAAAGGCTTTCGTTTCTGGGCTATTCAAGACAAATACAACGCCTGGTCTTGTACAAAATTGTCCACAGCCCAAAGTCATAGAAGCCACAAACTCTTCAGCCAATGATGCGTTTTCTCGTATGGCTGAAGGGAGAATAAATGTTGGGTTAATCGCCCCTAGTTCGCCATAGAAAGGGATTGGCTCTGGTCTTTGCTGAGCTAGGTTAAACAGCGCACGGCCACCACCGACTGAGCCTGTAAAACCAACCCCTTTAATTTTTGGATGGGTAACGAGTGCTTGGCCAAGTGCACGTTTGTTACCTTGCAATAGCGTGAAGATGGCTTGTGGTAAGCACTCTTTCTCAAGTGCAGCCTCAATACACTCAGCAACAAGTTGACTGGTGCCAGGGTGGGCGGTATGGCCTTTTACAATCACAGGACAGCCAGCTGCCAGCGCCGAAGCCGTATCACCACCTGCAGTAGAAAATGCGAGCGGAAAATTAGACGCACCAAACACGGCGACAGGGCCAATTGCGATTTGCTGACGACGAATATCTGGTTTCGGCAGTGGTTGACGGTCTGGGTTTGGCGTATCGAAAATTGCTTGATGGTGATTACCCGAGCTCACAACCTCGGCAAATAGTCGTAATTGGTTGGCGGTACGTCCTATTTCACCGCTTAAACGTGCTTCGGGAAGGGCAGTTTCTAAATGAGCACGAGCAACGATTTCTTCACTCTTCTTTTCCAATTCAGAGGCGATAGAGCAAAGTAAGCTCGCTCGCTTTGCATTGCTTAGTTGGCGAAACTCACGCGCAACGCTTTGGGCGGCTGAGGCTGCTTGATTAACTTCTTGCTCCCCATGCACCGGAAACTCTGTGGGTAGAGGCTCACCAGTAAAGGCGTTGACTGCGTAAAAAGTGGTTGGTTCTTGTGGGTTCATCATTCTTCCTTACTATCCTTATTACTTTACTTCAAATCCGTACGCATATGGGTCTTCATCGTCTACCCATATCGTGTTGTGACCGTATACTTGTGCCCATCCTTCAATACTTGGCAAAATAGCGGCTTTGCCATTCACTTCGGTAATGCCTTCTATACGTCCTTGAAATAGGCTGCCGATGATACTTTCGTGAACAAAGTCTTCCCCTTGATTGAGTTTGCCTCTTGCATGCCATTGCGCCATACGTGCACTTGTTCCCGTACCACATGGCGAACGATCCAACGCTTTGTCGCCGTAAAACACAGCATTTCGAGCGGTGGCGTTTTCTTGAGTGGGCTCTCCGGTCCATAGCACATGAGAAACACCGCATACTGTTGGATCTTCTGGATGTACGCACTCAACCGCTCGAGATACCGCTTCGCGAACTTTTGGAGAAAGCATCAAAATTTCATCTGGAGAGTAGTGTTCAAGTCCGGCGTAGTTTTCTTGAGGGTCGACGATTACGTAATAGTTTCCGCCATAAGCAACATCGACAGTGAGCTCACCTAAGCCCTCTATGTCCACGGTTACGTCTTGGTGGGCAAGGTAAGCCGGTACGTTAAATATCTTTACCGACGTGACCTTGTCACCTTTTGTTTGGTAGTGCACTTCGATTTGTCCTGCTGGGACATCAAGTATCAAACGACCTTCTTTTTTGGGAGTGATAAGGCGATTCTCGATAGCGGTAGTGACGGTTCCGATGGTGCCGTGGCCACACATTGGTAAGCAGCCACTGGTTTCAATAAACAGAATTGAAGCGTCTGCGTTATCGCTGCAAGGAGGCAAGACAACTGACCCCGACATCATTGAGTGTCCGCGAGGCTCAAACATGAGTGCCTGACGAATCCAATCATAATGCTCAAGAAAGTATTGGCGCTTTTCGCTCATGGTATTGCCTTCGAGTGGAGGCACACCGCCTGCTACCAGCCTAACTGGGTTGCCGCAGGTGTGGGCATCAATACAGAAAAAAGTTCCTTGTCTCATTTTTCGCTCCTTGCTGAAAAAATGGTTGAATTAAACAATAGTGATGTTAACGTAATGTAAAATATATTGTATACAATCTACGTTTTCAAGTGTGACTCGGAGCATATTTATGTTGGTCAAGGATGAAACCAAAAAGGAAAAGATCGCCGTGATAGGTGCGGGGATTATTGGCTTATCAATTGGATTGAAGTTGCAGCAGCAAGGTTATCAAGTCACGATTTTTGATCCCAATGGCGTGGGGAATGGATGCTCTAAGGGAAATGCAGGTCATATCGCGACTGAGCAAATCTTCCCTCTTGCAACGCCAGCGCTGCTTCCACAATTACCTAAAATGCTGCTAGATCCCAAAAGTCCGGTTTCGATCCGTTGGCAAGATATTCCAAGCACTATCGGGTGGATGATTCGTTTTCTATTACAAACAAAGCCATCAGCCGCGGAGCAGGCAAAAAACGCGATTAAAACTCTTAACGAGCGGTCAGTGGCAAGTTGGCGTGGCGTGCTTGATTCAATCGGAAAAGCGCATCTAATAAAAATGAATGGTTCATTGCTCACTTTTGAAAACGAGAAACTGTTTAAAGACTACCAAAGTACGCTTAACTCACTGGCTAAAAACGGTGTGGCGTATCAAGTTTGGACGCAAGAGGCGATTCGAAAGCGGATACCTGATCTCAGCCATAAGGTTCGTGTCGGAGTCTTTTTTCCCGATACAGGACATACGCTAGACCCTTATCAGATCTGTGTTGAGCTAAGTGAAGCTTTTGAAGCTCTTGGCGGTAAGGTTTTACAAAAAGGTGTATCTGCGTTGGCGAAAAATGGCGAGGTGCTGGTTGAGTCTCAAACGTATTCATTTGACCGAATCATTGTTGCCGCTGGTGTACATTCTAAGCCTTTGATACGGCAGCTAACCGGAGTCAAAGTGCCTATTCAAGCCGAGCGTGGTTATCACCTAATGGTGGATGACAAGCGTGATGTATTGCCATTTCCTATTAGCTCTGCCGATAGAAAATTCATCATGACTCCGATGTCTGGTGGGTTACGCTTGGCAGGCACTGTTGAGTATGCCGATGTAGAGTCACCACCCAATATGAAACGTTCAGAAATGCTTTTTCAGTTAGGTGATGAGATGTTTGAATCGGGGTTACATCCACTCAAGCAAGGAGAAAAGTGGATGGGGAATCGGCCTTCAACAGTCGACTCGTTACCGGTTATTGATAGCATTTGGGATGGAAATGTATTACTGGCATTTGGCCACCAACACCTTGGATTAACTCAAGCGGCGATTACGGCAGATCTCCTTTTAGAGCTTATCGAAGGAAAGCCGACATCGATTGATCTTTCACCTTTTTCACTACAACGATTTGCCTGAAAAATTTAATATTAAATATTGTATAAAATATATTGAATGCTAATGTTAACTTAATTTTAACAAAACTGGTGTCCAACAGCCGTACTCGGATGCCTCCAGAAAAGCAACCAAAAGGAGTAAAACATGTCACGAATGACCAAAGCACCATTGGCGCTGTTGATTTCAGGAATGCTGTTGGGGACCTCTGCTTATGCTAAAGACAAATTGACGGTCGTATCTTGGGGTGGTGCATTCACCAAGAGCCAAGTGGAGGCATATCATAAGCCTTTCATTAAAAAAACAGGTGTTGAGATCGTATCCGAGGATTTCAGCGGCGGATTAGCCGAAATTAAAGCGCAGGTGGAAGCGAACAACGTGCGCTGGGATTTGGTTTCTCTCGACAAGCCGGACATTGTTCGTGGTTGTACCGAAGGGTTATTAGAACCAGTGAACCCAAGTATTTTGCCTCCGGGCGCAGATGGAACACCAGCACAAGAGGATTTCATTGATGGTGCGATTCACGAGTGCGCAATCAATACCATCGTTGTGTCCACAGTATTAGCGGTGAACGAAGACGCGTTTAAAGGTAAGGCTTTGCCTAGCAAGTTGACCGATCTCTTTGACCTAAAAACTTTTCCAGGTCGACGTGCATTGCAAAAACAACCTCAGGGCAATCTTGAGTGGGCACTATTGGCTGATGGTGTAAAGCCAGAAGAGGTCTACAGCCTGCTCGAAACCGAAGCGGGGCGTGAGCGTGCTTTTGCTAAGTTGGATACGATCAAATCAGAAGTGCTGTGGTGGACAACCGGTGCCCAGCCACCTCAAATGCTTGCTGACAAAGAAGTGGTGATCGCCTCGGCGTTTAACGGTCGAATTCACAATGCCCGTAAAGATGAAGGTCAACCATTTCGGATTATATGGGACCGTCAAATGGGTTACATGAATGGATGGGCGATACCTAAGGGTAGTGAGAACACAAAGCTTGCATTGGACTTCATCGCTTTTTCTTCAGGAACAAAGCCATTAGCTGATCAAGCTAAGTACGTTGCTTATGGGCCTACACGTAAGTCATCTTCGGCGGAGGTGAACCCAGACATTTTAGCGAACCTTCCTACCGCACCTCAAAACTTCCAAACCGCCTTCCTGATTAACGATGAATGGTGGTCAGACTACGCGGATGAACTCAATGAAGAGTTTAATACTTGGCTGCTTAATTAGGCGTTAATTTGTGTATGGGGCCGAGTTTTCATCTATAAGCGAGGTTCCGTACTTTTCCTCAACTGTATTTATGTTTTCGGAGAAATGATGAAAGTCATCGAAGCACAGCAAGTCGCGCAATGTTTAACAATGAAGTCTCTTATTGAAACGATGCGTGAAATGTACTCGCGGCCAGCGACAATACCTCAACGCCGAGTTATGCCCTTAGAAGAGGGAGAATACGAGGCGTTTGCGCTACTTCCAGCTTGGAACCAGGAGTTGATTGCGGTGAAAGCCTTTACGTATTTCCCGCATAACCCCGAGCAAGGAAAAGATACGCTTGCATCTAAGCTGCTTGTTTTCAAACGAAACGATGGTGAGCCGATCGCACTCGTGGACGGTAAAGTTTTAACGTTTTGGCGCACCGCCGCAGCTTCTGCGTTGGCAGCGGACTATTTAGCGCGCCCCAATGCTGATCGTCTGTTGATCTGCGGAACGGGCAATCTTGCGCCTTATTTTGCGTGGGCATACGCTGCGGTTCGCCCACTTAAGCAGGTTTACATTTGGGGGCGCAACCCAGACAAAGCCGAGGCGACGGTAGATGCCATTGTGTCATCTTCAGAGTATCAGTCGATTCCTGATGAGCGTCGGTTTCGCGTTTCAGTCGTTGAAAATGTGGACCACGTTATCAAACACGTTGACATCATCAGCTGTATTACCGCATCAGCTGAGCCTTTGTTTAATGGCGCGGACGTGCATCCGGGCACCCATATTGATTTGGTCGGTAATCATGATTTGGATAAGCGTGAATGCGACTCCGAAGCAGTGCAACGAGCACAGGTGTATGTTGATAGCCGCATTAACGTATTAGCCGAAGCGGGCGATCTTCTCATTCCAATTCAAGAGGGCGTGTTCACGTCAGACGATATCAAAGGGGAATTACCGCAGCTTTGCGCCCAACAAATCTCAGGACGTCAAAACGATGAGGTCATTACTTTATACAAATCAGTTGGCAGTGCTTTGGCTGATTTGGCCGCTGTAAAGGCGGTGTTGTTAGAAAATGGCATAGATAGCCATGCCTGAGCATTTTTGCTCGTTTATTTAAATTGCATACAATATACATATAAGGAAAGTAGTTCATGAAAATTGATTGGAAAGGTGTTTATCCGGCGGTCAGTACGCAATTTCGTCAAGATCAGTCAATCGACTTAGACGCAACGCAAACTGTTATAGATAACCAAATTAAAGATGGTGTGAATGGCATTATCTGCTTGGGTACCGTCGGTGAGAACTGCGCGTTGTACCCGGAGGAGAAACGCCAGGTCTTGCAAGCGGCAAAAGAAGTCGTAAATGGCCGTGTGCCTTTGATTGCTGGTACAGCAGAGTCTATTACCACAGCAGCTGTTGATTACATGCAGGATGCGTACAAAATTGGTATCGATGGTTGTATGGTGATGCCTGCCATGGTTTACCGCACGTCTGAGAACGAAACGTTCGAATATTACCGCACGCTAGCAGAAGCAACGCCAGAAATGCCAATCATGATTTACAACAACCCGGTTGCTTATGGTGTCGATGTAAACCTCGATATCATGGCGAAACTGGCTGAGTTTGAAAGCATTGTAGCTATCAAAGAGTCGACCACTGATACTCGTCGTATCACTGAGCTTTACAATAAATTTGATGACCGATTTACCGTGTTCAGTGGTGTTGATGACATCGCTCTTGAATCATTGATGCTAGGTGCGACTGGCTGGATTTCTGGTTTAACCAACGCATTCCCAGAAGAGTCCGTCGCGATTTATAAACTGGCAAGCCAAGGTCGTTATGCTGAAGCGTTAGAAATCTACCGTTGGTTCTTACCGCTGCTGCGTTTAGACACCATTCCTACGTTGGTTCAGTGCATTAAACTGGCCGAGCAGGTCTGCGGACGTGGATCTGAACAAGTTCGTGCGCCACGCCAACTTTTACAAGGTGAAGAGCGTCAACAAGTCATTCAAATGGTTGAACATGCGTTAGAAACCCGCTTAGACCTATCCAAATACAATCTGTAGTTGTGCTGTTTAGTAGAGCGTTAACTGACGCTCTACTCATTCGTAATATTCAAAAAATGAGAAGAGGGAAGTCATGAGCACGGAAAACAAGGACTATGTCAGCTTTCAACACGTTAAGAAAACCTACGATGGTACGAATTTGGTGGTGAAAGACTTCAACTTAGATATTGCTCCTGGAGAGTTCGTTACTATGTTGGGGCCGTCAGGATCGGGAAAGACTACTTGCTTAATGATGCTAGCGGGCTTTGAAACCGCGACCGGTGGAGACATTTATATCGATGGCGTTCCCGTTAATCATCTCGCGCCGCACAAGCGCGATATTGGTATGGTGTTTCAAAACTATGCGTTGTTTCCACATATGACTATTGCTGAGAATCTTGCGTTTCCTTTGAAGGTGCGAAAACTCGACAGTGACACGATTCAAAGCAAAGTTCAGAGTGTATTAGAAATGGTCGAGCTTGAGCATGTTGCGACTCGATACCCAAAGCAGTTATCAGGTGGTCAACAACAGCGTGTTGCGCTAGCGCGAGCATTAGTGTTTGAACCTAAACTCGTGTTGATGGATGAGCCGCTAGGCGCATTAGATAAGCAGCTGCGTGAGCAAATGCAGATGGAGATTAAACATTTGCATGAAAAGCTTGGCATCACCATTTTGTATGTGACGCACGATCAAGACGAAGCTCTCACTATGTCCGACCGTATTGCGGTTTTTAATCACGGCGAAGTGCAACAACTCGCGACACCTACCGAGCTTTATGAATCTCCGAGTAATACGTTTGTTGCGCAGTTTATTGGAGAAAACAACCAACTCTCAGGTTTAGTCAAAGAGTGGAACGGAAAGTATTGCCAAGTGCTCGTTGGGAAAGAGTTATTTACTGCGAAACCTGTCAGAGTATCTGAGCAAGGGCAGAGGACAACACTTTCCATTCGACCAGAAAAGATTGTTATTCAACCAGAGAAAGCGTCTTGTGAGAACCAAGTCTCAGGCGTCCTACGAGAATTGATTTATCACGGTGATCATTATCGTTTGGTCGTCGAAGTAGAGAGCGTTGGTCACTTCATCGTTAAAGTACCTAACGATAATCGTAAACACTTGCAGTTAACGCCTGGCTCAATTTGTCGTATTGGTTGGCAAAGTGACGATTGCCATGCTCTTGATGGGACACAAACTCAAAGTAGCGAGGTAGCAGCATGAGTCGAGAGCTAACCGCATTAGATTCTGTATTGGAGATCGAACGTCAAGTTCATCAACAAGAAACCAATCTGAAAGCGCAGTTGCAAAAGGCAGAGCGCCGAAAAAAGCTTCGCTCCATTATGCTCACAACGCCATTGGTGTGTTTTATTCTGCTTACGTTTGCTTTTCCTATCCTCGACATGCTTTATCGAAGCGTGGATAACCGAGAAATATCCCAGTCACTACCACAAACTATTCAAGCCTTAGAAAGTTGGGATTATCAAGGTCAGCCTCATCAAGAAGTCATTGAGGCATTCTCTGTTGAAGTACTTGCGCTTTATCAAAGCAAAGAGCTACCGAAAATAGCCAGCCGAATGAATATTGAAGTGTCTGGTATGCGCAGCTTATTGATGAAAACAGGTAGAAAGTTGTCTCGTTTGGCGTCGCTGCCGAGCTCGGTGACACAGCTGGCCAAGCTTGATAAGCGATGGACTAATCCTAAATATTGGGCGGCGTTTAAGAATCTTAGTGGCGCATTAACATTCAGTCATTATCTTGCAGCTCTAGACTTGCAAGTGAATGAGTTTGGAGACATTGAGCCCCAACCAGAAAAACGCCAAATATACGTCGACCTTTTCTTTAAAACTTTTTGGATGTCTATTTCAATCACCTTAATTTGTTTGGTGATGGCGTACCCCGTTGCTTACCTGCTTGCCAATTTACCTGATAAGCGCGCGAACTTACTTTTAATCATTGTGCTGCTGCCATTTTGGACGTCATTATTAGTCAGAACCACGTCTTGGATTGTTCTGCTGCAAAACCAAGGGGTCATTAATGATCTCCTTATTTGGTCGGGTTTTACTTCCGAACGAATTCAGATGATTCACAATACCTTCGGAACGGTGGTGTCTATGGTTCACATTCTGCTGCCGTTTATGATCCTGCCTCTGTACAGCGTAATGAAAGGAATTAGCCCAACTTATTTCCGTGCCGCTCGTTCTCTAGGCGCGACGCCTTTCATTGCGTTCATCAAAGTTTATATGCCGCTTACGTTACCGGGGATAGGTGCGGGGGCCTTGCTCACTTTCATTCTTTCTATTGGTTTCTACATTACGCCCGCTTTGGTTGGTGGAAGAAGCGGACAGATGATATCCAATATGATTGCCTATCATATGCAGACATCACTGAACTGGGGGATGGCTGGCGCATTGGGTGGACTGCTTTTGTTCGTTGTACTGGTTCTGTTTTATATATTCAACCGTGTGGTTGGCATGAATAACCTTAAGGTAGGAGGATAACCATGGCATTACCAAACTATGCATCAAAAGTAGAGCGAGTCGCTTACGCAGGCTACTTAGTTTTTTGTGGGTTGGTGCTGTTCTTTTTAATCGCTCCAATTCTGACCATCATCCCGTTATCGTTTAATGCAACGCCTTACTTTACTTTTACCGAGGGGATGCTAAACCTTGATTCGGCAGCGTATTCTACTCGCTGGTATCAAGAAATGTTTACTAGTGATCAGTGGCTGTTGGCGCTGAAAAACAGCACGTTCATTGCTTTTATGGCGACACTCGTTGCAACAGGGCTAGGAACTCTGGCGGCGTTGGGTTTAGCCAGTAGTAATTTGCCTTTTCGCAATACCATTATGGCGCTGTTGATCTCACCCATGATCGTACCAGTCATTATCTCTGCTGCTGCGATGTACTTTTTCTACACACGCCTTGGCTTATCACAAACTTATCTAGGCGTCATTTTGGCACACGCTGCGTTAGGTACGCCTTTTGTCGTCATTACCGTTACTGCGACCTTAAGCGGCTTTGATCATAGCCTGGTAAAAGCGGCGGCTAGCTTAGGAGCAAACCCTGTTTATACTTTCAGACACATTACCTTTCCGCTGATTCGTCCGGGGATGATTTCTGGCGGCTTGTTTGCCTTTGGCACATCGTTCGACGAGGTTGTGGTGGCGTTATTCCTGACTGGGGCAGAACAAAAAACCGTTCCGAGGCAGATGTGGTCAGGAATTCGAGAGCAAATTAGTCCGACCATATTGGCGGTCGCTACGTTGTTGATTTTTATGTCGGTGTGTTTGCTCGTGACATTAGAAGTTTTGCGTAGACGTAATATACGCATTCGGGGCATTCAAGAATAACCAGACTTTTTCTTTGTTGGTCACTATGCACTTTTATTTAGGGGCACCTCAATTTTTGACCAAGTGCGCCTTATTGTAGGCGCTTTTCTTTTGTGTTTGTCGTCAGCGATGACTGACATATCACTCTTGTAGCTTAATGCCAGCTTGCTCGAAACGTGCCAAAGGCGACTTGTTCGATTGCTGATACCAACTAGCTGGCATGTTTGATTTAAGTTGCGCTTTTTCTTCCTTGCTAATCACAACATAGTGCAAAAACGTATTAAGTGTGGTTACCATCACGTCAAACGTCATTTCCCCATCTTTGCTGATGGTTTTCAATAACCCAACGACGGTTTCCTCAGAGACTAACGGTTCAACCACCGCCTTTTTTCGCTCTTTTATTGATGTTGAAGCGGGTAGGTTTGCACGTGCCGTCTCCCAGCAAACTTTGTTGGTTTTACTGACAAGGTTGTGCTTGTAGCAGTAGTAACTGAATAAAAAGCGTGGCAGGTTTTGCCAGCGTTCGGCTTGGACTTCTAACCAAAGGTGTTGTAGCTCGATATCAGCGTCGGTCATAGGAGTTGTTTAGCAAAAAGAAAAGAAACCATTTTATCGCTTTTGTGAGGAGCAATAAAAGATATTTGAATGGAAAGATAAACAACTAGTTGATCAATATTACTAAAGCAAATCGATTTCTGGCAAGCTCGTGCAACGGCAACTCGAGTACCAAAAACTGATACCGCCACATTCGGTTGTTAACAAAATGTTTCTTCTTGTCTTGCGAGTAGATTATATGGAGATGCTCTTGCAGTAATAAGGGCAGTGGCGATGCAAAAGACGTAATGCATCTAAGGAAAACTCAATATAGAAGAAATTAGATGGAACTGAAGATTTTGAGTGTCGCGATTGCGACAACGTTAACCAGCACTGGCGTATTTGCGTTAA
The DNA here is from genome assembly GCF_021728175.1 of Vibrio sp. A1-1. Lineage (NCBI taxonomy): Bacteria > Pseudomonadati > Pseudomonadota > Gammaproteobacteria > Vibrionales > Vibrionaceae > Vibrio > Vibrio sp. A1-1. The sequence goes on from NZ_JAKKCL010000024.1 coordinate 25,652, forward strand.
GCGAGCCAGTTTCTCAAGTTACAGAGCAACATGCACATTCGGCTCATACACACGGTGTTGAATCCAATCGAGTTGAATACCAACCAACCGCAACTCTCCCTATTCAGCCCTCCAAGGTAACTCGAGTACAGTCACTCGAAAGCCTTGATGAGTCGAGCACAGCTTGTGATTTGGAGGCATTGGTTACCGAAAGCAGTAACCAATTGATCAGCGAAATTTTAAGTCAGGGCGCGACGTGTGTGAACCAGTTATTCTCTGCTGAAAGTCGGATTCAAGAGTCGGTATTTAGCTCCGATCATATGTACAACATCGCTAAGCACACTACGACATTGGCGAAGGGGTATACGGGTGGCGGGAGCGATGAACTCGAAACGTTGTTCTTATACTTACGCGCGGGTTATTACGCCGAGTTTTACAATGACAACATCTCATTTATTGAATGGGTCACACCAGCGGTGAAAGAATCAGTGGATGCGTTTGTTAATAACGCAAACTTCTACGAGAACAGCGACCGTCACGGCAAAGTGCTTAGTGAGGTCATCATCACTATGGATAGTGCCGGCTTGCAGCACGCGTACTTACCGCAAGTGACCCAGTGGCTTACACGTTGGAATGATCAATACGCCCAGCACTGGTATATGCGCAATGCAGTTAACGGTGTTTTCACTATTTTGTTTGGTGGGCAGTGGAACGAGCAATTTGTGCAAGTAATTGGTAACCAAACAGACCTTGCCAAAGCTTTAGGCGATTTTGCTCTAAGGGCGTCATCAATCGGTGCTGAAGATGAGTTTATGGCCGCGAATGCAGGGCGAGAGCTCGGGCGTCTGACCAAGTATACGGGTAACGCGAGTTCTGTTGTGAAGAGTCAGCTGAGTCGAATCTTTGAACAGTATGAAATGTATGGTCGGGGTGACGCGGTTTGGCTTGCGGCGGCAGACACCGCCTCATATTACGCAGATTGTAGTGAGTTCGGAATTTGTAATTTCGAAACTGAGCTAAAAGGCTTGGTGCTATCGCAAACTTATACTTGTAGCCCGACAATCCGAATTTTGTCTCAGAATATGACGCAAGAGCAACACGCGGCCGCATGTTCTAAAATGGGCTACGAAGAGGGTTACTTTCATCAGTCATTAGAAACTGGTGAACAGCCAGTAAAAGATGACTACAACACTCAGCTCCAAGTCAATATCTTCGATTCAAGCACCGATTATGGTAAGTACGCAGGGCCAATTTTCGATATTAGTACTGACAATGGCGGTATGTACTTGGAGGGAGATCCTTCCCTGCCGGGGAATATTCCCAACTTTATTGCTTATGAAGCCTCTTATGCGAACGCGGATCACTTTGTCTGGAACCTAGAGCACGAATACGTGCATTACTTAGATGGTCGATTTGATCTCTATGGAGGGTTTAGTCATCCAACTGAAAAAATAGTGTGGTGGAGTGAAGGCATTGCAGAGTATGTCGCTCAAGAAAATGACAACCAAGCAGCACTTGAGACGATTTTAGACGGCTCGACGTATACCTTAAGTGAGATTTTCGAGACTACTTATGATGGGTTTGATGTCGATCGAATTTATCGTTGGGGGTACTTAGCTGTACGTTTTATGTTTGAAAATCATAAAGATGACGTAAACCAAATGCTGGTGGAAACACGCCAAGGGAATTGGAGCAATTACAAGGCCACGATCACCCAATGGGCGAATTTATATCAAAGTGAGTTTGAGCAGTGGCAGCAAGCCCTTGTCTCAAATGGTGCTCCTAATGCAGTCATAACCGCAAACAGTAAGGGGAAAGTCGGTGAAAGCATTACATTTAGCAGTGAAAACAGTACAGACCCAAACGGGAAGATCGTCAGCGTCTTATGGGACTTCGGTGATGGCTCGACAAGTACACAAACCAAGCCGACGCACCAATATGGGAGTGAAGGGGAGTATTCGGTCAGTCTAAGTGTTACAGACAGTGAAGGCTTGACGGCAACCGCCACTCATAGTGTTTTTATCTCAACGTTGGGCGGTAATGACACATTGCCACAAGACTGCGCGGTGCAAAGTAAAGTAAGCGGTGGACGCCTAACAGCAGGAGAGCCTGTTTGCTTGGCAAATCAACAAACCATTTGGCTGAGCGTGCCAGCGGTGAATGAGAGCTCAAATCTGGCGATAACGACGGGGAACGGTACGGGCAACCTAAAGCTTGAATACAGTAACTCTGGTTGGCCGGATGGTACTAATCTTCACGGGTGGTCAGATAATATTGGTAATGGAGAGTGTATTACGTTGTCAAATCAGAGTAACTACTGGGGCTACGTTAAAGTCTCTGGTGACTTTGAGAATGCCGCCATCGTCGTTGATTTTGATGCTCAGAAGTGTCGTCAGTAGGGCAATTTAACTACGTCATTTAAACTAAGTGGAGCGCCTCGCTAACATCGCGGGGCGTTTTTGTTTTTACGCCGTTATCTCTATAAAAAAAACCAGCCCGAAGGCTGGCAAACAAGGAGTTTGAGATGAAAATGAAAACGTTATAAAACTTGCTGATATCCTATTTCTCAATAAGTTGGGTTGTGCTTTGCAGCCAGTTTTTATCTTGCGCATCAAGAAAAGGGCTAAGCGCCTGATAGACACGTGAATGGTAATGATTAAGCCAGTCTAGCTCTGCTTGATCTAGCATTGATAAATCAAGGGCGTTGGTCGCAATTGGAGCAAGAGTGATGGTCTCAAAACCGTAGAACGTGCCGAACTCATTTTGTTCTACTTCTACAACTTTAAGAATGTTCTCTATTCTTACCCCGTACTCACCTTCGCGATAAACGCCTGGTTCATTAGTAATGACCATACCCGGTTTTAGCTCAACCTCGTGGTGGCTTTGCGAGAAATTTTGTGGGCCTTCGTGAACATTCAAGCAAATGCCTACGCCGTGTCCAGTGCCGCACTTGTAATCAATACCATGTTGCCATAAGACGCCACGCGCCATGATATCAAGATTGGCACCCGTAGAGCCTTTCATGAATCGAGTCTGAGTCAGTCGGATGACCGCTTTGAGCACCAAGGTATAATCTTTGCGTTGCTTAATGGTCGGTGACCCGAAGTGGAAAGTACGGGTGATGTCTGTTGTCCCGCCAAGGTATTGGCCACCAGAATCTACGAGAAAGAAGTTGCTTTCATTGACTGCCGCATTGCTTTCTTCATCGGCGGCATAATGCATTTTTGCCCCGTGAGCTGCGAAGCCTGCGATAGTGCGGAAACTGTCACTCACATAATGTCGGGTTTGACGGCGATAGTGATTCAGTTGTGCCTCAGCAGACAATTCTGTAACGAGTCCGCTTGGAACTTGCTCTTCGAGCCAGTTCATAAACCTTACTATTGCCACACCATCGTCTGTTAATGCCTGTTCTAGGCTAGTTAGCTCGGTCGCATTTTTTATGGCCTTCATTGCCGTTACAGGGCAAGCCATTGGCTTTAGATTCACATTCCGTTCAATCGAACTTACCAATAAGCTGTCTGTGTGGGTCGGGCTAAAAGCGAGCGATAATCCCTCACATTGCTGATTCAAATACTGACTTACGTAGTTATAATGGCGAATGTGTACACTCTGCTCGGTCAACGACTTTTCAACGTCTTGAGGCAGTTTGGCTTTATCAATAAACAGTGTCGCAAGTGATTGCTCTACGATTAGATAAGCTTCAGAAACTGGGCAATAATTCGTATCACCACCTCGAATATTCATTGTCCACATGACATCATCTAGCGTTGACACTAATAAGCTATCTACTTGGTTCTCGGTTAACCAAGAACGGATTCTCGCTAACTTATTTTCTGTATCAACGCCAGCAAAAGCGGTGGGATGCTCGAATACGGGTGCACTTGGGCGAGGTGATCTTTCAAGCCAAATCGGTGTGAGTAAATCCAGGTCGAGAATGATCTTAATGTTTTTCGCTTCAAAGGCTTGTTTGAGGCCTTGATAAAAAGCGTAACTGATGGCACGTCCGTCAACTGCGACAATACTGCTTTCTGGGAGCGTGGTAGCCAGCCATTTGGCAATTGTCGGTGTTTCTGGTTGTTTGGCTTTAAACAGTTCAAGCCCTGTGCCGTGTAACTGTTCTTCAGCTTGAATATAGTAACGACCATCAGTCCACAGGCCACCACCTTGTTGGGTAATGACGACATCGCCTGCTGAGCCGGTAAAACCTGAAATCCAGCTTCGCGCTAACCAATGATCCGCTGAGTATTCGCTGTTATGCGGGTCATTGTTGGTCACGATATATGCAGACACGTTGTGAAAGGACATTGCCTCACGCAATAACGTAAGGCGTTGGTTTACTGAGTTAGTATCGTTCATTAAATGGTTCCTAAAGTCATATTTGAGCAATAGATATGATGCTGCTCCGAGCCTGTTTTTATTGGGTTCTGTTGCCCGCATACTTCTGTGGCTTCTGGACATCGAGTACGAAAAACGCAACCGCTCGGTGGGTTAAGTGGAGAAGGGAGGTCGCCGGGCAGTAGTTGTATTTCACGGTCACGTGCTAATTGCGGATTAGCTATCGGGACGGCGGATAACAGTGCTTTGGTGTAGGGGTGTTGAGCATCATCAAATACTTGATCGTAACGTCCTACTTCCATAGGTTTACCAAGATACATCACCATAACGCGGTCGCTGATGTGGCGCACCACGCTTAAGTCGTGCGCAATCATCACCAGTGTTAACCCCATTTCTTGTTTAAGATCGTCTAGAAGATTGATGACCTGAGCTTGTATGGAGACATCTAGCGCACTAACAGGTTCATCACACACGACCAAATCTGGATTGAGAATTAACGCTCTGGCAATGCCCACACGCTGGCATTGACCTCCGGAAAATTCATGTGGATAGCGGTTTCGCTGGCTCGCCAAGAGACCCACTTTATCCATCATAGCGATGACACGCTTTTCTACCTCTGCCCGTTTAAGTTGTGGCTCGTGGGTGAGCAGTGGTTCGGCGATGCATTCTGAGATGGTTAATCTCGGATTCAAACAAGCGGATGGGTCTTGAAACACCATCTGAAATTCTCTACGTCGAGAGGAAAGCTCTTTTTTACTAAACCCGAGCATGTCTTGACCTTTCCAAGTCAACTCGCCATGTGTGGGTTCAATTAAGCGAAGTAACGCGCGTGCAAGCGTTGATTTTCCGCATCCTGATTCCCCCACAATGCCAAGTGTTTCGCCTCGATAAACATCTAAGTCGATACCATTGACCGCTTTCACGATTTTACGTTGACTTGGAATAAGGTGACGCGAAACAGGAAAGTGGACGTTTAAATCACGAGCAGACATGAGGACTTCTTTTTTATTCATAACGCCTCCTTAAGCTTTTATTTGAATAGGAGTGATAACACTGGGTGCTTTAACGTGACAGGCAATGGACTGGCTCGTGTTTAATGGAGAAAACCGTGGGGTTTCGTATTGGCAACGCGTCTCTCGATGCTCGCACCGCTCTCTAAACGGACACCCTTGATGGTTAATCAACGCACTTGGTGGGTTACCTGGGATGGTTGGTAAACGCGGCATATCTTCAGTGATAGAAGGAATAGCCTTTAGCAGGCCTTGAGTATAGGGGTGAGCAGGTTGAGCGAACAATGTCTCGGTATCGGATTGCTCCATTTTTTGACCACCATACATGACCAATACGCGATCACACATCTCGGCGACGACGCCCATATCGTGAGTGATCAGTAAAATTGCCGTGTTGAACTCTTGTTGTAAGTCTCGTAATAGCGTCAAAATTTGAGCCTGAACGGTTACATCTAACGCGGTGGTTGGTTCGTCTGCAATTAACAACTCGGGCTTACACAACAATGCCATCGCTATCATGATTCGCTGACGCATTCCGCCAGATAATTCGTGAGGGTATTGATTCATCCTAGTTTCGGGAGAGGGAATACGCACCGCATCCAACATGTGAATCGATTCAATTTTTGCTTGTTTTCGGCTCATTCCTTTATGAATCATGAGAACTTCACAAAGCTGCTTGCCAATTTTCATGAATGGATTAAGTGACGTCATCGGATCTTGAAAGATCATTCCGATTTTCTCTGCACGGATGCGGTTGAGCTGCTTTTTCGACATCGCGAGTAAATCATCACCGTGGAACATTGCGCTTCCAGACACGGCGCCGTTGTCCGCGGTTAACCCCATTAATGCGAAAACAGACTGGCTTTTTCCCGAACCTGATTCCCCAACAATCCCAAGAGTTTCGCCCGCTTTAATCGAGTAGGAGAGATTACTGACCGCTTGCACTTGCCCATCTGGCGTATCGAAGCGCACGTTCATGTTTTCAATAGATAGCATGGGTTTGTCCTTATCGGTCTTTCGGGTCAAGAGCATCACGTAAGCCATCGCCGATGAAGTTAAAACAAAAGAGGGTGGCAACTAAAAACAGAGATGGAAAAAGCAGCATCCACAATGCAACGTCAATCGTTTTTGCGCCTTCGGAAATTAGGATTCCCCAGCTCGTGTCGGGTGGTTGAACACCAAGCCCTAAGAAGCTTAAAAACGATTCGAACATAATGAATCCTGGTACCATTAAGGAGGAATAAACCATCACGATCCCAAGCACATTAGGCAGAACATGGCGTCGGACAATTGTCAATTTAGAAACCCCAATAGAGTGCGCGGCTTCGATGAACTCTCGCTTTTTGAGACCGAAGGTGACACCACGTACAACACGAGCAATGCCCAACCAAGATACCATTCCGATCACGATAAAAATCAGATAGATGTTATTGCCAAAAAGGGTAACGAACAGGATAACCATAAACATAAATGGTACCGAATCGAGCACCTCAATAATGCGCATCATTACGCTGTCGACAACGCCACCAAGATAGCCGGAAATACTTCCCCAAATCGTACCAATAACAACGGCGACTAAGGCCCCAACAAAACCCACCAAAATAGAGAGCCTGCCGCCTTGCATCGTGCGAGCAAAGACATCTTGCCCGAGGTCATCAGTACCAAAGTAATGGCCACTGCTCAGTGAAGGTCTCCCTAGCTCGTATGGATCGATGAGCACTTCCCAGTCAATTTCATCATGGCCAAAAGCGGCAAGAGAGGGGCCGAAGGTGATGCATAAGGTAATGAACGCCAAAACATACACTGATGTCATCGCGGCTCTGTTTTTACGAAATCGAGTCCATGCATCCTGCCAAAGACTGCGACCTTCGACGGCTTCAATATTGTCGACGACTTGATCTTGAAGAGCTTGTGTATCCAGTTTTTTGATCGTTAACATGCCGGACTCCTAAACGCGTATACGAGGGTCGATAATCGTATATAGCAAGTCGACCACAAGGTTAAAGAAGATAGTGAGTGAAGCGACAATCAGAGTAATGCCCATTACTAGGCCGTAGTCGCGGTTGAGAGCCCCAGATACAAAGTGTTGTCCCATGCCACCTGTACCAAAGAAGATGTCGATAATCACCGAGCCTGTCACGACAGACACAAACGCAGGGCCGAGCATCGCAACGACGGGAATCAAGGATGGTCGCAAAGCGTGATGGAATAAAATGTAGGTTGTGGACAAACCTTTGGCTTTTGCCGTTCGAATGTATGGTTGGTTGAGCGTTTCAATCATTGCGCCACGCATGACGCGTGCAATACTCGCAATGGAGCCAATCGCCAGGCTGAGCACGGGAAGAACAAGAAAAGCCAGCTTTCCTCCTTCCCAACCACCAGCAGGGAACCAGCCGAGCTGAATAGCGAAGATCATGACTAAAACTGGAGCAAGCACGAAAGCCGGAACCACAACTCCAGTCATCGAAAGTGTCATCAGGCCGTAATCTAGGCGGCTATTTCGGTTCAATGCCGCAATGGTGCCAAGCAACATGCCAAGTGGAACGGAAATACAAAAGGAGAGTACGCCTAATACTGCTGAAACTGGCCATGATTGTGCGACGAGCTGTGTAACACTGAAGTCTTGATAAACGAAGCTCGGACCGAGATCTCCTTGTATGAAATTACCAATGTAAATCCAAAACTGAGTAAGGAAGGGCTGGTCCAAATGGAATTTTGCTTCGATATTCGCACGTACCACCTCTGGCATAGGCCGTTCCATATCAAATGGCCCCCCTGGTGCAATGTGCATCAGCCAAAATGATACGAGTGCGATGAATAGAAGCGTGGGGATAGCGATAGCTAATCGCTTAACAATGTACCAAATCATGATCCATCATCCTTTGGTCATCCGAAATCACTTCGAACGGTTATGAATAAAAAATGGTCTGAGCTCAGGTTGCCTTCTCCACCGAGAGATATGAGGAACGGCAAATAAACATTGAACTTGCCGACTCAGACCGAAAACATGCTTTTAGTGGGCTTTTACATAGACATTCTTGCGGTAGTACGACGACTCAGGGTTTGTCAGTTCGTAGCCGCCTACGTAAGGCTTGATGAGGTATTGATCGTTACCCGGACGATAAATAGGAATAATGGCCATGTCTTCAATCAGCATGCTTTCTGCTTGTAGATACAGTTCTGATGGGTTGCTCATGGTCTTTGAGCGAGCCATTAACTCGTCGTATTGCGGGTTGTTATAACGAGAATCGTTGTACTCGCCACTAGAAACGAAGATATCCAACCATGTAGAGGCTTCATTGTAGTCGGCCGTCCAGCCGCCGCGAGTAATGTCGGTTGGCTCTTTAAGTGCGTAGAACACTTTCGGTTCTAGCTGTTTTATCGTGACTTGCGCACCCAATCGGCTTTTCCACATGCCTGCCATGGTTGTTGCCATTTTTACGTCCATCGAGAAAGTTGGTACGGTAAACGTTAACTTAAGCGGATTGCTTTTATCGTATCCAGCTTCTGACAGTAATTGCTGCGCTTTTTCGATACGTTTATGGCGGTTCCAAGTTGCGAACTCAGGAGTGTGAGATTTAAAACCATCTGTTTGAGGGGGCACAAGGGTATACATTGGAACCCCACCGTTTCTCAAGATAGCACTCGTTAACAGTTGACGGTCAATGGCATATGAGAGGGCTTTACGGACCCGCACGTCTTTTGTTGGTCCTTGTTGAGTGTTGAGGTAATAGAATGTGGAACCAAGAGACGCACTGGTGCTTGCCACTTCTTGTGGGCGTTGTTGAATTAACTTTTTCTTCTGAGCGGCAGGAATGGAAACTGCTTGGTCTATCTCACCGGCTAGGTAGCGGTTTAGCACTACATTTGCATCACCAATTGGTAGCCAGGTGACTTTTTCCAGCACTACATTGCTTGCGTCCCAATAATGTGGGTTTTTAACCATCACTAGTTTTTCGTTAACTTTCCATTCAGAGACAGTAAACGCCCCATTTGTAACGATATGCTCAGGCTGGGTCCAACGGTTGCCATGTTTTTCAACGGTCGCTTTATGAACGGGTGCAAGCACTGGATGACTTAATAGTTTCGTAAAGAAGGGAATCGGCTCTTCGAGTGTTACCTGGAACGTTGTTTCATCCAGCGCCTTCACGCCCAAAGACTCGGGTTCTGCTTCGCCCTTCATAATGGCTTGTGAGTTTGCGATATTTGGAATGGCCGCAAACCAAGCGTACGGTGAAGCAGTGCTCGGATTCAGTAAGCGTTGCCAGCTGTAGACAAAATCTTGCGCAGTGACCGTTTCGCCATTTGACCATTTTGCATCACGTAAGTGGAAGGTATAAACCGTATTGTTGTCATTGACTGACCAAGACTCAGCAACACCAGGAATGGTTTTACCTTGCTTATCTTGAATTACCAGGCCTTCAAATAGGTCTCGACCGAGATTAAAAGCGGGCTCTGCGGCTTGCTTGGCTGGGTCAATAGAAGTAACTTCAGCCCCATTGTTTAGCGTAATTTCTTGTGTCTCATCGAGGGTCACACCTGCGGGATACGGCGCGGCATAGCTTGATGTTGCCAGTATTGGGCTCATCATCGATGCTAACAGAAGCAACTTAGGTAATTTCATCCTTGTCTCACTCTTTTCATCCTGAAAGATGCTAGAAATGTATATTGTATAAATTGTCCACACAATCGAGTTTTAACAATGTTGTAACAGGGTGCCAAATGTTGGGCTATTTGGTATCAAAAAGTGAGCTGGGGGGATTGATATGGAGCTGGTGCTAAGTCTGCATTACGGGGTAGGCTTTGTTTCGCGCAAATAAAAAATCCCCTTCAAGCGCGCGCTAAAAGGGGAGGGTAGTTCGTCTGCTCTTCAAAAGGTACGACGTTAACTGACTAGGAAATGTTTTACGAACTCAGTGATTTTGACCATATCACTTACCGCGATAAACTCTTCTGTCGTGTGTACTTTTGCCATGCCAGTTGAAAGATTGACCGTTGTGAGACCTTTCTTGTTAAAGTTGTTAGCATCGCTACCGCCGCCAGTGCCTTTTGTGAAAGCCTCAATTCCCAACTCTGCAAACGCCGCTTTTATAGCGCTAACGTGTGGGTGGTTTTCTTCAATAACAAATGCATCGTAGGCTCGGCTAGATTCAATGTCGACTTCTGCACTGTGTTTTTCACAGACAGACTCTAATGTTGAGATCATATGATTGACCTGAGCATCTAGTTTATCGCCATTCAGGGAGCGTGCTTCCGCCACGATTCTTAATTCAGGCATAACAATGTTTGTGGCCTGACCGCCGTTAACCATACCGATGTTGGCTGTCGTTTCTTCGTCGATGCGAAGCAGCTTCATTTGGTTGATGGCATCTGCCGCCACCATGATCGCACTGATGCCTTCTTCTGGCGCAAGCCCTGCATGTGCTGGTCGACCTTTGATTGTTGCCACGATTTTTTGCTGGCCTGGGGCTGCGGTCACAATAGTGCCAATAGGACCACCCGTATCTAACACGATTGCTTCCGTTGAAGTGACGTGTGACATATCGAAGTATTGTGAACCGAATAAACCGCCTTCTTCATACACGGTGAAAGCAAGTTCTAACGTTTTGTGCTCACGGTTTTCCGCTTGAATACAACGAACGGCTTCCATGATTGCAGCAATACCAGATTTATCATCGCCACCAAGAATCGTATTGCCTTTTGAACGGATAATGCCGTCTTCGATGATTGGCTCAATGCCAATACCTGGAGTGACCGTATCCATATGACAGCTCATTAGGATAGAGCCGTCTTTTTTGCCGTCTAAACGGGCGTACAAGTTAAAACCGTTAGAAATGTGCTCAGGCACTGGAAGCTTGTGCACGGTAAAGCCTAGCTCGCCTAGCTGTTCTGCCAGTGTTTCTGCAATTTGTTTTTCGTTTTTTGATTCGCTGTCGATACGTACTAGTTGGCAAAAGTGTTCAACTAGGCGTTCTTGATTGATGTGTGTCATTAGATGTCTCTTTTTCTGATCGAGCGTGAAGCACTGTGGCTAGGGCTCGATAGGGAACAGAGCACCACTTATGGCACAGTTACTTTTGAATAAAACTGAGGTGAATCAATAAAGGGGTATCCATGACACGATTCTGACCGATGAGTCTTTCGAACTGTATGAAGCGTCACGAAACATTACTTTTGATGTTTTGCAGGATCAAATGAATAAATCGGATAGAGATAGGGTGCAATAGACTTTCCATCCCCTTTTACTTTTTGAGCTACGTTGCCAAGATAAAATGCCAAGGTAACAACTTGTTTACATTTTGTGTATTGGCGTAAAGCCGAAAATATCAATCTAATATATTGAAAATAAGCAGTTTGTTTGATGTTCACGAAAGTGGGTTCGATGCGTTTCCTGTGTGTAACATATATTTTACAATTATGCGTAAAAATCGCCAAGGTAAAGATTTCTCCCCACGTATTCCAATTTCTCAAGACCTGCGCCAAGTTAGAAAAATAAGTCCAAACAAAAGCTACAGAGACAAGGAGAAAGTCATGGTTGATGCATATAACCCACTAGGAACAGACGGATTTGAGTTTGTTGAATATACCGCTGCTGACAACAAAGGCATTCAACAGCTTAAAGATCTGTTTATATCGTTAGGTTTTGCGGAAATTGCAAAGCATCGCTCAAAAGAAGCGTGGTTATATCGACAAGGTGACATTAGCTTTATTGTGAATGCGCAGCCGCATAGCCAAGCTGAGGGATTCGCCAAAGTTCACGGTCCGTCGGTTTGTGGCATGGCATTTCGTGTGAAAGACGCCACCGTTGCTCTGGCGCATGCATTAGAGAATGGCGGTAAAGAATATAAAACGGAAATTGGGCCGATGGAGCTAAGCATTCCTGCTATTTATGGCATCGGTGAAAGCTTGCTTTATTTTGTGGATCGTTATGGAAAGCAGAGTATTTATGATGTCGATTTTCGTTTTTATGATGATGCTGATGAGCGTTTATCAAAAGCGAATGTTGGTCTTTACGAAATCGACCACTTAACGCACAACGTTAAGCAAGGCAACATGGATGTCTGGTCTGGTTTCTATGAGCGTATTGGTAACTTCCGCGAAATTCGTTATTTCGATATCGAAGGTAAGCTGACAGGTCTTGTCAGCCGTGCGATGACCGCACCTTGCGGCAAAATTCGAATTCCTATCAATGAGTCGTCAGATGATAAATCACAGATTGAAGAGTTTATCCGTGAATACAATGGCGAAGGCATTCAACATATCGCATTGACCACAGACGACATCTACGAAACGGTCAAAACATTGCGTGAGCGAGGCATGGACTTTATGCCAACGCCAGATACTTATTACGAGAAAGTCGATCAGCGTGTTGAAGGCCATGGTGAAGATGTAAGCAAGCTTCGTGATTTGCAGATTCTTATTGATGGTGCGCCAACGAAAGATGGCATCTTGCTACAAATCTTTACTCAAACCGTTATCGGCCCTGTGTTCTTCGAAATCATCCAACGTAAAGGCAATGAAGGCTTTGGCGAGGGTAACTTCAAAGCGTTGTTTGAATCGATAGAAGAAGACCAAATTCGCCGAGGAGTATTGAGCGATGCATAAATGGATCACATTCCCTCACCGGGAGGGAGTGTGCTCTAAACAAGCGCATGCTGACTTCCCGGAAGAGGCAATTTATGAACGTGAGGCAGGTCGAAGTGGTTTTTTTGGCCCCGCAACACATTTTCATCATCAACATGCCCCAACGGGATGGTCTGAGTGGGAGGGCGAGCTACGTCCACGAGCGTTCGATTTTAATCTAGTCGAGAAAGCCAGCCATATTACCCCTTGGGCAGTCCCGCATCTATTACACAACGCGAATTGTAAAGTTCGTGTCTGGCGTATGGATGAAAAAATGGACTTCTTGGTAAGAAACGCGGATGGCGACGAACTGCTGTTCATCCACCAAGGAACGGCAGATCTGTATTGTGATTATGGTCATTTGAAAGTGAGTGAAGGGGATTATGTCATGATCCCGCGCTCAACGAGCTGGCGTTTAGAGCCAAGCGAGCCGATGTTCATTTTGATGATCGAAAACACCGATGCGGCCTATACATTGCCTGAAAAAGGCATGGTTGGAAACCATGCGGTGTTTGATCCAGCGGTTTTGGAAACGCCGTCGATCAACGATCAGTTCCGTGCTCAATATTCTGAGAATCAAACACAGGTTCAGGTGAAACGCCACGATAAAGTCAGTGTTATCACTTACCCATTCAACCCGTTAGATGCGATTGGCTGGCATGGTGATTTGGCGGTGGTAAAAGTGAATTGGCGTGATATTCGTCCACTTATGTCACATCGTTACCACTTACCGCCTTCTGCACATACTACATTTGTAGGAGCAGGATTTGTGGTGTGTACCTTCGTTCCTCGTCCAATTGAAAGTGATCCTGGAGCGCTCAAAGTACCGTTCTACCACAACAATGAGGATTATGACGAAGTCTTGTTCTACCATGCAGGCGACTTCTTTAGTCGTGACAACATTGAAGCGGGTATGGTGACATTCCACCCTGCAGGTTTTACACATGGTCCTCACCCGAAAGCTTTCAAAGTAGGGCGAGAGCATAAGAAGACTTTTACCGACGAAGTCGCGGTCATGATCGATACGCGTCACGCACTTCAGTTTTCGGATGAGCTGGAAAAAGTAGAAAACAAAGAATACGTCTATAGCTGGCAAGAGAAGTAAGAGGCAAGGATGAAATTAGCAACCAAGAAAAATGGCACTCGTGACGGTTTGTTGATGGTCGTGAGCAAAGACTTAACGCGCTGCGTACCTGCGACAGAAATTTTCCACCCTATGAACTTAGCACCGACGATGCAGGTGGCGCTTGATAACTGGGATACGCTAGCACCACAACTGGAAGAGCTATACGTTGCACTGAACAACGGTACGGTCGCAGGGTATGAAGAGTTTGAAGCGCATTACTGCGAGTCGCCGCTTCCTCGCGCTTATCAGTGGGCTGATGGCAGTGCTTACGTAAACCACGTTGAGTTGGTTCGAAAAGCTCGCGGCGCTGAAATGCCAGAGAGTTTTTGGACGGATCCGTTGATGTACCAAGGAGGCTCTGATGCCTTTATTGGACCTTGTGACAATATCGAGTTTGCCAGTGATGAATGGGGTATTGATTTCGAAGGTGAAGTTGCTGTGGTAACTGGTGACGTACCAATGGGCGCAAGTGTTGCAGAGGCTCAGGAGTCGATTCGTTTGATCATGCTGGTGAATGATGTGTCGCTGCGTGGCCTAATTCCTGCAGAGTTAGCTAAAGGGTTTGGTTTTTTCCAATCTAAACCTTCTTCTGCGTTTTCTCCTGTGGCAGTAACACCTGACGAACTAGGCGATGCGTGGTACGAAAACAAAGTGCATTTACCACTGGTCTCGACATACAACCACAAGCCGTTTGGTCGCCCAAATGCGGGTATCGATATGACGTTTGATTTTGCAGACTTAATTGTTCATGCGACTAAAACGCGCCCGCTATCTGCTGGGGCGATTATTGGTTCTGGCACGGTATCTAATAAGCAAGGCACCGAACATGGCACTTCGATTGAGGAGGGTGGCGTTGGCTATTCATGTATCGCGGAAGTTCGTATGATTGAAACCATTCGTGATGGTAAACCGTCGACTAACTTCATGTCGTTTGGCGACTCAATCAAACTGGAAATGTTCGATGCGGATGGCAACAACATCTTTGGTTCGATTGACCAACAAGTTAGCCAATATCTCAAGCATTAAGAGCGCCAGTTGGGAGACGATATGAGCGATAGCATGGTTTTGTACGGATACTGGCGATCATCGGCGGCGTATCGTGTGCGTATTTGTTTGAATCTTAAAGAGTTATCGTATGATTCAAAATCGGTACACTTGGTGCGCAATGGTGGTGAACAACACAGTGACGAGTACCATGAGTTAAACGCTTCTGAACTGATTCCTGTGCTGGTGGATGGGGAGGTTCAGTTAACCCAGTCACTGGCCATCATTCAATACTTAGAAGAACACTATCCGGATGTCACTGTGATCCCCGAGCAAACACCACTTCGATATCAAGCACTGGCTTTGGCTCAGGATATTGCAATGGAGATTCATCCTCTGAATAACTTAAGAGTTCTACAGTATTTAGAGGGGGAGTTAGCTTGCGAGCCAGAGCGCAAAGTCGCTTGGATTCATCACTGGATCCACAAAGGTTTTGCAGCATTAGAAGAGAAACTTCAGAAGCATCGTAAACTAAATGGTGATTGTAAGTTTAGCCTGACAAGCTCGCCATCTATTGTCGATATTTGTCTGGTACCACAATTTTATAACGCACAACGCTTTGGTGTAGATACTTCTCTTTATCCAACCATTAACGCGGTTGTGCAGTCATGCAATCAAATGCCTGCTTTTATTGATGCGATGCCAGAGAATCAGCCAGACGCTAATAGTTGATTCTTAGCATCATAATGTATTAACAAAAATTTAAACGAGCCAATCCAAGTGTGTGATTGGCTCGTTTTTATTGGGGAGTCAAATTTTCTGTATCACGCTATAGTAGTGGCTCCTCAAAATTGCGAGGTTTTGTTGCTCTGCATAGCATTTCCATTTACGCTTTGAGCAACGAGTTGTTTTGGATGCACTTTATTTATGACCAACATTTTTATCATTGTTGTTCTTCTGGTTTTATTCTTCTTTGTTATTCAAAAGTACGTGATTAAGCACGACGACACGCGTGATTATCCTTATCGCTCGAAAGGTCCTCTGCTCAGAGGTCAAGAGGGTGCGTTCTATAATGCGTTAAGAGCGGCGGTAGGGGAGCATGCCGTAGTATTCGCGAAAGTAAACATGTCCAGTTTGGTTACGCCAAAAGAAATCAAAAATAAGAAGCAGTTTTTTGTCGCGAACAATCGCATATCTCGAAGTTATTTTGATTACGTTATTTGTGATCCTAGGACGCTAGAGCCGCGTGTGATCGTTGAATTGGATAACGGGCAAGAGTTAAGCAAGGGCAAGGTAGAAAGACAAAAGTTACTGCTCCATGTTTGTAAGACGGCAAACCTACCTTTAATCGGCGCTTCGATAAAGCACAGTTATCAAGTTGGGCGATTACGTCGTTTGCTTGCGGCACATATAGATTTGATTGAGCCTGATAAAGAAGTGCGTTTTTGCAAAAAATGCGGCAGTCCGATGATCATTAAAACCGCAAGCCAAGGTGAATTCAAAGGTCGACGCTTCTTTACTTGCAGCCGCCAACCAAATTGTACTTACACCGAGAATTACAATGTGGTGTTTGAGTCGGACGACTAAAGACGACAGTTGAACAGCAAAACGGATGAGGCTTTGATTCGAGACAATCAAAGCCTTTTTTGTATCAGTCATCAAGGCAAGGCCTATACTTTGAAAAAGAGAGCAGAATAGGGCAGCCATATGCGATACGGATGGATTTTATCGGCGTTGTTCATCGCATCGAATGTTAGTGCGATACCTAATTTGAAACCACTGGAGTGTGAATTGACAGAGACACCCCAAGATCATTTCTTGTTTTACCGAGAGCAAATGGTTTACCACAGTGAGCAGTTTGTCATATTTCAAAACTTCAAAGGCAGGGTGAGCACTCAAGTGGATGTCAAAACAGGAGAGTTGATCCGTACAACCTATATCGGCGAACCATTTAAACCTAAATATCAGATTTTGTTCGGCACTTGCCCTAAGGTATCGCAAACCTTACAGATTTGGATGCTCAGTGAAGTGCCTTACGACAATTAAGTGAGATAATAAAAGTTATATAGATCACACTTTTAATCCATGAAGGATTCAGCTTTGCTGATAAAATCATCTGAAAACGCGTGTTGAGTTTACATTTTCGCCAAACGGTTCAAAGTAGGTAAATTTGTGCTTGCACCGTCGTTCGCTTATAGCTAATATCCTCGTCGTTCCAGAGAAATGCGTCCGTAGCTCAGCTGGTTAGAGTATCGCCTTGACATGGCGGGGGTCGGTGGTTCGAGTCCACTCGGACGCACCATTCTGAATTGAATGGTTAGGAACACAAAATTTGGGTCCGTAGCTCAGTTGGTTAGAGTACTACCTTGACATGGTAGGGGTCGGCGATTCGAGTTCGCCCGGACCCACCAAATTTTAGAAAAAGCCCACCAAACGGTGGGCTTTTTTGTATCCATAATTTGTTGATACTCAGATTTAAACACCTTACTTTTCCTTTGCACACTTTCTACAAATACTCTGCATTGCCATCAGTGTAAATTTGAGTGGTTTTACAAGAACTTAACTCGTTCATCTATACATTCATTGGAGCCCATTTCGAATTCGCGGCAAATCCAAGGCCTATTTTCATAAATCGTACACATTAATGTGTCTCTGTCTAAAGCTGCACACCAACCATCATTTAGCCGCATCATTGTTTCGCCTCCATACTGGTCACGCGCAATAAACTCTTCAGGTACGCCAGTATCTGAAATAATCATAACCTCGAGACGGCAACAACAAGCCTTACAGTTAGAGCAAGATACATCAGAGGGCAGGGGAGAGGGAGTCTTAGTTGGTATAATCATGAATAACTACAATTTGGTCAATTGTACATGGTACCGTAAATTTAGCACGAATGAACTTTATTTCTGAAATAGAGCACCCTATGAACGATAAACCTAGTGAACGCATTTTATGCGTTCACTTGCATTTCTTCCCGAGTAAGTCGATAGAACTGACAGTGATTCACACCACTTAGCTTTATAATCAGTGTGAATTTGAACGCCGATTCTTTGTCATACGCGTACTTTACACAAGATCTGCTTCTGTAAAGTTTGTTTTAAATGTGAAAGCAAATGGCGTATCTCCGTTTTCGCGCAAATGCTGAAGGCGTAACAAGGCTTCTTGTGGTGTTGGTATATAACCGTCTTCTACCCACCACAGAACATAGCTATCCTCCGCTAGACGATGAAACCATTCGCTTTTTCGGCGCATAAAATCTCTATGACCGGTACGAAACATAAAGTTTTTAAGTGAGTCAGTACTTTCCCAAATAGACATGTTTACAATCATGTTCGGGTCATCAAATAATTTAATGCTTGTTGCATCACCGGAGTCGTCTTTTAGACGCCAGATAAAGCCTTCACTTTCTTCAGCTATACCATTAATTAAGTCCAAATTGTCTACGAAATCTTTAATTTCTGGTGCATCCAAAGGATATTTAGCAAGCGCAATATTTAATTGAGCTAATTTCATTTCATGACCCTCCCTGGTCGATAAGCCTGTAATGCTGGTAAAAAGCTCTAAGTAGCTTTTCCTATTTTATCATGCAGTGTGTTGCTAGTGCCTTCAAAGGTCAATTGGAAAGTTAGTGACTGTGGCGAGTCATTGGATGGCAAAAAAGTCGTTTTATACATTGGTTATGTTGAGCATAAGCCCCTCTTTTCTCGCGATTATCGTCGGTAAGTCTCACTCAAGAGAGTTGCTATCTTGGATATGCAGCAGTACTCTCATTTTCTGTGGCAAGCCTTGCGCTTCTATACTTCTTATTGAGATTCGATCCTCACTTTTTGGTGTGTGAACGTGAGATAGTGTTCATGTCACTCATTAATTTAAGTTGTTTGGCTGAACGTTAGGAGGAGCTTTGATTACAAAGATAACAAGAAATGCCATTTTGCTTGGCCTAGTTCCCATTGCTGTTTTTGTTGTGGCTTTTAATTCAATAGCCAATTTTTACATCAGCTATATCAAAGAGACTAAAATAGACACCTATGTCGATTATTTACACCAACGATCCATGTATTTGGATGAGGCGATTGTAAAGCAGGTTTCGCAGTTAGATTTCACGTGCAGTAATAGTGATGTTAGAACATTACGCGATCCACGTTTTTATAACCATTACATCCGTTTTATTGCGATGGAAACGAGTGACGGTAAAACATGCTCCACGATTGGTCGTGAAGTATCTCATTTATCCAATGCGCAACGATTTCAGCTTGGCGAAAACTTTTTTGCATCACTTATTTTACCGGAACACCAAGATCAAGTTGAGTGGATGGTCATTTATGAAAATGAACATGTTGAAGTTGTCTGGGTTCTCGATAATAGCTGGGTTAAAGAAGTGATAAAAACGCCTTGTGAAGACTGTTTGTTCGTCGAGTTTATATATGATGAGCCTGTATTTGGAGATTTAACAATAAGTCGAGGAAAACCAGCCATTGCAGCAGAAGAAGCGGCAGTTTCAAAGGAGTTATTCTTCTCGGCTGATTCTCAAGCCAATATGCTCATCAAAATACACAGTGGCGAGAAACTGAAGAGCTATGCTCAGGAAAGAGTCTTTCTATGGGGAGGCCTAGTCAGTGTGCTTATGGGGCTGGCTTTTGCGTTTGTATATGTGTCCAGTAAGAGCTTGAGAAAGTCTATCAAAGGCTTGATCCAGAATGGGATTAATAATGCGGAATTTGTCCCTTATTACCAAGCGATTGTCGATAGCCGTGATGGTGCGACAGTGGGGTATGAAGCACTGACTCGGTGGTCTCGTCGTGAGGGTATGGTGTCGCCAAACATGTTCATTGGCGCTGCAGAAGAAAGTGGTCTGATTGTCCCAATGACGAATCAGCTTATTCGTAAAATCATACAAGATCTTAGTGTATTACCTGAGCATGTGTGGGTCAGCATCAATATTGTTTCTTCCCATTTAGAATCAGGTGAACTCACTAAGTTACTGTCAGAACTGAATTGGCCATGTCCGAAGAGAGTGCATTTTGAGTTGACCGAGCGAATTCCTGTAAAAGATACAGAGGCAGCGAAAAAAGAGATTTTGTATCTGGCGAATAAAGGCTACAAGTTCAAAATTGACGATTTTGGGACTGGGTATGGCGGCTTTTCTTATTTGCAAGATCTGGGTATCCGATGCTTAAAAGTGGATAAGATGTTCATCGATCCAATAGGCTCTGATGACCAAAAATTGAAAGTGTTAGATTCTATTGTCTCGGCAGCAAAGAAAGCGGAATGTGAGATGATTGCAGAAGGTGTAGAGAGCGAGGCTCAAGTCGCGTATTTGGCTCAGCATTCTATTTACCTTATTCAAGGGTATGTCTACGCTAAACCAGAGCCTATTAACAACCTTGTGATGACTTAAAGCAAGGCATAATGGGGCGTATTCATTATTAAAGGTGTCTTTCGGCACCTTTTTTATTGCTGAACCTTTTTGGGTTCACTGTTCCATAAAAAACCTGTTGAAGTCTTAGAATTCAAACAGAGTTTACAGAGAATATGAACGCCCGATTTTAGCATCGGGCGTTAGGATTTTACTTAGGAAGAAAGGGCGGCTTTTTTAGTTTTTAATGAAGCGATCAATTGAGGGAGCAATGACATAACAATCATCCCTAGCATCAAGCTGTATTGGAGAGGGGTGAAAGTCTCACCTAATAGCAGCAAACCTGACACAATGCCCGCAACGGGGTTGGCAATGCCACCAAAAGTAAAGTCAACGACCGACATACGCTGCAATAGCCAAACATACATGCCGTAGCCTAATGCAGTGTTCAGAATGATCACCCACAGCAGCCCAAGGGTGTTCGTCATTGATAAGTTTTGAATGGCTGTAACGTATGGCTCTGGATTGTTTATTGCTAGCACGCTTGTTGCGACAGACATAATCACACCACCCAAAATGAGCTGCCATGTTAATACTGTCCACCAATGCATTTTCGTTCCTAGTGATTTCGTTACGCTACTGCCTACCACAATACACATGATGGCGGAGATCATCGCCAGCAAACCCATAGGGTTGAGCGAAATAGAACTAGGATCAAATAAGAACCAAGCCAAAGCAATCAAAGTCGCTCCACTTATTGCCTGTATTGCGCTTGGCTGGCGCTTATAGACTGCCCAGCCAAACAGCATCGCAAAAACGGGCACTGATACCATACCTACACCTGAGATCGCAGAAGGAAGCGTCAACGCCATGACAAAAATGAGACCAAAGAAGCAAGCGATGTTGATAGTTCCTAAAACAAGCAGCACTTTCCATTCACTCTTTTTCGGGAAAGATGGCTTTATTGCGAGCAACAAAAGACCCGCAGGCAATGCTCTTAGCGCACCAAGTAAAACGGGAGGCCAGTCCGGAAGCGTAAACTGAGTAACAGCATAAGTTGTCCCCCAAAAAAAAGCCGGGATCATTGCAAGCAAAATGTTCATGTTAAATATCTTTACGTTGAGATAATTAATTGTAAAGATATCGGTAAGGTTACTTTTTGTAAAGTATCTTTATGTTAAAATAAAAATTAAATGACGTTTGGAGAGAAACCATGGACGCAATTGATAGAGTGGTAGAGCAGTGGGCTAAGGAGAAGCCAGAGCTCGACACTGAACCGATGGCAATTATGGGTCGGCTAATGCGAATTGCTAAGCACATGGAGTGTCGGGTCGCTGACCTACATAAGAAGTACGATCTTAAGATGGGTGAATTTGATGTGTTGGCGACACTTCGCCGAGCAGGTTCACCATATTGCCTTACTCCCTCAGCGCTAATTGATTCGATGATGCTCACTTCGGGCGCGATGACGAACCGATTAGATAAACTCGAGAAGAAAGGCTTTATTACCAGAACACACAGTAAAGAAGATAGACGCAGTGTCACCGTTGAGTTAACTGAAAAGGGCTTAACCTTAATTGACAAGTTGATCTTAGAGCATGTGGACGTTCAGCAATCGCTGCTACATGGTTTAGAAGGCAATGAGAAAGCGCAGGTTAACCAGGCGTTAAGACTACTATTGCCTTTGTTTGAGTAAAAGATACAGGAAGGGTGGGACGGAATGAGAAGCAAAGAGTTAGAAGGTTATTTAAGTACCTTTATGTGTGCGGAGAGTGATTTCCCATTTGGGCCAGAAGCGCTTGTATACAAAATCAAAGGTAAAATGTTTGCGATTATTGCAGAGAGAAACGGTCGGGAGTATGTCAGCGTAAAAGTAAAACCAGAAGATGGAGAAGTCTTAACATCGCAGTTTACGGACATCACTCCTGGTTATCACCTAAATAAGCGTCACTGGATAACGGTTTATTTTAATGGTGATGTGGAAGATGGATTGATTCAGGATTTATGTGAACGCTCTTATACTCTCGTCGTTGCCAAACTACCAAAAGTGCAACGAGCATTGCTTGGTCAGTAATAGCTCTTACAGAAAAATTCGCACCTTTTCCATCCTCAAGCTATATAAGAATAAGTAGGCGGAAAAGTAGGAATAATATGCGAGCATTATCTGAATGGCTAAAAGAATATGGGGAGAGCCATCAAAACCCCATCAACCAAAAGATTCACACAATCGCAGTTCCGGGTATTTACCTATCTGTGGTCGGTCTAATTTGGTCAATTCCTCAAATCTCCATCTTGGGTTTCGAGTTTAACTGGGTCTGGATTGCTGTCATACCGGTATGGGTTTTCTATTTTCGTTTGTCTCTCAGCGTCTTTATGATGATGTTAGGGTATACATTAGCGTGCATCGGCCTGATATGGTCTTTGGAGGTATTGGCGCTGCCCGTACTGCATATTTCGATGCTCCTATTCGGTGTACTGTGGATCTTGCAGTTCATTGGTCACAAAATAGAAGGGAAGAAACCGTCTTTTTTCGAAGATTTGCAGTTTCTTCTTATTGGTCCAATTTGGGTGTTCCGAAAACATTAACTCACTCCGTAATTAACAAGCTGATATCTCCCTGTATTGCACGATCATGCTAGCGTCCATAAGGTCGTAAAATGCGCAGCATGATGTGCCGCTTTCTCATTGCCATGACAAGCATTCGCTTCTGATTCACACTATCATTAGAGTGCAGCTAAAGCCGTTACTTTGCCTGAATGTTTGTGGCTAGTGACATTGTCACTTGGGGGGATGAATGTACGACCGACAACATAAATATGCCTATTGGCGAGAAGAGCGTAAAAAAGGCAAATGGCATTACATCATGAAGTCTTTTTTTATGATTTGTTGCGCACTATTGCTTGGTAAAGTCATTGGTTTATTCATTTTTGGTGAGCTGCACTCCCTGAGTGATATTTTGGAGCAGCTGCCCGCGGATCTTTTTATCATGATGCTAGTGGGCTTCCCGGTTAGTGTTATCGGCTGGTATCACGAGGAGTCGAAGTTTTTCCGAGCGTTACGACGTAAAGAAAAGCGCTTGAAAATGAAACGAGATAAACAAAGCTAACTCTGCATCGAGCTTTGTGTTATTTACTCGTCTGATTCACATATTTCTTTCAAGTTATTCGGTATTTTGCGTTAGGCCTCGCAAGCATGTCATTAAACTTATTGCAAAAAACGACATCATGCATTCTGTTAGCCAATCTTGACAGGAACTCGTATTGCGAGGTGTTCCAGCAGCCTGAAGCTACTGGGCAGATAGAACGGAGGATATTATGGATAGTGAATCAATGCTTCATAGTCAGCAAATATATTTTTGTAATGATGAAGCGTTAGTCGAGCAGCAAACACAGTGTTTAGAAGTTCTTTACGATTACAACCAAACTCGGCCTTCTGAATCTGAAAAGCGTACAGAAATATTACGACGTTTGCTCGGCGCTGTTGGTGACAACTGCTATTTTGAGCCGCCGCTTCGGGCGAATTGGGGGAGGCATACCTACGTTGGTGATAACGTGTATGCAAACTTTAACTTAACCCTAGTCGATGATACGTATATCTACATTGGCGATAGTGTCATGATTGGTCCCAATGTGACACTAGCAACGGCAGGCCATCCGGTTGAACCGGAGCTCAGAAGAGAAGTTGCGCAATTTAATATCCCTATTCATATTGGTGATAATGTATGGATCGGCGCTAACTCAGTGGTATTGCCTGGCGTCAAGATTGGAGAAAACAGCGTAATTGGTGCTGGTAGCGTGGTAACGAAAGGTATACCAAGTAATGTTGTTGCGGTAGGGAACCCGTGTCGTGTATTGCGAGAGATAGGCGAACATGACAAAGAATTCTATTACAAAGAGCGTCAAATCACGCACAACATGTATCAACGATAACAAAGGTAAATGCCCATGGTTTATACGATGTCAGTATAGAAAAGTTAAAAAACGAAATTTAACATCAGGGTGTAAAGATTGGCGCTGTTATCTTCTGGTATTGATGAAAACGCGCCAGTATCGTTATTGTGGGCGTTAAACTTTTGCCATTCAGCATTCAGTGACACGTTATAATCTAGGTCGTATCTCACCCCAAACAGATAGCTGTCCCCATTCTTTATATCACTGCTATTAAACTGCTGGCCGTAAACTATGTAGGGGGTCAATTTATTCACGTTGTAACTCGTTGTTGCGTACCAAGAGGAGGAAATGTTGCTGGTTTGTCCTTCAGCCATTATCACAACGTTATCAAGCTCATACCTTACGCCTAGAGAAAACTGGTCAATCGTAATCGTTCACCAAGGTAACTTGACTTGATATTAACGGAGGGCGAGAGCCGCCTATAGATCAAAGACGTTGGGGTACGCTCTCTTCGCCACAACAGCCGTGATGATTTCACTCAACACTGACA
>NZ_JAKKCL010000025.1:0-43624 GCF_021728175.1 Vibrio sp. A1-1
TTTAGGGGCTTTCTTTCTGCTCATAACAAACAGGATGAAGCACTGGAATGATCACTCAATAGCCAAAAGTGGATCAAGTGCTGAGTGTCACACTTTTTCTGTCAATATGGGCTCGGTGAACACTTACATTTAACCAACCAACCAGCGTCGAGTATAAAACTGACGATCCAAAAACAGAGTTAGTCGAGTTGCTTAGAGAACGAGTTTCAGATGTTCTTCTTCCGCGCTACGAGATTAAAGATACTGAGCTTTCTGCTCAAAGTGAAAAACAGCTCCAACGTATTGGCCAAGTTCGTGGAGAAGGTCTGAAAACCGTTCCGCAAATCACCATGCTTATGGTGAGAAGCCAATCTGGAAAAGATGAGTTGTTCACCCTACTTCACAATAATGCACACACGAATATCTCTAGCTTGTTTGATGAAGAAAGCAACCGGGACTTTGCTAACGATGATATGACCATCGTACGTGGCGTTGTGGGAAGCTACCCAGCGGCATTTTTCTCGATCAACGAAAATCAAGTAAAAGAATTTGTCGATCAATTTAGTGCCATCCAAAATGAATCCGATTACGTTAAGTTGTTGGATAATTTTGCGATTCGCAGAAGCTCAGAAAAATTCTGGCCGTTTAGCGATCGTCTGCACAATTGGTACCGTACAAAACAACCGATCGAATTTGGATTACTTGACTATAATCGTTTTGAGAATCGATGATGATTTAAGGGGGTTCTCATGGGTATCCGAGATAACATTGCCGCTCTTGAACAACAGATTTACGTTGCTTGTTCTGAGGGAGACTACGAAACGGTCAACATGCTTGAGCATCAACTCGAATACTTGCGTGGCAAAGTGGAGCATCCTTTTGATGACGACCCTTATGCCCTAGACACTCGATTCGAGTGGGAAGATGACATGACCGAATAGAAAAAACCTCCGGCTTGCCGGAGGTTTTTGTTTTTGGGATGCAATTGATTTACTTCGCCATCAACTCATCAAGAGCTTGAATTGATTCAGACACTTGAGACACCAATTGATCTTTAGTCGCCATGTAGGTATCTAAAGGTTGAGGCGCAGCTTCAATTTCTTGGCAAGAGTTCATTAATGCCGTAAGCCCTAAACTCCCTGCGCTGCCTTTTAGTTTGTGAGCAAGGTTCTTCACTTCTTTACTGTCATTACCACCAGCAGACGCTTGCAGCTTGCTTAGTACATCGGCACTGGTCGTTCTAAACAGATTAATGATGTGCAATATCTTCTCTCTGCCCAAGATTTTCATATCGGACTCAATCACGCTCGGGTTAATGATGACCACATCTGATTCCTCTGTTTTAGGGACTTGAACAACCTTTGATTGTATCGCTTGTTCTTGAGGCGAAGTTTGATCAAACGGGGTACAGTCGGCATTTTGTGGCAACAACAACGGTTTTCCATCCAGCGCATCCTGAATCAATGCCGCTAGAGCTTCTTTTGCCAATGGTTTAGGTAAGTACCCGTCAAAACCTGCAGCTAAATAGCGCTCAACTTCTTCGGCAAAAACGTGCGCAGACACTGCGATCATAGGCGTAGCAGCAAGGGCTTTATTGGCTGGTTTGTTACATTCAATTTGTTTTAAACGTTGGATTAACTCGGTTCCATCACAGTCTGGCAAGTTGATGTCGACTAAAGCGATATCAAAATCCTGCGTGCTGATCAGTTGCTCTGCTTGTGAGCCGTTTTCTGCCATCACGACCTGGTGGCCCATGCTTTCTAAAAAGCCTTCCGCAACCACTCGGTTTACTTCATTGTCTTCTACCAACAAGACTTTCGCTTTCACTTTGCAGCGCGCGGTTGCCACTGCACCAGTTTCAACAGGTTCACTTTCCTCTAATGGAATGGAGAACCAGAATCGACTGCCATGCCCTTCTTCAGAGTCGGCTTCTAAAATACCGCCCATCGCTTCAATGATTCGTTTACTGATGGCCAGGCCAAGCCCCGTTCCTCCAGTTTGACTCATCCCACCTTCGGCTTGCGTGAAGGCATCAAACAACGTTTTCTGATCTTTTTTGGCAATACCTATCCCGGTGTCTGATACTTCAAATAGGACTTGCGACTCATCCTCTGGGTTGAGGCTAACGTAGATATCAATTTCACCTTCGTCAGTAAATTTAATCGCGTTTCCGACAAGGTTGTTCAGCACCTGACTGATTCTGGTGACATCCCCTTTCCAATAGCGACTTACATCACTTTCAATATGATAGGAAAACAACAGCTTCTTCTCTTGAGCTCGGCTGTTCATTAACTGGAAAGTGTCTTCAACCATTTGGTGTAAATCGAAGCCCATGTGGCGAATCTCTAAATGCCCTGCTTCAATCTTGGAGTAGTCCAGCACATCATTCAGAATCGCGAGCAACGTTTTACCACTGCGGTTGATGATTTCCGCATAACGCTTTTGAATAGGGTTGAGGCCTGAATCAATCAACAAACGTGCCGTTCCGAGCACTCCATTCATCGGCGTTCTGATCTCATGGCTCATGGTCGCCAAGAATGCTGATTTAGCTCGACTCGCTTGCTCTGCTTGCTTACGAGCTTTCGCGTGATTCAAAACCTCTTCATTCAAACGGCGGTTCGCTTGTTTTAACTGTGAAGTGCGTTGCTCAACGAGCTCTTCCAAATGCTCTTTGTGCTCTTCGAGCTCTCGCTTGGCTTGAGCTTCTCCCTCTGCGACCACTTTTAGCGCTTGCGCTGTATTTCGAGCCGTGATGATAGCTTGCCCCATATGCGCTAGCTCATCTTTGCCTTTTACCTCCAGCTCGACGGCTAAGTTACCCTGCGCCACAGAAAGCAGCGCAGCAGAGTACTCTGCCAATCGCTTAACCACAGAAAGGTATACAACACGCCATAAAATCAGCACCAACACAATCAAACCAACAATTGAAATCACCGTTAGAGACCACTGAGCGAATTTCAGCGTGCTCGTCAATTCATCCACAGCGACGGTTGTTGTTTTGTTTGAATCATCAACCAATTTGTTTACGGTACCATTCAGCTCCGAAAACAATTCCAGTGTCTTTTGCATCAGTTGTTGAGATTGTTCGTTATTCTCATACTGCTGCATCAAAATAGTGAACACGACCTGACGCTTACCGAGCTCTGTTAGTAGTTGGCTCATTTGTTTGGAGCGAGTGGGATCTTCTACGGCAAGCACACGGCGCTTCATGATTTTGAGATTACTTTCAAAATCACTTTGCACCTGCTGGATTCGCTCAATATTGGTTAATGTGCGAGCTTCTTCAATTTGATTCAGCATTTTAAAAGCCAATAAGTGCAGCTCATGCAATCGCTCTGTCAGATCTAGATCCACTTCCACCAGCGCATCTAGTGCCTGATAAACTTGCGATTTTTTATTCGATTCTAATAAGTCATAGATATGTGTGACGTTAGCAACGGCAATGGTGCTCGTGTTCTGAACTTGCGTGCGAGTTAGCTGTTCCAACTCTTCACTCAGTAAGCGCATCTCTTCGACACGAGTATCAATCTCTTTTGCCAGCCACAGCTTTCTTTCAACCGAAACACCAAGTTCTGCCAAGTTGTCGATAACGTTCTGGACGTTATTCTCGAGATCTTCTAGCAATTGAGAATCAAACGACTCACTCCCCAGCTCTTTGATATGAGTAAGCAATGATTCGAGCTGTTCGAAAAGCACACGCCCAGACTCTTTTCTTTCCTGCTCGTTTCTTGCGTTTGATAATAGTTGTACAGACGAAATGATGCGAGTACTCAACTCAGAGACTTGCCTCGCTTCAATCATGGCGGGAATTGCAGAATCCACAACATTTCTTTCCGTCTTGGCAACCAAAGAAAATCCAGACACACCAATAAGTGCCGATAACATAACCAGCATTGCCATCGCAATGAAAGACAACAAGAGTTTACGACCGATGCTTGCGGTTGCTAGCAACATATTTTCATGACCTTAATGTTCGTGTTCAGCGACATATTACGTTATATTTTGCAGTGTTTACTTAATCTATGCCAACGAACTTCATTTCATGGTTAAAAATCAACACGCATTTCGCACAATTTTCAAACATTCAGCAGTCACATTAGCCCTCGTCGCTTCTTTACCAGTGGTTGCAGCAGAAAAAGTATGTGCCATTTACCCTCACCTAAAGGATTCATACTGGTTATCAGTAAACTATGGAATGGTGTCCGAAGCGAAAAAAGAAGGCGTCGAGCTGAGAGTCCTTGAAGCAGGCGGCTATCCAAACAAAACGCGTCAAGAGCAACAACTCGCACTGTGCAGCCAATGGGGAGCAGATGCGATTGTTCTTGGGACAGTGGACCCACAGGCCTATGAACATTCGCTTAAGAATTGGGTCGGAAACATTCCTGTCTTTGCTACTGTAAACCAACTCGATCTGGATGAAGAGCAAAGTGAGCTGTTAAAAGGTACGGTCGGTGTTGACTGGCACTGGATGGGATACGAAGCGGGAAAATATCTGGCTGCTCGCCATCCAAAGGGATCAGGAAAAACAAACATTGCCTTGCTTTTGGGGCCGCGTACTCGTGGAGGTACGAAGCCCGTGACTGCCGGATTTTATGAAGCGATCCAAGGAAGTGATATCAACATCGTTAACTCGTTTTGGGCAGACAACGACAAAGAGTTACAGCGTAACTTGGTTCAACGTGTGATTGATATGGGAAATATAGATTATATCGTTGGCAGCGCGGTTGCGATTGAAGCCGCTATCAGTGAACTGCGTAGCGCAGGCAAAGCTGAGGAGATCGGTTTGGTTTCTGTGTACTTGAGTCATGGTGTTTACCGAGGCCTATTGCGTAACAAAGTGCTCTTCGCACCAACAGATAAAATGGTGCAGCAAGGCAGGCTTTCCGTCATGCAAGCAGCGCATTACTTAAGGGGTGAAGAGTATGACAAACATGCCTCACCAACCATCAAACCACTGACTCCCAAGACGCTTCATGACGATACGATCGAAGAATCGTTATCTCCGTCAGAATATAGGCCGACATTCCGTGTTAAGGCTGTTGATTGAAAGACAAAAAACGTGTTCTATTAAATAACAACAATTTTAAAATCATACAAACGGAAACATCTTGATGCAAAAAACCATTCGTACCATGCCAACCCACAAACATGTGGCTTTGGTTGCCCATGACAACTGCAAACCTGAGCTACTTCGCTGGGTAAAAGAAAACAAAGAAAAACTGCAGAGTCACTTTCTTTACGCGACTGGCACAACCGGACACATGCTGAGCAAAGAAACTGGACTGGCGATTAAGAGCATGATCAGTGGCCCAATGGGCGGTGACCAACAACTTGGCGCGCTCATTTCAGAAGGCAAAATCGACGTTCTCGTTTTCTTCTGGGATCCGCTAAACGCCGTACCTCACGACCCAGACGTTAAAGCGCTTCTTCGTATTGCTAGCGTTTGGAATATTCCTGTGGCAACGAACCGAGCCACCGCTAAGTTCTTGTTTAACTCCCCTCTTCTTGAGCAAGAAGTGGATATTGAAGTACCGGATTACGAAGCGTATCTTGCTGAACGCATGTAAGCTTTGATGCCAACCGAATAACGTAAAGGCGATACTGAGTATCGCCTTTATTATTTCTAAAATTCAGAACTCTGCCTTCAACGCGAAGTGATGATCGGATAATCACCATTGACGAGCTCTTGAACAAATGCAGACCCAGCGCCAGTGTGCGTAATCCAAACTTTCTCTTTCGCACGCGTAATCGCCACGTAAAACAGCCTGCGCTCTTCTGCGTGAGGGAATTTGTCTTTGGACTCGGTCAATGCGCCATCAATGTGAATTTGCTTCTTCTTCGCAGGGAACTGCCCCTCATCCACAGAAAGGATAATGACAAAATCAGCCTCTCGCCCTTTACTCGCATGGCAAGTCATAAAACGAATATCGAGATTAGGAAAACGTCGCAACCAATCGTCATACAAGTCGGGCTTGTGATAATGATTACGTCCTAACAATAAGACTGACTTGGTTTGCTTGGCTTGTTGATTCAATTGATCCAAGATTTTTTCAACTTGGTTGCTCGGTGCGGTATGCACACTCTTCTGCTTACGTTGCTTGTGGCTATTTAGTGTTTTCGGCAA
The DNA here is from genome assembly GCF_021728175.1 of Vibrio sp. A1-1. Classification (NCBI taxonomy): domain Bacteria; kingdom Pseudomonadati; phylum Pseudomonadota; class Gammaproteobacteria; order Vibrionales; family Vibrionaceae; genus Vibrio; species Vibrio sp. A1-1. The sequence continues at coordinate 6,104 of NZ_JAKKCL010000025.1, forward strand.
TTGCGATGGGTTTTGCTGCACAAAAGTGTTTGCCACATCACCAATCTGATTGTTGAAACGATAAGTCGTATCTAGATGATGAACGGTAGAGTGAGCAAAGCGGTCTTTAAACCCAGTGATAAGATCGACGTCCGCACCAGCAAACTGATAGATGGCCTGCCAGTCATCACCAACCGCAAACAACGTCGCACCCGCTTGTTTCGGTGTGGATTCGCACAGTGCTTCAATCAGTGCTAAACGGTCTGGAGAGATATCTTGGTACTCATCGACCATAATGAAGCGCCATGGGGAGACAAATTTCCCTTTATTTACATAATCTGTTGCACGACTGATCATGGTAGGGAAATCCACTTGATTGCTTTCTTTAAGCATTTTCTGCCACGCCGTAAAACATGGCCAACACAAGGCGAGTTCGCTGTTTAAACGAGTATAGTCTTGGTGATTTACCAACTTTTCTTGCACTTGCTTTTTGGTTAGCCCTACCGCAGCTAAGTGAGACAACTGAGAGTCTAGCCACGCGATCAGTTTTGGGTTTTCTGAGTGACTTCCTAACTCATCGTCCCCTTTTAAATAGGCAATCGGCCATTTGTCTAAATGTTTTTGCCAACGTTTAAAGTTAGTAGGCGTCATCCAATGCTTTTTCAGCCAATCTACACACCATGCTGTTCGCTGGTTGTCATCTAACGCCAACGGACTGATCTCAACAAGCTGTTGCTCAACTTGATTAAGTATATATAAGCCTAGTTGATGGAACGTATTCACACGCACACCGTCTGCGGCCATGCCTACTTTATCCACTAAACGCTCTTTCATTTCAGTCGCGGCATCACGACCGAAAGCCAGCATAAGCAACTCTTCTGCTTGAGCCTGGTGGCTTTGCAGCAAGTATGCAACTCGAGCCGTTAAAACACTGGTTTTGCCAGAGCCTGCGCCAGCAAGGACTAAGTTGTGATCATCGTTGAGCAACACCGCATATTGCTGGGATAAGTTTAAAGGCGAAGATTCTATGCGATTAAACAGCACTTCCCAATTCGGACGTTCTTCCTCAAGCCAATCACGATTACGCTCACCAAGCGTCGCAGACGTATCAATAAGCCAAGGTTCGATTTCCGCCATGCGATTCGGCATCCGCATTTTGGCTTCTTCTAGAGTGGTTTTCATTTCGCTTAACTCTTGGTTAAGACTTTCCACCCAGGAGACCACTTGAGAGTGCGATAGATAGGCAGGAAGATGCTTAAGTTTGTAGAGCTCTTCTTCCCACTTAGGTAGATACTCAGCCAGTTTTCGGCACTGAGTATTGTGCCATTCTTGATACTGACGAACAGCTTCAAGAGCAAACTTACGACATTGTGGCCACGGTAGCCCTTGTACTAGCCAGCTTTGTTGTTTGCCTTCGTGCTCATGAGCAAAAAACTGCAAAGAGCTCCATAACAACCCACGCTTTACGCTAACTTTGCCATTCCAGATCGTAAAAGGAATATGTTCTTCACTGCCTATTGAGCTTAATAAAACACTGTTCTCTTTTATTTCGACGTGATGGTACTCATTTTGAATAAAAAACTGTGCTTTGCTAGTGGCAGTGAGCTGCATGAAACGTGCGCCTTTTAATTTAGAAGTTGTCGATTTATATCATTTTAAGGCGCCAAATTGTAGCAATGGCGAGCACCTAAGTAAGCATCTTCTTTTATTCTTTAATAAAATTCACATTACTGTCGATTTAGTAACCTAAAGCTCATTCTATTTGAAGCTGACTTTACAATTATAGACACATTGCATGGCTGCTTTAGTATAAGTCAATGACATCCCTGTTGATTTTATCAGCAACAACGAATTTTTCTTAAAGTAAATCATAAACGCGCTATAGTGGGTTTGGTAGTATTCCCCCGTTTTTCATCGGAAACATAAGGCGCATTGTGCAAGCAACTTCTAAATTTCGGCTCTATTGGGCAAACAAGACCATAAATTACAGCGTTCTTATCCTAATCACCTTACTGGGTGTAGTTATCCCGACTTGGTACTTCGAGCAAAACACGCTGATCACGCCGCTAATACTGGGCGTTATTGCTGCTGCTTTGGCAGAGAGTGATGATAGTTTCACTGGGCGCATCAAGGCGCTGATTCTGACCTTTCTCTGTTTTGCGCTCGCCGCTTTCTCAATTGAAATCTTGTTCGACACCCCTTGGGCATTTGCATTAGGGTTATTTATCTCAACCTTTGGTTTTATCATTCTTGGAGCGATAGGTCCTAAATACGCGAGCATTGCTTTTGGCTCTTTGCTGATCGCCATTTACACCATGCTTGGTGCGCATGAAAGTACTAACATTTGGTTTCAGCCACTACTGCTTTTAACTGGTGCTGCTTGGTATTACTTCATGTCGATGATTTGGCAGATATTTTGGCCTCTTCAGCCTGTGCAACAAAGCTTAGCCAATGTGTTCTTCCAAATGGCAAATTATCTCGATGCGAAAGCCAAGCTTTTTCACCCTGTCACCAACCTAACGCCACAGCCACTTCGGATTGAAGCCGCCAAGTGCAACGCAGCGACGGTGATGGCGCTAAACGCTTGCAAAGCCACATTACTAAACCGCTCGAAACGCGGCCACATTGATGGCCCTAGTGATCGATTCTTAAATATCTACTTCATCGCTCAAGACATCCACGAACGAGTCAGCTCTAGCCATTACCGCTATCAAGATTTAGCAACTGAATTTGAACGTTCTGATGTGCTGTTTCGCTTTAAATATCTTTTGGAATCTCAAGCCCAAGCGTGTCGTGATATTGCATTAGCGATTCAGCTAGGGAATGAATACTCACATACCGATCAGTCCATCTTGGCCTTAGCTGAAGTGCAAAATTCACTTGCTTACTTAGAAGAACAAAAGCAAGGACACTGGAAACGTCTGCTAATGCAGTTAACATATTTATTCAATAACTTAGCGACGGTAGAAAAGCAACTGAATAACATTAACAACCCAGATGTCGAGGGCCTAGAGGAAGATACGCTCGCCGATACTAACCCGCACACATTAAAAGCCATGTGGCAGCGTATATCCGCGAATTTACACAAAGATTCGATGCTGTTTCGACACGCATTGCGTATGTCGATTGCCTTGACGATTGGTTATGGAATCATTCAAGTATTCAACATCGACCGAGGTTACTGGATACTCTTAACCACTCTCTTCGTGTGTCAGCCGAACTACAGCGCAACACGTCAAAAACTGACAGCGCGAGTCATAGGCACTTTAGCTGGTTTGTTAATTGGCGTACCATTACTGACTTTCTTCCCTTCTCAAGAAAGCCAGTTAGTGTTCATCGTTATTTCTGGCGTGATGTTTTTCGCCTTTCGGATGAACAATTACGGATACGCAACTGGTTTTATCACACTACTGGTCCTCTTCTTATTCAACCAGTTAGGTGAAGGTTACGCGGTTGTGCTTCCTCGACTGGCTGATACCCTCATCGGGTGTGTGCTTGCTGTAGGAGCCGTGCTGGTTATTTTGCCAGATTGGCAATCGAGAAGGCTGCACAAAGTCATGTCGGATGCGATAGATGCTAACAAACAGTATCTCGATCAGATCATTGGTCAGTATCGAATTGGTAAAAAGGACAACTTGAGCTATCGCATTGCTCGTCGTCAAGCCCATAACAGTGATGCCTCACTTTCTTCTGCCATCAGTACAATGCTTGCGGAGCCTGGTAAATATCGTGCTGCCGTTGATGAGAGCTTCCGCTTCTTAACGTTAAATCACGCAATGCTGAACTATATTTCTGCTCTTGGTGCGCACCGAACTCGCATTGAAGATGAGTCAATTCATAAGCTCGTTTTAGATGCGCACCGCTGTATTCATCAGCATTTAGACGTTCTCCATAAACAGCTTCACCAGCATTGCGAAGAGTGCGATTTATCTAATATTGACGACGCAGGGCTTGAGCAACGCTTGAATGAGTGGCGAGATGAAGATGATAGTTCCGCTCGCATGGTATTGCAGCAACTTCACCTTATCTATCGCATGCTCCCAGAGCTACATTCACTTGCCAGTAAGTTTGCAGTGAGGGTTAACTAGTAACACACGCATATAAAAGGGAAGCGAATTGTCGCTTCCTTTTTTCTTTCTACTTTTCTATCTACCCCAAAGTGGGTAATTATGTACCTTCATAGGAAAAATCTGACGTATCACTTAACGCACCTTGACAATATTCGGACAAAAAGCAATCGATCAAATTCTAATCTATCTAGGTTGAATAAATATGTTGTATCCAAAGGACGAAGAATTTCGGGAAATGAAGGATAAACCGAATTACAACGAGGGTATTGAGATGAACGCACAACAATTTAATGAACTTAAACAAAAGCTCAGTGATTTAACAGCGAGTCAGTTGAAATCATTACAGGGTGAGATAAGCGTAAAGTTAAACAAAACGCAAAACCCAGTACTTTCTGTTGAAGAGCGAGAAATGCTTTCCAAACTGTTTGCTTAATCAAATCATTGATATAAAACACTTGAACGTTTTATAAACCCCACCTATGCTCTCATTAGCATAGTATTGGGAGTGGTGATATGCCTGTATCAGGAATTCAATCTGGGCACCAAATTGTTCAGATGTCACAGCAGATGGCTGAAAAAGCCGCGCATGGCATTAATGATAATTTAGGTAAAGTGAAAGAAGAGATCGCTTCTCACAACATCGATTTGGCTAAAGTGGCAGATGTCGCAATAACCGCTTCAACTCCTAGCCTCCCCTCTCAAAAAGTTGAATCACTCATCAACCTGACGCAAGCTGCAGGTTACAACCGAGTGGGTGCATCCGTCATTGAGAAAAACAATGAAGTCATTGGCAGCTTACTCGATATTCACGTCTAAAACTTCTTAGTTCCAACCTGTCACTACAAATCCGTAACAAGCCCTCTTTTGCTATCTAATGTTGTGCTATTTCGATTCAATAAGTCTCGATAAAAATCAATAACTCCCAATAAAAACGGACGCCTTGTTAAAGCCGCCCGTTTTATGTTGAATCCAGATTTATCCGTTATCAATAACACCGTGATTCAGCAATGACTCTACAATCTCATTGGAGCTAAGACCGTTGAAGTCTATCGATGTACCTAAGTTTTCCACAACAATGGTTTGCTGGACATTTGCATCCGTCGTAATGTTCAGAGAAACATTTTCTGTTGATGCGTCGTAATCGGCTTGAATGTGCGCAAGTAAATCATCAATACCTGCCGTTGGATCATTCAAATCAGCGATCACGTCTTTGAGGTCAATGGTGTCCTCATTAACGCTAAAGTCAGTGATGGTGTCAATCGCACCATTATCCACCGTGTCTTCTGTCCATTTAAAGATATCGCTACCCGCACCACCAGTCAGAATATCAGAGCCTAGTCCACCGATAAGCACGTCGTCTCCATCTCCTCCTAGGATATAATCATCTCCCGTACCTGCTGCTAAAGTAATGCCTGCATCACTACCAATAAGATAGCTGTCTTCACTTTCAGCGGACTGATCAATATCTTGATTATTTAGCGTAACGTTTAGATTAATATCTAATGGCGTTGAATACGCTTGATCACCATTTGATGCAGTAGAAACCGCAGTCAATGTAATATCGTAATCTCCCGGGATCGCATTATTGATGTGTAGCGTATCAATTTCATCTTCTGGAACAGTCCATGTTGTACCATCAAAGCTGATATTCGATGTTGTAGCTTCACTCGTGATCGTGGCTCCTCTTGGCACGCCAGTGAGCTCTAAGGCTAGTACTTCATCGACATCGGTCAACGCCGCCATAATACCCACCAGCGCGATGCCTTGACGGCTTGCACTTTGACTCGCACTAATTCTTTGAATGTAACTAAAGTTCTGATCAATGGCCAAGTTTGGTACGTCAGCGACAGGCGTTACGTTAATATCAAACGTTTCTGATGTTTGTAGTGAGGTACCCGTTAAGTTGTCATAGAAGATACCGTTGTCATCAGCGGTAACGGTAAGCGCAATAGAGTTGCTGTTCACGTCACTGGCATCAATAAATACACCGACATCCGGATCCGTCGAAGCGAAAAGACTATTAAGCTGAGACAAAGTCCCCATCAGTACAGTTTCACCTGCTAAACCAACGCCTTGAGTAATGCCACTCCCCGCCGGGACAACGACACTTATATCACCCTCATCGATGCTGAGTGACACCGTCATGATTTCATTCTCATGAACACCTGCAAAATCAACATCGGTAATTTCGATACCTGAGATTTTTTGATCCGATGACTCCACAATCGTATTTGTGACCATTGAGCCATCAATCTCCGGAGCATCGTTAATCGCCTGCACTGTCATCACGGCTGAGCCACTGACGGTCTTCGGATCCGAGACGCCATTGGTCATGCCATCATCCGTAATATCGTAATTAAAGCTTACATCTCCGTAAAAATCAGGAGCAGGTTCAAAGCTCCACTCCGTTGAGCTCAGTTGAGTAAGCGTCCCTGCTGCAGGATCGACAAGCGTAACATTGCTAACGGTTAAATTGTCCGACTCAATGTCAACCGCATTAACCAGCAAGTCTGCTGCGGTCATAATAACAGCGCCGCTGTCTTCATCAATACTTGTCAAGGTCACTTCCGATGTTGTTGGCGCATCATTCACCTCTGTGACTTCAATTACAAATTGGCTGCTATTTGAATTGAGTGTTTCATCGACACCGCTAATCACAATCCCTTCGTTGCCTTGGTCATCGACAGAGATGTCGACATTGACGTTACCAAAGAAGTTAAGCGCTGGGTTAAACTCCACTAAACCATCAGCGATAGCGGCGTTAAGGTCAGATACGGTTCCTTTCAGTTCAATTGAACCCGTGCCGTCTCCAGAAACCGTCAATCCGTAATTGGCAATAATCGATGGATTGAGCGCCAAGTAACCGCTATCGACAGCAATATTCAAGACATACTCTGCGGTAGGATCATCAAGTACCGCATCCACATCCGAAATACCAAATGTATCCAGCAGGATAGCGTTGTCTTCTGGTGTTTCAACGTCAATGACATTCGCGAACTCCGGTCGATCATTCACCGCTTCAACATCAACAGCTACGTCAAACTCCTCGGCTGAACCTAAACTTTGGCGACCATCGAGCCCGGTATCAACCGCTTGCACTTTGAAATGCAGTGACCCACCCCATGAGTTATCGTTGCGATCACCAGAATTAAAGACCACTTGATCCAAATCTTGAGCATCGATTTCTAATACGAAGACGCCATTTCCTTGGTCAGTAAACACCGTTCCATCAGGTAATGAAACACTCGCCCCATCAGGGACATTTGAAATCTCAACTCTCAGCGTCTCTGGATCATTTTCCTGGTAGGTTGCGCCATCTCCGATGGACTCTTTGTTATCAACCACCAGCGCATTGACGTTGATAACAATATCTTCTCCCTCATTCCCCGCAGCTGAAGTATCAGGATTCACATCGACATCATCGCCAATAGGATTCACAACCAGCGTAAAGTTATTAGTTCGCTCTGTTGGTACTTGTAACAATTCTTCTTGGATGAACACGGTAATGCCAATCTCTGCCTCGCCACTGAAGTTTTTCGGCGGTTTGATTTGGATGTCACTCAAATCAACGGATGTCTGAGTAAGGTCTTTTAGCTGAATACTCCATTCTCCTCCGCCGTTGTTCTTAACAACATAATCAGAGGAATTGGATTGCACGACAAAATCATCAGGGATCCCTGTTAACTTGAGTGAAACGAAACTTTCAGAGCCATCATTATCGTTTAAGCTGATCGAAACCCCAGAGCCTGATTGATTCAACGAAATTAAAGTATCTTCGTCACCAACCACGGTAATTGGCTTCGTAGGATCGGCACCTGTAATCGTAATATCGTCCACCACTGGCGTAACTTCGAATGTCACGTCATCAGTAAAAGTTCTTATATCGATATTATCGCCAGGGTTATTTAGGATAGACTGATCAAATACAGCCTCGTCCGTGATCTCTCCTTCGATATTAATCTTGACGGTGTTTTGTCCCCCACCTACGGGATAATTTTCTTTCGGCTTAAACAGAACATTATCAAGCGCACCCGCTAAAATCTCTGCTTCATTAAACTCAATACTTGTCCCTAAGCTATTGCCATTTGCGTCAACAAACTCCCCCAGTGTTGTGTCATCGAGCTCTAACTTGATATTCGTTAGCGTTTCCTGACCACCTTGGATATTATTATAACGGTCAGCAAAATCGACATTTAGATTAAGTTGGATTAAACCATCTTCATAACCCACACCATCCGCCGTTGGTACATCGTTATTTAGGTCATCAACGGGTTGTTTGTTAGCGTCTAAACCGAGAGTACCTGTGATATCCACTGTCACATTTGGTGTAACATCACCATCTAATGGCTGATCACCCGCCGAACTCGGAACATCTGCAATCGGTAAAACCTGAACTGGAATTCGCACGTTGTTTTCTTTTTCGTCGCCAGACTCTGTGTCTTTGGTGACAAACCTCACAGGCAATTCGAAATCACCAGCATAATCTTCTGCCAAGTGCATCGTTAAACCGTCCAAACCTGTGATATTGCCACTAGCATCAATATCTGCTTGGAAAACGTATTTACCATTGACAAAATCGATATCAGTGCCTGTTATCACCAAGCCTGGAGGAATACCGGGTGCGGATGGATCAATAACAACAGTCAAAACATCTTCCACACCATCCGCATTAATCGCATCGACTTTCGACGTCAATTGAGTGCCAAGGTCGATCGCATTATCTTCCGATGCTTCAATTTGGACGTCATCAGCCACCTGAATTTCAGCTGCAACACTTGTTTGCGGCGTGAGAACCGTCGGAAACTCAAGTGTCACGTCAGTTTCTCTTACTACTGTTGCGTCTTTTTCAACGGCATCTTCACCTAAATCGTTGACCTCGGCATAGATGGTTAACCCAATTTGAGATAGACCGCCGTTGTCACCATCATCGCTGTCGTCGTTTGGCGTTAAATCAAGACCCGAAGGCGCTTTAATCGAGAAGTTTTCTTCGTCAATGACTGTCCATCGACCGCCGCCTTCGTTCAATGCACCAACAATGACCAATTGATTGAGAATCTCAGGGTCGACATTGTGGAACTGAACAACAAGCTGAGTCACCACTTCATCTGAAGAGGCGTCAAACTCTTGGTATTTGATGATATTCGCACCAGACTCCCCACCCGTTGAAGTATTGATCGTAAAATCAATGTTCCCTTGACCGTCTGACTTCACGATGTCAGTGACAACGCCAGTGCTTTCAGTAACAAGCAAACGTGTCTGGGCGTCTAGCGATCCTGTTGTATTTTCTGGCTCAACGATTGGATTGACTTGGACATGCACCATGCCATTGATGGTTTTTTCTGCAATTCCCTGCCCTGGATTAGAAGCATCGACATATTCGTGGTCAATCTCTTTCACCGTCACCGTAGTATTCAAATCAAAGTCAGTACTAGAGTCTTGCTCTAATTGCACCTGGACATACCCGCTTTGAGAGATTCGAGCAGAAAAGTCTTGCTCCGACTCGTTCGCTAGTGGCGAAAGTGTTAATGTTCCAGAAACCAATGTTTGTGCTACGCCATCGACATAAACCGTGCTGCCTGGAGGAAATCCAGAAATCGTCACCTCACTAAAGAACTCGTCTGTATCAGGGCTTTGAGCCAACGTTGGCTTCCAATCAATATTAAAGCGTGTATCTTCATCACCTTCTGATTGAACCGTGTAGTTATCTTGCGCATCAATGACAGGAGCGACAATAATTCGGATCTCACCCGATGAGGTTCGACTGTGACCATCATTCTCTGTGACGATCGTCGTCGCTGTAATATGAATGTTCTCCGTCGATGACGCTTCCGGTTTAATAACAATTCCAGAATTAATATTCGCCGTGGTGATATTGGCTTCATAGATTGGCTGATTTTGCGCGTCATAACCTACAAAGGTCAGATCGACGGATGCACCATCACTATCAAATACCTCAACACCTGCCGGAATATTGGACAGCAGAACCGTAACCGACTCTGAGTGATCATTCGGGTTATCTGGTAACTCGCCAGAGATGACACTAAAGCCCAACTCTACTTGACCATTCTCATCGATATTAGTCTCAATACCTCTCACATTGCCGTCATTAAACTCATGCCAGATCCCTGATTTATCATTAAGCTCAATAAATGGTATGTCAGCTACGCCTTTCACACCGACGATCACTGTTTTGCTGCCTAGTGACAACATATCTTCGGCAACCCCACTAGATAACGATGCCGTATCTTTTACGATACCTTCAACGTTGAAAGTAAAGTCATCATTGCTGTGCAACGGAGGAAGCACTTCGACGTTGGCTAACTCAGATTCTGGCACTTCGTAATAGAGTACATTGCCGCTTGAATCGGTCACTTCCACTATTTGGCTTGGGTTTGCTGAATCAAGCCACACTAACGTAACGCCATCAATTGAGAAGTCAGAAATACGCACAAACAGTGCTTCAGAACCATCTAAATCCGCAGATGGCTTCATGGTAATCACTTCACTTAACTGAAGTGGATCATGATCCGTGACAGGATTGACGGTGTCTTGAGTTCGAGCGTTATCCTCAAAGACATTGATTCGGTTGACTGTAAAACTACCTGGGTCCGCGATTGGGTTAACATCAATGATGATAGTTTCTGTCTCTGAACGTGCCGTTTCCTTCCCTGATAACGGATTGTTGTTTTCTGTTGTAATCGCGGTTACATCAATCTTGATTTCGCCCGAGAAATTATCGATTGGGTCAATTTGAACGTCACCAATTCGGCTGGCATCTACGAGATAAACACCACCAGTTTGTGGAATCGCACTACCATCCGAATATACTAACTCTGCGTTACCTTCCCCTTGTGTAAAGACGAGCTCGTACACTATATCTTCAGGATTACTAGTATCCTGAGTTTCCGCCGTGATATTAAGTGCGACGTTGTTTCCGTCTTCATCGACAGAATAGTTAAACTCGCTGCTCGTCGTCCAAGTCGCAATATCTGCAACGGCAGCAACTTCAATGTCTAAACGACCATTAATCGTATGATCTGGCGTACCATTATTAAGAATTTCCACACGGATACGAAGATCGATACCAGAAGCATCGGTTGATGTATGACGATCTGGTACGAAGTACAAGTTATCTAACGAGACAAGCTCACCATTGAATGACTGCTCGACATTTGATGCGTCGAGAACAACCGTATTGCCCACAGATGTTAATTCAATGTAGTTGCCACTGCCGTCTCGGTAGTAGAACGTACCGTTGTGAGTATCAGCATCTCGAATAGTGATATCACCTAAGCTTTCGTTACGATCGATATCATGCAAATCGATAACCAAATCGACTTTCGCCGGCGTCACATCCAGCGTCGACAAGTTATCCTGAGTATTTGCAGAGTCAACGCCCACAACGACACCATCACGCCCTTGGTCCTCGAACGCAGTAACGGTAGACGTGTCAATTTGCGCATTACGGTCTCTTATCGAGATATCCACATCGGCATCAGCAATGTCGCCATCACCATCGGTTGCAACAACGTTGATGGTGAAATCAATCGAGTCGGTTTCGGTATGGTCAAGATCGTCATTCGGACGGAATGACACACGGCCATCAGTTCGAACAATCAGACGACCGATTTCAGTATCCACTCCGTCAAGAACCTTGTGAACGTACACAACTTGGTCACTGCCGTTCAAATCGACAGAATCGGAATCAACACCGTTTTGCTTAAAGTAAATGCCTGAATCATCAGCCGAAAATGAAGTTATTTGTGCGCCGTCAGCACCAAGATCGTCATCACCTTCTACAGGGTCTTGGAATAAATGAACCGTGCGGCTGCCTTGCCCCTCAACACGCGAAATAGATGCATCGTACAAGGTTGGAACATCATCGGTAATCGTCACTGGTAAGTTAATACCGGCCGTATCGCCATCGACATCGGTCGCGAAGACTGGGAGATCAAGTATGAGTGTATCTTCGCCTTGGGTTGAGTGGTCTAGCGCCCCCTCAAGCGTAAACTTGTAAGAGCCGTCAGCGTTCAAAACTAGCGTGAACACTGAGTTACCATCAGGTGTTTGACCTTGATAAGTAAAGTTGTTGTTGCTTACCGCGGTTTGAACTAACGTCACTGCGAGGCCACCTGAAGTTACTCCTGGTATCGGGTTAGAAGTAAGATCCAACTGGTAAGAGACAACGGTATCTGCCCCTTCCACCGTATCGAAATTGCCCGTTGCTTCAAGGCTGTCTTTGTTGGTTGCCTGAGAACCATTAGCGAGGTCATCCTCGTCAACAGCCAAAGCATCTGCTGATTTAATTTCAGGAATGTCATCAACGATGGTGATTGGAAGGTTCAGTGATGATGACGTGTCACCATCAAAATCTGTGACTGTAATTGGGATATCAATGACAAGGTTGTTTTCACCTTGAACAGCGTCATGGTCGATTGGTCCCAACAGTTCAAATTGGTAACTGTCATTATTCGCATCAAGAGACAGCGTGAAGATCTTAGTTGATGTGCCAGTAATCACCGCTTCGTAACTGGTTACACCACCAACCGAGCTCACCACATTCAACTCAATGCTGCTGCCGTTCGACGTTAAGCCAGACACAACCGTGTTGAGGTCAGAAACTTGGTAGCTGACAATCTCATCCGCACCATCAACGACTTCAAATCCACCAGTTAATAACGTTGAATCGCCACTTGTCGTGTCTGAGCCACCAGCAAGATCATCTTCATCAACGGTTTGTTGGCTAGAGTCTGTCACTTTCACAATCGCTGGAACATCGTCCACCACAGTGACCGGCAAGGTGATGTTATTGGACACATCGCCGTCAAAATCGGTCGCGTTGACTGGGAAGTTGATGACTAACGAGTTTTCATCGTTACCCGCAGGATGATCAAGTGCACCCAACAGTTCAAATTCATAGCTGTCTGCTGAACCATTTAGCGTCAGTTTAAAGACGGTATCCGTCGTACCTTGAACATAGGCTCGGTACTCAATCACACCATTTGAATTTGAGAACTCAACCAATTCAAGCAGCTGACCACCTGAGGTAAGGCCAGAAACAGGCGATGTTAAGCTGTCCAATTGGAAGCTAACGATAGAATCGGCACCATCGGTAACCTCAAAATTGCCACCAATGATATTGGATTCTGGCGTGTCGTCCGAACCTTGGCTTGGAATATCATCCTCATCCACAGACAAGGTACTACCAGAGCTAATAGCATCAATGGTTGGCTTGTCATCTACGATGGTCACTGGAAAGGTAGCAGTGATGGTATCGTTGTCGCCATCTGTAATCTTCACAGGTAGATTCAACAAAATCTCATCAGAGTTAACCGCGTGATCTAACTGACCAGATAACTCAAAGTCGTATTTACCATCTTGATGAAGTGTCAACGTGAAGACAGTCACTCCACCCGGAGTTTGTCCCACGTAAACAAGCGCGTCAGCAGTTGAAGCACCAACGTCTTGAGAAAGTGTTACCTCTTCTCCACCCGATTTCAGATTCGGGATAGGATTTGAGCTTAGATCCAATTCGAACGCATCAATACCATCTGCGCTAGTAACGTCAAATTCACCTGATACCGTTAATGGCTCTTTAGTGCCATCAGAACCAAGAGGTAAGTCATCTTCGTCTACACGTAGACTTTCAATATTGGTAACAACTGGAACATCGTCCACAACGGTAATTGGCAATGTGAAGGCTGGTGAAGTATCACCATCATTATCTGTCGCCGTCACAGGGAGGTTAATAACAATCTCGTTTTGCTGATTACCATCTGGATGATCAAGCGGCTTCTGTAAATCGAACTCGTAGGTGTTGTTCGTTGCATCCAACGTCAGTTCGAAAACCACTTCAGCAGGATTGCCAGCAACACCTTGGTATACGTTCACGCCATTTGCGCTAGAAGACAGAACTAAGGTGATAGCATCACCATCTGAAGTCAGAGAAGCAACAGGCGTGGTCAGGTCACTCAGCTGAATAGAAGCAACTTGGTCAGCACCTTCGGTGATATCAAAGGTACCTGAAATAACAGTATCTTCTGCACTTGCAGCATCAGTACCTGCTGGTAGGTCATCTTCATCAACGGTTTTTTCGCTGCCTGCTAGTAAACCATCAATGGTCGGAACATCATCCACAACCGTAATTGGTAAGGTGATGTTGTTCGACACGTCTCCATCAAAGTCAGTCGCGTTTATCGGCAAATTGATGACCAGTTCATTTTGGCCATCAGCATTTGGATGATCGAGAGGAGCAAGCAAATCGAACGTGTAGCTGTCATTAGAGGCATCGAGTGTCACTCGGAATACTGGTGTCGTCGTGCCATCAATACGAACTTCGTAAACTGAAACGCCACCTGCGTTTGAGACTTCAACCATGACCAGTGATTGACCACCAGAGGTCAGGCCTTGTACTGGCGTCGTTAGGTCAGAAACACCATACTCTACAATGCCATCAGAGCCATCAGTCGCGATGAAGTTACCGGCAATACTGTTCGCCTGCGTACCATCAGATCCTACCGTTGGGATATCGTCCTCATCAACCGTTTGCACACTTGTTGCTTCGATGCCACCAAGTGTTGGCTTGTCATCAACGATCTTGACAGGAATTGTCTCAGCAGACGTGTCACCATCAAAGTCGGTCGCAATAATTGGGAAGTTCAGCGTTAACTCATCGCTATCAACAGCATGATCGATTGGACCTTCAAGCGTAAACTGATAGCTACCATCGGTATTCACCGTCAGCGTAAAGACTGCTTCTGTGCCTGCCGTTGCTTTGTAGGTAAAGCTGCCGTCGCCATTTGCGGTTTCAGTCAGCGTGACCGCCACGCCTTGTGATGTAAGGCCATCAACTGGTGTTGCAGAAGCATCAAGCTGATAGCTCACCACTCGGTCAGAGCCTTGTGTGGTGGTGAAGTTGCCATCGATTGAAATCGGGTCAGTTTGGTTTGAGCCAATCGTGGCTAAATCATCTTCATCAACGGTAATCGCATCGACATCGGTAATAGTTGGCTTATCATCGACGATGGTGACTGGGATCGTTTCTGTGGTGGTATCACCATCAAAATCTGTCGCGATGATTGGGAAGTTCAGCGTCAGCTCATCACTACCTGTTGCATGGTCAATTGGACCTTCAAGCGTGAAGTGGTAACTGCCGTCGCTGTTCACCGTCAAGGTAAATACGGCTTCTGATCCTGCGGTAGCGGTATAGGTGAAACTGCCATCCGCATTCGCGCTTTCCGTCATTGTCACCACTACCCCGTGTGAGGTTAAGCCATTAATAGGGTTAGAGGACGCGTCTAACTGATAACGCACAACATGATCAGAGCCCATCGTGACAAAGTGACCATCAATCGACACGGACTCGTTTTGATCAGAGCCAATCGTCGCCAAGTCATCTTCATCCACGCTGATCGCATCAACATTAGTGATGCTTGGCTGATCATCAACAATAGTGACAGGCAGTATTTTAGTTGAAGTGTCGCCATCAAAGTCTGTTGCGATAATCGGGAAATCGATTTGTAGGCTGTCGCTATTCATCGCATGGTCTAGTGGACCTTGCAGAGTAAAGGTGTAGCTGCCATCTGGCTTCAGCACTAATTCAAATACGTCATTGCCATCTGCTGTGGCAGTGTAAGTAAAGCTACCATCACCGTTTGCCGTCTCAGCAAGCACAACAGGTTCACCTTGAGAAGTTAACCCTGCTAGAGGATCCGCGGTTGCATCAAGCTGGTATTTAACAACGCTGTCCGAGCCTTCTGTCGTACTAAACGAACCAGACATAAACGCATCATCGTTTTGGTCTGAGCCAATTGTGGCGAGATCATCTTCGTCTACTGTCAGTGGAACAACGTTGTCGATGCTTGGAACGTCATCAGTAATGGTGACTGGAATGGTCGCAGTAGTCGTGTCACCATCAAAATCCGTCGCAATGATTGGGAAGTTCAGTACTAACTCATCGCTGTTTAACGCATGGTCGACCGGACCTTCCAGACGGAAGTTGTATGTACCGTCTGCATTCACATTCATGGTGAAGACAGGGTTACCATCCGCGGTAGCAACGTAAGTAAAGCTGCCATCGGCATTCGCAGTCTCTACCAAAGTAACAGGCTCACCTTGCGAAGTTAACCCCGAAACAGGATCAGCCGTTGAGTCAAGTTGGTAGCTCACCACACGGTCTGACCCTTGAGTGGTCGTGAACGCACCTTCTACATAAACAGCGTCGCTTTGGTCTGAGCCAATACCTGAGAGATCATCTTCATCCACAGCCAGCGGCACGACGTTATCGATGACTGGTGCATCATCCGTAATCGTGACTGGAATGGTTGCCGAAGTCGTATCACCATCAAAATCAGTGGCAATAATTGGGAAATCAATCGTCAGGTTGTCGCTGTTAGCTGCATGGTCAATCGGGCCTTGCAGCGTAAAGTCGTACGTACCATCCGTTGCGACGTTTAACGTGAAGACTGGATTGCCGTCTGCGGTCGCAACATAGGTAAAGCTGCCATCACCATTCGCGGTTTCCACCAAGGTAATCGCCTCACCTTGAGATGTCAGCCCCGCAACAGGATCTGCTGTTGAATCCAGTTGGTAGCTCACCACTCGGTCAGAGCCTTGTGTGGTAGTAAACGCGCCTTCAACGAACAGATCGCCGCCTGGGTCCGAGCCCACACCGCCAAGGTCATCTTCATCGACACTCAACGCATCCACCGCTGTAATGGTCGGTACATCATCAACAATCGTGACTGGAATGGTTTCAGTAACGGTGTCGCCATCAAAGTCGGTTGTGATAATTGGGAAGTTGAGTGTCAGCTCGTCACTATCCACCGCGTGATCAATTGGCCCTTCTAGCGTGAAGTTGTAAGAGCCATCAGTATCTACTGTCAGAGTAAATACTGGGTTGCCACCCGCAGTCGCTTCATAAGTGAAACTACCATCACCATTTGCGATTTCTGTCAGTGTGACAGCCACGCCTTGCGACGTTAAACCGTCAACCGGTGTTGCTGAAGCATCTAACTGGTAGCTCACCACCCGGTCTGAGCCTTGTGTGGTTATGAAGCTGCCATCAATAGAAATTGGATTACTTTGGTCTGAACCGATTGATGCTAGATCATCTTCATCAACCGTAATTGCATCCACATCAGTAATAACTGGCTTATCGTCCACGATGGTGACAGGGATAGTCGCGTTTGTGGTGTCACCATCAAAGTCTGTTGCGATGATTGGGAAGTTGAGTGTTAACTCATCGCTATCAACAGCATGATCAATTGGCCCTTCAAGCGTGAAGTTATAAGAGCCATCGGTATTCACTGTAAGCGTAAAGACCGCTTCACTACCCGCTGTTGCTTTATAAGTAAAGCTGCCATCACCGTTTGCGGTTTCAGTCAGCGTGACTGCCACGCCTTGCGATGTAAGGCCGTCAACTGGTGTTGCAGAAGCATCAAGCTGATAGCTCACCACTCGATCAGAGCCTTGTGTGGTGGTGAAGTTGCCATCAATAGAAATCGGGTCAGTCTGCTCTGAACCAATCGTGCCTAAATCATCTTCATCAACGGTAATCGCATCAACATCGGTAATAGTCGGTTTATCATCCACGATGGTGACTGGCAGTACAATTTGACTTGTGTCACCATCGAAATCAGTAGCAATAACACTAAAATCAAGAGTTAAACTGTCGCTATTTGCCGCATGGTCGATTGGACCTTGCAGCTCAAAACTGTACGAGCCGTCGGTATTCAAAATAAGTGTGAAGACTGCACTGCCATTTGCCGTTGCGCTGTAAGTGTAACTGCCGTCTGCATTTTGAGTTTCGGCAATGGAGACGGTTTGACCTTGAGATTGCAGGCCATTTAAAGGATCAGCGTTTACATCCAGCTGATACTGTACAACGCCATCAGAGCCCTGAGTTGTCGTGAACTGGCCTTCAACCAGCGTTGGCTGTGATTGGTCAGAGCCTACCGAACTTAAGTCATCTTCATCGACGGCAAGAGCAACAACGTCGTTAATGGTTGGCACATCATCAGTAATGGTTACCGGTAGAACAAGTGAACTGGTGTCACCGTCAAAGTCCGTTGCAACAATCGTGAAATCCAAGGTTAGGCTATCGCTACCCACAGCATGATCGATTGGACCTTCAAGAGTAAATGAATAAGAGCCATCAGGGTTCACTTGTAAGGTGAAGATAGCGTCCCCTTCTGCCGTTGCAGAATAGGTAAAGCTGCCATCTGAGTTGGCTGTTTCCGTCAGAGAGATAGATCGACCCTGTGATTCCAACCCATTGAGTGGATCAGTGCCGCTCTCTAATTGATAACTTACGACACGGTCTGAGCCCTGAGTCGTCGTGAAGTTGCCTTGCGCGAGCACAGAGTCGCTTTGATCGGAGCCGATGCTTGATAAATCGTCTTCATCGACGGCTAGCGCATCAACGCCATCAATCGTAGGAACGTCATCTTGAACTTGAATGACAATTTGCGCCGCTTCTGGTGTGTTCGAACCTTCGGTAATCGAGGAGCGGTCGCCATCCGCATCTACCGCGTAAACTGGCAGTGAGAAAGTAAGCGAGTCATCGTTAGCACCCGTATGGTCGAGTTGTTCATACAAGTTGAATTGGTATTCGCCCAATGCAGGGGCATCAATCGCCACATCAAATACTGTGATACGCACGCCATCCAGCTCGATGAAGCCCTCGTAAGTACGCACGCCATTACTCTCGGATGCTAGTTCAAGTTGGACAACCTGCCCTTGAGATTGGAGTTCACCACCAACATTAAACTCTGTAGGTTCCAACTCATAGTGATCAATGATGTCACTACCGACCGCTGTCGTGATCGACCCAGAGCCACTTGTTACTACCGCGCCTTCCTGTGAACCCTGGTCAACCCCCGCCTCGTCTAAAGACAATCCCGTCACGTTTGCAATCACCGGATTATCGCCATCAAGGATGCTCATCGTAAAGGTGTTACTTGCCGTATCTTGGTCGAAATCGACGATTGTGGTTGGCAAAGAGAGCTCAATCGTATCTTCACCGTTTGTTTGTTCTAACGGCTTAAATTGCTCAAATTGGTAGGTACCATCAGTATTCAGACTGATGGTTAAGACGGTTTCATTAGAGCCCGCAATGGACAGGGTGATAGTACTGCCGTCTTCAGATAGTACCGCTTCTGTCGCCTGATTATCACTCAATAGGCCATCGAATTGACTAAGCCCTTCTTGATTAAACGTGACCGTTGCCAATTGATCACTACCAATATCCACATAGGTGCCAGTAATCGGAGTAGAAGAAGATTCAACGTTTTCAAAAGTAACGTTTTGCGGCGCAGGATCATCGCCATCAATTACGGTTGTTGTGAAATCGATAGGCGCTTGAATGCTGTTACCACCAATATCTGCGCCTGTAATGTCAAAAGCGATATTGATTTGATCACCGGAGATGGAAACTTGACCATCAGCAACAGACGCGACATGGTCAATGCCCTGGCTAATCGTGGTAACGACCTCTAACTCTAAATCACGGCCTAAAGATGTCGCTTCGATCTCTATACGAAGCACTTCGTTACCTTCTTGAGTGCCGATAATGGCATTTTGCGCTTCGTCATAAACGAACGCCACTGGCTGACCACCAGAGGTAATATCACTGTTAAGCTCAGTTAACAAAGACTCTAAAGAAGACGTTTCGGGTACAAATGAAGCGGTATCAAGTGCGAGATCCCCTGCTTCAACCAGCACACTAGAAGAAATGGTTTGCGGATAGCTTGATAGAGAAATTGAGCCTTCTGTTACGCTAGATTGCAGTGATTGTCCGCCATCGGCAAAAATAGTGACATCCAAATCATCAGCTTCATCGCGTTCTTCTACACCGCTACGAGTCGCTGACGTCTCAAAAAAGGTGGAGGCAAGTACTTCCGGATTATTATATTCAACGGTCACATAGCCAGCATTGGCTGAGCCTTCAGCGCCAGCACCAGCAGCCGTTGCTTCCAAAATAGCAGTCGGGTCAGCACCATCTAAAATGGCCTGTTGGATAGCCGCGACATCATTAGCGTCAAAGTTAGCACCTTCGATAGCTGTTGGATCGAAAATAACCTGGCCATTAACTGGAGATTGCAGCAAGGTTTCTGGTTGTTCAAAAGAAGGTTCTGGAAGGCACGCGACACAATTAGCATCAATCAGATACAGCTCATTATGTATCTGTACATCAAGAGAAGCGTTATTTTCAGTAATGATCACTTCGCCAGATATTAACTCATCCCCCGCTTTTATAGACCTGACTTTTCCATCCAGACCTAAAACCAAGACTTCACCTTTGACAGCATTTACAATCGCGTTCTGCGGCACGGTTTGCGTACTCATCTGACCTCCGCTAATGGCCTACGTTTCCCATTAACCTTTTTAGATAGTTTTTAAATGATTTAGTGCGGCATACTGCACACCTTTAGACGATTAGACTAAGTATCAACTCATTAAACAATCGATAAATGGCGCACTAATGAGCAAAGTAAGTAAAACTTACTAGTAGTCACAAAAATGTGACACATGTCCTAACACCGCAATATCGATTAATTATATGAAATTGATACCTTATTCCGTATAAGTGTAGTCGTTTTAAAAAAGAAGATAGATGAAAACGCTCAGCTAAACGCCAAACTACCGGTTGCAATCAATAATGGAAGAAAAGCAATAAGAATGTTGTATACACCTGAACGTGATGACAACTTAATCAATATTGGTGACGAGAAAAACGTGACGATTAAATATTGAATGACATAAATCGTTGGACAAAATATAACCATGAAAATGTGGCTCACAATATGAATTCCCGAGCACCACGAATTCGGCTTTGTCCTGATATACAGTAAAAAAAATACGAGCAAGCTAATAAGAAAATACATAAACATCACACTTGAAAATAATTATCATTTTCAATCATATGTAAATATTCCCCCACTTTCAATGATGTGAGAGCTATTAATACCATCGTTATTATCAATCAACACAATAAGTAAAATTATCAGTAATTCCCGTCCTAAACGTTTGCGTAATCGCTAACCTTCTCTTAACCTTGATTTGAGGCTTTTATCACGGTTTTTCCATTGATATAGTGCGTCCATACAACAAAAAAAGACCATTCGAGGCATGGAGCTTCCTCATTAATCTCAAGATGAGAAGAATTGGTACCGACAAAATTCGGCAGATTTTAAGAGGGTCAAAAAATGGACATGAATATGGTTGAGATTTTAGGTTATGCAGCTTCAATCATGGTCGCAATTTCGCTAACTATGAAAGATATTGTTAAGCTTCGTATCCTTAACTTTATTGGTTGTGCGCTATTTACTGCTTACGGACTAATGATTGATTCTTGGCCTGTAGTATTAACTAACGGCTTTATTGCTTGCGTTAATATCTACTTCCTAGCAAAAATGCAACAGGAAAAAAAAAGCCTAGAATCTAGAGCCTAAAAAGCAATAGCATTCGAACAATAAAAGCCCGCGAATGATAAGATCACGGGCTTTTTGCTTTTAATGCGCTCTCATTTTCTGCACATTCATCAATAGCTCTAGCGAACCCAGTTAAGTGCTAATGTTTCTCTACGAGAGAACATGTCTACATGCGATGAGATTATCGCCTTCACTGTGCTCAATCTCTCTTCGGAATCCGCCTCACAAATAATGGTCAAGCTAGACTCGCAAAGAGCAAACTCCGCTTTTCCCGTCGGAAATGTCACCAAACCGCGGTTTTCATTCCAAGTAGCAGGAACCTTTCGTCCAAAATGTCGACAAAGTGTCACTAAATATTTGTCAGCGTATTCGCTATCTATTCGGGTGCTTTCTTTAATCATGAATTTACTCGTGTTTTGAAGCGCCCCCTCTCGGGAGCCCTATTAGAATTGATAAGCAGCAGAAAGTTTGAAGTTGCGACCCGGCTCGTAGTCATCAAGCGTGAAGCCACGTGCCGTACCCGAACGAGACGCATGAGAGCTGTACAACTCGTCAAATACATTATCAATACCAAAGGTCACCGACAGTCCATCAATATCAGACGGCACCCATTGAGCATATAGATTATGTACATCATAACTTGCTTTCTTTGGCTGACCATCAAAGACGTTGTCTTCCTCTAGAACAAACATTCAGTTCCACCCGAAGATCGTTTCTAAAGCGTCTGACTGGTAATCCAAAGTTAGAGCAATACTATCACCCATATCAATGCTACGCCCATTACCCCCAGCAACAGGGCCACCAGTATTCTTGTTTTTGGTGTCCGACTTAGAGTAAGAAAGTTTGCTGTTAAACTTGTCGTAGCCATAAGAAGCACTTGCCTCAAAGCCTTTAATCTCGACATCACCTAAGTTGTAAATCAGGTAAGTTTGAGTCGCGTTTTGGTACTGGTCTGCAATGTAATCATCAATTTCCGTTTGGAATGCCGTAATATTCGCTCCAAAGAAATGCTTATCAAAGGTTTTATCAAAACGGACACCACCCTGTGTGTTCAACCCCGTTTCTGGCTTTAGTCCATCCTCTAAAAATGCAACGTCTTGGTAAGCAATAAAGGTTTCCATCAGCTCAGGGCCTTTGAATAGAGAGCGTGCGCTCGCAAACAACGTCCAATCCTGAGTGACTGCCCATTCTGCTGCTAGGGCCCAGGTCACATCATCATAGTTACTCGTCCCCGTTTCAGCTTCACGTTTGTAATCATCAAAACGCATACCTGCGGTAACAAAGAAAGCATCAGAGAAGAAGAACTGGTCTTCTACAAACAATGCGGTTGAAATGGCCGATTCATCCATGAACTTACGACTACCGTAGTAACTTGAAGATGTCTTATCCATGTAGTCGAAACCATAGGTGATTCGATTATCAAACTCACCTAACATAACATCCGACTGGAACTTACCATTCAAACCAAAGTTTTGGTTTTTAGCGGTGTTCTTCGATAAACGGTTCGAAGGCCAGCGAGGAGCCATAACGCTCTCATCCCGTTTAATTTCTGTCTCGGTATTATAGAGCGTGACGTTTCCTTGATGTTGTTCGCCTCGCAGCTCGTAACTCAAGGTAACGGTATCTCGGTCATAATCCGTAGGAATAAGTAACGTGCTCGATAAGCCATTGTTCGCACTACCCGACATATCAGGACGCGGACTGTAATCACCGCTGTCTCGGTACATGTCATAAGAGAGCTCAAAACGATGGATGTCCTTTAGTTCATACCCCAACTTAGCCAGAATGTTATAAACATCGCCCGCAGCGCCATAGGTTTTGTTGCCGTCACCATCTTCAAAATCATCGCGCGTAACGTAATGGCCATAAACCATCGCATCAATGTTTTCGGACAAAAGCCCGTACAGTGTCAACGAGCCTTGTTGGTTGTCGTTGGATGCATAACCGCCATAAACACGAGCGCCAAACGTTTCATCGTAACGAAGTAAATCGCGAGCGTCTTTCGTTTCAAAATAAACCGAGCCGCCTAAGCCATTTTGAGTCACAGAGTTATTACCTACCTGGATATCGGCAGATTTGAGAATGTCAGGGTTTAGCGTCAAGTTACCAATGTGATGGAACATGCTCGCATGCTGAGAAGCACCATCAAGACGAATGTCCAAATCGGTTTCGCTCAAACCACGAATGGTAATACGTTGATTCACAGAGTGTGTTCCACCAACATCCACACCGGGAATATCGCGCAGTAAATCAGACATATGATCCGCTTGCTTCAGTGACATGTCTTCCGCAAACATCGACTCAGTATTGCTAGAAACTTTTGTTCCCCATACAACGACTTCTTCAAAATGTGACTCGGTATCTTGAGCTAAAACAGGGTTTGATAGCGCCATTCCCACTGCAAGGCAAAGGCTTGAAAGCTTGATAGATGAACAAGCAGGGCTTTCCATAACTTCATTCCTAAATATTAATGATAATAATTCTCAGGTATAATAAGCATGAGTTTTATAAATACAAAGGCGATTTGATTATGCGAAATCGCACAAGTGTTATGAGGAAGTGTCAAATGCAGGAAGTCACACCAAAACGAACTAGAATTGCCAAGATCGCTTTAACCCAAAAACTGGAAGCCACAGAAAAACAGTGGATCGTCACTCAAGGTCAACCTTGTCAAACTCAACTGGCAGAAGGCAAATTCCTATCATATCAGTACAATGATCAAATCTTTGTTCATGGTGGACGTTGCCTAGAGCTTGTTGATTCACATATTGTTTCTACTGCCCACGCCTCACTGTTGGTCACTATTCTTTTAGAAGGTAAGCTCTCGTTTGGCTATGACGATTTGCAATTTGATTTAGACGCAGGCGACGGCCCTAAAGGTGTCGTGGTGAACCTACTCAAACCTGCAAACTTTCGTCGCTCACTGCTCAAAGATAACCTCATTAATAAGATCAACATATTGGTTAAGCCCCAGTGGCTAGAGGCTCGCCTTGACCAAACCTGTCGTCATTGGTCCTTTTTTAACTCTCATCAGGCGTTTCATCCTCTAGAGCTTAACCAGGCGTTATGCGAACTGGCTGAAACGCTGACAAGCCGAGAAACACCACAAGAATTCCAAGATAAGTTGGAAGTTGAAAGCTTGATCTATCAAATTTTGCATCAAGCGACTGAGCAAATCCCCAAAAACTTCAGTGCTAATAGAAATAACCATGAACGGCACACAGATGGTCGAATAGAGGATATTGTTAGCTATATAGAAACTCACCTTGAGCAAGAACTAGGCTTAGAAAAGTTGGCAAGCGTGTTTTCAATGAGCGTTTCAAACCTGCAGCGCCGATTTAAACAATCACTGAATATGACCGTAAATGGTTATATTCGCTTTCGTCGCCTTGAGATTGCGAGGCAACACTTGGAACGTGGCCTAGTGACGATCACGGAAGCGGCTTATGAAGCCGGATACCACCACCCTTCCAACTTCACCTGCGCTTTCAAAAAGGTATTTGGTGTACCACCGCATGAAGTGATAAAAGAGTAAAGAGGCCCCAGGTAACTGACTGTTATTTAGGAGTGTCTTATCCACAACATCGGTATATACTCGCCTTAAACGTTATGGAGGTTGAACATGAATATTGGTGCTGTCGCAAAGCTTACTGGGCTTTCATCTAAGTCGATTCGATTGTATGAAGACAAAGGGATCATATCTCCACCAGCGCGCAGCGACTCTGGCTATCGCGAATATTCAGATAATCATATTCAAGAGCTTAACTTAGTATCACGCGCAAAAAACGCTGGCTTTTCACTGCAAGAATGCAAAGAGTTTGTGCAGCTTGCCCATAATCCCAACCGAAAAAGCAGCGAAGTAAAAGCAAGAACCATGGATAAGCTGAGAGAGGTTGAAGAAAAAATCGCGCACCTTATGGAGATCAAAACGCAACTTGAAGGTTGGGTTTCTTCTTGTCCGGGAGACGCTGAAAGCCGATGCCCAATCATAGACGAGCTCACCAAGTAAACTCGCCTATCTATCCTCATTGAAGAATCGCTTTCATTAAGCACTGAGGTTGGATTAGTGGTAAGTACACATGCGCTTGCCGTTTAATTCGATAATATTAAACGGCGTTTCGTAGATATCCTCTAGCGTAGACGCCTGAATCACCTCTTCCACCGCACCACTTGCCACAACTTTGCCTTGCTTAAGCGCCAATATGACATCCGAGTAGCACGCTGCGAAATTAATATCATGAATTACCACCACCATGGCTTTGTTCATGTCATGAGCTAACCGCTGCACGACTTTCATGATCTGAAGAGAGTGTTTGATATCTAGATTGTTAAGTGGTTCATCAAGAAAAACGTAGTCTGTATCTTGTGCAATCACCATGGCAATAAACGCAAGCTGTCGCTGACCACCACTTAACTCATCCAAATATTTGTCTTGGATACCTTGTAAATCTAGGTAGTCGATCGCTTGTTCAATCACCGCATGATCTTCTTTGGTCAGATTTCCTTTGGAGTATGGGAAACGGCCAAAAGAGACCAACTCCTTCACGGTAAATCGCATGGTAATAGAGTTGGCTTGACGAAGTACCGCCAGCTTTTTCGCTAACTCTTTAGTGTCCCATTCCGCAATTTCCTTACAATCAATGATAACACTACCACCATCCCGCTCCGTTAAGCGCGAAGCCATAGATAACAGCGTGCTCTTTCCCGCGCCATTCGGGCCAATAATGGACGTCACTTTGCCCTTTTCAAACTGAGTATTGGCCTCATCAACCACTTTATTTGAACCGAAGGCCTTCGTTAATTTGTCTATCACTATCATATTTATACAACTTTGTTTTTCAGTAGTAGGTATAAGAAATACGCACCACCAATAAAGTTAATAACGACACTCAACGTCGTCTCAAAACTGAACACGTTCTCGATAATCCATTGCCCAGCCAGTAACGAGCTGATGGAGAGAAACGAACAACCAACCAATAGCGTTTTGTGTTGGTAACTTCGGAACATTTCTCGGCTTAAGTTGGTCACCAGCAAACCAAAGAACATGATTGGTCCCACTAGAGCCGTAGAAATAGCAATCAGAACCGCCGAGATAATGAATACATTTCGCGTCACCTTAGGTACGTCGACGCCCAAACTTTTCGCATTGTCTTGGTCGAGCCAAAACACATCTAAAGTGCGATGCATACTAAATAGCAACCAACATGCAAACATCAAAGCTGGTGCACTAAAGTAAACCAAATTCACTTTGACATTATTAAAGCTGGCGTAAAGTTTCGATTGAACGATTGCAAACGTATTTGGGTCCATCAGCAAAGAGAAAAATGACGCCGCATTGGAAAATAGCTGACCAAAGATCAAGCCGACCAATAGCAACGTAATCAAGTTCTTGCTTCCTTTAGAAAAGTAAAAACCAAACAACAATAACGAAAACGACACCATTACAATTACGGCAATCGTGAAATTGACGTACAAGTTAAGAACTAAAGTACTCAAACCACCAAAAATCAGCACGATCAAAATTTGCGTCAACACATACAACGCATCAAACCCCATGATACTTGGCGTTAAAATTCGGTTGTGCGTAATGGTTTGAAATACAAGTGAAGACTGAGCAATAGCCACACCCGCTAGCACTATCGCCAATACTTTAGGAACTCTACGAGATAAAAAATACTGGTAGTTGTCAGCCGTTAGCCCAATACCAATAAACAAACATGCGAAAAGTACCGCAATGCCGCCTAACAGTAGGATTTTCGTTGAATCACGCATGTTGTTTACCTCGCAACAACATCGCGATGAATACCACGCCACCCAATATGCTGATCACGATAGAGATTGGCATTTCATGAGGGAAGATAATCAAACGACTCACCAAGTCGCAACACAACACTAAAGTCGCCCCATACATGGCCGTAAGCGGAATGTTCTTTTTGAGGTTATCACCATAAAAGTGACTAACGAGGTTCGGCACAATCAGACCAAGGAATGGCAGCTGCCCCACAATCATCACGACACTTGCCGACATGATGGACACCAATAGAACGCCAATCGTGACAACCTGCTGATAATTTAACCCCAAGTTAACCGCGAAATCTTTTCCGATACCCACGGCTGAAATCCGTGCGGCAAAAAGATAGCTGAGAATAGCCATTGGTACCGCGATGTACAGTAGTTCAAAATCACCACGCAAGATGTTGGCGAAGTTTGCGACTGTCCAAGCATTCAGACTTTGTAACGCATCGTATTTGTAAGCAATAAATGTAGTCATGGATTGGATGACATTGCCGAAAATAATTCCGACAAGTGGCACAAAGACCACACTCTTAAATTGAATGCGTTGAATAAAGAAAATAAATGCTAGCGTCCCGAACACCGAGATACCAAAGACAAGCCATAGGTGATTGTCGTTGCCAAAGAAAACCACGCTCAGTACGTAGCCCAGCATGGCACATTCGATCGTACCGGTTGTAGAAGGTGCCGCGAATCGGTTCTGGCTGATTTGCTGCATAACAAGGCCTGCAATACTTAAGCCTGCACCAGCAAGCAGTATGGCGAACAAACGTGGTATACGGCTGGTAAAGAAAAGCTCTAACGCTTTCTCATCACCCGAAAATAACTGTTGGGGCGTCATGTTTGCCACCCCAACAAACAGCGAAACCGTGCTTAAAACCACAAGGGTTAGCAATAACTTTTTCAAAGTTAACCTCTGCTATCTTGGATTACAGTTCAACGGTTTGCTTGATCTCACTGACCATTTTTTCTGTTGCAGTCACACCAGACATCGACAAGTACCACGCGTCCACATCTAAATAAGTGATTTTGTGATTCTTATATGCGGCGGTTGCTTTGACTAAGTCGTTATCCATGGACTTACGAATATCGTTATCTGGCGTGCCTTTTAGCGAATTGCGGTCAACTACGAGTATATTTTTTGGGTTAGCTTCACGAATAAATTCATAAGAAATAACATCTCCGTGAGTGCCTGTTTTCACGTGTTCAACCGTTTCCAAGAAACCGAAATCGTTATAAATCACACCAAATCGTGATTGAGCACCAAACGCACTGATGTTGTCACCCATGCTTAAAATCGTTAACGCATCATTGTTATTTGATTGGTTGTAGTCACGGATTGCTTTGAATTGAGCATCTAGCGCTTCAATTTTCTGCTCTACTTTTTCTTCGATATTGAAGATTTTACCAATATTGCGCCACTGTGCTTGCGTACCTTCCCAGTAACCTTGATTCTCTTTCGCAGCAAAAACGACCGTAGGAGCAATTTCACTCAGCTCTTCATATTTCGCAGACGCTCGCGGACCAACCAATATCAAATCCGGTTTTTGCATGTAAATGGTTTCAAAGTCAGGTTCAAACAAACTACCCGCAGAGGTGTAGTTATCTTTGCTGTATTTTGAAAGGTAGCTAGGCAGATTAGAAGAGTTAGAGACTGCAACAGGATCGATACCAAAGTTGTCCAGCGCATCTAGCGGACCAAAGCCAATCACAACCACACGTTCTGGTGATTGCTCTAGCTCGGTTTGACCCATGTAATGGTCAATCACAACCTTAGCAGCGAAAGAAGGAGAAACAGTAAATAGCGACAGCATAGCCGCACCGACGAATTTTTTCATTTTGTTAAGCCTTAATGAGATCTATTATCATGCGCGTTCGCAATATAACGTTACTCTTTACTGCATTCAACAAAATTTAAGGTACTTTACATTAGTTACGCTTATTCGAGCTCCAACTATATCAAAGACTTATAAAAACCATTCATTGCAATATCTAGGTGTATCATTCATGCGCTTCGATAAATGCTTTGAGTGCAAGCTCATCAATAATCTCCAACCCGTTTTCCGTTTTTGCAATCAATCCCTTTTCAATCAAATCTTTAACTGCACGTCGATAAACACGGCCAGAAGTACCAAATCGCTCAGCTTCTTGATTTACTTTGTCAAAGCCACCGAGCAATGTGTTGGTTTGATTACGGACGAAAAGATCATACGCAATATTATAAGTAATGGGATGCAATAACCGATTGGTATAGATATCCATAGAGTCTTGATAATCTTCGGCCAACGCTGAAGCAAAGAACACCATCATTTCTGGATGCTTTTGTAGCGCTTCAGTTAGTTTTTGGATGCAGATGACATCAACCTGCATGTGCTCATCTGCAATCACATTCCATTGGCAAGGAGTCTGAGTGAAGTACTCCATTTCACCATAGATATGGTAGTCGCAGTTTGCCTCTCCTAATTGAAAGCGTCGCCCATTCGCGGCCAATATGCTCATTGACACTCGACCTACTGGCACAACATATAAGTACTGAAGTTGCTCACCTTGACGGAGAATTTCTTCCCCAGCATCAAAGTAACGCGTACTAATTTGACACTGATAGATCATCTCACGAAAGGCAACGCTCTTTTTTTCAAGGTATGTTTTGAAGCGGCCAGTTGGATACGGGCTGATTTTCATTCTCTGCTCTCTCAGAAAAGTTACTGATAACTATCTCAGGTGGATTGTACCCCGTAACACCAAATAAAAAAGCGACAGTGGCCTGTCGCTTTACATTCATTGATTTATAAGAGTGACTGAAGTTCGTACGGACTAGCTCTGAGCAATCAACGCTTCTAGCGCCGTCGTTGCAGCAAGCTTCTCACCTTGCATCATTACTTTCGCTTCATCCACGTACTGGCCAACCCCTTCTTTCACATCTTGTTGATACAAAACGACGTTATTTAAGATCGAAGCCACATGAAGACCACGTAATCGGCCAACGGCAAACAAAGCTGAGGTTTCCATATCGGCACCTAAGACGCCCTTCTTGTTCCAGTATTGGCATATCGCATCTTCGTCATCGGTATAGAAACTGTCGTGAGAACGTACCACACCAAAATGATAACGCGCCTCTTGTACTGACAGGTAACGCTCAACTTCCTTTAATAAGGAAAAGCTTGCGTACGCCGGATAAGCCGAATCCACATACGCTTTGGAGCCGCCTTCATCTCTTACCGCTCCTTCGGCAATGATTAGCTCGCCAAGCTGAATGCCTGATTGCATCGCACCTGCCGATCCAACACGTACTACATGAGTGACACCGCACTGTTTTAGCTCTTCAACTGCGATGATCATCGATGGGGCGCCGATGCCTGTGCTGCATACTGAAACAGGCTGGTCCTTGTATTTGCCAGTAAAAACACGGTACTCGCGATTTTCCGAGATCATTTCTGCATCATCCAATAATGCGGCAATACGATTAGCTCGGTCTGGCTCACCACATACAATGACGAGAGGAGCGACTTGTGTTTCATCAACACCAATATGAGGTTGTTTCGCCATTATTCGTTCCTTAAGCTGCAGCTTGAGCTAAGGTTTTATCGCCATTGCGCTTGGCGCTACGGGCCCATTCACGCGTACCATTGGCAGCAATGAACATCAAAATCGCATACTGAACAGACATCGCATAAACACCCTGTGTCGCGTAGATGCCAACACTGATGATGTTAATCACAACCCAAAGAATCCAGTTTTCCACATATTTACGTGTCATCAGAATTTGTGCAACAACAGAAAGTACTGTCATGGTTGCATCCCAAAACGGGAACGCATCAGGTTCAAGTACCGGATCAGCCAAACCTGCACCAAAGAGATTCAAGCTATCAACAGCAATGTTTGCTAATGCAAAGAAAAAAGGGTCGATGTAGATGGTTAACAACGCGATAGACACAACGCTAATAGAAGCAGTGGCGATGAGTTTCTGTTTGTTTAACCAGCGTACTTCCAGCGTTTCACCTTCCGCGTTTGGACGAGTCCACGCATACCAACCGTAAATGTTCGCACAGAAGAAAAACAGTTGAAGAAGTAATAATCCGTATAACTGAATTTGGAAAAAGATAACGGCAAAAAGAGTGACATTCAGCAAACCGAATAAGTAGTTGATGGTTTTTTCTTGGCTAGCAAACCAAATGCAAAGCAATCCAAAAACCGTACCGAAAGCTTCGATCCAACTCATTGCGTAACCGCCGCCAATTGGAATGTTAACCAGGGTGTTGTTTATATCGAGTAAGGCAAGTAGGTCCATGTCGATGTCCTTTATGATTTTGTTTGGGAATATGCCTATATTAGGGCGTGACACCTAACAAAAAGGAGGACATTTGTCCCCCTCTTGATGCACTCGATCATAATTCAGTTCAATATTTGCTTGAAAGCAATAAATAACTCAATTGAACCGCTTGGAAATTAACACGCCTAAGAATCCAAACCTAAATAGCGCTTTTTGAATGCGGAAGCTGATGCAAATAAAGCTGACGCCAAAAGTGTAATAACAAACCCAATGGCGTACTCGAATGCTTCATTCACCAAGAGCTGATAACAGCTCACAAAAAAAATCAGTATGACCGCAATAACATTAACTCGGTGAAACCAAGGATGCTTTACGGAGAACTTAGCGTAACCTTTTGATAACATTTAACTAATCCGCCAGACAACAATTAATATTTTTATTTATAATCAATGGTGATAGTAAGGCTTTATAGTATAAAGAGAAACGACTTTTTTGATTTTTTAGCTCAACATCACAGGTCATCTAGTGCTGCTTGACTTTAATATCTTGACACTTTTTCGTTCAACTAAGGTAGGTTCTAATTGCACGACTTGCGCTTCTGTTGATTTATCATCCAATTTTCGGACAAGCGTTTCCACGGCAGCTTGCCCAAGACGGTATTTAGGCTGGTGAATTGTGGTGAGTGATGGCGACATGAACTTCGCGATATGTATGTCATCGTAACCGATGATTGAAATCTGTTCCGGGACTTTAATATTGAGCTCATTTGCGGCGTTAATCACACCCATCGCCATCATATCATTGGAAACGAAAATCGAGCTGGGTAAGATGCCTCGCTGCGCCATTTTCATAAATGCTTGATATCCGCCTTCACATTCGAAGTCCGATTCAATTATCCAGTTGGCATTAAATTCCAAGCCTGCTTCGTTCATCGCACGTTTGTAACCTTCGTATCGCATTTGCGCCTGGTGTTTAATCAAAGGACCAGTGATACATCCTATTTCTGTGTGGCCGCAATCAATCAGGTATTTCGCCGCTAGGTAACCGCCACGAAGCGAGTTATCTTGAATTTTGTCGCTCGTAAACAGCATTGGCCCCCAATCCATCACCACGACAGGGATATCAGGATAACGCTCAAATACATCGATACGCTCCCCTTCTAGCGAGGAGCACATCAAGATCAAACCATCGACACGCTTTTGCAAAAGCGTATTAATGGACTGGCGCATGCGTTCGTTGTCACCTTCGGTGTTACATAGAATGAGACTATAGCCTTTGTGATAGCAACTGCGTTCGACGCCTTTTACGACTTCGCCAAAGAATGGGTTGGTTGAAGTTGTCACTAGCATACCAATGGTTTTGGTACGATTGACTTTGAGGCTACGCGCCAAAGCTGATGGCGCATAGTAGTTGAGTTCTTTTGCGGCATTATTGACGCGTTCGGAGATCTCTTCACTCACAAAACGCGTCTTGTTAATAACATGGCTCACTGTTGAAGTGGAAACCCCTGCCAGTTTTGCGATGTCTTTCATCGTCGCCATGTTATTACTCCTAATTAATGAGGCGTTTAAGCCCTATTGTGCAGCGAGAAACGCGTCCACCTCTTCGCGAGTTGGGATCGACGTCTGCGCGCCAAAGCGGGTCACAGAAATTGCAGCCGCCGCATGTGCAAACTTAATTGCTGATTCTAAAGGTAAATCCTCTAACAGGCCAGTGACGAATGCCCCATTAAACGTATCCCCTGCTGCGGTGGTATCAGTCGCGTCAACACGGAACCCCGGGATGAGCTCACCTCTACCATTTTGACTTAACCAAACACCCTTCGCACCGAGAGTGATCATGACAATTTCGATACCTTTGCTATGAAGCACATTCGCCGCTTCTTGCGCGCTGTCATTATCCGTTACCGTTACCCCCGTCAGGACTTCAGCTTCGGTTTCATTTGGTGTAATGACATCAATACAAGCAAGCAGTTCGTCTGACAGTTCACGAGCAGGGGCAGGGTTTAAAATGACGTTAGTTTTTGCATCTTTCGCTACTCGCGCGGCTTTCTCAATGCCGCACATCGGCGTTTCCAATTGCATCAGCAGGTAATCCGCTTGGCGAATGCGATCTAAATCTGGCTCAATCGCTTCTGCTGTCAATTTGGCATTCGCTTCTGCTGAAATACAAATGCTGTTTTCACCACTATCCGACACTTGAATCATCGCAATGCCAGTTGGGCAGTTTGGTTGCATCTTCACACCAGTGATGTCGATGCCGTCCATATTGAAGTTTTCACGAATATTGATGCCGAACGAGTCATCGCCTACACAAGCAATAAAGCCAATATCAGCCTTGAGTCGAGCTGCGGCAACAGCTTGGTTGGCACCTTTGCCACCTGGGATAACTTGATAGTTGCGACCATGTAGCGTTTCGCCAGGGCGAGGGAAAGAAGGCACTTGAAGAACATGGTCAGCGTTTACACTACCTAACACCACTAACTTATTCATACGGTTATCCTCGGTTCTGAATGAACCCTTTTTTTGAAAAACTATTTTGGAAAATACATTAGATGACTTTAACTTCTCTTCTTAACGAAGGAGTCACGATAAAAAGCCAAAGGCATCTATACCCTGCATTTTTAAGTCACTTGGGTATGTTTGCCCTCTCCTCCTAAACGACAGATATAAACGGAGGAGAGAGCAAAAATTAGGACGCTTTATTGAACGTCAAACTTATTTAGTCACTACTTTTAGTGGTACCGGAATGTATGCTTCTACTTTTTCACCTCTCAAGACTTTGTCAGCCGTTTCAACACCCAAAGCACCGATAAGATCTGGTTGCTGTGCGATGGTTGCTGCTAGCTTGCCACGGTTAACTGCGGCAATGCCGTCTTCCGTGCCATCAAAACCAACGATAACGACGTCTTTGCCAGAAGCTTGAACGGCGCGAAGTGCACCTAGCGCCATTTCATCATTCTGTGCGAACACCGCTTGTACATCAGGGTTAGCCGCGAGTAGGTTTTCCATCACGTTTAGGCCTTTAGTACGGTCAAAGTCTGCTGGCTGGCTGGCAAGAAGATCCATATCGCTACCCTTCACGGCATTCATGAAACCTTCACCACGCTCGCGCGCCGCCGATGTGCCCGCAATACCTTCAAGCTGAATTACTTTTGCTTTTTCGCCAACTTTTTCCATGATGTAGTGGCCTGCCATTTCACCACCGATCACGTTGTCGGACGCGATGTGGCTCACGACTTCACCACGGCTTGCGCCACGGTCTAGTGTCAATACAGGGATCTTAGAACGGTTCGCCATACGAATCGCATTAGACACAGCATCAGAATCCGTTGGGTTGATAAGAATTGCTTTTACACCGCGAATACTTAAATCCTCGATGTTCGACAGTTCTTTGCTCGGGTCATTTTGCGAGTCCAATACAATTAAGTCGTACCCCAATTCTTTCGCTTTAGCTTCAGCACCGTCTTTCATCGTTACGAAGAACGGGTTGTTTAGCGTCGAAACCACAATCGCCATCGTATCTTGGGCTTGTGCCGCTACTGATACAGTGGAAGAAAGAAGTGCAGCAGAGATAAGAGTTGCAAGTTTTTTCATCGTTCTAGTCCTTTGTGTAGGGTGAGCCAGCACACGCCCACTGGCTCGGTTTGTATTCAGGATTTAATGGTTATGGATTATTTGTTTTTGTTGTCTACCAGTACTGCGAGCAAGATAACCACTGCTTTGGCAATCATTTGGTAGTATGAGGAAACGTCTAGTAGGTTAAGAGCGTTGTTTAAGAAACCGATGATCAGCGCACCAATTAGCGTACCCATGATGCGGCCTTTACCGCCCATCAAGCTGGTACCGCCAAGTACAACCGCAGCAATCGCATCTAACTCGTAACCCATACCCGCAGTTGGCTGAGCGGAAGACAGACGAGAAGTTACGATGATTCCTGCAAGCGCTGCCAGCATACCGCAGATGGCGTACACACCAATCTTCACTCGGTCTACATTGATACCAGATAGACGAGTCGCTGATTCGTTGCCACCTAGTGCATAAACGTAGCGACCAAAGCGAGTGTGGTTAAGTAGGTACCAAGCCGCAGCGAATACAACTACCATCAACCAAACAGGTACTGGAATACCTAGCGCGTAGCCGGTACCAAACCATGCAAACGCATCAGCTGTGTCAGTAAAACCTGTCGAGATTGGACGACCTTCGGTGTACACCATAGTCACACCGCGTAGTAACGTCATGGTAACCAGCGTAGCGATAAAGGCCTGTACTTTGCCCTTCGCAATGATGATGCCGCTAATTGCACCTAACGCTGCACCTGCGACTAAAGCGGTCGGAACCGCCACCAGCACCGGGACTTCAAGCGCAATCATGCTTGCCACAAAGGCACCACATAGCGCCAGTACGGAACCAACACTCAAGTCGATGCCTGCGGTTAAAATAACCAGTGTCATACCTACCGCGATAATGGCATTCACTGAGGTTTGACGAAGAATGTTGAGAATGTTGTCGACCGTAAAGAAGTTCGGGTTCAAAAATGACACAACAACAATCAAAAAAATCAGTGCTATCAGTGATTTTTGCTCAATCAACCACTCTTTTGTGAACAACTTCTTGTTGCTAGCTTCGGTTGGTTTGCTCATGGTATTAGTACTCATGCTGCTTCCTCATTGATCTTTTTGCCTACGGCACAGGCGAGTAATTTTTCTTGATCGGCGTCTTTCGCATCGAATTCGCCAGTAATACGACCTTCATGCATAACCAGAATGCGGTCACTCATACCAAGCACTTCTGGCATCTCGGAAGACACCAAGATGATGCTCATGCCTTCGGCTTTGAACTTGTTGATGAGTTGATAAATTTCTTTTTTCGCACCGACATCGACGCCACGTGTTGGCTCATCGAGAATCAGAACTTTAGGTTTTGTCATTAACCCTTTCGCGATCGCCACTTTTTGCTGGTTACCGCCGGATAAGTTACCAATGATTTGGTCGCGCGTAGGGGTTTTGATATTAAATAGCTTGATAAAATCTTCCACGGCAATCACTTCGTCGCTATGTTGGATTTGGAAGCCTTTAGTCAAATGATTGAGAGAACAAAGTGACATATTCTCCTTAACCGAGAGACCTAACACCAAGCCATCGCCTTTGCGATCTTCAGAGATATAAGCGATGCCATTTGCTAAGCCATCTTGTGGGCTAACCGGGTTAATGGTTTTGTTATCAAGGTTGATAACACCATGCTCACTTGGCAACGCGCCATAAATCACTTTCATCAGTTCGGTGCGGCCTGCCCCCATCAAACCAGAAATACCCAAAATTTCACCGCGTTTCAGCGTAAAGCTCACATCGTGAACGCCAGAGCCAGTCAGGCCAATCACTTCAAGGCAAGTTTCGCCATGTCGCACATCAATACGTGGGTATTGCTCTTCTAACTTACGACCAACCATCATTTCGATCAGGCCGTCTTCATCAGTGTCGGACACCTTGCACTCACCGATAAATTTACCGTCACGAAGCACCGTAATGTCGTCACAGATTTCAAAGATTTCTTTAAGACGGTGTGAGATGTAAACGATGCCGCAGCCCTGCTCTCGAAGCTCGTTGATCACTTTAAATAGTGACTCCGTCTCGGTATCAGTCAGCGCGTCAGTTGGCTCATCCATAATGATGACTTTCGATTCAAACGAAAGCGCTTTCGCGATCTCCACCATTTGCTGTTCACCTAGGCTCAAATCACCAAGCAACGTTTTCGATGAGTGCTTTACGTTAAGGCGTTGAAGCAACTTGTCTGCTTCTTCATACATCTTGCCCCACTGAATACGCCCCATCGTGCCGGTAAATTCACGACCTATACCCGTGATCATTGAAGATGCTTGATTTTTTTTAGAATCAGGATCATGCTACGAACCATGAAAATTACACTGACTCCTCAACAGAAACTGCAACTCGAACAAATGCACGATATTGAACGTGATA
>NZ_JAKKCL010000026.1:0-36586 GCF_021728175.1 Vibrio sp. A1-1
TTTAAATTTTGGACACTTGCTGATTACAAGCGAGTGATACCACTGCGGAGTGGTAGTTCAGTTGGTTAGAATACCGGCCTGTCACGCCGGGGGTCGCGGGTTCGAGTCCCGTCCACTCCGCCACTTAATATCGACAACCTCGCCCATGCGAGGTTTTGTCAAATCTAGAATATAAGAATTCTACAGGGGTGTAGCTCCAATTGGCAGAGCAGCGGATTCCAAATCCGCGTGTTGGGAGTTCGAATCTCTCCACCCCTGCCATATATCAAGGCTCTGACTTAGGTCAGAGCCTTTTTTGTATCTGCTTGCCACTATGCATGTGTCCTCTCATCCCACCTATATGACTTTTTGCTGCCTGCTGCTCTTTGTAAGTATTTATTAGCTACTCGAACTCACCAACCTATTAGACTAGTCGTTATAACCAAGTGCTCCGAAATGTTAGCAATAAATGAGAATCATTATTTATATTTAGTTACACTCAACCGATCTGGATTAATGGGTAACTATGTATGGATATATCTCGTCGACGCTTCCTTCAATCATCCTTAGCGATCTCCGCGCTTACTGTTCTACCTGCATGTTCTCTATCTAGGAGTACTAATAAGCAGGGGCAGTATATATACGATATCACTGCAGAGCCTTCTGCGGCTGAACTAGTGCCCGGTTTCAATACTGAGGTATTAGCTTTTAATGGGCGTATACCTGCACCTATAATTCGTTGCCGACAAGGGGAAAAGGTAACAATCAATTTCATCAATAAGCTATCAGAGCCGACGACGATTCATTGGCATGGCTTGAGGATTCCTATTGAAATGGATGGAGTTCCGTTTTTAAGCCAGGCTCCTATCATGCCCGGAGAGACTTTTACGTATGAGTTTATTCCGCCAGATGCAGGTACGTTTTGGTATCACCCACACATGAACAGCGTTAAGCAGCTTGGT
This sequence comes from Vibrio sp. A1-1, assembly GCF_021728175.1. Lineage (NCBI taxonomy): Bacteria > Pseudomonadati > Pseudomonadota > Gammaproteobacteria > Vibrionales > Vibrionaceae > Vibrio > Vibrio sp. A1-1. The sequence continues at coordinate 942 of NZ_JAKKCL010000026.1, forward strand.
ATGGGGTTGGTTGGGCTAATAATTGTTGAAGAGGCTGAGCCTGTTCAGTTTGATGAAGAGCATGAAGTCGTCCTCAAGCATTGGCATTTAGACAAGCAAGGACAGTGGAAGAATCTAATGGTGCCGCGCTTGAGTGCACGTATGGGAACGCCAGGAGAGTGGAGTAGTGTCAATGGTATTCATGAGCCTGTTTATACGCTGAAGCAGAACGCGGCTACGCGATTAAGAATTGCTAATGTCGATAACACCATTACCTATCCGATCGCGATTGAAGGCACAGAGGCTTGGGTTATTGCTATCGATGGCAATCCAGTTAAAACGCCTTATAGGCTCACTCAACACAAAATTGGTCCGGGAATGAGGTTGGATATCGGATTGCTTGCTCCGAAGGCTGGAGAGCGTGTTTATGTGCGTCAAATGAAAGGGCGCTTTCCATTCTCTTTGTGTGAGTTTGAAGTTGTTGAGTCTGACCTGCCAAGCAACAAGAAACTGCCTTTATTGCCTCTCAACCCTGTGCCTGATCTTGATTTGGAAAATGCGGAGCAAATCGATTATGTGTTTGAATGGGAGGGGGCGATCACTCCTGCCGATAAATCGGGCAAAGCGATACCTAAATTCTGGCTGATGAACAAACGAGCTTGGGAGGGAATGAGTAAAGATAATATCCCAGCACCACTTTCAAAATTGGAACTTGGAAAAACCTATATCTTCAATTTGAAGAACGTTACTCAATATCATCATCCTATTCATCTTCATGGGCATACATTTACTGTTCTTGAGTTAGATGGAAAGAAACTCGACGAACCGTTCCATACCGATACGGTTTTACTTGGAAAAAATGGCAGTGCCAAAGCTGCCTTTGTTGCTAACAACCCTGGACGTTGGATGTATCACTGCCATGTTATTGAGCACATGAAAACCGGTTTGATGGGGTATATTGAAGTAAAGTGACTCCTGTAACTTTTTTAATCTCAGCGTGTTTTAAATGCAATACGTTGTCGAATTCTAAAATTTCACCATCAATATTGCTTTAGTTTTGGTTACAATATCGTCATCAATAGTGTTGGGGGGAATTATGGGGCAGTTTTCCATTCTTGGTTTTATTGCACTAGGTGGTGCTTTCGGTGCGTGTTCTCGTTACTTGATATCTGAACTGTGTGTCATTTTATTGGGGCGTGGTTTTCCATACGGTACGCTAACTGTTAATGTGGTTGGTTCATTTATCATGGGCTTGTTGATTGCTGCGTTCGACAATGAACTGTTGGCAACAGAACCTTGGCGACAAGTGATTGGTTTAGGCTTTTTAGGGGCACTGACGACGTTTTCCACCTTTTCTATGGATAATGTTTTGCTTATGCAGCAAGGTGCATTTTTTAAGATGGGGTTAAATATTTTATTAAATGTGGTGCTGAGCATCTCTGCTGCGTGGATCGGTTTCCAATTATTGATGCGCAGCTAGCAAAGTAGTTAAAAATTAAACAGGTCGGCTTGGTTTAACCAGGCCGTTTTTATATACTGATATCACTTGTCGGAGTGCCATAAGGCTGAGACCGTTAATTCGGGATCCGTTGAACCTGATCAGATTAGAATCTGCGAAGGGAACAAGAGAAGATATTTATACCGGAGTTCTTTCTGGTTGACCTATCAAATAGTCGAATGTTGTTACAGGCAAATTACTTAAGCTTTATTTAGCCTTAATTTGACTCCTCTTGTCGCATCTATCCGCCAAGCATTTTTATCCAATTACTTTTTATCTAGTATAACAAAGCAAGGAAAAATGCTATGTCGAGTCGCAAACAAGCGAGACTGGAAGCAAAACAGTTCATTGAAACACTCTCGGTACAGCCGTACCCAAATTCCACAAAAGTATATGTAGAAGGTTCACGTCCAGATGTTCGTGTACCTATGCGTGAAATAGCGCTAGCAGATAGTCTGATTGGTGGCACAAAAGAATCGCCAATCTTCGAGCCTAATGAGCCAGTACGCGTTTACGATACCTCTGGTGTATACACAGACCCAGAACACACCATAGACCTTTATAGTGGCCTACCAAAGCTAAGAGAAAGCTGGATTGAAGAGCGCGGTGACACAGAGTTACTTGATGAAGTAAGCTCGGTATACACTAAAGAACGTTTAGAGGATGAGACGTTAGACGACCTGCGTTACGGTAACCTGCCACGTATTCGACGCGCTAAGGATGGGCAGTGCGTCACTCAGCTGCACTATGCTCGCAAAGGCATTATTACCCCAGAAATGGAATTCATCGCGCTGCGTGAAAACATGGGTCGTGCCAAGTACCGTGATGATGTACTGAATCAACAGCATCCTGGTCAAAGCTTTGGAGCGAATCTTCCAAAAGACATTACCGCCGAGTTTGTTCGCAAAGAAGTTGCCGAAGGTCGCGCTATTATCCCTTCTAATATCAACCACCCAGAATCCGAACCAATGATCATTGGACGTAACTTTTTGGTCAAAGTAAACGCCAATATTGGTAACTCATCGGTGACGTCTTCGATTGAGGAAGAGGTTGAGAAGCTAGTGTGGGCGACACGCTGGGGTGGCGATACTGTTATGGATCTCTCCACAGGTCGCAATATTCATGAAACTCGAGAATGGATTCTGCGTAACAGCCCGGTTCCGATCGGTACCGTACCTATGTACCAAGCGCTTGAGAAAGTGAATGGTGTTGCGGAAAACCTTAACTGGGAAGTGATGCGTGATACTCTGATTGAGCAAGCAGAGCAGGGTGTTGATTACTTCACTATCCATGCTGGCTTACTACTGCGCTATGTACCAATGACAGCAAAACGCGTTACCGGCATCGTCTCTCGTGGTGGTTCTATCATCGCGAAATGGTGTTTAGCACATCACCAAGAAAGCTTCTTATATACCCACTTCCGAGAGATCTGTGAAATCTGTGCCAAGTATGATGTTGCACTTTCTCTCGGTGATGGTCTGCGCCCTGGTTCGGTTGCCGATGCTAACGATGAAGCGCAATTTGCGGAGCTTCGTACCCTTGGCGAGTTGACTAAGGTTGCGTGGGAATACGACGTACAGGTCATTATCGAAGGTCCTGGCCATGTTCCAATGCACATGATCAAAGAGAACATGGAAGAGCAGCTAGAGCACTGCCATGAAGCTCCGTTCTACACCCTTGGTCCACTGACGACAGACGTCGCTCCTGGTTACGACCATATTACGTCAGGTATTGGCGCTGCCATGATTGGCTGGTATGGCTGTGCGATGCTTTGTTACGTAACACCTAAAGAGCATCTTGGCTTACCAAACAAAGAAGACGTGAAGGTAGGCATGATCACTTACAAGCTTGCTGCTCACGCTGCTGATTTGGCTAAAGGGCACCCTGGCGCACAAGTTCGTGATAACGCGCTTTCTAAAGCACGTTTTGAATTCCGCTGGGAAGACCAATTCAACTTGTCACTCGACCCAGAAACCGCTCGCGCTTTCCATGATGAAACCTTGCCTCAAGAGTCTGGAAAAGTTGCTCACTTTTGTTCGATGTGTGGACCAAAGTTCTGCTCGATGAAGATTTCGCAAGAGGTACGAGAGTACGCGAAAGACACTAAGCAAGTTGCCGCGGACCAAGCTATCTCGATCAAAATGCTTGATGATCCTCTTGAGGGGATGCGTCAGAAATCGCAAGAATTTAGAGAGTCAGGTTCTGAGTTATACCACCCAGCAGCACATGCCGAGGTAAGTGATTAATGAGCAAAATCCTTATTCCGTCATCATTGATTGAACTAACAGGTTTAGTTCAGCAATGTTTGTTGTTGGCGAAAGAACAGGGTTTTAGCATTGAAGACATTGAGTTGGGTGTGAGCCCAACTCAATCTATTCAGCTTGTTCGCGACCAACAGACTACACATATAACGACTGATCTTATTGATGGTGATGACTCTTATCGCGAGTGTTCATTTACGCTCTATTACCACTCTTCTTTATCGGTAGAAGCGTGCGCAAAGCAACCGTCGAAAGCGATTTACATTGGTATTGCTGATACTCAGGTTTCCGATAAAAAGGAGAAAGTGCATCAGCTTGATATCTGGCGTCACCCCTTTAACGACGAAGTGAGAGCGCTTTCCGTTAAGTCCAAATTCAACGCAATGTTCTATCCCGAACATCACCTTGCTTGGATAGTGACGCTGACAGTACTCGATTTTCCTATCGAAGACGCGTTAACACTTGCTCGAGGAATGCTAACTCAACAAGCGAATGTTTCACGTGAAACACTGTTGAATGACAACTTCGACGGAGAGCGAACTACTCAGTGGGCTGACCAATTTGATGATTTCCCCACACCTGTACTGGAGGATAACCGACTAGGTATTCAAGTTGGTTGGTCTGCACAAGGTGAGAGCGTTAGCTTTCCAACTCTAACTAAGCAAAGTCTAGGGCTCTACCCAGTCATTGATGACGTTGCTTGGATTGAGCGTTTACTGCCACTAGGCATCAACACCATTCAACTACGAATCAAGAACCCACAACAAGCCGATTTGGAACAACAGATCATTCGAGCAATTGAGCTAGGTCGTAAGTATCAAGCTCAAGTGTTCATCAATGACTATTGGCAGTTGGCAATCAAGCATGGCGCTTATGGCGTTCACCTAGGACAAGAAGACATAGAAGAGTCGAATTTGGCTCAGCTAACCAAAGCCGGCATTCGTCTTGGTCTTTCTACGCATGGTTATTACGAACTACTGCGCATCGTACAAATTCATCCTAGCTACATCGCGCTAGGGCATATTTTCCCAACCACCACAAAACAGATGCCATCGAAACCACAAGGTTTGGTGCGCTTGGCACTGTATCAAAAAATGATTGATAGCATTCCTTATATAAATACAGAGGCTGCTTTCCTTCCTTCAAAAGATAAATCAGTTAGTGACAATGTGCTTGGCTTTCCGACGGTCGCGATTGGTGGTATTGACCAATCTAATGCAGCCCAAGTTTGGCGCACGGGCGTCTCTAGTTTGGCAGTTGTGCGTGCTATTACGTTGGCAGAATCACCTCAGTCCGTCATCGAGTTCTTCGCACAACTGATGAAGGAAAGACAGCTAACGTTTACTGATCAGAATAATGAATTGGCGGATACCAAGAGAGGCGAGCATGCTCACGGATAAGCAGTTCCTTCGCTATCAGCGCCAACTCGCTCTGCCTGAAATTGCCGAAATTGGGCAAGAGCGTTTGAGCAAATCGCATGTGCTGATCATCGGTTGTGGTGGGTTAGGGAGCGCAGCGAGTTTGTACTTGGCATCAGCGGGTGTTGGTAAATTGGTTGTGGTCGATGACGATGAAGTTGATAGCAGTAACCTACAGCGTCAGATCATTTATCGTGAACAAGACCTCCAAGTTGCGAAAACAGAAGCGACTGTAAAGCAACTCACTGAACTTAATTCTATGGTCCAAGTTCGTGCTCTCAATAAGCGATTAGACAAAGCACAGCTGCAGCTTGAGGTGATGCTAGCGGATGTGGTGCTCGACTGCACCGATAACATGCCAACGCGCCAGCTCATTAACCAAGTTTGTTTCGTGCAAAATACGCCACTCATTTCAGCAGCGGCAATTGGTTGGCAAGGACAATTCGCTGTCTTTGATTACCAAACACCAAGTGAACAAGAAGCGCAGAGTAAAGCCTGTTACCGCTGTTTGTATCCGTTCGACGAATTACCGCAAACGCAAAAGTGCAGTGAGAGCGGTGTCGTCGGTCCGGTGGTGGGCACACTTGGCAACTACCAAGCGATAGCGGCAATTCAAAAACTGGCGACGGGAAAGTTTCATGTCGAGACTGCCAAGTTACACCTGTTCGATGGATTGAAGCTGCAATGGCAAACCATGGCGATAAGCAAAGACAAACAGTGCCAAGTGTGTGCTCAGATTTAGCTTACGAGTAATGGGCAGAGTTAAGAGAGTTGGAAGCAATGACGTTATCAGAACAACAAACAACACAAATGACCGCTGCTGACTTAGATGTGATCACTATTGTCATCAATGACCAGTCACATCAAGTTGCCAGTGAGTCGAATCTACAGCAAATCATTAGTCAATTTGCGCTGCCTGAAATGGGCTGTGTTTTTGCAATTAATAACAATGTTGTGCCGCGCAGTGAGTGGGCTAGCACAGTTCTTTCACAGGGAGATAGCATCTCTTTGTTTCAAGCGATCGCAGGGGGTTAAAGTCGATGCTTAAAATTGGTGATAAACAATTCGAATCAAGACTGTTCACGGGAACAGGGAAGTTTGCCAACAGCCGATTAATGGCAGAAGCGATTCAAGTGTCGGGATCTCAACTTGCGACCATGGCGTTGAAGCGTGTGGATGTGAACGACCAACAAGACGATATTTTGCTGCCGCTAGTACAAGCGGGTGTGAACTTATTGCCGAACACCTCAGGTGCAAAGAATGCTAAAGATGCTGTGTTTGCTGCACAACTGGCGCGAGAAGCGTTGGGGACTAACTGGCTAAAACTGGAAATTCACCCAGACCCGAAGTACTTGATGCCCGATCCTATTGAGACACTAGCAGCCGCTGAGCAACTGGTTCGTGAAGGTTTCATTGTGCTTCCTTATTGTCATGCTGACCCGGTTCTATGTAAACGACTGGAAGAAGTAGGTTGTGCTGCGGTCATGCCATTAGGTGCGCCGATCGGTTCTAACAAAGGGATAGTTTCTCACGATTTCCTAGAGATCATCATCGACCAAGCTAATGTTCCTGTGGTTGTGGATGCGGGTATCGGTGCTCCTTCACATGCCGCGCGTGCGATGGAAATGGGCGCGGATGCCGTGCTCGTCAATACCGCGATTGCAGCTTCGAGCGATCCCGTTGCGATAGCGAAGGCATTTAAGTTGGCGGTAGAGTCGGGGCGTATGGCTTATGAAGCCGGACTTGCGGGTAAGGTTTCTCATGCGGTTGCGTCGAGTCCACTGACGTCATTCCTAGATGAGCTTTAATCCTAGATTGGTTTAGCTATTAAGCGAGGAAAACATGAGCTTCGTTGAACAATTTAAGCAGCTGAATTGGGATGACATTTCGATGTCGATCTACGCGAAAACGGCACAAGATGTCGAGCGAGCATTGAATAAACCCAAGCGTGATTTGGAAGACTTTAAAGCGCTAATTTCACCAGCGGCTGAAGCATATTTAGAGCAAATGGCTCAGCTGTCATACTCAGCAACTCGCAAGCGGTTTGGTAATACCATGTCGCTTTACATTCCATTGTACCTTTCTAATTTGTGCGCCAATGCTTGTACTTATTGTGGCTTCTCGATGGAGAACAAGATCAAGCGTCGTACCTTGAATAGGGACGAAGTGGCTGCAGAAGTTGAAGCCATTAAACGCATGAAGTTCGATAGCGTATTGCTGGTGACTGGCGAACACGAAACCAAAGTGGGCATGAAATACTTCCGCGAAATGGTACCGATGATTAAGCAACGCTTTAATTATTTGGCGATGGAAGTGCAGCCGCTAGATCAAGACGAATACGCAGAGCTAAAGACATTGGGTTTGGATGCGGTGATGGTTTATCAAGAAACGTATCATCCTTCGACTTATGCTGAGCACCATTTACGTGGCAATAAGATGGATTTCGAATACCGATTGGATACTCCCGATCGTCTTGCAAAGGCGGGCATCGATAAGATCGGTATTGGTGCTTTAATAGGGTTGGAAGAGTGGCGAACAGATTGTTTTTATGTGGCAGCGCACTTGGACTATCTTGAGCGCACGTATTGGCAGACTCGTTACTCAATTTCTTTCCCACGTTTACGTCCTTGTGAGGGCGCGCTCCAACCCAAATCAGTCATGACGGATAAACAGCTTGTTCAGTTGATTTGCGCTTATCGTTTGTTGAATCCAGAAGTGGAGTTGTCGTTATCGACGCGTGAGTCACCGAAGTTTAGAGACAACGCATTGCCGTTAGGCATCACCAGTATGTCTGCTGCATCGAAAACTCAGCCGGGTGGTTATGCGATGGATGATGTTGAGCTCGAGCAGTTTGAGATCAGTGATGAGCGAAGTGCTGGTTCTGTGGAAGATATGATTCGAGCCAAAGGCTTTGACCCTGTATGGCGAGATTGGCACTCGGCGTATTCTGGATAAGCAACAAATAAAGCCACTGACCATCGTTATGTTTCACGTGAAACATAGGAAAAGAAAGAGGGTTGATGCAAAACATCAACTCTCTATTTTTTCTAGCTTCTAGCTTCTAGCTGTGTGCTACAGGTAGCGTTGCTTGACGAAGCCACTCTTTCACATCACCTTCAACTAGCGGGCTGATCTCATCCCATACTTTCTGATGGTAATCATTCAGCCAAGCAAGTTCTGGACGAGTTAACATATCAACATTGATGTTGCGTTTGTCGATTGGGCAGCGTGTTAGTGACTCAAATGACAGAACAGGGAAGTCACCGTTAGTTGGTGTTTCAACAACAAGCTCTAGGTTTTCAATACGGATACCAAACGCATCTGCACGGTAGTAACCTGGCTCGTTGGATAGCACCATACCTTCTGTTAGAGGCACGTCGATTTGCTTTTTCGAAATGCTCGCTGGACCTTCATGAACACTTAGGAAGTGACCAACACCGTGACCAGTACCGTGATCGTAATCGTAACCTTCCGCCCATAGGTGCTGACGAGCTAGAGTATCGATTTGATAACCACGTGTGCCTTTCGGGAAACGAGCTCGAGCAACGCCAGTATGACCTTTCAGCGCCAACGTAAATTGCTTCTTCATTTCTGAAGAAGGTTGACCAATCGCGATAGTACGCGTGATGTCGGTAGTGCCATCGAGGTACTGACCGCCTGAGTCCACAAGGTAAAGCGTGTTCAGTTCTAACTTACCAGGTTCAGGTTGGTTCTCGTGATTGTAGTGACACATGGCCGCGTTGCCGCCCGCGGCTGAAATGGTATCGAAGCTGAGATCCATTAGCGTAGGGTCTTCGCTACGAAATGCTTCCAGTTTGTCTGCTAATGTCGCTTCGTCATGCAGGTTACCAGCAGCAACTTCCGCATCTAACCAACATAGGAACTTGCTCATTGCCACGCCATCGCGGATATGACACGCCTTCATACCGGCAATTTCAACCGAGTTCTTCGCCGCTTTTGGCATCAGACATGGGTCTGCTGCTGCAATCACGGACGCACCAGAGTTTTGTAGTACTAGCTTAAACCAAGCGTTACTGATTGCAGGGTCAACTAATACCTTTTTACCTGTCATGGCTTCAAGGCGAGATTGAAGTGCTTCTGGGTGGTGAACGGTCACACCGGTGCCTACGTGAGCGTCAAAATCAGCAGGTAGACGAGCAGGTTCGAGGAAGTATTCCACGCTTGAATCTGAGTGCAGAATCGCGTGAGAAAGCAGAACTGGTAGGCGTGATACATCCAAACCACGTACATTCAGCAGCCAACAAATAGAATCTAATGCTGTGATCACAGCGCTATCTGCTCCCGCTTTTTTTACCAGTTGGGCGATCTCTTGACGCTTACTCTCACTTGATTGACCGACGGCTTCTGTTGGCATCAGGCGAACATCAGAGACAACAGGCGCTGGGCGGTCATGCCACAACTCATCAATTGGGTTGTTGGTCAGAATATTTAGCTCAAGCTTTCCAGCCAGTTTAGCTTGTGCCATGTCTAGCCAAGCTGAGCTGTGCATACGAGGATCAATTGCGACAGATGCGTTTGTTGGCAGGTTGTCTAGAACCCAATCTAAAGCTGGTTCTTCAATAAGGTGACGATATTCAAATAGGTCACCAGGGACTTGTTTGGTGACTTGAACGGTATAGCGGCCATCAACAAAGATAGCGGCTTTGTCTTTGGTGATTACCGCAGCACCAGCAGAACCAGTAAAGCCTGTTAACCAATGTAAGCGCTCGTTGTGCGCTGGGACGTATTCACCCAAATACTCGTCCTCGTGCGGAACCAGTAGGGCATTAATATTATGTTGTATAAGCCATTCGCGAATCGCATTCACGCGGCTGAGAGTTTCGTTGTGCATCTGTTTTATTCCTTCAAATTACCGCTCCTTCATGCTCAGGTGTGGGAGCTGTTTCCTTCTGCTTCATGCAGTTTATGATCAACGCAAGTTTGCAATGACTTAGGTTGAGTCGGAGTACAACTAGGCCATAGATGAGCCAAAAAGGACTTCGACAGTTAAGCTACTCATTTTACCCGCTAAGCGCAAACTGAGAGCGGTATTTTTATCTAAGGTGATCGGTTTTTTGTGTGATCATCGTACGTAGCCAACCCAATGCAGGGTCGTTTTCTCTGTCTCGGTGCCAGAATAAAGTGTAAGCCATAGGTGGAAATTCTAGCGGGAGTGGTAGTACGACCAAATCAAGCTGTTTAGCAGCGAGCTGCACAAAATGGCTTGGGGCGGTAAAAATAAAGTCAGTGTAGGAACATAAACTTGCGGCACTATTAAAGTCCGGAACGGTGACGGCAATATCGCGGTCGGCTCCAATATCGGCAAGGCGATAATCTAACAGCCAACGGTCGTTGCCGTCACAACGCACTTGTACGTGACGCAGGGCGAGATACGCTTCGAGGTTCCAAGGCTGTTTTAATGCTGGGTGATTTTTGCGAATAATACACATCTGGTGATCTCGATAAATTTCCAGTTCGCATATGTCATCGGGTGGCAGCAGAGTCAGCTTGGCATCATTAATATCGATATCTTTTCCAGTTAAGCCTAAGTCTAGCTCGCCACGTTGCAGCATTTTAAAAGTATTATCGGACCAAGGGTGAGTGCTGATCGTTACCCCAGGGGCTTGCTGAAAAATCGCCGGTAAGAAATGAGGTAGAATCAGAGGGTAAACACTTTCAACCGCTGCTATTTGAAAACGGTATTCGCTACTTTGTGGAGAGAACTCTTCTGGTTGAGTCAGTACTTCTAACTGGTTTATCAACAGATCCAGTTTAGGTTTAAGAAACAAAGCGCGCGGTGTTGGTGTTAATCCATGCGAGTTTCGGGTGAACAGGGGATCATCAAATTGGATACGTAATTTCGCTAAGGACTTACTCACGGCAGACTGACTCAAGCATAGTCGGTGGGCGGCTCGGGTGACATTTAACTCTTCTATCAAAACTTTAAAACAGACCAATAGATTTAAATCGATACGAACCAGTTTTTCGACGTTCACGGTGAATTTCCTCTAAGGAATAATGCTCATGATTATACATCATTTCCATTCATATCATCAGATGATTAAGCTCTATCCAAAGTTCTTTATCCAATTCGGAGTGTTGTGTGCCTAGCCAGTTTTCTAATAGTAAAAAACAGATGGCGTTATTGACCCTTTTGGTTCTTTTCAGTCCTCTTGCGATTGATATTTATCTACCTGCTTTACCTCTTATTGCTTCCACTTTTCAGGTCGATAATGCGCTAGCACAAGACACGATCACTTGGTTCTTATTTGCGATGGGTGTCGGGCAACTGTTTGCTGGCCCTTTGGCAGATAAACTCGGACGTCGAACTGTTGCATTGGGCGGTATCACTATCTATGCGATGAGCGCTTTATTGGCGTGGAGTGCTCAAAATATTGAATGGATGTTGGTTTCCCGACTGCTACAAGGCTTAGGTGCGTGTGCGACATCGGTAGCAGCCTTTGCAACAGTTCGCGATATCTTTGGCCCGGAAAAAAGCGGCAAAATGATCAGCTATCTTAACGGCGCGATTTGTTTTATTCCGGCATTAGCTCCAATTCTAGGTAGTTGGTTAACTCAGCAATTTGACTGGCGTGCTAACTTTAGCTTTATGGCGGGTTTTGCTGTGGTGTCTGGATCATTGATGTTTTTCATGATGAAAGAGACTAACCTGTCAACGGAAAAGCAAGCCGTGTTTAAGCTCAGCCGTTATTGGGCAGTGCTTAGTACGCCATCTTTTGTTTTCCATGCGTCATTATGCTTGATGGCTATGGCGGTTATTCTTGCTTACGTTACCTCAGCACCGTCGGTATTGATGACGGGGATGGGGCTGTCGATGAATGAATTCACTTTCTGGTTTGGTGTGAATGCGGTGATAAACATTGCGGCATGTATGTTGGCGCCTAAGTTTATGGAGCGCGTTGGCACGCACAACACCTTGGTCACCGGGATCTCAACTCTGGGCCTCGCAGGTGTGATCATGCTAGTGATGAATGGTCAGAATACCGCGCTTTCTTTCATGCTACCTATTTTCATGTCGTCAGTGGGTTTTGCATTCATTCTGGGTGCAGCGGCAGGGAAAGCATTGGAACCGTTTGGTGACAAAGCGGGTACTGCTGCGGCACTGCTTGGGTTGTTCCAAATGAGTGGCTCTGGTTTGTTGGTTGGTACGTTGCAGCGTTTATCTTTGGAGCCTCAAACACTGATCGCAATTCATATGTGGGTTCTATTACCTGCGTTGGTCGTTCTGTTTACAAAAGCAGGGAAGAACTGGCACTCGAGCTTTGCGAAAGCGTAAATCAGTGTAATTTAGTATTTTCCAATGTAAGTAAGGCGTGTATATTTGTCGTTCAGACTTTTCCTGACACCATAACGGAACTCAAAAAGTAATGTCGTTAACCACGTATGAAATGGCTCGTATTCTAGAGCAAATGGAAGATTCACCAGAAAAGGTGATGTTTGGCAAGTTGCTTAATGAGCTGGGTAATCAAAGCTCCGAGCGTATTCGTAGTGCGGCTAAACAAGTACCTCTGCCAATTTTGCGTGATATCGTGTACCAATTCCAGCAAGTGATTGAGTCGCGCAAAGGTGAACAAGTTGAGCTGTTGGCAAAAGATCTTGCTCAACAGGGCATCTCAGCTGATGAGCTTCTTGCTTACTTAAATAAACAATAAAAAGTCCCCGCCACTGCGGGGATTTTTTTATCGCGTCAACTTGTTCTTTATAACATGGTCAATAGAGATAACTCCCGGTCCCCATACGATGACCACTAAAATCATGAATCCCCACAATTGATGGTCATAGAACCCTTTTTCCCACAATACCGGGTAAGAGATGACCGCGATGATATTGAACACAAACAGAATCGCAGCCATCGGGCGGGTAATTAATCCCAACGCTAAAAATACTGGCAGAATTAACTCGGCAGTCGTTCCCATGTAGGCCGCTAACTCCCAAGGCAAAAGTGGCACTTGGTATTCCAATTCGAATAGATACAGCGTGCTATCCCAAGAAGAAACTTTGATTAACCCTGAATTGAAGAACACCCATGCAACCCACAAGCGACAAAAGAGAAGTAGTAAAGGGATAAAGCCAGCTTGTAAGGTATTGATCAAGTCGTCGTACCGATTGATTAAGTTTTTAACCGTGTTCGTCATAGAGTGCTCCTTAGATTGATTTCAATGTAAAGCCGTCAACGAGATCGAGTGCCATGATGCTATTAAGGTGAACGAGCAAAGCTTCGGGTATTTCGCTCAAACTCTGCTTCTGCTCTAAACATTGCAGCAGTTGAAAAACATCGGTATCGAGTGCGTGACATTGAGCTTCTCCATTGGCTTGAATCGAGATGACACCTCGCTGTAATTGATTGATATTGAGCTGTTCAAAATCTTGGTGTTGAATCGCATGAAAGAGATCAAATACGGCGTAGTTTGAGTCAAAGCTGCGGCTGCCAGTGCGCAAATGAAACACCAATTGAGGTTGTTGTTCTTCCGTCACTTGGGTAAGTGCAGATAAAGGGATTCGATTTGGTTTTTCGACTTTCTCATTCTGTATTTGTCGAGCTAAGTCCATATGCCATTCAAACCTTGCGACTTCAGGAGTGTACGGGGCTTGGGTCATGACCTGACTAAACTGCATAATCGTATCTTGAAAGCCCACACCATAATGTACGACATTACCTTCTGCTAAGGGGTGAGAAAGTACGTGTTGGCGAGCAATTTGATCGAAGCACTCTTTTCCAACTAAGGCTTCAACCATTGGGTAGGTCGCTGCCAATACCTCACTCAAGCTGATGATAAAGTTATTGCGGTAAATCTGTATGCGTTCATCTGCGGTAAACTTGTCACTCACAATGTCGCATTCTTCACCGAGCGCTTGATAATGTAGGGCTTTAGCAAATCGACTCTGCAAGGTCGCAAGATTCATGACGCTTTCCTTTTGCTCTTTTGGTCAATTAAATGATTTTTCTGCAATAGTGAGGATGCTTTTTCTGCTTCGCCAAGGAGGATTTCTGGTGCTGGAATATCCAAATCCCATTCAATCAGCGTATGACGATGGCCATGTTTTTGCGTCCAACTGGCGAACAGCTGCCATACTTCATCACTGACGGTCCGGCTATGAGTATCAATCCAAATCTCACCTTTATCCAACGGCTTAATAGTAAAACCTGCCAAATGAATCTCGTCGACTTTGTCGGCTGGAATCGCATCTAGGTATGTGTCGCAATCAAAACCGTGATTGAAGGCGGAAACATATACGTTATTTAAGTCGAGTAATAAACGACAGTCGGTGCGCTTTTGCACTTCGGTAAGAAAGTCCCATTCACTGATGGTTGAATGGTGAAACTTCACATAACTAGATGGGTTCTCAATTAAGATTTCACGTTGTAGATATTCTTGCACTTCAAGCACGTTACGAGTGAAGACTTGCAGCGCTTCTTCCGTGTAAGGTAAGGGAAGTAGATCATTGAAGTAGTGACCACCATTTTCACTCCAACTTAAATGGTCAGAAACGAAGAGCGGGTCAACTGTATTTATCAATGCTTTTAGTTGCGCTAAATGTTTCGGATTCACACGTTCCACCGAACCCAGCGACAAACCAATACCGTGGCAACTAATTTGGTAGTGCTCGCGTAATGCTTGCAGTTGATGGCGCTCTACTGAGTTGGGCTGAAAGTAGTTCTCGCTGTGGATTTCTAGCCACGACAGCTCAGGTTTGTGTTGGCTAAAATAATCGAGATGAGGGGAACGTAATCCGACGCCAGCAAGAGGATGGAAAGAGTGATGTTTCACGTGAAACTCCTTTTCTGATTGGCGAGTAACTGGGGGCGTTGGTTAAAGTGCAACGCGCCCCACAGAAACTTGTGATGTTGAGTTATGAGCCGCTGGTGCTACCGCCAGCCAACTTGTCACACAATCCTTTAGGAACGACAACAAAAGCATCTTTTTGGTTGTCTTCTTTAGAGGTGCCCGCGCAAGAGCTGTTTTTCGTTGCGCAGTCATTTTTACCGGCTTTCGCCACGCCATAACACTTTTCTTTTTCTGCTGCGACAGCAGGGGCTGCGGTGAGCATGGTGCCACCAAGAGCAAGAAGGCCAGTAACAGCAGCAGTAACAGCAAGATTCGATTTTTTCATCATAATTTCCTCTGAGTGATTTCCTTTTACTTTCATTCGGCAAGTCGATTCGCCGTTTGGCGTACAACCTTTATCCACTTGCTTAAATTAAAAGATAGAGATGAGGCAGAAAAACTTTCATAAAAATAACTCTCGCGAATGGTTTTGGAGTGATTACCTTCGTTAACTCTTTGAATGAAAGATTAAAAAAACAACGAATTTTTTATCAAGTTTTGTCTAAACAGCACCCAGCTGTTTAGGTTATAATCGGTTTTTATGTATAAATAACCAGTAGCTCATCATGATGGATCCATCTCTATTACTCGACGGTCTAAACGATAAACAGCGTGAAGCCGTTGCAGCTCCTCTAGAAAACTTACTTGTCCTTGCTGGTGCAGGGAGTGGTAAGACTCGCGTTCTTGTTCACCGTATCGCTTGGCTTATGTCAGTCGAGCAAGCTTCTCCTTTCTCGATCATGTCGGTCACCTTCACCAATAAAGCGGCAGCAGAAATGCGTGGTCGTATTGAAGAGTTGATGATGGGCAGTGCATCTGGCATGTGGAATGGGACTTTCCACGGTATTTGTCACCGCATTTTGCGTGCACACTATCTTGATGCCAAGCTACCGGAAGATTTCCAAATCATAGACAGCGATGATCAGCAGCGCTTGTTAAAGCGTTTGATCAAAGCGCAAAACTTGGATGAAAAGCAGTGGCCTGCACGCCAAGTTTCATGGTGGATTAATGGTAAGAAGGACGAAGGATTACGCCCATCGCATATCGACGCTTATCACGATCCAGTGACCAAAACTTATTTGCAGCTGTATACCGCTTACCAAGAAGCGTGTGATCGTGCTGGCTTAGTGGACTTTGCGGAAATTTTGCTGCGCGCGCATGAGCTACTGCGTGACAACAAGTTTGTGCGTGAACACTACCAAGCACGCTTTAAGCATATCTTGGTTGACGAATTCCAAGACACCAACAACATTCAATACGCTTGGCTGCGCATGATGGCTGGCCCAGATTGTCACGTGATGATTGTTGGTGACGACGACCAGTCAATTTATGGTTGGCGCGGTGCAAAAGTCGAGAACATTGAGAAGTTCACGCTGGAGTTTCCGAGCGTGAACACCATTCGTCTCGAACAAAACTATCGTTCGACCAAGACGATTCTTGAAGCGTCCAATACCTTGATTGCGAACAACACTGAACGTATGGGTAAAGAGCTGTGGACGGATGGCAATGTGGGAGAGCCGATCTCGGTTTACAGCGCTTATAACGAGCTTGATGAAGCGCGCTTTGCGGTCAATAAAATCAAAGAGTGGCAAGAGAATGGCGGCGCATTGAATGATGCTGCGATGCTGTATCGTAACAACGCGCAATCTCGTGTTTTGGAAGAAGCATTAATTCAGGCAGGCTTACCGTACCGTATTTACGGAGGCATGCGATTCTTCGAGCGTCAAGAAATCAGAGATGCGTTGAGCTACTTGCGTTTGATGGCGAATCGCAACGATGATGCCGCGTTTGAACGTGTCGTGAATACCCCAACACGTGGTCTGGGCGATAAGACGCTAGAGACTATCCGTCGTGCAGCTCGTGATAGAGGGTGCACTATGTGGGAAGCCAGTCTGGCAATGCTCGATGAGCAAGTATTACCGGGTCGAGCAGCTGGCGCGTTAAGTCGTTTTGTCGAATTAATCACCGCGTTGGAAGACGATACACTAGAAATGCCATTGCATGAGCAAACGGACCACGTGATCAAGTACTCGGGTTTGTTTGCGATGTATGAGCAAGAGAAGGGCGAAAAGTCTAAAGCTCGCATAGAAAACTTGGAGGAGCTGGTTACCGCCACTCGCCAATTCGAAAAACCAGAAGAAGCGGAAGAAATGTCTCTGCTGACGGCATTTTTAACGCATGCGGCTCTGGAAGCGGGCGAAGGTCAGGCGGACGAATTTGAAGATGCAGTCCAACTGATGACGCTGCACAGTGCGAAAGGTTTGGAGTTCCCATTGGTATTCATGGTCGGTGTGGAAGAAGGTATGTTCCCAAGCCAGATGTCCGCTGAAGAGGCAGGGCGTTTGGAAGAAGAGCGCCGTCTGTGTTATGTGGGTATGACGCGCGCGATGCAAAAGCTCTACATTACTTACGCGGAAATGCGTCGCCTATATGGCCAGGACAAATACCACAAACCATCGCGCTTTATTCGTGAATTACCAGAAACGTGTTTGGATGAAGTGCGCATGAAGGCGCAAGTGAGTCGCCCTTCAAGTAGTGGACGTTTTAGCCAAACCGCAGTAAAAGAAAACTTCAATGAGACTGGTTTTTCACTAGGTTCTCGTGTGATGCATCCGAAATTTGGTGAAGGAACGATCATCAACTTTGAGGGCAGTGGCCCACAAAGCCGAGTGCAGATTGCTTTCAATGGTGAAGGCATTAAATGGTTAGTCACCGCTTACGCGCGATTGGAGAAGCTGTAGGGCTTTGTGAAAAAATGAACATAAGAGCTGCTTCGGTGGCTCTTTCTGTTTTGGTTGTTTTGAATCAACAAAATGCTGAAAGATAGGGAGCTAAATGACGCTATTCGAAAAGGCTCTTAGTCTAAATCGCTTATCTTTAGACAAAGAAAAACCCCGAGGGCTTACGCCCGTCGGGGTTATAGTCTTACTCGCAGCAATCCAGCTACTAAAAGTGCTCCATGCATCAAATCCTTGATAGCGCGCTGCATTCCTTCAGCTTAATCCTTTCGTCGCCTTCCTAGCGGTGTCCTTGACCTTATCCTGGTCTGCTAACCATCCTCGTTAGCTCTCATCACTTGTTCCCTGAGCGGTGTCCATGACATCATCCTGATGTTCAGTCCTTTCCTCGTCCAGAGGTGTCCATTTCCCGTCCTTAGTAGCAACCGTCCTAGTTGCTATTGATTCCGTTCAATGTCCAGTTTTGCAATCCATGCCCGACTATTCATCCTGAATACCCGTTTCTTCTTCCTGAAGTTCACCAAATCCGTGGTTTTTCCTGTTCCGTGTCAGCATCCTCCCGACAAGGTTCATATTACGCTCTTCACGATTCTCAACAATGGTAGAAGCCCACATTTTTCTCAATTAAAAGCGTTTGAAAAATAAACATGTTTATATTATTCAATATCTTATGGTTATTTGTGGGCTGTTTTACCATTAAAAAAGAGAGGTTTGCTCCACTCCTTGTGAGAGATCTCGCACAAGGAGTCGAGCAAAACAGGCCTATTTGCCGATTGCTGCTCCTTCTCGACGAGGATCTGCGGCACCTTCTAGTCCATCTTTTGTTATGCGTATCGCATGCAGTCCAGAATTCAAATCACGAACATTGGTTTTAAAGCCCATCTTCTCCAGCTCTGGCTGTAAGCCTTCTGCAGCGGTACCTTGCTCAATATCTAAGGTGCCAAAACGGTCGAGTAATCGTGGTTGATTGATTGCTTGTTGGATATCCATATCCCATTGCGTGTGGGCAATGATTGTTTGCGCCACGTAACCGATGATTCGACTGCCACCCGGAGAACCTATCGCCATGTAAGGTTTGTTATCTTTCATCATAATGGTCGGGGCCATTGAAGATCGTGGACGCTTGCCTGGTTCTATGCGGTTGGCGATTGGGATTCCGTCGTTATGAGTACGGAAAGAAAAATCGGTCAGTTCATTATTGAGCAAGAAGCCACGCACCATTAAGCGCGAGCCAAACGCATTCTCAATGGTGGTCGTCATGGAAACCACATTGCCTTGCTTATCGACGATATTGAAATGGCTGGTGGAAGGGAGTTCAATGGACTCGTCTATGCTTAAGTTCATTGCGTGCGACCACGGAGGATTGCCCGCTTCAACTTTGCTTAGTGCTTTGCCGACTTGGATCAGCTCTGCTCGCTGCTGGAGGTAGCTTTCATCAAGCAAGCCTTGCGTTGGCATCGGCACGTAATCTTGGTCTGCCATGTATTTACCACGGTCAGCAAACGCTAGACGCGATGCATCGGCGAGTACTTGCCAAGATTTAATGCTGTTAGCCCCCCAGCCTTTGAGATCGTACTGTTCAGTGATCGCCAAAATCTGACCAATGGTGAGCGCGCCAGAGCTTGGTGGTCCCATGCCGCAAATGTCATAGCTTTGGTATGCTGCACAAACCGGCTCACGTTGTCTGATTTGGTAGGTATCAAAGTCGGGTTGGGCTAATACGCCGGGGTTGCCCGGCGCGTTTTGTACCGTCTTGATAATGTCTCTGGCTATGTCCCCATGGTAGAAGGCTTGGGCGCCTTGCTTAGCAATAGCACTCAGCGTTTGTGCGTATTCAGGGTTTTTTAATAGCGTACCTTCGGTTTTTGGCGAGCCATCCGAGTTAAAGAAATAGGCTTTTGTTACTGGAAAGCGTGATAAACGCTCGGCGTCTTTTTCTATCAAGCTTGCTAGGCGAGGACTGACTTTGAATCCTTGCTCCGCAAGCGAGATAACAGGCTGAATGATCTTTTTCCATTCCAGCTTGCCGTATTTCTGGTGGGTATCCCACAATAGTTTCACGGTGCCTGGTGTTGCGACAGAGCGTCCTCCAACCACGGCATCGTAGAATTGCAATGGCTGACCGTTCTCATCTAAAAATAGCTTTGGCGTTACGGCGAGGGGGGCGGTTTCACGTCCGTCGTAAGTGGTCAGTTTTTGCTTTTCACTATCCCAATACACTAAGAACGCACCACCACCAACGCCTGATGACTGGGGTTCAACTAAGCCGAGCATCAATTGCACCGCGACCATGGCATCTATCGCATTCCCGCCTTGCTCAAGTACGTCTGCACCCGCTTGAGTCGCCAGTGGGTTAGCAGCGGTAACCATATAATCTTTAGCTTTGACCAGCTGCTTTTGCTCAATGCCAGTGCTGTGCTCTGGTGCGACCGAATCTGCAGCTTGGTTAGCGAAGGCTTGTCCAGTGAAGGTGAAAGGGGAAGTAAGAAAAAGACCCGAGAGTACGAGTCGGTTAAATGTCCATTGCATGATGACTCTCCATGTTGCCAACTAAGGTTATTCAGCTTGGCAGCCACGGAGATAGTCGTCGAGTTTCCTATTAAAGAAATGTCGAGTGTGCGACGCTTTTAAATCAGAGAGTTATCGAGAAAGGAGCGGAAGGTTTGCACTAAAATACTGCTGCCAACTAGGGTAAATACCACACCACATAAACCATCTATATAAATGCCGGCTTGCTGCAATCTTGTTTGCAAGCGCTGCGTTGACAGCATCCATGCAAGGCTAGAAAACCAGAGTAGCGACAAACCAAACAAAATCACCAGAGCGATTCCTTTTCCTGTCACCGACATGCCCACTGGGACAAGGCTCGACATTAAACTCACAAAAAATACTAAGGCTTTGGGGTTGAGAATATTGGTTGCGAACCCCTTGGTAAACGCCTGACGTTTATTACCGATCACAAGGTTACTGTTTTTGCTTGGCTGATCAGAAAGTGGTTTTTTGATCGTCGCGATCACGCCGCGCAGTGCACCGATACCCAAATACAACAGATAGCTGCCCCCAAGCAATTGTAAGACGGAGTAGAGCAGAGGATGCTGGTGAACTAAATAGCTCACCCCCGTTAGGCTTAATAAAGAATGCAGCAAAATACCGACTGATAAGCCAAGCGCAATGTATAAGCCAGTTTGACGGCCATGACGGGTGGCATTTTGTACCACAAGCGCAAAATCCGGACCTGGGCTCATTAAGGCAATGAAGTGGATACTGGCAAGCGTTAAAAGGATAGTCGATTCATTCATAACACATCTCAAAACATAGTGGATATGAGCTATTGTCGTGATTCTTATTCGCTAGTGCTTGTAAAAAACTAGCAGTACTGAATACCACAGCGTATGAGATATTAGCGTGCCACTTGCGAAGGCGAGACGCCATAGGTTTGTTTAAACGCTTTACTAAAGTGGGCCTGATCATAAAAGCCCACTTGATAGGCGACGTCCGTACCACACCATCCTGCTTGGAGTAGTTTCATTCCTTGCTCTAATCGCAAGCGAGCAAACCAAGCGTAGGGAGTCATACCCGTTTGCGCTTTGAAATGGCGTTGAAATTGCGTGGGGCTCAGTTGGCAGAGCTCTGATAGGGCATCTAAACGAACCGTTTGGTCGAGATTCGCCATTAAGTAATCTTTTAAGGTATGCAAAGACTGTTTCCCAAGCGGAACCACTTTTTGCCTCGCGAGTGATCCGTAGCGATCAAAAAGTTGATTAAATCCTTCAAAAGGAAGGCAATCTTTGGTGAGTTGGCTGAGGTTCTCGCGGCGAAGAAGAGCATGCAAGTTACTAAGTTGTGAAAATATCTGTGGATCGGAGATGATCAATTCATTAAAGCGGATTATTTGACCATTTTGACTAAGATCGGCAAGATCGCTGAGTAGGTGCGGCTCGATCGCAAATACATTCACTTCATAGCCACTTTCGAGCTTAGAGTGCCCGTCGTGCAGTTCATCTGGCGGCATAATTACGATTTGCCCATGACCCACTTGATGGCTACAGCCTTGATATTGGAACTTTTGCGTGCCATGCGTGATTAGACCGAGGTGAAAATCCAGATGATAGTGCCTTTGAAAAGCAAACTTCTGGTATTTCGCCTCGATCAGGCTCAGCTGATCATGGTCGGTTGCGTAGTATTGAATCTGTTCCATTACATACAAAAAAAGCTTGGTCACATTGTGACCAAGCTTATCTGGCAATTTCTAACTTGTCTTGTAAAAAACGATCACTGTGGCTGAACGATTCGGCGTGAGCGACGGTTGTTGCGCAGTCCATCAAAGCTAAATACGACTAGCGCTCCCCAAATAAAGGCAAAGGTAATCGCTTTATCCATGGTAAAGGGTTCGCCATACATCAGTACTGCCAGTAAGAACATCAAGCTTGGGCCGATGTACTGGAAAAAGCCCAACGTTGATAATTTGAGTCTTGTTGCCGCACCCGTAAAACAAAGTAGGGGCAGTGTGGTAATCACCCCTGCTGCAATCAACAAGCTATTTAATGCTAACGGGTTAGTGAGCATATTCGACGTTGGGGTTTCTGCAATAAACAGCAGATACACGGCGGCGACAGGCAGAAGAAGTAATGTTTCGATAAACAATCCTGTTTTTGCATCGACACTGACTTTCTTCCTTAAGAGGCCATAGAAGCCGAAACTCATTGCTAACGCCATCGCAACAACGGGCACGGAGCCGAATACAATCAATTGGACCAGTACGCCACAGCCCGCTAATACGACAGCAAACCATTGCAACTTACGAAGTCGCTCTCCCAAAAAGACCATACCGAGCAAGACATTGATTAATGGGTTGATGTAATAGCCTAAGCTCGCGTCAAGCATATGATTGGAATTGACCGCCCAGATAAAAATCAGCCAGTTTCCGCCAATTAATACAGAACTTGCGATCAGGTAAGCGATCTTCGTTTTGTCTTTCGCGATGTAGTAAACCGAGCGCCAGTGACGGCCAAAGTGAAGGAGTGCGGCAAGCAAAAAGAAAGACCAAATCACCCGGTGGCTCAGAATCTCCAAAGGGGATACTTGTGCGATGGATTTAAAATACATCGGCGCAATGCCCCACATGGTATAGGCACCAATCGCCAGCAAGATACCTTGCCGAGCGCGTTGTTGTTCGTCTTCTGGTGTCATGAGGTGTCACCTAATTGTGTGTTTATAGAGCAGAAAATCAGTATACGAGTCGTGATGCGAAACACCTAGCAATTTGCGGTTTTATTCACCACGAAACCCCATTACAATGTGCCCTCACTTTGTGTGCCTGGGCATGCAAAAGCATTTCTACGATCACTCAATCTGAGATTATTCATGACCTCAACCTTGCTAGCCGAACAATCAGATACGCCTGTAACGCCTCAACGTGTGTTGGAGGAAGTCTTCGGTTACCAGACGTTTCGTGATGGTCAGCAAGAAGTTATTGAAGCCGCTATCGAAGGCAAAGACAGCTTAGTCATCATGCCGACGGGTGGCGGTAAATCTCTCTGTTACCAAATTCCGGCGTTAGTGCGCTCAGGGATTACCTTGGTGATTTCACCGCTGATTTCATTGATGAAAGACCAAGTTGATCAACTGAAAGCCAATGGCGTAGCTGCGGAGTGTGTGAACTCGACCATGAATCGAGAAGAGCTACTGAGTGTGTATAATCGCATGCACTCTGGTCAGCTTAAGCTAGTGTATGTCTCGCCAGAGCGCGTGTTAATGCGTGACTTTATTGAGCGTTTAGAAAACTTACCCTTATCTATGATCGCCGTGGATGAAGCACATTGTATCTCTCAGTGGGGACATGATTTTCGCCCAGAATACGCGGCGTTAGGTCAGTTAAAGCAACACTTTTCGCATGTGCCCTTTATGGCACTCACTGCCACTGCCGATGATGCGACGCGTCGTGATATTCTAGAACGCTTACGCTTACATGAGCCTCAGGTGTATCTAGGAAGCTTTGATCGTCCCAACATTCGTTACACCTTGGTAGAAAAGCACAAACCGGTTTCTCAAATCATTCGCTATCTAGCCACCCAAAAGGGAAGCTGCGGCATTATTTATTGCGGCAGTCGTAAGAAAGTTGAAATGGTGACCGAGAAGCTATGCAACAACCATATCCGCGCTGCTGGTTATCATGCAGGGATGGATGCTGAAGAGCGAGCTTACGTTCAGGAAGCTTTTCAACGTGATGACATTCAAATCGTCGTTGCGACGGTTGCATTCGGTATGGGGATCAATAAGCCAAACGTGCGCTTTGTCGTGCATTTTGATATTCCACGTAACATCGAGTCCTATTATCAGGAAACCGGTCGAGCAGGGCGAGATGGCCTGCCTGCCGAAGCGATGATGCTATACGACCCAGCAGACATCAGTTGGTTGCGTCGTATGTTGGATGAAAAAGATGATGGACCGCAGAAGCAGGTAGAAAGCCACAAACTCAATGCGATGAGTGCTTTTGCGGAAGCGCAAACCTGTCGTCGTCAGGTACTGCTCAACTATTTTGGAGAGTATCGCGAAAAGCCGTGTGGTAACTGTGATATCTGCCTGGATCCACCAAAACACTTTGATGCGACCGAAGAAGCGCGTAAAGCGTTGTCGTGTGTTTACCGCGTTAACCAAAGTTTTGGTATGACGTATGTGGTTGAGGTGCTGCGTGGGATGCAAAACATTCGTGTGCGCGAACACGGCCACGATAAAATTTCGACTTACGGCATTGGTCGTGATCACAGCCATGATTACTGGGTGAGTATCTTCCGCCAGTTAATTCATAAAGGGCTGCTATTTCAAAACATCACTCGTAACTCGACGTTGCAATTAACCGAAGAAGCACGTCCATTACTACGTGGTGATGTGTCTTTAGAACTTGCAGTTCCACGTTTAGATACCGCTGCACGTGCCGCGAAGTCGGATAAACTGACCAGCAAAAACTACGATAAGAAGTTGTTTGCCAAACTACGTAAGCTACGTAAGTCGATCGCCGATGAAGATGGTTTACCACCATATGTGGTATTCAGTGATGCGACCTTGATTGATATGGCAGAAATGCTGCCAACGTCATACGGCGAAATGTTAGCGGTTAGTGGTGTTGGTCAACGTAAACTAGAAAAATACGCCGATCCATTCTTGGATCTGATCCAAGAACACATTACTCACCACGGATAAGGAATCCATATGCACAAGGAATTTGGTCTCGCTGATTACATTGTTGAAGAAGGGCGTCTTATTATTACCGCTCCAAGCTTTGACCTCGATACTTTTCCGGCATTGGGTGAGCGTTTGGTGAAATTATTATCTGCGTCTGTGGTAGAAAAACAGTGGGATGCGGATATTCACTCTTGGTTGATCGATTTTGAAGGCTGCCGCTTGTTTATGAAAGCGGAGCACTACAGCGAAGCGATTTGGTTTGAAGCGCTAACAATAGAAGAGAGTAGGGAAGAGCTCGACTATTTAGCCGGATTGTTCCAACGCGGCTTCTAAATTCAAGTTATCTATTCTTTAAAGGGTGTTTCACATGAAACACCCTTTCTTATTTTTGTATCAAAGCCCTTGGTTTTGACGTGATGTTCGCGAAGAAACGTTTGCGTATAAAACACCGCTTGTGAGTAAAATTGGTTAATGTATAATCGCCCACCGCTTTACTCTGAATGAGTTAAGTTAGTTTAATCGTCATTTTTTACATTGTTGGTAAGAGTGCTTTTCTCTGTAGAAAACGCTCGATTTGGGTTCCCTCGCCCCCAAACCAAACTAAAAAGGTATCGCATGAGTAACTTTACCCCTGCGCAGCAGCGCAACGCCCTTATCTATCTGGTTTTATTTCATCTAGTCATTATTGCATCCAGCAATTACCTAGTTCAGCTACCGTTTACTATCTTTGGCTTACATACCACCTGGGGTGCATTCACCTTCCCATTTATTTTCCTTGCGACGGATTTAACCGTACGTATTTTCGGTGCTCAGTTGGCGCGTAAGATCATTTTCTTAGTAATGTTGCCTGCTTTGGCTGTCTCTTACTTCTTATCGGTGGTGTTCTTCGAGGGGCAGTTCCAAGGTTTTGGTCACCTAGGGGAATTTAACTTATTCGTTGCTCGTATCGCGATTGCTAGCTTCATGGCGTATCTACTTGGTCAGATTATGGATGTGCACGTGTTCAACCGCCTACGTCAAATGAAACAGTGGTGGGTGGCCCCAACGTGTTCAACGCTTTTTGGTAATGCACTGGATACCATCGCCTTCTTCGCGATTGCGTTCTACCAAAGTCCAGATCCATTTATGGCGGAACATTGGACGGAAATCGCGCTGGTGGACTACGGCTTTAAGTTAGTGATTAGTCTTGGTCTGTTTGTGCCTATGTATGGCGTACTACTGAATTACTTAATTAAGAAGCTAACGGCAGTGAACCCTAACTTTAAAGTTACGACGACGGCATAGTTTTCATCAGTTAATAGCAACAAAGCCGCTTTTGATAGCGGCTTTGTTGTTTCTAAAGCAAATGTACAGCGAAATGAGTATTTAGATCATCGGTGTCTCAAAACTCTATGAGTTGTACATAGGATAATAACGGGTATTAAAAAGGCTCCAGAAGGAGCCTTTGTCATGGGATAACAACCATTAATCAGAGGTAATCGTTAATGGCCAACCGATATCAGTTTGACGGTTGGATTCGATTTCTAGCTCAGCGGCGGTCAACGGGTTGGCCGCTAGCCACTGTGCATCAATGTTTAAGGTTAGGTTGTCACCTTCAGCCGTTAATACGACGTTTGGCTCTAAGTTTTGGTTGCGACGGTGAGTCAACAACACCGCTAAGCGCAACAACCGCAGTACGCGCTTGGCACTTGAGCCTGATAACGCGTGTTGCTCAGGCAGTGAGGTGAGTTGTTCTCGATAACGACGGGCAATCTCACCAATAAAGAACTTCTGCGCGCGAGTGTAGCCAGGTAAATCCAAATTCTGGAGTAGGTAAGCACTGTGCTCACCGCCTTTTTTGAAATCGATCGTTAAGCCGATTTCATGCAGCTTTGCGGCGGTTTCAAGCAATATTTTGCCTTGAGGTTCCGTAATCCACTCATCGCCGCCGGCTTGCTCCAACAGTTTGCTTGCCAGTGTCGCAACTTGTTCACCGTATTGGTGATCGAGCTGATAACGATTTTGTACGCTGGCAATTGTGCGAGCACGGATGTCTTCTTGACGTAGCTCTTCAACCATCTCGTAGACTAAGCCTTCACGTAGTGCGCCGCCCGCTAGTGTCATCGCGTCGATTTCCAGTAATTCAAAAACGGCAATCAAAATAGATAGGCCGCTAGGGAACACTAATGCACGCTCAAGCGTTAAGCCTTCAATGTCGAGCTCTTCTAAATGATCGGCTAACATGGCTTGCTTCTGCAGGCGTTTCAATTTGGAGTGAGTGATTACTTCGTCCATACCTTGCGCTAGCATTATCTCTTGCAATGCCTGAACGGTGCCTGATGCGCCAACGCACACATCCCAACCGATTTCTGTATAGCGCTCTAGAATTGGCTGGATTGTCTGCTTCGCGCCTTCAATTGCTGCGTCAAAGTTACGCGCATTCAACTGGCGATCTTTAAAGAAGTTTTCCAGCCAAGTCACACAACCCATTTTTAAACTGGTCAGTGCTTTGGCTTCGAAACCTTCACCGATGATGAGTTCTGTACTTGCGCCACCGATATCGACAACAAGGCGGCGACCGCTGCCTCCAGAAGTGTGTGCGACACCTTTATAGATAGTGGCCGCTTCTTCTTCACCGGAGATAACGTCGATTGGTTGACCAAGAATCTGGTTCGCTTTCTCCAGAAACACATCTACATTCGTGGCGGTACGTAAAGTGGCTGTGCCTACAATACGAATGTTTTGTTTAGGAATATCCTGCAAGCGTTCCGCAAATAGACTTAAGCAGTCCCATCCTCGCTGCATAGCTTCCATACTAAGAGAATTATGTTCATCTAGGCCCGCTGCTAGACGAACCTTGCGCTTAATTTTAGCCATTGTTTGAACGCTGCCATCGATATGACGCACAACGAGCATGTGAAAACTGTTCGACCCGAGGTCGATGGCGGCGTATAGCGGCGATGATCCTGCTTGACTCATAAACGAACTCAGTTTCCTTTTACGATTGTTTTGGTGCCGATTGACGCGGTTGGCGCGGACGACGTCCTTGCGGCTTGCGGTTACCTGAACCTGAACGAGTACCGCCAGTATTCGTACGACGCTGTTGGTTGCGTGGCGCACGCATACGAATTGGCGCTGGCAGATCTTGGATCAGCGCTGACGAATCGTATTCTGAAACTGGGATAGTGTGCTCAATGTATTCTTCGATTGCAGGCAGGTTAATAGCGTACTCTTCACAAGCAAAACTGATCGAGTGGCCGCTTGCACCAGCACGACCTGTACGGCCAATACGGTGAACGTAATCTTCACAGTCGTCAGGAAGGTCGTAGTTGAAAACGTGCGTCACTTGAGGAATATGCAGACCACGGGCAGCAACGTCAGTTGCAACAAGAATGTCGACATCACCTTTGGTGAATTGCTCAAGAATCTTTTCACGTTTCTTCTGCGGTACATCACCAGTAAGAAGACCGACACGGTGTCCATCGGCAGCCAAGTGACCCCAAACCGATTCACATTTGTGTTTCGTGTTCGCAAAAATGATGGCGCGATCTGGCCATTCTTCTTCAATCAAAGTTTGAAGGAGGGCCATTTTATCTTCGTTAGAAGGGTAGAAAAGTTCTTCCTGAATGCGGTGACCAGTTTTCTGTTCTGGCTCTACCACAACATGCTCAGGGGTGTTCATGTGCTCAAATGCCAGTTCTTGAACGCGGTAAGAAAGCGTCGCTGAGAACAGCATGTTCAAACGCTCTTTTGGTTCAGGCATACGACGGAACAAGAAGCGAATGTCTTTAATAAAGCCAAGATCGAACATGCGGTCGGCTTCATCCAGAACAACGGCTTGAATGTTGTTAAGATTGAATACGCGCTGTTTGTAGAAATCGATGATACGACCTGTCGTACCAATCAGAATATCAACACCATCTTGCAGCTTATTCAATTGCTTATCGTAGCTTTCACCACCGTAAGCCAAAGCGGTTTTTAGACCAGTGCTCTCAGTTAGTGCTTCTGCATCATTGTAAATCTGAATAGCAAGCTCACGTGTTGGCGCCATAATGATTGCGCGTGGCTGCGTAGGCTTACGACCTTCATGCTCTGGTGTCGTCAGAAGGTGGTTGAATGTAGCAGTAAGAAACGCGAGCGTTTTACCAGTACCCGTTTGGGCCTGGCCTGCGATGTCTTGGCCGGTGAGCAGGACCGGCAACGCCAAGGCTTGGATAGGGGTACAAAATTCGAACCCTTTTTTGTCCAATCCTTCAATAACTTGGGGCTTTAAGCCCAAATCGGCGAACTTTTGCTCTGTGATATGCGTCTTTTTCATGGCTATAGAATATCAGCTAAAGCTTGCAATACGAAAGTAAATACATTCCAATAGGGCATCTAATTACTGGTTATCATCCAACCAGTTTCGAAAAACACATTGGAGTGGAAGATGAGTGATAAGATTTTGCAGCTAACTGATGACGGTTTTGAAAACGATGTAATCAACGCTGCAGGCCCGGTTCTAGTGGATTTCTGGGCAGAATGGTGTGGTCCTTGTAAAATGATCGCTCCTATTCTGGACGAAATCGCAGACGAGTACGAAGGCAAACTCACTATCGGTAAACTAAACATCGACCATAACGCAGGTACACCACCTAAGTTTGGTATTCGCGGCATTCCAACGCTACTGCTATTCAAAGACGGCAACGTAGCGGCAACGAAAGTTGGTGCTCTGTCTAAAACTCAACTAAAAGAGTTTTTGGACGCAAACTTATAATCACCAAGTGATTACAGATAAAACCGTGCAAAGTAACAACGCACGGTTTTGTTTTTCTAACTCTGGACTAGAATACTAATTAGTGCTAACTTATCGCGCGTTAATTGAACAAATTTCTCTTCTTGGTCGATCCTGAGACCAAATCCATCTTAACTAGAAAACAGATCTTATTTTGACTAAACAAGAATCCACCACCATGAACCTTACCGAACTGAAGAACAGACCTGTGTCTGACCTTGTAAAACTGGGCGAAAGCTTAGGATTAGAGAACCTAGCTCGCTTAAGAAAACAAGACATCATCTTCGCGATTTTAAAAGCGCACGCTAAAGGCGGCGAAGACATCTTTGGCGATGGGGTTCTGGAAATTCTGCAAGACGGCTTTGGTTTCCTACGCAGTGCAGATAGTTCATACCTTGCGGGTCCGGACGATATCTACGTATCACCAAGTCAGATTCGTCGCTTTAACCTACGTACTGGTGACTCTATCGCTGGTAAAATTCGTCCACCAAAAGACGGTGAACGCTACTTTGCCCTTCTAAAAGTCAATACCGTTAACGACGACAAACCAGACAACGCTCGTAACAAGATCCTATTTGAAAACCTTACCCCTCTACATGCAAATGAACGCATGGTAATGGAGCGTGGTAACGGTTCTACAGAAGACATCACAGCACGTGTTTTAGATTTGGCATCGCCTATCGGTAAAGGTCAACGTGGTCTGATTGTTGCTCCGCCAAAAGCGGGTAAGACAATGCTTCTGCAAAATATTGCTCAAAGCATCGCATACAACCACCCAGAGTGTGAGTTGATGGTACTTCTTATCGACGAACGTCCAGAAGAAGTAACAGAGATGCAGCGTCTAGTTAAAGGTGAAGTAGTCGCGTCGACTTTCGATGAGCCAGCATCTCGTCACGTACAAGTAGCGGAAATGGTAATCGAGAAAGCAAAACGTCTTGTTGAACACAAGAAAGACGTGGTTATCCTGCTTGACTCTATCACTCGTCTCGCTCGTGCTTACAACACCGTAGTACCTTCATCAGGTAAAGTACTGACAGGTGGTGTGGATGCAAACGCACTACACCGTCCTAAGCGTTTCTTTGGTGCAGCACGTAATGTTGAAGAGGGCGGTAGCCTAACGATCATCGCAACGGCACTAGTAGATACTGGTTCTAAGATGGATGAAGTTATCTACGAAGAGTTCAAGGGGACAGGTAACATGGAACTGCACTTGAACCGTAAGATTGCTGAGAAGCGTGTATTCCCTGCGATTGATTTCAACCGTTCAGGTACACGTCGTGAAGAACTACTGACGAAGACTGATGAACTACAGAAAATGTGGATTCTGCGTAAGATCGTTCACCCAATGGGCGAAATCGACGCAATGGAGTTCCTCATTGATAAGCTAGCGATGACGAAGACCAACGATGAGTTCTTCGATGCGATGCGTCGTCAGTAATAGCTGAGTCCTTATTCTAAAAAAGCCACCGTTAACGGTGGCTTTTTTGTTGCTTTCTCCCGATGGAAGCATCAGAATGAGGAAAATGTTATCGGGAGGTTAACATGCAACAAGGAATGTTGTCGTCATTACTCCTGAGCTTGTCACTTATCACACTACCTGCGACTTTATCTGCCAAGGAAATGCAGGAGTCTGTAGTAGAACAGTGGCTTCAGGATACTCAAATACAGGCTAAAGTCTCTGAACTGCTTGATTACGTTGTCAGGGATGAGGTCGACTCGCTTAAATTTGCCCTTGATCGACTAGCTTTACCTCAACAAGAGGTCGTGCGTTTTCGGTTATTGGAAAAGCTTGAGAAGCAAGATGTGATTCTCACGCCTAGAATGGCTCTGTTTGTTGAGTCTCAGATCCGTATGACTCCTACTTATCAGGTTCTAGAGCGAGGGGACGGGTATGAGTTTAGTGTGCCTGCCTTTAACTTTCCTGCCATTGCGAGCCGCTTGATTAAGCGTTGGAAGCAAGACCAAAGTACCTTGGACTTTGTACTACAAGCTGAGCGGAAAGAGCTCGACTTAAAGCAATGGCTTACAGGGCAATCTCAACAAGCTCAGGCGCGTGAAGCACTTTTGATTCGAGAGTTGGACAGCTTATCACCGCATGCGCTTGCCGCATTAACCACTCAGTTAACCAAAGCGAATGTGACCAGTTGGCTACCATCGACAGCCGTGATCGTGAGATTAGCGCAAGTAAGTCAAGATGA
Organism: Vibrio sp. A1-1; assembly: GCF_021728175.1. Taxonomy (NCBI): domain Bacteria; kingdom Pseudomonadati; phylum Pseudomonadota; class Gammaproteobacteria; order Vibrionales; family Vibrionaceae; genus Vibrio; species Vibrio sp. A1-1. The sequence continues at coordinate 32,817 of NZ_JAKKCL010000026.1, forward strand.
GGAAGTGTACAACTTACTCTGGCGGATGAGAGCGGATTACAATAGCCAGTCCGAACTCGAGCGTTTAGCTACGGTTGGGGACGTTTTTTCAATTCAGCAATTGATGAACTCCACCGTCAATCCGTCACTCAAACCAGAAGCCATTAGTCTACTCACAAAATCCAACCCTTTATCTCCGCAAGTGAAACAGTTTCTAGTGAGCAAAATGGCACTATCGGAAGAAGCTACAATGGTCGCTCGAGAGCTGGCGCAGCAAGGGCATCAAACCTGGTTGGAAGAGTTAGTCTCTAACAACCATCAAGTGAAGACCCGGCAGATAGAGCAAGTATTAAAGTAATCTGGCTCACATACCCACACAAAATAGGAGGATCTTAGCGTCCTCCTATTTGTTATACTGCGGACAGTTTAATCAGCCAGTCATGAAGGCCTATGAGTTTTAAGGATTTACGCGAATTTATCGACCACCTAGAACAGAAAGGTCGACTTAAACGCATTGCTCACCCAGTCGATCCCGCTTACGAAATGACAGAAATCAGTGACCGCACCTTGCGTGCTGGTGGACCTGCGCTGTTGTTTGAGAACCCAATTGGCTACGACGTACCTGTTTTGACCAACCTATTTGGTACACCAGAGCGTGTCGCGATTGGTATGGGACGTGAAGATGTTAAAGAATTAAGAGAAGTCGGTAAGCTGCTGGCTTATTTGAAAGAACCTGAGCCACCAAAAGGCTTCAAAGACGCATTGGAAAAATTGCCAGTGTTCAAGCAAGTATTGAACATGCCAGCCAAGCGCTTAAGAAAAGCATCGTGCCAAGAGATAGTGTGGCAAGGTGATGAAGTCGACTTGGACAAAATCCCGGTAATGAGTTGCTGGGCGGAAGACGTTGCACCACTGCTTACGTGGGGCTTAACCGTGACCAAAGGTCCAAACAAGAAACGTCAGAACCTAGGCATTTATCGTCAGCAGAAAATTGCCAAGAACAAAATCATCATGCGTTGGTTAGCTCACCGTGGTGGTGCGCTTGACCTGCGCGATTGGATGGAAACCAATCCAGGTAAACCTTTCCCAGTTTCGGTCGCGTTTGGTGCAGACCCCGCAACCATTCTTGGCGCAGTAACGCCAGTGCCAGATACGCTATCGGAATACGCGTTTGCAGGTTTGCTGCGTGGCAGCAAAACGGAAGTCGTGAAGTCAGTCAGCAATGATTTGGAAGTGCCAGCAAGCGCGGAAATCGTCATGGAAGGCTATATCGACCCAAACGAGTTTGCTGATGAAGGCCCATATGGTGATCACACTGGTTACTATAATGAAAAAGAAAAGCACCACGTGTTTACCATTACGCACATTACCATGCGTAAAGACCCAATCTACCACAGTACCTACACAGGCCGTCCGCCAGATGAGCCAGCTGTATTGGGTGTGGCATTAAACGAAGTGTTTGTGCCGATTCTGCAAAAGCAGTTCCCAGAAATTGAAGACTTCTATCTACCGCCTGAAGGTTGTTCGTACCGAATGGCAGTCGTCACCATGAAGAAGCAGTACCCAGGACATGCCAAGCGCGTAATGATGGGTGTGTGGTCTTTCTTACGTCAATTCATGTACACCAAGTTTGTTATTGTGTGCGATGAATCGGTAAACGCACGAGATTGGAATGATGTCGTTAAAGCCATGTCAGAGCATATGGATCCTGTACGTGATACCTTGATGATAGACAACACGCCAATCGACTCGCTCGACTTTGCTTCGCCAGTGGTTGGGCTTGGCTCTAAGATGGGCTTGGATGCGACCATTAAATGGGATGCTGAACTCGCGACACGAACCAAGGTTACTGAGCGTGACAATAAAGCGATTAACGAAGCGGATCTGGATGCATTAAAACAGCAACGCCCTGAGATTGTTGATGTCTATCTACCAGCCACAGCAAACAACCAATTTGCTGTTGTGACCATGAAGAAAGACCAAGCCGGTCAATCTCAAGAATTGATGGAATATTTATGGGGATTCTTTTCTCAGTACGCGGATAACAAATTCATTATCTTGTGCGACGATGACGTCAATGCACGAGATTGGAATGACATCATTTGGGCTGTAACAACTCGAATGGACCCAGATAGAGACACAACTCAAGTGCGTGGTAATACTGAGAGTTCATCCAAATTAGGATTGGATGCGACCAACAAGTTCGAATCTGAAGTCACGCGCGAGTGGGGTACGCCTATCAAAAAAGATCCTAAACTTGTGGCTAAAGTCGATGAGATTTGGGACCAGTTAGGTATTCTATGAGTCATCAAGTCCACCTTCTACCAATGGACGTTACGTTTCCAGTAAAAGAAGGGGAGACGGTGTTGGAAGCTGCGCTCAACAACAATATTCGCTTCCCACACCGTTGCCAAGTTGGCGCTTGCGCCATGTGCATGTGTAAAAAGCTAACGGGCGAGGTGAATTACCACCTCGAACCGATGCTAACCGAAAAAGAGCAACAGCAAGGTTGGATATTCCCTTGCCAAGCCTATACAGAAAGTAATTTAGTGCTTACTTTTGATGAGTAAGCGAGAGGAACACCATGACCATCCAATGTAAAGTAAAGTCTATTCAGCCGTTAGCTTGTAATACTTACCAAATCCTTCTTCACCCAGAATCACCAGTGCCTTTTAAAGCGGGTCAGTACCTAATGGTAGTGATGGGTGAAAAAGACAAACGTCCTTTCTCTATCGCGAGCAGCCCTTGCCGTCATGAAGGTGAACTTGAACTGCATATCGGTGCGGCGGAACACAACGCTTACGCTCAAGAAGTTGTCGAAGCAATGCAAGCGGCGCTTGAAACTGATGGTCAGATTGAAATTGATGCCCCGCATGGTGATGCTTGGGTTCAAGAAGAAAGTGAACGTCCACTATTATTAATTGCTGGTGGTACAGGTTTTAGTTACGTGCGCTCGATTCTGGATCACTGCGTAGCGCAGAACAAAACCAACCCTATCTATCTATATTGGGGCGCGCGCGATAACTGCCAACTTTATGCAAAAGAAGAACTGGTCGAGATCGCTGATAAGTTTACTAACGTTCACTTTGTTCCAGTAGTAGAAGAAGCACCTGCTGATTGGCAAGGTAAGGTTGGTAACGTGCTACAAGCGGTGAGTGAAGATTTCGAAAGCTTAGAAAACTACGATATCTATATTGCAGGTCGCTTCGAAATGGCAGGTGCAGCACGTGAACAGTTCACTCAGAACAAGAAAGCGAAGAGCGAACGTATGTTCGCAGACGCGTACGCATTCATTTAAATACGGCTTATGAGGCAAAAAAAGAGGGTTTTTTACCCTCTTTTTTGCTTTTTTGATGAAATAGTCATCGAACAGTCAGTTTTCTCCATTTTTTTTCAAAAAAGGGTTGCGAACGGATCTGAGTTCCCTATAATGCGCATCCACCGACACGGCAGACGCGATAAGGCTTCAGCAGGGTCGGAGAGGTAAAAAGCTTCTACGAAAAATAAAATTGAAAAAGTGTTTGACACTGTCAATTAAATCGCTAGAATGCACCTCCGCTTTGAGAGAAAAGTTTCTCGAAAAGCAAGCTCTTTAACAATATAGACCTATCAATCTGTGTGGGCACTCGTTGATGATAATCCAAATAGTTTCTTCGGGAACAATTTAGGTTTCAATGAAACGAAGTGACCATTGAATCTTCGGATTCAGCACAGTCAATTCAAACATTACGTTATGTAATGTTCAGTATTCATTGAGCCGAACAAAATCTTAAATTGAAGAGTTTGATCAT
>NZ_JAKKCL010000027.1:0-31385 GCF_021728175.1 Vibrio sp. A1-1
TTATATTTTTAAAGAGCTTTTCTAACTTATCCAGCAACTTAGTTGCTCGTCGTTAGGGGTGCGCATCTTACTCCGCACCGTGAGAGAGTCAAGCATTTTTTCAAATTTCTTTTTCTCTCATTTCCGACTCGCTGTGTGACTTTCGTCTCACTCCGTGTCGGTGGATGCGCAGTATAGGGAGTTGAGAAATTAGTACAAGCGTTTTTTGCAAAAAAACTTTCAACCGAACAAATAGCAATCACTTTGTGTGTATACCAAGCGATCTTGGCTATTTTCTCTCATTTAAAAGGATCTTTCCTCAAGAAAAAGGGCGTTTCTACCTGAATTACGATCTTCAAATTTGATGTAATTGAAGCAAATGATATTCGCTCAACGCGCTTTTTCTTTTCTGCCTGCTGTATAAAAGATAAAAAAGAGCAGAACGATAACGAACTGCTCTTTGGTCTTTGCTTTTTACTTGGGGTACTTCAGGTGAAGTCTTGGAAATTGCTTCTTCTATATAGAAGAAAAGATCAGAGCATCCTTGCCCTTCTCTTTTACGACAGATTAGCTAGGGGTATATCTAAATGTCGTGGTTGTTCGATGACGCATTGAGCTCGTAAGAGTGGAGCATGCTTGCATTCCCAATAGCGTCATCTTCGAGAGGAACTTAGTTCTTCAATACTTTTACGGTGTAGCTACCATCTTTTTGTTGGTATAGACCGTGGATGTCGGTTTCGAAACCTGGGTAATGCGCACCGATCTCACAAAGCATCTCTAGGAAGTCCAGCACAGGGCGAGACTCTTGAGTCACCATTTCACCAGGAAGTACTAGTGGCACACCTGGAGGGTAAGGAAGGATCATGTTCGCACTTACGCGACCAACCATTTCTTCCAGTTTGATTTCTTCTACGTTACCGCGAAGCTCTTCTTGCCATGCTGCGTGTGGTGTTACTTTCATTTCTGGAAGAACATCGAACGCTTTGTACATTAGCTCTGGTAGGTTGTATTTCTTAGTTAGGTCATGAATTGCTTGTGCTAGTTCTTGAACGCGCATGCCTTCATAAAAGCTTGGATCTTCGTTGTATAGCGAAGGTAGGAAGCTCTTGATGGTTAGGTTCAAGTCGTAGCCACGTTTAAATTCAGTTAGACCGCGTAGCAATTGCATTGCTTTTGATTTGTCGATACCGATTGAGAATAGGAACAACAAGTTGTATGGACCTGTTTTCTCTACCACGATGCCGCGCTCGTCTAGGAATTTAGCCACCAGCGAAGCAGGAATACCTGATTCTTCTAGTTCGCCTTCTTTATTCATCCCTGGAGTCAGTAGCGTTACTTTGATTGGGTCAAGATACATGTGGTTATCATCCATGTTCTTGAAGCCGTGCCATGTGTCGCTAGGGTCTAGTTTCCAACATTCTGTGGTATCGATGTTTTCTGGTTGCCATACATCGAAGAACCAGCTGTCGCTTTCTGCTTCTAGACGTTTGATCTCTTTACGGAAGCGGATTGCGCGATCGATAGAGTCTTGCATCAACTTCTTACCAGTGTTGCCGCGCATCATTGCCGCTGCAGTTTCAGTAGAAGCAACAATGCCGTACTGAGGTGAAGTTGAAGTGTGCATCATGAATGCTTCGTTGAAAGATTCTTTATCAAAGTCGCCTTTCACGTGAATCATTGAAGCTTGTGAGAACGCTGCCAACAGTTTGTGTGTTGATTGTGTTTCGTAGAACACTTTGCCTGGCATCGCTTCACCACTCATACCACATTTACCTTCGTAAATTGGGTTGAAGTTAGTGTAAGGCACCCAAGCACTGTCGAAGTGGATGTGTTTACAATCTAGCGACTCTTTGATGAATTGTGTGTTGTACAGCAAGCCATCGTAAGTTGAGTTAGTCACTACTGCGTAAGTTGGTGCTGTTGCACCTGGTGTTTTCGCCACTTTCTCTGCGATTACATCGCGGCTGAATTCGCTTTGTGGGATACCACCAAGGATGCCGTATGCGTTACGAGTTGGGCGGAAGTAGATTGGTGTCACGTCGCTCATCATCATTAGGTGAGTCAGAGACTTGTGACAGTTACGGTCAATCAGTACTGTGCTGCCTGCTGGCGCTGAGTACATACCAACGATTTTATTCGATGTAGACGTACCGTTAGTTACGATGTACGAGCTGTCTGCATTGAAGGTACGTGCGATGTATTCTTCTGCATCTTTATGTGGACCTGAGTGGTCTAGTAGAGAACCTAGTTCAGGCATTGAAATTGATACGTCCGCTTTGAATGTGTTTGGACCGTAAAAATCGTAGAAGATGCTACCAGCAGGGCTTTTCTGGAATGCAGTACCGCCCATGTGACCTGGAGTACAGAAGGTGTATTTGCCTTCTTCTACGTATTTGAATAGCGCTTTAGTGAATGGAGGCATGATGGCATCTTTGTATGCCTCTGTCGCTTGGTTGATTTTGATAGCGATGTCGTCAGCCATACCTAAAGCGTACTCGAAGAAGCTCACGTTTAGACGTAGGTCTGTTAGTGAAATGTCTAGAGTAGACTGTTCGTTAGCAAATGCGTGAACAGGCAGTTTTTCGTTGATTTGGCTGATACGTTCACATAGCTCTAGTGAGTATTTATCCCAGTCGAACAGCACACCGCAAATGCGTGGGTTCATCTCAATCATTTTGATCAAGTCTTTATCATCTACTGGGTAAACCACTTCGTAGCCCGCTTTCTCAAGAGCAGCGTGAAGTTGACGAACTGGCTCTTCTTTAAAGAACACACCCATGTGGTTCAAGATAGCGAATATATTCATTTGGACATCTCCAAGGTGAATGAGGGCGCTCTTTGCCATTTACTGGCAATGAGTAAGGTGAGCGCCGCGTGAATTTGGGTTTATGGGCTGGCACCGTAGTGCCAGCGTTTTGGGGATTAGTTGCTTGCTTGGGCAGGCATGTCGTCAGCGTGCATTTTCACGTACTGAGCAAGACCTGCTTTTTTGCTGTAGAACATCAAGATAACTAGAGAAACGATGAAGGTTGCTGTTAGCGTACCGCCCTCTGCACCTGCTAGTGCGATGAAGCAGAACAGACAAGCCACACCAGAGAACAGCATTACGAAGCCGTTACGTGTTGTCATACCTTCGAAGCGAATCAAGTTAATGCTTGAGTAGAAGTAAGGCAGCATAGTTAGTAGAACTGCGTCAGTCGTTAGCTGGTTGAACAGGTCTGATGCGTGTGCTGTTTTAGAGCTGAAGAACATCAGTACAACCATTAATGCTGTCATCTTGATTGACGCAAGGATTAGACCTTTCTTAGGCACACCGTTTTTGTCAGTTTCGGCGTAGATTTTAGGGAAGTTGCCATCGCTTGCTGCACGTTTACCAGCCTCGCCCACCAGCATCATCCAAGAACCTAGCGAAGTGAAACATGCTAGTGCTGTGAATGCTGATACGAATGGTGCAGTCCAGCTACCGAATAGCTCAGTGGTTGCCAATGCAAATGGCGCACCTGATGCCGCAACTTCAGAAGCAGGGAACATGCCGCTGATCATTTGAGTTGATAGGATATAAATCACACCTGCGATACCAGTACCCAGCATGGTTGCTAGCGGTACAGTACGTTTAGGGTTTTCTACCATACCTGTCGATACTGCTGCTGATTCCACACCAACGAATGACCATAGACAGATAAGAACCGCAGTCACAATCGCATGGCTATCCGTACCCGCAGATACGTTCCAGTTTTGGCTGTATAGCGCAGTGTCGAAGTGCGTCCAACCAAACGCCGCTGTACCAACAACAGGAATGAGGATTAGAACAAGACCAAGCGTACATAGACGGCTTACCCAGCTACCACCAAGTAGGTTAACGAAAGTGAAGATCCATACCGATGCAATCGTCGCAATACCTGCTGGGATTGGGTCATTAAGCACGGGGAAGAATACTGAAAGGTAAGAAACACCTGTAATAGCAATAGCTAGGTTACCAATCCAGTTCGCGTGGTAATAAAGCACGCCCGTTTGGAAACCAAAGACAGGTGAAACTTCGCCCGCATAAGCGATAGGACCACCTTCTTGAGGGTTTTTGGTTGCCAGACGAGCGTAAACAAACGCAAGGCTCAGTGCACCGATCAAACAGATCAGCCAGCTGAAAATTGAAACAGAGCCTACTGAAGCTAGGCTAGAAGGTAACAGTGCAATACCACTACCCATCATGTTACCGGCGACTACACCCGTACAGGCAATTAGGCCGATTTTTTTCGTATTCGATGACATAACATCTCCAAATCTATTCTACTCAAGTCTACGTGACTCAAACTGAACGGTTATTAGCGAGATGCTATGAAGTAGATACCTGCTCGACCTCGCTAAATTTCGAAGTGAAGACTACGCCCAAAAACTGGGAAAAAAATAAACTTGGCGTTATCAATAAAATGATTAGTTCATCAACATCAAGTTGAGATAAACATGATGAACACAAAAACATAAAACTATATTATTCATATATTTATAAGAAAAACATCAAACCTTCTACCGATAGATAAACTCTCATCAACTCGTTGGTAATCGCGGCAAAAGTTATCAACCTCTATCAACTTCCCCGCCCCGAAGGGTTGATTCCCTGAACCTGTTGATTTCATAAACCTCTCCCTGATCGCGCTTTTTGACCCACATCAATATTCATCTCGCCTGCAAGAAAGCATCAGAATCATTCTCGCCAAATAACCCAGCCAGACACTCCATACAATCAATAGAGATAGAGATAGAGATAGAGATAGAGATAGAGATAGAGATAGAGATAGAGATAGAGATAGAGATAGAGATAGAGAAGAAAACCGGATATGTCTTCCCGTTGCAAGCTTGCGTTACTGGCTCCTTCGTAAGTCATTACCCCACCGCCCACCCTTTTCACTTTTCGACAGCTACAAAAAAGCCCCTCACCGAAATGAGGGGCTAGTATTAAACTGACGTAGAGTACGAGAGAATTAAAGCATTCGAACGACAGAAGGGTGAACAGCGCGATACATGGCGTAATCAATCGCCTTCATGTTACTTGGGAAGACCAAGTTTTCGCACAGCAGGTACGTCTCAACCGACGTATCAATATAGAAAGCTTCGCTGTAAGACTCACTGGCCAAACCCAGATCACCATCCAATTCAGCGTGTTTACCACGAATCACATAAGAAAGCACCGAATCACGTAACCTCAAAGCCTGCCCAAGATGCTGCTTGGCTGAAGCCATGTCACCAATAATGGTTTCGTGCAGGGCTAAAGCTTCATAAATTCGCGGTTGAATTGGCCCAACCATCATTTTTACGTTAGTTTCTAGTGCGTCACTCAACTGCTGCACTCGCCCTTTCTTCAACTCCTGTGAAAAATCGAGCACCTTCTGCACGTGGTAAGCAATTAATAACTCTGCCTGAACGTAAGCGTTATCTGGCTCAATTTCTAAAATGTTTTCCATCAAGTTGACGCCTTGGCGAAACTGCTTGGCATCCGAGACATTGAGATAATGGTTAGCTTGAACAAACAGCTCCAAAGCATCTGGGTTAATTGGCATTCCCGCCACCAGCATCGTGGATTTCAGCTTGGCATCCGGTACTTTCAGGACTTGCATCAAGTCTAACGACGCTTGTTGAAGCACTGTCTTTAAATGGCTGCTGGTTAACGCGTATTGACGACTAAACAACACCTTTTCAGATGAGTTATTGCGATATTCCACCTCTAAAAAGCTACCACCATCATTTTCACGAACCCGCACCACAACCGATTTGCCCGGCACAATACCCGAGGTAAACGACGCCTTCTTTAGCATGACTCGGTAATCGCTCACTTGAGCAATGTCGGACATCAACTTTTGGGCAAACCCGTCTGCCAAGTCGTAGCTTAACCCTTCGCTCGTGAAGTTATCTTGAAACTTGAATTCGATAAGGTGAGTATCGATGGCTTGAGTAATACGCACTTCCGATTGCTTGTAGGTAAACACGCCCATCACCACAACCAAGACACTGATCCAGATGAAGTTCATGATCCCCAGGCGCCACGGACTGATTTTATTTTTTTTCTGAGGGGCCTTTTTCTCTTTAGACATCTCACAGACCGCGCGAGTCAAAGGGCCAGCAGGAAAGGTGACGGCAGGTGCGATAGGTAGAGTATCTTCTTCTGATTCTTCAACAATAGGAGGAAGAGTTTCTGAATCACAATGACGACTTGCGAGGAATTCCTCGAGTGTCATTGGGGTCACATTCGCCACCAGCTTGTAACCACGTTTCGGCACTGTAATGACGTAGCTGGTATTTTCTTCCCGACCGTCCCGCAGTAATTTACGCAACTCAAAAATGGACTGAGTCACCACTTGATCGGTCACAATCGCCCCTGCCCAAACGTATTGGATCAATTCCTCACGATTGAACACCTCATTCGCATGCTCCGCTAGGAAATGCAGAAGATTAATTAAGCGTGGCTCAACAGTAACTTCCCTATCTTGTCGATACAGCTTATTTTCATCAACGCTTAAAACCCAGTCATTGATTTGAAAATAGACTCCAACCATGTATGAAAACTCTCGTATCTACAGACAGCGCTACGGCAGGAATCAAACAATGGTCAATTCCTACAGGTAACTAAAGGCGAGATTATAGGTGGGAAAACGGCGTGCACCTAGAAAAGCAAGCCGCCAAAAATGCAAACTTAAGTTAAGTGATGCAGAAATGAGACTACTCAAGTGCTGCAAGGATAGAACAATGAGTAGCATCATCGTCCGTATGACCACAGCAAGCATCATTAATCTTCTTCAAAGCTCGGCGAATTTTCGTTAGCTCGTTAATTTTTCCATCAATCAGCTCTAACTTAGCAGAAGTAATAGCTTTAACCTCTGCACAGCTGTGTTCTGTTGCTTCTAGTTTGATTTCTAGTAGCTCTTTAATCTCATCCAAGCTCAGGCCCAGCTCTTTACCTTTAAGGATGAAGTGTACCTGCTTTTGATTCTCTTCATTATAGAGACGATAACCTGATTCACTTCGACCTGCGGGCTTTATCAGCGCGTTTTTCTCATAAAAACGCAGCGTATCTGCCGTCACACCACAACGTTTTGCCAGTTCACCTATCTGAAACATAACTTTCCCTATTAACTATCTCGTTACTTTTAAAGCTAAAGAACCTCTTTTTCACAATTATTTTTGAGATGCCAAACGATTGCGCGAGCTTTTTTGTAATAAATTGGTTAGAATACGCGCCATCAAATGTGGAGACTGTTTTCTAACCAGAAAACATCCGACAAAGGTCTTTACCAAAACTGGCCAATATTTTACCCCAAGAGGTAAAAACAAGTTCATTTTTGGCAAACATCTTTAACTCCGTGAATTTGAGGAAAATGGAAGCATGAATAACGCTCGTCCTATTCGCCGTGCGCTTATCAGCGTATCAGACAAAACAGGTATTGTTGAGTTTGCACAAGCTCTTGCTGAGCGCGGTGTCGATATCCTATCTACTGGTGGTACAGCACGCCTACTTGCCGAACAAGGCATCGCAGTAACAGAAGTCTCTGACTACACAGGTTTCCCAGAAATGATGGACGGCCGCGTTAAAACGCTTCACCCGAAAGTTCACGGTGGTGTGCTTGGTCGTCGTGGTCAAGATGACGACGTGATGGCAAAACATGGCATCAATCCAATCGACATGGTCGTTGTTAACCTATACCCATTCGCAGAAACCGTTGCAAAAGAAGGCTGTACACTAGCTGACGCGGTTGAAAACATCGATATCGGCGGCCCAACGATGGTTCGCTCTGCAGCGAAAAATCACAAAGACGTGACTATCGTTGTGAACGCTCATGATTACGATCGCGTTATCGCTGAAATGGACGCGAACGAGAAATCTCTAACACTAGAGACTCGTTTCGACCTTGCTATCGCAGCATTCGAGCACACTGCTGCTTACGATGGCATGATCGCAAACTACTTCGGCACTATGGTTCCATCTTACGGTGAGAACAAAGAAGGTGATGAAGAGTCTAAATTCCCACGTACTTTCAACCAGCAATTCGAGAAAAAACAAGACATGCGCTACGGTGAGAACAGCCACCAAGCAGCCGCATTCTACGTTGAAGCAAACCCACAAGAAGCATCTGTTTCTACTGCTCGCCAAATCCAAGGTAAAGCCCTCTCTTACAACAACATTGCAGACACTGATGCAGCACTTGAGTGTGTGAAAGAGTTCAACGAGCCTGCATGTGTGATCGTAAAACACGCGAACCCATGTGGCGTTGCGCTAGGTAAAGACATTCTAGAAGCGTACAACCGCGCTTACCAAACTGACCCAACATCTGCATTCGGCGGTATCATTGCATTCAACCAAGAGCTAGACGCAGCAACAGCAACCGCTATTGTTGAGCGTCAATTCGTTGAAGTGATCATCGCACCTTCTGTTTCTGCTGAAGCGATTGAAGTGGTTGCAGCGAAGAAGAACGTGCGTCTACTTGAGTGTGGCGAATGGACAACTAAGACAACTGGCTTTGACGTGAAACGCGTGAATGGCGGTCTACTGGTTCAAGACCGTGACCAAGGCATGGTAAGCCTAGACGATCTAAAAGTGGTTTCTAAGCGCCAGCCAACAGAAGAAGAGCTGAAAGATGCACTGTTTTGCTGGAAAGTAGCGAAATACGTGAAATCTAACGCGATCGTTTACTCGAAAGGAGACATGACTATCGGTGTAGGCGCAGGCCAAATGAGCCGCGTTTACTCCGCGAAAATCGCAGGCATCAAAGCTGCAGACGAAGGTCTACAGGTTGAAGGTTGTGTAATGGCATCAGATGCATTCTTCCCATTCCGTGACGGTATCGACGCGGCTGCAGAAGCGGGCATTAAGTGCGTAATTCAGCCAGGTGGCTCAATGCGTGACGACGAAGTTATCGCTGCAGCAGACGAACACGGCATGGCGATGATCTTTACCGGTATGCGTCACTTCCGCCACTAATCCTCTCGTCTTCACTGGGACGATAACTGCGTTGACGGCGTTCACTTATCCTAATCACATAGCATACTATGCTCATAGGAATAAGTTCACTTGTCGCCTTGTCCTCGTCCCATTGAATTAGAGAGGCCATACTCAGGTCTTTGCGAAATATCTGAGTTTGAGCAAACGGTATTTATAAGATTAAGGATTTTCATATGCGAGTTTTAATCATTGGTTCAGGCGGTCGTGAACATGCGCTAGGCTGGAAAGCAGCGCAAAACCCAAATGTTGAGACTATTTTCATTGCTCCAGGCAACGCAGGTACAGCACTAGAGCCAAAACTAGAGAACGTAAACATCGATGTAGAAGACATCGCTGGCCTTGTTGCTTTCGCCAAAGAGAAGGCGATTGAACTGACTATCGTTGGCCCAGAAGCACCATTGGTTATTGGTGTGGTGGATGCGTTCCGCGAAGCGGGCTTACCAATCTTTGGCCCTACACAAGCCGCAGCGCAGCTTGAAGGCTCTAAAGCGTTTACTAAAGACTTCCTTGCTCGTCACCAAATCCCAACCGGTGCTTACGCAAACTTCACAGAAATTGAACCAGCGCTTGCTTACGTGCGTGAGCAAGGTGCGCCGATTGTGGTGAAAGCCGACGGCCTTGCGGCTGGTAAAGGCGTGATTGTGGCAATGACGCTAGAAGAAGCCGAAGACGCAATCAAAGACATGCTAGCAGGCAACGCATTTGGTGACGCAGGCAGCCGCGTGGTTATCGAAGAGTTCCTCGATGGTGAAGAAGCAAGCTTCATCGTGATGGTGGATGGTGAGAACGTTCTGCCAATGGCCACCAGCCAAGATCACAAACGCGTAGGTGACAAAGATACAGGTCCTAACACTGGTGGCATGGGCGCGTACTCGCCAGCTCCTGTGGTCACACCAGAAATTCACAACCGCATCATGGAAGAAGTCATTTACCCAACGGTACGTGGCATGGCTTCTGAAGGTAACCCATACACAGGTTTCCTATACGCGGGTCTGATGATCGACAAAGATGGCACTCCGAAAGTGATCGAGTACAACTGCCGCTTCGGTGATCCAGAGACACAACCAATCATGATGCGTATGGAATCGGATCTGGTTGATCTTTGCTTGGCTGCGATTGACCAAAAACTGGATCAAGTGGAATCAAAATGGGATCCACGTGCGTCGATTGGTATCGTACTCGCAGCCGGTGGTTACCCAGCAGCGTACAACAAAGGCGATGTGATCTCTGGTCTGCCTCAAGTTGAAATTGAAGGCGAGAAAGTCTTCCACGCGGGTACAGAAAATAAAGATGGCAACATCGTAACAAACGGCGGTCGTGTTCTTTGTGCAACCGCACTTGGCAATAGCGTATCAGAAGCGCAGCAACGCGCTTACGAGCTTGCAAAACAGATCAGTTGGGACGGCATGTTCCATCGCAGTGACATCGGCTACCGTGCGATTGCACGTGAGCAAGAAAAATAAAAACAACTTAAGTTGGCTAAAAAACAAAAGGCGCATTCAGCGCCTTTTTTATTACTCTGTCAGTTAGTAAGTCTCACCAAGCTTACTCAGCGAGTAATGCTGGTCGTGGTACACAATCAAAGTCATCATCATTGAGCATCAACAGTTCATCAACCGTTGCTTTAGTTCGTGACTGCTTGCCGACAAAAGCCACGTAACTGTCTACAGATGAGAGACGCTCGATAATAAATTTTGGCAACGTCTGATTAAACTCGAGTGTCGAGAACGCTCTACCTTTGCAGGTTTCAAACGATTGGCCATTCCAATAACCTTGAATGAGGCTCTGACTGTTACGAGACTGCGCCTTAACCGACGCCACTACATCATTCGCTTCTGTCTTGTAACGTTCTAATTGTTCATGCTGAAGTGGTAAGACTTTACGATTCACGCGATATTGTTGGTAAACCGCTTCGCCATCTTTATTAAAACGGATGTGGATTTGAAAAGGCACCAACTCTTGCTTGGTATCAGCTTGCTCACCTTTTCGAATCAACTCTCGAAGCTCACCTTCATCCCAACGGTAGTCACTTTGAAACCAGCCATTATCCCCCATCGTTACGTAGTCCGCAGCCGTACTCACGCGAGTGAGTTTCTCGGTCATCCAGTACAAGCTACTTGCGTCTCCAGCAACTTTGCCGCCAGAGAAGTGAGTGAATTGTTCTAAATTAGGAGTTTCAACCGACGAACAGCCAAAAAGGGTAAAGCTAGATAAGAGAAGTGAAGCGAGTAGATGTTTTTTCATGAAGTTGCACCGAGGCAGGATACCTCGGTGCATTCTAACTTAGTTTACTGATTCTTTCAGCGCTTTACCTGCTACGAATGCAGGTACGTTAGCTGCTGCGATTTGAATCTCGTCACCAGT
The DNA here is from genome assembly GCF_021728175.1 of Vibrio sp. A1-1. Classification (NCBI taxonomy): domain Bacteria; kingdom Pseudomonadati; phylum Pseudomonadota; class Gammaproteobacteria; order Vibrionales; family Vibrionaceae; genus Vibrio; species Vibrio sp. A1-1. The sequence goes on from NZ_JAKKCL010000027.1 coordinate 11,330, forward strand.
CTTAGGGTTACGACCAGTACGTGCAGCGCGGTGGTTTACTTTGAATGTACCAAAACCAATTAGTTGAACTTGGTCACCCTCTTTAAGTGCACCAGTTACACCATCAAGAGTCGCTTCAAGAGCAGCTTTTGCTTGTGCTTTTGATAGGTCTGCTTTCTCTGCGATAAAGTCGATTAATTGGGTCTTGTTCATTAGGTTTCCCTTCTCATAGGTTATCGAATTCGTCTCACTCTAAAACATAAATGCCCCATCTGGCAAAGGTTTGTAAGCGATCTTTCGATTTTCTGACGTACTTTTAGCCATAATATGAGTAATAACTCACAATTTGTTACCACATACCCCCTGAAAACCCTTGCTTTCCAAGGTATTTGGACCAATTTATAAGGCACTTTTGCGGTTATAATAGCTGCAAATAACCACTATCAAACTACATTCAAGGGCAACTATGCTGCTGTTATCCATTTATATCTCTATTGCAATCGGCATTTCGTTTATCTGTTCGGTGCTGGAGGCGGTACTGCTGAGTATCAGTCCGAGCTACATTGCGCAGCTCAATCAACAGGGGCATCCCGCAGCTGGGCAACTGGCTAAGCTAAAATCAGATATCGACCGACCATTGGCATCCATTCTGACTCTAAACACCATCGCTCATACCATCGGCGCGGCCACTGCTGGTGCACAAGCTGCGGTTGTATTTGGTAGCGAAGCGTTAGGTATCTTTTCGGCAGTGCTCACACTGGCGATCTTGGTGCTTTCAGAAATCGTACCGAAAACAATTGGCGCAACTTATTGGCGTCAATTGGCGCCAACCGCGGCAGTCGCATTACGCTGGATGGTATGGGCGTTAACGCCATTCGTATGGTTTTCAGAGCAAATCACCAAGCGTCTTGCTCGTAACCACGAAGCTCCGAAAATGCGTGATGAACTGTCTGCAATGGCGATTCTGGCACGTGAAAGCGGTGAATTTGCCGAGGGTGAATCAAAAATATTAAGCAACTTGCTTGGCATCCAAGATGTACCTGTAACGCAGGTTATGACGCCACGTCCTGTGGTATTCCGTATCGATGCCACGATGACCATCAATGAGTTCCTAGAAAAACACAAGGATACGCCTTTCTCACGCCCATTGGTTTATAGCGAGCAGAAAGACAACATCATTGGTTTTGTGCACCGCCTTGAGTTGTTCAAACTCCAACAATCAGGTTGTGGACAGAAACAACTGGGAGCAATCATGCGCCCGATTCAAGTGGTGCTAAACAACACGACTTTACCGAAAGTGTTTGACCAAATGATGACTCATCGCCTACAGCTAGCCCTTGTCGTTGACGAATACGGTACTGTGCAAGGCTTGGTGACGTTGGAGGATATTTTTGAACACCTCGTGGGTGAAGAAATCATCGATGAAGCGGATAAAAGTACCGACATGCAAGAGCTGGCTTACCAACGTTGGGAAAGTTGGAAAGAGATGCACGGCGTAATCGAAAGCCGCGATGACGATGAAGAAGAGGAAGAACTGGAGAAGCATCACAAGGAGCCAGAAACTCAAGAAGCGACAAAACCAGACTCTAAAGAATCGTAATCAGCATTGGGCATAACCGCTCAAACGCCGCAAACAAAAAGGCATCCATTTGGGATGCCTTTTTCTATCTACTCAACGATTAAAGTGCGATGCCGATGTTGCTCACGCCTTCTTCACGTAACTCTTCACGTAAATCTTTAATCAAGCTGATGTCACGCTCTACCGCTTCACGTAGTGGACGGAAAATAGCCCACTGCACGTCCCATTCTTCACATACGGCTTCATTTTCTTTCTGATTGTCGTTGGTGATTGGCTCTTCACCTTGCGCTTGCTCTAGATCAGCAACGGTTTGTACCGACTGTTGGCTCACTTTAAGCATTGAATCGAAAAGGTAGTCGCGATCCAATAGGCCATGCAGTAACGTAGACAAACCCTGACACGCGTCCATCGCTGGGTAAACCCCGTAAAAATCGAACTCATCCGCACTTGGGAACAACTCTTCTAACTTCTCTAATTGACGTTCGAAGTTAATTTTCGCGTTCTTAACTGTCAAAATTTCCCATACACTATCAAGAATCGCTCGGTACGCACGCGGGTCAGCAAATTCTGTGTTCTCACAAAACATCGCATAGTTTGGATACATGCGTTCACATAGACACGCCATAAAGGTAATTTGTTGCCAAGGTTCTAGTTTTTCTAAACGAACCTGAAGAGGATTCTTAAGCATAGTCACTCAATCATTGAAGAAAAAAACAGCGAAAGTGTACTTGATTCATCACAGGGAAAAAAGTTAATGCCGCATTCAAATCAGATTTTCCTGCTCTCAGAGCATCGTGACACCTACGAAACGTTATTGACGGAGAGAAAGCTACCAGATCTGAGCATCACTGATAAGCCAGAGGAAGCTCAAATAGTTCTTGCTGATCCGCCATTACTATCCAATAGATTAGACGAGTTTTCACAGCTTGGGTGGGTGCAATCCACGTTTGCCGGCGTCAATGCACTAATGCTACCTAACCTTCGTCAGGACTACACCCTGACCAATGTTCGAGGCATTTTTGGCCCTCTGATTGCCGAATATGTGCTGGGTTACAGTATTGCCCATTACCGCCACTTTGCCCGGTACCACCAGCAACAACAAAACAAACGATGGCAGCCTCATCTCTATACATCATTACAAAGTAAAACCATGGTGATTCTCGGTACTGGTAGCATTGGGTGTTATTTGGGCAATGCCGCTAAAGCAATGGGAATAAAAACCATCGGTATGAACCGCACAGGTATTCCCACCTCAGGTGGTGAATTTCATCAGACCTTTCATATCAGTGAACTAAGTAAGGCATTTGAACAAGCCGACATTGTTGTGAATACCCTACCAAGTACACCGGAGACGCAACAGTTACTCAATCGTCAAACACTCAGCCAACTAAGTCAGGCGTTATTGTTTAACGTAGGTCGTGGCGACGTACTGGATGAGGCAGGGTTGCTCTTCGCTCTGAAAAACCGTTGGGTAGAACACGCCTTCTTAGATGTGTTTGAGCAAGAACCGTTATCGGTAGAACATCCGTTTTGGAAACTACCGCAAGTCACCATCACTCCACACATTGCTGCGCTGAGTTTTCCCGAGCAAGTCATCGAGATTTTTACTGACAACTATCTACGCTGGCGCGATGGGTTTTCATTAAATTATCAAGTGGATTTCGAAAAGGGTTACTAAGAATGTCGTTAGACGAGCTATTGCAGCAAGTGAGGGCCTGTCAGATTTGCGCGGATAATTTACCTTTGGGTGCAAACCCTGTCGTACAAGCCGCAAAAGACGCACGCATCCTAATCATCGGTCAGGCCCCAGGCACACGTGTACACAAAACCTCGATACCTTGGAATGACCCAAGTGGTGATCGATTACGCCAATGGCTCGATATCGACAAAGACGTTTTCTACGACCCAAATAAAATTGCCATTGTCCCAATGGGATTCTGTTATCCAGGCAAAGGGAACTCTGGTGATTTACCGCCTCGTAAAGAATGTGCGCCCACTTGGCATAAAAAGATTCTTGAGCAGCTGCCCAATATAGAGCTCACTCTACTAATTGGTCAGTACTCGCAGCAGTACTACCTGGCCAATAAGCCCAAAACACTCACGCAAACTGTTCAGCGATGGCAGGATTGGGAACCTGATTTTATCCCACTCCCTCACCCATCTCCACGCAATACATTGTGGTTAAAGAAGAATCCTTGGTTTGAATCTGAAGTCGTGCCATACCTTAAAAAACGCGTTCACTCGATGCTTTAGGTTACCCATGATCTAATTGCTTTTTTATCTGTACAAGAAAATGAGCACAAAAACACAAACCGCTAAGCTGTTGTTTATAATAAGATTAAACAATAAGCGTACAGACTAAATAGTAATTAGATCATAGCAGGCCAAATACTACTAGAGCTGTACAGCCTTGAGTCTCAGATAGAAAAACTGAATTTTAGGTAAAAAAATACCGGCACTGAATGCCGGCATTTGATTTCAAAACATCTAACTTACTTGTGGTATGGCTTAGATAACTCGTGTACCGCTTCCACAAATACGCCCGCATTTTCTGGCGGTACATCCAAGTGGATACCGTGACCTAGGTTGAACACATGACCAGTCCCCGTATCACCAAATCCTTCTAGGATATCCGCTACTTCTTCACGGATGCGCTCTGGCGAAGCGTAAAGCATTGATGGGTCCATGTTACCTTGCAGCGCCACCTTATCACCAATACGTGCTTTCGCGTCTGCAATGTTGATTGTCCAGTCTAGACCAACAGCATCACAGCCCGTTGCTGCGATTTGCTCAAGCCACATACCGCCATTCTTAGTAAACAGTGTGACTGGCACGCGACGACCATCGTTTTCACGAATCAGACCATCAACGATCTTGTGCATGTATTGCAGTGAGAACAGATTGTAATCACGAGGCGTTAGTACGCCACCCCATGTGTCAAATACCATTACCGATTGCGCACCCGCTTTAATTTGCGCGTTTAAGTACTCGATAACGCTATCTGCCAGCTTATCTAGAAGTAGGTGCAGAGTTTGTGGTTCCGCGTACATCATCTTCTTGATCTTGGTAAACGCTTTAGAGCTACCACCTTCGATCATGTACGTCGCAAGAGTCCAAGGGCTACCAGAAAAACCAATCAGCGGCACTTCACCCTTCAGGTCTTTACGGATCTGGCGTACTGCGTTCATTACGTATTGCAGTTCACCTTCAGGATCTGGCAAACCAATTTTTTCCACGTCGGCTTTACATGTAATTGGGTTATCAAAAACAGGTCCTTCACCCGCAGCGAAACGTAAACCAAGCCCCATTGCATCTGGAATCGTTAAGATGTCCGAGAATAAGATCGCGGCATCAAGAGGAAAACGGCGTAATGGTTGAAGTGTCACTTCGGATGCTAATTCTGCATTTCGACACAAAGACATGAAATCACCCGCTTCTGCACGAGTCGCTTTGTATTCTGGTAGGTAACGACCTGCCTGGCGCATCATCCATACTGGCGTGTAATCTACCGGCTCTTTTAAAAGCGCACGCAGATAACGATCATTTTTTAATTCAGTCATTCCGTAATTCCAACTGTTAGGCTTTCTGTGAAAGGGGGTATTCTATCACTGATTTAAGTCCAATAGCTGTGTGCTTTGCAACCTGGATCAAGTTATTAACTTTTAAATCAATGCTTAATTTGCACCCAATCGGTATCAGTGTTAAAAATTTGTTCGCTAGCGAAAACTACAATTATAAACTGAGTACCCAGTACTCAGCATCTCATAACGACATCTTACTTACCCCCTCCCTCTCGGAGGGTTTTTTTTATCTATTTATCAGATAATTAGAATCAATATCTTGTAGCGTTTGTTCGATAAGCGCTCTTGCAATCGTTCCTTTAGGCGCAACAGGCGGCATCTCGTCAATACCAAACCATTGTGCATCAGACAGCTCAGTGTAGTCTGGAATTAACTCTCCCGATTCATAGTCAGCTAAAAACCCCATCATCATACTCGATGGGAAAGCCCAAGGCTGGCTGCCAAAGTAACGAATATTTTTAACGAGAATTCCTGTTTCTTCATGAATTTCTCGAGCCACACACTCTTCTAATGTCTCACCAACTTCTAAGAAGCCGGCAATAACGGTATACATACCATTTCGATGCCTTGGATGTTGAGCCAATAAGATCTGATTCTCTTTACGCACAGCAACGATAATACATGGAAATATTCGAGGATAATGGAGAGTACGGCATTCGCCACACTGCATAGCTAACTGGTTATTATTAAGAAAGTTTCTTCCACCGCACTGTGGGCAAAAACGCAGACTTTGCGTCATGTGCCCATACTGGACCGCTTTACTTAACAACATAAATAATGGCTCAGGAAAATGCAGGCAGTCGCGTAGTGAGACTAATGGTAGATCATGCTCCAGATCAGACAAATTAAGCCACATGACGGGCGAACCTGAATACTCACCAATGGTCCTTGCACTCACTTCAGGCAGTGATAACTGCTCTGCAGACCCGAAAGGCACAGCACCATCCACCAGCCAAATTTCACTTCCTGCAACAACACACCAGTATGCATTTATCGCGCGGTTAACATCACCTTTTCTTAACATTACACCATCCCTTTGCTTGAAGTTCGTTCATTTTACTGGCAATGTAATTTCATACTAGAGTTTGTCGTTAAGTAAATTTGCACTCTAAATTCTAGTAAGGACAAGAGTTTGTAATAACTTTACTAACTTTGCTTTGCAAAGGATACGTTCGCCAACAGGCGATCAGATCATGAGGGCATGGTCATGCTAAAAAAATTCAAACAAACACAAGACCAGTGGGGTGGCTCAAGTGATGTCATTGATCACTGGTTAGAGACAAGACAATCCCTGATTGTTGAATATTGTAAGCTTGCAGCACTGCAACCTTGTTCGAAAACCAATGTTATTGAACTCCCATCTCCTTCCGAATTGCAGGATTTCTGTCAGCATCTCGTTGATTACATCTCCGAGGGCCATTTTAAAATCTATGACATGGTTATGGATCGCTGGAAAGCGACTGGCTTTGTCGTGACCAATGAGATCAATCAAACTTATGGCCAAATAGTCCTGACAACTGAACCACTATTGAACTTTAACGATAAGTACTCAGAAGTTACTGAAGATGATGAATTAGATGATTTCGATTCTGATATGTGTCTCATTGGCGAAATTCTTGAGACTCGATTTGAAGTCGAGGACTATCTGATACAGCAGATCGCAGAAAGTCTGTCTATGCCCCCAGGGGCTTAGTGTTTGCGAATATTCAGAGACTGAAGGATAGAAAAGACTGACGATCATCGTCGGTCTTTTTTGTTTCTAGCCTTATCACTATTACCTTCTCTAAGAACCCTCTCGAAGAAAAAGGCAGGATAAAAACTAAAAAGGCACCCGAAGGTGCCTTTTTTCTTAAGCTTCTAACGATTACTCGTTAAATGGCTTACTCTTCAGAAGAGAAACCAGCGTTTAGAAGTGCCGCTAGGTTGTCCGTTGCTTGCTCAGCAGAAGGACCATCTTGCGCTTCAGAACGTTTAGCTTGACGCTCTTGGTGGTATGCGAAACCAGTACCAGCTGGGATCAGACGACCAACAATTACGTTCTCTTTCAGACCACGTAGGTCATCACGCTTACCAGAAACCGCTGCTTCTGTTAGTACGCGAGTTGTCTCCTGGAACGATGCCGCAGAGATGAACGACTCAGTCGCTAGAGATGCTTTAGTGATACCTAGTAGTTCACGTTCGAAACGTGCAGGCTCTTTGCCTTCAGCTTCTAGGTTACGGTTAGCAATCTTAACTTGTGAGTACTCAATCTGCTCACCAGGTAGGAACTCAGAGTCACCAGAGTGAGTAATAGTACACTTACGTAGCATCTGACGAACGATAGTTTCAATGTGCTTATCGTTAATCTTAACGCCTTGTAGACGGTAGACTTCCTGTACTTCGTTAGCAATGTACTGCGTTACCGCGTGTACGCCACGTAGACGTAGGATGTCGTGTGGAGACTCTGGACCATCTGCGATCACGTCACCACGTTCAACTTTTTCACCTTCGAATACGTTCAACTGACGATGCTTAGGAATCATCTCTTCGTAAGCTTCACCGCTTTCACGTGTGATCACTAAGCGACGTTTACCTTTGGTCTCTTTACCGAAGCTCACAGTACCTGTGTGCTCAGCAAGGATTGCAGGCTCTTTCGGCTTACGTGCTTCAAATAGGTCAGCAACTCGTGGAAGACCACCGGTGATATCTTTGTTACCGCCAGACTTCTGAGGAATACGTGCTAGTGTCGCACCAACACCTACTGCTGCGCCATCTTCGATGTTTACAATCGCTTTACCAGGTAGGAAGTAGTGAGCTGGCATATCAGTACCAGGGATCATTACATCGTTACCTTGCTCGTCAACAAGTTTGATAGCTGGACGCATATCTTTACCTGCTGAAGGGCGAGCTGCTGGGTCAGTTACTTCGCTTGAAGATAGACCAGTTAGGTCATCAGTTTGGCGAGATACTGTTACGCCGTCGATCATATCTACGAACTGGATGCGACCTGCTACCTCAGTAATGATAGGTAGTGTGTGCGCTTCCCAGTTTGCAACTGTTTCGCCAGCTTGAACTGTATCGCCATCGCCTTTGCTTAGTAGCGTACCGTAAGGCAGTTTGTGTTTCTCTTTCGTACGACCAAACTCATCAATAATAGTTAGCTCTGTCGCACGAGAAGTGATAACGATCTTACCGTCATCTGCTAGTACAGATTTAGCGTTGTGTAGCTTGATAGAACCGTTGTTCTTAACTTGAACACTGTTCTCTGCCGCTGCTGTCGATGCCGCACCACCGATGTGGAACGTACGCATGGTAAGCTGTGTACCTGGTTCACCGATAGACTGAGCAGCGATAACACCTACTGCTTCACCTTGGTTCACTAGGTGGCCACGTGCTAGGTCACGACCGTAACACTGTGCACAACAACCGAAGTCAGAATCACACGTTACTACAGAGCGCACTTTCATGCTATCTACTGAGTTCTCTTCCATGATTTGACACCACTTCTCATCGATCAGGGTGTTACGTGGAATAAGAACGTCTTCAGTGCCAGGTTTTAGTACGTCTTCAGCAACAACACGACCAAGAGCAAGCTCAGAAAGTGCAACTTTAACATCACCACCCTCGATGTGAGGCATCATGTCGACACCTTCGTGAGTGCCACAGTCATGTTCAGTTACAACAACGTCTTGAGCAACGTCTACTAGACGACGAGTTAGGTAACCCGAGTTCGCTGTTTTCAGTGCCGTATCCGCAAGACCCTTACGAGCACCGTGCGTTGAGATAAAGTACTGAAGTACGTTTAGACCTTCTTTAAAGTTTGCTGTGATCGGCGTTTCGATGATTGAACCATCTGGACGCGCCATCAGACCACGCATACCCGCAAGCTGACGAATCTGTGCTGCAGAACCACGAGCGCCCGAGTCCGCCATCATGTAGATGCTGTTGAATGACTCTTGCTGTTCCTCTTCACCGTCACGGTTAACTACCGTTTCAGATGAAAGGTTTTCCATCATTGCTTTCGCAACACGGTCGTTGGTCGATGCCCAGATATCGATAACTTTGTTGTAGCGTTCGCCCGCAGTAACAAGACCTGATTGGTACTGTTCCTGGATTTCACGTACTTCTTCTTCCGCTTCTGCGATTTCAGTGTACTTAGCTGCTGGTACAACCATATCGTCGATACCAACAGATACACCAGAAAGTGCCGCGTATGCGAAACCTGTGTACATGATTTGGTCAGCGAAGATTACTGTGTCTTTCAGACCTAGTTTACGGTACGCCTCGTTAAGTAGGTTAGAGATTTGCTTCTTACCTAGCTTTTGGTTAACGATGCTGTACGGTAGACCAGCTGGCACGATTTGCCATAGCATTGCACGACCAACAGTGGTGTCTACCATCTTGGTTTCTGTAGTGCTGTTGCCGTCTTCGTCTACAACAGTTTCTGTAATACGTACTTTAACGCGTGCGTGAAGCTCAGCTTGTTTAGTGCGGTATGCTTTCTCAGCCTCTTCTGGGCCAGAAAGGTACATACCTTCACCTTTCACGTTGATCTTTTCACGAGTCATGTAGTACAGACCCAATACAACGTCCTGAGAAGGTACGATGATCGGATCACCTGACGCTGGCGACAGAATGTTGTTTGTCGACATCATCAGAGTACGAGCTTCAAGCTGTGCCTCTAGAGTTAGAGGTACGTGAACCGCCATTTGGTCACCATCGAAGTCCGCGTTGTACGCCGCACAAACAAGTGGGTGTAGCTGAATCGCTTTACCTTCGATCAGTACTGGTTCGAACGCCTGGATACCTAGACGGTGAAGTGTAGGTGCACGGTTCAATAGTACTGGGTGTTCACGGATTACTTCGTCTAGGATATCCCAAACGACCGCTTCTTCACGCTCTACCATCTTCTTAGCAGCTTTGATTGTGGTCGCAAGACCACGAGTCTCTAGCTTGCTGTAGATAAATGGTTTGAATAGCTCAAGTGCCATCTTCTTAGGAAGACCACACTGGTGTAGACGAAGGTATGGACCTACTGTGATTACAGAACGGCCAGAGTAGTCTACACGTTTACCTAGAAGGTTCTGACGGAAACGACCTTGTTTACCCTTGATCATATCAGCAAGAGATTTCAGAGGACGCTTGTTAGAACCTGTGATCGCACGACCACGACGACCGTTATCTAGTAGCGCATCAACAGACTCTTGCAGCATACGTTTTTCGTTACGTACGATGATGTCCGGAGCAGCGAGCTCTAGAAGACGCTTCAAACGGTTGTTACGGTTGATCACACGACGGTATAGATCGTTAAGATCAGAAGTCGCAAAGCGACCGCCATCTAGAGGTACTAGAGGACGTAGATCTGGCGGAAGTACTGGAAGTACAGTCAGGATCATCCACTCTGGGTTGTTACCCGATGCGATGAACGCTTCTACCAGCTTAAGACGCTTAGTTACTTTCTTACGCTTAGTTTCAGAGTTTGTTGTCTCTAACTCTTCACGCATTTGTTCTGCTTCAGCGTGCATATCCATAGAACCTAGTAGGTCCTTGATAGCTTCCGCACCCATCTTAGCAGTGAACTCGTCGCCCCACTCTTCTAGACGATCTAGATACTCTTCTTCAGTAAGCATCTGACCTTTTTCTAGATCAGTCATACCAGGCTCTGTTACTACGTACATTTCGAAGTACAGAACACGTTCGATATCACGTAGAGGGATATCCATCAGTAGACCGATACGAGACGGTAGCGATTTTAGGAACCAGATGTGAGCTACTGGTGAAGCCAGTTCAATGTGGCCCATACGGTCACGACGAACTTTAGTTTGTGTAACTTCTACACCACACTTCTCACAGATAACACCACGGTGCTTCAGGCGCTTGTACTTACCACAAAGACATTCGTAGTCTTTAACTGGACCAAAGATACGCGCACAGAACAGACCATCGCGTTCAGGTTTGAACGTACGATAGTTGATCGTTTCAGGTTTTTTAACTTCACCAAAAGACCATGAACGGATCATGTCTGGTGAAGATAGACCGATTTTGATTGCATCAAATTCTTCGGTCTTATGCTGTGCTTTTAGAAAGTTTAATAAGTCTTTCACAATCAGCTCCTGTAAGGAGTTAAAAGGAGCTCACTCGCTAAAGTGAGCACCTTCTTCCAAATAATCGCTTTGATTCTCTCGACTTTCATCAAGAGAGAAAGGATTACTCTTCGTCTTCTAGCTCGATGTTGATACCTAGCGAGCGGATCTCTTTCAACAGTACGTTGAACGATTCTGGCATGCCAGGTTCCATGCTGTGGTTACCGTCTACGATGTTCTTGTACATCTTAGTACGGCCGTTAACGTCATCCGACTTAACCGTTAGCATTTCTTGTAGCGTGTAAGCAGCACCGTATGCTTCTAGTGCCCATACTTCCATCTCACCGAAACGCTGACCACCGAACTGAGCTTTACCACCTAGTGGCTGCTGAGTTACTAGGCTGTACGAACCAGTTGAACGAGCGTGCATCTTGTCATCAACAAGGTGGTTCAGTTTCAGCATGTACATGTAACCAACAGTTACAGGACGCTCAAACGCATCACCTGTGCGACCATCAAATAGCGTTAGCTGACCTGATGTTGGTAGATCTGCTAGCTCAAGAAGTGCTTTGATTGACTCTTCTGGAGCACCATCAAATACAGGAGTCGCGATTGGTAGACCGCCACGCAAGTTCTTGATCAGAGTACGTACTTCATCATCAGATAGAGAAGCAATGTCTACTTTCTGGCGAGTGTCGCCTAGGTCGTAAACTTTTTGTAGGAACTCACGGAATTTCGCTAGTTCTTGCTGCTCTTTAACCATCTGGTTGATCTTGTCACCGATACCTTTCGCTGCCAGACCTAAGTGTACTTCTAGGATCTGACCGATGTTCATACGCGAAGGTACACCCAGTGGGTTAAGTACGATGTCTACAGGCTGACCTTTTTCATCGTATGGCATGTCTTCAACAGGGTTGATCTTAGAGATTACACCCTTGTTACCGTGACGACCCGCCATCTTATCACCAGGCTGAATGCGACGTTTAACCGCTAGGTAAACCTTAACGATCTTCAGTACGCCAGGTGCTAAATCATCACCTTGAGTGATCTTACGACGTTTAGTTTCGAACTTCTTATCGAAGTCAGCTTTTAGCTCGTCCCACTGCTCAGCAAGTTGCTCAAGCTGAGTTTGTAGTGCGTCATCTTCTAGCGTTAGCTCTAGCCACTTCTTACGATCAGTCGTGTCTAGTTTCGCTTCAGAGTAACCGCCTTCAATCAATACAGCTTTAACACGGTTTAGAAGGCCACCCTCAAGAATCTGGAATTCTTCAGTTAGGTCTTTCTTCGCTTCTTTAAGCTGCATCTGTTCGATTTCAAGCGCACGCTTGTCTTTCTCTACGCCATCGCGAGTGAAGACTTGAACGTCGATGATCGTACCTGATACAGAGTTAGGTACACGTAGTGAAGTATCTTTAACATCAGATGCTTTTTCACCGAAGATAGCACGTAGTAGCTTCTCTTCAGGCGTTAGCTGAGTTTCACCTTTAGGTGTTACTTTACCAACTAGGATGTCGCCACCCTTAACTTCAGCACCGATGTAAACGATACCTGACTCGTCTAGTTTAGACAGAGCAGATTCACCTACGTTTGGAATATCAGCTGTAATCTCTTCAGAGCCCAGCTTAGTATCACGCGCCACACAAGTAAGTTCTTGAATGTGGATTGTCGTGAAGCGGTCTTCTTGAACTACGCGCTCAGATACTAAGATCGAGTCTTCGAAGTTGTAACCGTTCCAAGGCATGAACGCGATACGCATGTTTTGACCAAGCGCTAGCTCACCTAGGTCTGTCGAAGGACCATCAGCAAGCACGTCACCGCGTGATACAGGTTCACCTGGCATCACACATGGGCGTTGGTTAATACATGTGTTCTGGTTAGAACGTGTGTATTTAGTCAGGTTGTAGATATCGATACCAGCTTCACCTGGTACTAGCTCTTCTTCGTTTACTTTAACAACGATACGAGAAGCATCTACTGACTGGATTACACCACCACGTTTCGCAACTGCAGTTACACCTGAGTCAACGGCTACGTTACGTTCAATACCAGTACCAACAAGCGGTTTGTCAGCTTTCAGTGTCGGAACTGCCTGACGTTGCATGTTCGCACCCATCAATGCACGGTTCGCATCATCGTGTTCTAGGAACGGGATAAGCGATGCAGCGATAGATACAACCTGGTTTGTCGCAACGTCCATGTACTGAGCGTGCTCACGAGGGTGTAGACCAGATTCACCTTTCTGACGAGCTGTGATCAGCTCATCTGCAAAAGTACCATCTTCGTTTAGCTTAGCGTTCGCCTGAGCGATAACAAATTGGCCTTCTTCGATTGCAGATAGGTAATCTACTTCGTCTGTTACTACGCCATCTACAACGCGACGGTATGGTGTCTCTAGGAAACCGTACTCGTTACAACGCGCAAACGCAGATAGAGAGTTGATCAGACCGATGTTTGGACCTTCAGGCGTTTCGATAGGACATAGACGACCGTAGTGAGTTACGTGTACGTCACGTACTTCGAAGCCAGCACGTTCACGAGTTAGACCGCCAGGACCCAATGCAGAAATGCGACGCTTGTGCGTTACTTCTGATAGCGGGTTGTTTTGGTCCATGAACTGTGAAAGCTGTGAAGAGCCAAAGAATTCTTTAACTGCCGCAGAAATTGGCTTCGCGTTGATCAAGTCTTGAGGCATGATTGCGTCAAGATCGCCTAGGCTTAGACGCTCTTTAACTGCACGCTCAACACGTACTAGACCTACACGGAACTGGTTCTCAGCCATTTCGCCTACAGAACGGATACGACGGTTGCCTAAGTGGTCGATATCGTCCACTTCGCCCTTACCGTTACGGATCGCGATCAGCTTCTTCATCACTTCGATGATATCAGTTTCATCAAGTGTACCTTGCTCTTGAGCATCTTCACGGCCGATTGAGCTGTTGAACTTCATACGACCAACAGTCGATAGATCGTAACGCTCTTCAGAGAAGAATAGGCTTTCGAATAGAGCTTCTGCAGCTTCTTTTGTTGGCGGCTCACCAGGGCGCATCATGCGGTAGATTTCTACCAATGCAGAAATACGATCAACCGTGCTGTCGATACGTAGCGTTTCTGACATGAATGGACCGTGGTCTAGATCGTTCGTAAATAGAACTTCTAGCGCTTTGTGGCCAGCCTGAGATAGGTTCGCTAGTGCTTCCAGGCTGATTTCCTGGTTAGCGTTAACAATGATCTCGCCAGTTGCTTCATTAATGTAATCTTTTGATGCAACTTTACCTACGATGTACTCAACTGGTACTTCGATGTGATCAACACCATCTTTTTCTAGTTGGCGGATATGACGAGCTGTTACGCGACGACCTTGCTCAACGTAAACTTTACCATTCGCTTCGATGTCGAATGACGCAGTTTCACCACGTAGACGATCTGGAACCAACTCCATCAATAGAGTTTGGTCTTTCACTTCGAAGTTCACTTTCTCGAAGAAGAGATCTAGGATTTCTTCTGTCGACTTACCTAGTGCACGAAGAATGATCGATGCTGGTAGCTTACGACGGCGGTCGATACGAACGTACAAGTTATCCTTAGGATCAAACTCGAAATCAAGCCATGAACCACGGTAAGGAATAACACGTGCGTTGTATAAAACTTTACCTGAAGAGTGGGTCTTACCCTTATCGCTGTCGAAGAACACGCCTGGGCTTCGGTGCAGCTGGGATACGATAACCCTCTCGGTACCGTTAATTACGAAGGTACCATTGTCTGTCATGAGTGGAATTTCACCCATGTAGACTTCTTGTTCTTTAATGTCTTTTACAGTACCTGCTGGCGCGTCTTTATCAAAGATAACTAGGCGTAGTTTTACACGTAGTGGCTTTGAGTAAGTTACACCGCGGATTTGACATTCTTTAACGTCAAAAACTGGCTCACCAAGACGGTAGCTAACGTATTGCAGCTCAGAATTGCCGTTGTAGCTCTGAATCGGGAATACAGAACGGAAAGCGGCTTCAAGACCGTATTGACCTTCAGGATCCTGTTCGATGAATTTGTCGAACGAATCGAGCTGGATCGATAGCAGGTATGGAATGTCCAAAACTTGTGGACGAGTACCAAAGTCCTTACGGATGCGCTTTTTCTCGGTATAAGAGTAAACCATGGGGTTCCTCAGCTCGCTGATAAGTGACCCAAACTGTCCGCCCGCTCCTAGTTACTTAAGGGGGGTAAGGGACAGTGACTAATATAGCTGTTTACTGTAGTGACATTTCATTTCGTAAGAATGAAATGTTTTTTGCATGGATATCAGGCGCTTAAACAGCGGGAAAATTCGCCTATACCCTACAGCGCAAAAAGGCCGGTGGTTAAAAAACCACCAGCCAATTAGCCGTTAGGCTAAGAAACTATGCAATAATTACTTAACAGCAACAGTTGCACCAGCTTCTTCTAGCTGAGCTTTAAGAGCTTCAGCTTCTGCTTTCTCAACACCTTCTTTAAGAGGTGCTGGAGCGCCGTCTACAAGAGCTTTAGCTTCTTTAAGACCTAGGCCAGTTGCGCCACGTACTGCTTTGATTACAGCAACTTTGTTACCGCCAGCAGCTTCTAGGATTACGTCGAATTCAGTTTGCTCAGCAGCAGCTTCGCCGCCAGCAGCGCCGCCAGCTACAACAGCAGCAGCAGCAGAAACACCGAATTTCTCTTCCATTGCTTCGATTAGTTCAACAACTTGCATTACAGACATTTCTGCAACTGCGTCTAGGATTTGCTCGTTAGTAATAGACATAACAATTCTCTTTTAAGTCAACAATAAGTTTATTAAGCAACCAGTAAAAAGCAAGGCTTATGCCGCTGCTTCTTGTTTTTGATCGCGGATAGCTGCGATAGTACGCGCCAGCTTGCCAGCCGAAGCTTCTTTCATGCACATCATTAGGCGTGCAATTGCTTCGTCGTAAGTTGGTAGTGTTGCTAGTACTTCAGCGTCAGTTAAAGCGCCTTCATAAGCAGCAGCTTTGATCTCGAAATCTTTGTTCTCTTTAGCGAAGTCTTTGAAAAGACGCGCTGCAGCACCTGGGTGCTCATTAGAGAATGCGATTAGTGTAGGACCAGTGAAAGTGTCAGTTAGACACTCGTACTCAGTACCTTCAACCGCACGACGAGCAAGAGTGTTACGAACAACTCTCATGTAAACGCCAGCTTCACGAGCTTGTTTACGTAGAGAAGTCATCGCGCCAACTTGAACGCCACGAGAATCAGCTACAACTGCAGAAAGTGCACCACTGGCAGCTTCGTTGACTTCAGCAACAATTGCTTTTTTGTCTTGAAGGTTTAAAGCCATCTTGGATTTACTCCTGGTTGTCGTTACACCACTCACTATCATCACGACAGTGAGAGCTATTGAGGTGCTTCCCCAGAAGAAAGTTAACTATATTACATAGAGCTTTCTGTCAGTTCGGGCACCATCTACGTAGGATAATTAAGTTTGCTTTTACACAAACACCTACGGTCTTGGACGGAGACTGGGTCTTAATTCATTTCGAACTAGGAGACAGTTCAAAGAACCAAAGTTCAGCCCCAACCACAAATATTAGGCGCAAAATTATACACTAATTTTGCGCCTAAGCAAATAAATTATGCTTGAGTGTTCAGGCTAGCCTGATCAACAGCAACACCAGCACCCATAGTAGTAGAGATGCTTACTTTCTTCAGGAAAGTACCTTTCGCTGAAGATGGCTTAGCTTTCTTCAGAGCAACTAGAAGTGCTTCTAGGTTCTCTTTGATCTGCTCAGCAGAGAAGTTTGCTTTACCGATAGTAGTGTGGATGATGCCGTTTTTGTCGTTACGGTAACGAACCTGACCAGCTTTAGCGTTTTTAACTGCTTCAGCAACGTTAGGAGTTACAGTACCAACTTTAGGGTTTGGCATAAGACCGCGAGGACCTAGGATAGTACCTAGTTGACCTACAACGCGCATTGCATCTGGAGAAGCAACAACTACGTCAAAGTTCATTTCGCCTTTCTTAACTTGCTCAGCAAGATCTTCCATACCTACGATGTCTGCGCCAGCTTCTTTAGCTGCTTCAGCGTTAGCACCTTGAGTGAACACTGCAACGCGGATTTCGCGGCCAGTACCGTGAGGTAGTACAGTTGCACCACGTACGTTCTGGTCAGATTTACGAGCATCAATGCCTAGGTTAACAGCAACGTCTACAGACTCAACGAATTTCGCAGTCGCTAGTTCTTGAAGAAGAGCAACAGCTTCGTTGATTTCGTATTCTTTAGTTACGTCAACTTTTTCGCGGATTACGCGCATGCGCTTAGTTAGTTTTGCCATCTTATTAACCCTCTACCACTAGGCCCATTGAACGAGCAGTACCAGCGATAGAACGCTTCATCGCTTCGATGTCAGCACCAGTCATATCAGCAGCTTTAGTTTCTGCGATTTCTTGGATTTGAGCGTCAGTTACAGTACCAACTTTTTCAGTGTTTGGACGACCTGAACCAGACTTAACGCCAGCAGCTTTCTTAAGAAGAACTGCAGCAGGTGGAGTCTTAGTTACGAACGTGAAAGAACGGTCGCTGTATACTGTGATAACTACTGGAGTTGGTAGACCTTTCTCAATAGATTCTGTTTTTGCGTTGAACGCTTTACAGAATTCCATGATGTTCACACCGTGTTGACCTAGTGCAGGACCTACTGGTGGACTAGGGTTAGCCATACCAGCAGCAACTTGTAGCTTGATGTAAGCTTCAACTTTCTTAGCCATGATAATTCCTAAGTTTGGGTACAAACGCTAATCGCGGATCAGCTCCCCGTTTGTGTAAGAAACTTTTTACTTCACTTGAAGTAAAAAGGCGCGAAATTATAGTCATAATCCGCGCCTTATACAACCCTAAAAAGGTGATTTTTTATACTCTTTAACGAAGAGTCTTAGTCCAGCTTTTCAACCTGACCAAATTCAAGCTCAACTGGTGTCGCACGACCAAAGATCGAGACAGACACTTTCAGGCGGCTCTTCTCGTAATCCACTTCTTCAACAGTACCGTTGAAGTCAGCAAATGGACCTTCGTTAACACGTACCACTTCACCCGCTTCGTACATTGTACGTGGACGAGGCGCTTCACTCGCTTTCTCAAGACGATTAAGAATCGCGTCAGCCTCTTTATCCGTGATAGGTGCCGGACGGTCTGAGGTACCACCAATGAAGCCCATGACACGCGGCACACTGCGTACTAGGTGCCATGATTCATCGTTCATAATCATCTGAACAAGGACGTAACCTGGGAAGAACTTACGCTCAGATTTGCGACGCTGACCCGCGCGCATTTCTACTACTTCTTCAGTAGGAACCAGTACTTCACCGAATAGCTCTTCCATGCCGTGCATTTTGATATGCTCGCGCAGAGATTGAGCTACACGACCTTCAAATCCAGAGAAGGCTTGAACCACATACCAGCGTTTTTTTGGAGCTTCACTCATGAATAAAAACCCTCTATACCCCAGTTGCTAGAGCTACTAGACGAACCATAATTCCGTCAATACCCCATAGCACTAGAGCCATTACAATACTTACAGCTAAAACGATCAGTGTTGTTTGCATGGTTTCTTGGCGAGTAGGCCAAACAACTTTACGTACTTCCATACGCGATTCTTTTGCAAAACTGATCGCTGCTTTACCTTTAGTCGTTGTTGCTGCAACGCCTAAGGCAGCTGCAATAAGAACAACAACGCCTGCAGCACGAACCACTACAGACATTTCACCATACAGGTAATTACCCACAACAGCGGCAGCTGCCAATACGAAAGCGGCTAACCACTTAAACGTATCTGCTGCGTTTGAGCTATCAGGAGTTTCAGCATTATTTGCTTTCATAAAACCAACCTGTTACAAGTCTTAATATAGACGACAACAACCCCGCTGTTGCAGGGCAAACTCCATATCGCTGAAAAAATCAGCGTACTCTTCTTAAGATTAAGCATCTTTGCTTAATCTTGCTCTGCGCCCAACCCACTTCTGAACAAGAAAACAGCAAAAATAATGTTGAGTGCAGAAAAAGGGCATCAAATGATGCCCTTTTTGCTACTGGTTCGTCAAATCTAATTCAAGATTTTCCGAAAGCATCGCTAATTCGCTATGAATTAGTCGAAGATCTTAGCAACAACACCAGCACCTACTGTACGGCCACCTTCACGGATCGCGAAACGTAGACCTTCGTCCATTGCGATTGGTGCGATTAGCTCAACAGTCATCTGTACGTTGTCACCTGGCATTACCATTTCTACGCCTTCTGGTAGCTGGATGTCACCAGTTACGTCAGTTGTACGGAAGTAGAACTGTGGACGGTAGCCTTTGAAGAATGGAGTGTGACGACCACCTTCATCTTTAGACAGTACGTATACTTCTGATTCGAACTTAGTGTGTGGAGTGATTGAACCAGGCTTCGCTAGTACTTGACCACGTTCAACTTCGTCACGCTTAGTACCACGTAGAAGTGCACCAACGTTCTCACCTGCACGGCCTTCGTCTAGAAGCTTACGGAACATCTCTACACCAGTACATGTTGTAGTAGTTGTTTCCTTGATACCTACGATAGCAACTTCGTCACCTACAGTTAGGATACCACGCTCGATACGACCAGTTACTACTGTACCACGACCTTGGATTGAGAATACGTCTTCGATAGGCATTAGGAATGGCTGATCTACCGCACGCTCTGGCTCAGGGATGTAAGTATCTAGCGCTTCAGCTAGTTCAACGATTTTCGCTTCCCACTGCTCTTCGCCGTTTAGTGCGCCTAGTGCAGAACCTTGGATAACTGGTAGGTCATCACCTGGGAAATCGTATTCAGATAGAAGTTCACGAACTT
>NZ_JAKKCL010000028.1:0-28936 GCF_021728175.1 Vibrio sp. A1-1
TAGGGGCTTTCTTTCTGCTCATAACAAACAGGATGAAGCACTGGAATGATCACTCAATAGCCAAAAGTGGATCAAGTGCTGAGTGTCACACTTTTTCTGTCAATATGGGCTCGGTGAACACTTACGGTCAATCGTATTGCCTTTTTCTTTTAGAACCAAACGGTCAATTAACATGGCTCCTCCTTCAGGTGTGGATTGCTTGGTATTGGAGAGAACCGTAGTTTGGTCATAATCGCCATGTAGATAAGAAAAGTTCAAACGGTAGGCATTTCCGCTGAGTGTTAAGTTTATTCCGGCTGTGTTGTCTGATTCGATCTTCAGTTCAGTATCTTCGTTGAGGGTGACATCACTGCTGTCTTTAAACCCTATAAACGGCATTGCAGTAAGCATGATTTGCTCATTGAGGTCGTGATTCCAGCGAATGGATAAACCATTGTAAGCGGTGATGCCTAATATGCTGTCATACACTTCATTTGGTGGTCGAGCTTGGGTAAAAGCGTGACCGACATAATTATACTCAGACATCAAAAACAGCGGCAGCCTCAATCGTCCCCCACGTATCTCTACATTTTTATAGGTATAAGCTAAATATGCCCACTCTAATTGGGGCGAGCTCCAATGATCTTGCGGACGCTTGACTACTTGTGCGGATGCTCGAAATGCCTTGTAAAAGTAATCAAGCTGCAGGCCGAAGGTTGTGTCACAATCGTAGCAGGCTTCATCATGAATAAAGCGGTTGACGAGAGCCGTTGTGGAGTTATCCGACTTAGACCAAGATGTCGAACCAAAACCACTCAAAGACAGGTGATCTGATAACTCAATGGTGGCTAAGCTCGGAAAGGCGACAACACTCAGTGATAACATGGTCAAATATTTTTTCATATTAATCCTCCGAGCTCACCACATACAAAATACGAGCATTTCCAGGCACGCTCGAAGCAGGGGCATAACCAATCCGATTGGGCTTTTCTTGCATCCACGTGATCAGCGCATCAATGCTAGAGTTTGCAATCACTTTGGGTGGTCTCGCTTTGCCTGAAAAAGACAAGCTCGCCCAGTGCGCGTTCATTTGCGTCAAGTTTTTATTGAGAAGGTAGCGATAGAACTCCGCTCTCTCCGCTGATGTCGCTGGCCAGTCAGATAGCTCAATTCTCTGCCCTTGTAAGAGTTGCGTTTTTCCTCTGTACAACTTTCGCGCTTTATTGATGGTTAGGGGCGAGAACTCACTATTAAACGAGAAAACGGCGTAGCTCTCTGCAGCAAGTACTTGACTATCTATGGGTAGAAGGAAAACAACAATGAATAGGTAGCGTTTTATGCAGCGCAAAAGAAAACAGAGGAGAGATATGTCGCCGCTCATCATCGCTACCTATATCGCATTTTCAATCTGGTACAACAGCTTTTCTCTACGAACAGGCTTGGGTACATAAGCGTCCATGCCTGAATCGAAACAGCGTTGAATGTCATCATCCACAACACTTGCCGTTAGCGCGATGATGGGAGTCTTAGGAAGACCTTTACTTGCTTCATAGGCGCGTATTTGTCGTGAGGCTTCGAACCCATCCATGATCGGCATCATGCAGTCCATCAAAATGATGTCAAACCCACCATCTTTTTGGAACATTTCGACCGCAACCTGTCCGTTTTCGGCCACTTCAAATTGATAACCAGCTTTGGATAAAAGCAGCGAAGCGACTTTTTGATTTACTCTGTTATCTTCGACGAGCAAAATCCGTTCTGAGCGAATAGGTGTCACGGTCGCTTCTGATTGTTCAGCATGCGAGGTTTTTTCAGGAGTGTGAGTGGTGTTTGTTGCCAGTCGCTTTTCATCAGAAGCAATATTGGAAATGCGTAGTCCAATGGCTTTATCTAATTTCTCTTTTAACAAACCCGCTTTAAAAGGTTTGGGCACATAATCATCCATTCCAACATCAAAACACTTTTGAATGTCATCATCGACTACACTTGCTGTTAGCGCGATAATTGGGATTCTGAACGTCCGTTTTTCTTTTGCTTCAATTTGACGGATCATTTTGGTTGCTTCAAACCCATCCATCACAGGCATCATGCAATCCATTAAGATTAAGCAGTATTGATTCTGTTGAAACATATCTACGGCTTCTTCTCCGTTTACGGCGATATCAAAGTCGAAGCCCGCTTTTGTGACGTGTAATCCAGCGATTTTTTGATTGACGGTGTTGTCGTCGACCACCAAAATTTTTGGGAAAGTCTTAGTATTGGGTGTTGTCGTGTTCTCTTTGTTTGCTTGAGGGAAGTTTGCAGCACAAGTTTCAAGTGCTTTTACTAAACGCTGTCCTAAGAGGGGTTGAGTGACCAATGCACTAATGCTGTTACCAAAATCACGTTGAGCACTATGAAGGTGTTTAATAAGACACACTCGAACATTTTGCATGCAAAGTCTTTTCATTTCACCTAGATGTTTGGCTTTGGTATCTGGAGAAGTTTCTACGTTGATAACAACGATGCGCTCGTTATCAATCCACGTTGGCAGAGCATCCAGTGTATTTACTGATTGCTGAACATTGATGTGGAAAAAGCTCAACTCGTCACGCAGCTTTTGCTCCAAAGTAGGGTTGTTGCAAACTATCCATATATCGTTGTGATTAAGGGAGTGATAGCCATTGAACTCTTGAGTCACAATTGGAGCCGTAAGTTCGAAGAAAAATCGGCTACCTTTTCCTTTCTCGGATTCAAGCTGAATCTCACCGCCCATCAACTCTACCAGCTGCGTGCTAATTGCAAGCCCGAGCCCTGTCCCTCCAAACTGTCGGGTGGTGGAGTTATCTTCTTGGGCGAAAGGAGCAAATATCTTTTTTTGTTGCTGCTCATCAATACCGATCCCTGAGTCTTTGACTGAAAACTCGATGCTCGCTTCACCATTTTTGATTTCTCTAGTGATGACAGAGAGTTCAACGCAGCCTTGTTCGGTGAACTTTACGGCATTGGACATGAAGTTCATGATAATTTGGCGTATACGGTGATCATCCAACATAACGTGATAGGGCGTATTGCGGCTGATGCTGACTTGAACGTCGATGCCTTTTTCTTTCGCTTTCGGGGAAATAATAGAAGCAATATCGTAGATGGATTCACGAACACAGGTTGAATGAGGGCTGATAAGCAACATACCAGATTCAATTTTAGAGAAGTCCAGAACGTCATTTATTAGGCTCAACAGTAATTGCGAGGAGGTTTCTATCGTGTCGACATAATCACGCTGTGTCGCCGTTAGCGGCGTGTCTGACAAAACTTCTGAAATGCCAATAACGCCGTTTAACGGGGTTCGAATCTCATGAGACATATTCGCCAGAAAGCTACTTTTGGCTTTGCTTGCCTCGATGGCATCATCTTTCGCCTTTTCAGCATCTTCTTTGGCTTGAGTTAACTTTTGTCTTGACTGCTCACGTTCGTAACTCAGTTTTTTTACCTCTTTAGCAAACTTACTGAGCTCATCTTTCCCTTTGGTCAACTCTGTCAGTGGTGAGTTTTCATTGTTGTCCTCTTCGTAAGTGTCTCGACTTAGGAATTCGAGGACTAAATTCAAGTTGCCAGTGACTTTGCGCACTAACCTCAGTGTCAAACTCACAACCAGCAATGTCACGAGGCTCATTAGCGCAATGAAGCCAATGCGGTGCTGTGTTGTTTCACTGATCGTCTTGGATATATCCTTAATAAGTTGCTGTTCCATCTGGTCATCAACGTTACGTAATAAACTTAAGCGTTTATAAAGCGCAGATAACCCGTCATCTATTTGAGTGGGTGTCAATACTCTAAGGTTTGATGGCTGCAACAAATTGGCTCGAAATGCTTGGCTTTTAGCAAAGACATTATCGGTAAAGGTTTCGATGAGGAGGTTGACTTGCTGCTTATTCGCATTAAGTGTGACAAAGCGTTCGAACAGCAGTTGTTGGTTCTGGATTAATGATTGGATACTAGCTTGGATAGCTGGATCGTAAATCTGCCCCTGCTCTGTAGATTCCACCAAGTATTTGCTGAGTCTATGCTCTTCTGTTGACCAAAACATTAACCACTCAAGCTGCATCAATGAGGAGAGGTGAGTGTTGGTTTCATAACTTACATGGCTGAAATAGACTCTATCCAAACTCAAAAGAATCTCTTTGAATGTGTCGGCACGCCACTCAGCAGCATCTAACTTATCTTCTGTATTATTGGACGAGAGCATTGACAGTGTTGCTTCTTCGAAATTCGTGAGCTGATTTAATATATCGGCATTGTCACCAAAAACAGGTGAAGCTGTCTCTTGTAAAGTGTGAACGAGTTGGCGGGTTTCTTGAGCGTTATTCGCGACCTTTGGATCGCTCGTCAAATAATACAATGAGGAAACACGATCTATATATTGGGAGAAGAGTTGTGCTTTTTGAAGTTCTTGAGCTTGGATAGAGAGGTTTTGTACATGTTTGCCCGCCAGAAGCAATAACAATAATATTGGTAGTAGGACCAATCCAAAAAGTTTCTGCTTTACAGACAGGTTGTTCCAAGCAAATATCCCGACCACACGCGTTTCCATATCCAAAGAGTTGATATGAAAAGTGTAGTTTACCTATCTCAAATGTTAGATTTTAAGAGGAAATTCATACTTGCGAGATGGCGAAGTGTGACCAATATTGCAGAACGAATCCCCTTTAATTAAATGAACGCGATAAATTATTCAGTTAAGCATAGTTGCTGGCGGTTGAGTCATCTATTGCTTGGCGTTGTTGCTCAAACTCTATGATTTCTTCTGCCGGCACCGGTCTACCCAAGAAAAAGCCTTGAACAACGTCGCAGTGAAGCGATTCCATCCTTGTTAGTTGGGTCTGGGTTTCTATGCCTTCAGCTACCACTCTCATTCTTAGGTTATGAGCCATGGATATAATCGCACGGACTAATGAATCATCTTGTTCATTGTTTTGGATTTGAGCGATAAATGAACGGTCAATTTTAAGCCCATCAAACGACATTTGTTGTAGGTAGGCGAGGGCTGAGTACCCAGTTCCAAAATCATCTAGCCACACTTCTACGCCGTTAGCTTGTAATTTTCTGAGCACGTACTGCGCTTTCTCAATATCATCAATAAACAGAGACTCTGTCACTTCAACATGAATGGTTTGAGGGGGGACTTGATATTGTTGTAAATATTTCGAAAAGAGCTGACTTAAATCTTGGCGGTAGATCTGCCTAGGAGACAAATTTAATGCGATATGAAAATCAGCAGTGAAATGACCCGCCCATTGTGCTCGCTGGCTAATTGCTGTCTCGATGAGGTATTCACCAAGCTCTAAAATTAAGTCACTTTGTTCTGCAATCGGGATAAATAATTCTGGGCTGATATAACCCTTCTCTGGGTGATTCCACCTAACCAATGCTTCGACACCAATCAACTGGTAGGTGTTGAGGTCGAACTGGGGTTGATACCAAAGCTCGAACTGAGATAAATCACGTATTGAGCGGCGCAGTTCCTTTTCTATGTATAAGCGCTGCTTCACGGTCTCATCAAACGCGGAATCGTATATCGTCATGATATCTTTGCCGCGTCGTTTAGATTCTTGCGCCGCCAGTGAGGAGAGTTGTAAAAGAGACTCTGCGTTTGAGCCAAATTCCGGATACACCGCGACTCCAAGGCTTGCCGTAATTTGAATATCGTTCTCTTCCAAGTTAAAAGGAGAAAGCAATTGGCGATGAATATCGTCCGCTTTTTCTCTAGCGTGGAGGCTGTCTTTGCATGGAAAGACCAGCACAAATTCGTCAGCGCCGACTCGGCTTACGATGGTTGAAAGACGGTAAAGAGGCTGGAAGTAACTCGGCAAACGACCTTGAAGTTCTGAGGCGAGATGACCTAGCAATTTATCTCCGATGCTATGCCCGTAGTTATCGTTAATATGTTTAAAGTCATCCAGATCAATAAAAACAACCGCGAGTGAGGGAGATCTGCGGTTCGTTATTTGCTTTTGGATATCAATGAGCAACTTTTCTCGGTTAGGCAGGGAGGTAAGAATGTCGTGATACGCCATGAACTCCACCCGGCTTGTGTATCGGTTCACTTTGTTCGACATTTTGTTATACGCCGAAATAAGATCACCTACTTCATCTTTACTTTTTATATCAGTGATTGGCAGTGCTTGAGTATTTGACTCTGTAAATTGTTCTTTAAGTTGTTTGAGTGGTTTTATTAATGAGCGACCCAAAGCATACGCGATGGCACTTCCGAGCAGAACGGATATCGCACTGATCGTGAGCAGCAAGTTAAACATCTTTTGCTTATCGTTTGAGGTAAGCGCTTGTACTTGCGCAATGTTTTGTTCTTTCTCTTCTAATAGATGTGCTAGGTTGAGTTCAAGATACACTGCGCCCAGTGTGATATTCGATTGCTGAATCGGTGCCGCAATTTCTAATTGATGTTTAGAAAAAGAAATGAGAATTCTAGACTCTTCTATTGCTTTTAAAATAAAGCGAGAACGGTAATGAGGCTGGGCAAACATACTCAGCTGAGTCGTACCGTCGTGAAAGATTAGCCCTTCATTATCAACAACGTGTATCTTCGAGACATCTGGTTGGCTTAATGTTGCTTTAATTTGCTCGTACGCTTGGCTGATATTATCCGTATAGAGTGGGTCAAAAAGTTGTTTTGATAATAACTCTGCGTAAACCAATCCTTTTTGCTTGACGTAAGACTCTGTTTTTTCTTGTGAGTTCTCGGTGATTTGGCGGGTTAAGTTATTTGAGTACGTATCGTAACCATGCATATATAGTGCGAGGTTTATCACTACGACAAACAGGACAACAAAAATGGTCGAGCAAATGTATTTAGTTTCGAGTGAGAGTTTGTGGAACATCAATCCACCTTCGGTAACAAGTGAATAGATGTTCGAACGGTATTTAAGGACGCGGACATTTCTGGCGTTAGAGCGGTGATCTTTTTCGTGTTTTGGAACTGTTTAAGTGCTAGAGCACCTTGCTGAGATGTCTCCATACCGAGCAATATTGACGTGATTTTATGTTGCTGAACTTGGCTTAAGGTCGGAGAGGCGAGAATTAAGTCTCTAGGTATTTCTACCGAGCGAGCGAAAATCGTTAGTTTGTCTTTCATGCTTTCTGGAAGATCTTTCGGGTTGCTCCAATTGAAATTGCTGAACGCTCCTGCTGCGACTCTCTGCTTATACACCCATACTGAAAGGTTGATTTCATTCGATTGAGCCAAGTGCTCGTCAAGGAATAAATATCCAATACTGTCTTTGGCTGGTTTGTCATCGGAGGAGGGGAGGTATTCTAATTTCTCCCCTTGATTAAGCAGTGTAATAGCGGGTAAGTAATAGCTGCTGGTGGATGTACGCTTTTCAAAAACAAGTGTTTTTCCGCGCAGGTCAGAAATCGACGCGATACCACTCTCTTTGTGGGTAAAGAATACCGTATGATATTTTTGTAAACCTTTTTTCCAGCGTATGGCAATGGCTTGGCTACCAGACTCTGCCTCGAGGGTCATTGCATTGAAGGGGGTGGCTGTTGCAATTTGAACGGTGCCATTTTCAAGTGCCACCGCGAGCTGGCGATAATTTTTAAATACTTTTACAGCACCCTTGGTGTATCCGTATTCAGCCAAACCATTGGTCACGTACTGCGTGAAAGGCGTCGACTTTTTGATTTTGCTTTGAGCTTTATTGGAAACAATGCCAAACGTGAATGTTTTTTCAATATTTTCTTGTGCACTGACGACAAAAGGCGAACTCAGCAAAGTGAGTGATAACAGAGTGCAGGCAGGTTTCATCCGGCTTCAACTTCCTTCTGGTGCATGTCAGTAATATTTAGCATTTATCAATGCGCCCCAAATCAATAGTAGAAACAGTATGATGTACAAATTTCGTTTTACTAGCGCACTTTTATAACGTGATTTGGTCACTTATTCCGTTCAAATAGTACCGAATTTGAAGTTTATGTACAGGATGAATGTTTCACCGTGGGTTTTAATTCACTGGATTCTTAGTCAAGTTCAGTAGTGTCTGTGAGCGAGTACACCTTCTTTATCATGATGTCGTGTTAAGAAAACCTCTCCAATTGCTTTTGATATTTTTTCTCGAGTGCTTCATTACCTGCTGCACGTTCAAGTTGAATCATGAGCTGTAAAGAGGGTTTCTTAACGCCATACATTTGATTAAATCTCATTAATCGAATTCTGGCTTCAGTGTAATTGCCGCTATCAATTTCTAGCTTGGCTAGCTGCAAAATAGATTTTGGCCTATGAGGGTCATGATCAATAGCTCGGGCGAAGTAGTATTTCGCTTTGTCTTTATCTTGTGACTTCAACGCGCAAAATGCGGCGTTTTCATAACTGGCCGGAATGAGATAGTAATAAGGTTGCTCAATGGCTCGATTAAACATTTGATCGGCTTTCTCGAAGTCACCCCGCTTGCAAAGAAAGGTGCCGTAGTTATTGAGCACGTTACCGTTTTTGGTGTGTTGGCGTAGAGAGCGTTTATACATTTGCTCGGCTTTAGCATCTTCACCAACCGTTTCATAGTAGTGAGCCATCGATAACTGAGCACGATAGTATTGAGGTGCGTGGGTTAAGGCTTGTTGCAAGTTATCATGCGCGCGAATCATATTGCCGCCTTCTAAATAACCTAGGCCAAGTGCGATACGTGATTCTGCCATTGCTACAGGATCGGCTTTAACGACAGGGCTACCATCTTCTTTCACCGTCACGCAGCCCACAAGTGCAAACTGAGAGATTAATAGTAGTGCACCGAGCTTTGTTGTTTTCATTCTTTGTCCCTACATCCCTGAATCTCCCAGCATGATATGAATTACGTAGCAAAAGCCTATTGAGGAAAAAACACTATGCGATCAGGTTTGCAAACTGGTATGAAAAAGCCGCCATATGGCGGCTTGGTTCACATATTACATTTAGGCATCATAAGCGCTTTGTTTGCGTGCTTTGAGGTTAATCGTCTTTAGTAAAAGCGTCTTCACTGAAGTGATCAAGATCATAAGGTGTTTGCTGGTAAACGCAGTAGTTCAGCCAGTTTAAAAAGAGGAGATGTCCATGACTTCTCCAACTGGCAATTGGTGGATTATCAGGATTGTTGTTTGGATAGTAGTTGACGGGAATGGCTGGTTCCATGCCTTCGCTTAAATCGCGGATATATTCGTTATGTAAGGTATGCGAATCGTATTCAGGATGCCCAGTAACAAACACATTTCTCTTGTCTTTTGTTGTAGCTAAATAAACACCTGCAACATCCGATGTGGCTAGGATGTCTAAGTCGGTATGTTCTTCTAAAAAGTGAGGTGAAAAGTCGGCATAGCGTGAATGAGGCGCTAAAAATGTGTCATCAAACCCACGTAACATAGGATGGAATTGATGATGAATTTGGTGATGGTACACGCCTGAAAGTTTTTCTTTACGCGTTTTTTTAGGTAGATCGTAGAGCAACTTCAGCCCTGCTTGTGCTGCCCAGCAGACATAAAGAGTCGATGTCACATGATCTTTTGCCCATTCCATGATGGTTTTTAGGTGGTCCCAATAAATGACATCTTCAAATTGAACCAAACCTAGTGGGGCACCAGTAATGATCATGCCATCGAAATTTTTATCTCTCACCATTTCAAATTGACGATAAAAAGTATCCAAATGTTCGGTTGGCGTATTTTTGCTTGGGCGGTTATCAATGCGCAATAACTCGACATTGACTTGTAATGGGCTGTTTGAGAGTAGACGCAAAAACTGAGTTTCAGTTTCTATTTTTTTGGGCATCAGATTCAGGATCAGCACTCGTAAAGGACGTATTTCCTGACTCGCAGCACGCGTTTCACTCATTACGAAGATGTTCTCTGTCCTTAGCACATCGGTAGCTGGTAATTGATCTGGAATTCTAATTGGCACGACTTTCTCTCCCTAAGTATAGTCAATCTAGACGTCTATACTTCTAAAGCTAACTTAATTAAGTTTAGATGTCGATACGAAATATGACTTTTCAATCTACTCTTTACATTATGGTAAACCGAGCTCGAAGCTGTCACACAATTGTGACTAGAGCGGAGTTTCTGATGAGATATGTTTGAAACGCTGGTCGTACTATTTGCTGGTAATTATGTGATCACGTTAATATGCGAAAGTGACTTCGTTGTAAGGAAGTCTCAGATTAATGAGCCATACTAAAAACAATCAGCTCACCAATATGCATTAAAGTGTGTATTTGGAAACATCGTCAGTGGAGGACATTATGTTCGGTATTTTTAAAAGAAAGACAAAAATTCAGAGCATCGCTCAAGAGGTTCCTAGCGTACTATTGCGCTTGTTTGGCGATAAAGACACTTATACGCCAAAAGAAATTGATCAAGCCCTTCAAGAGCTTGGTTATGATAAGAGCAAGGATCTAAGTCATTATCAGTATGCCTATGGAATGTTTGCCAATGAAGCTTCTTACGAGCAGCTAGGGCTGACGGATGAGTTAGGTAATTATGGTCACTTTCAACGAGAAGTGGGCAAGATGCTACTCAATACACCAGAGCCAATTGATATGCACATCTACTTTGAAATTGCTCGGCAGCACCAAAAAGCAGGCCTGTCGCTTACTCATCAAGAAGTGAGTGAAAGCGATGGCGTGTGAATGTCTCTATATTCAAGTGATCACGCTGTGAATCCTGCATTTTGAAGTTGCTTGCGTAAGAGGTATTCCATCGAGAGATGAGTTGGGTATAATGCGCGACCTAATTATCCGGACGTGTTGTCGGTTGTTACATTTCTGTTGAGCGTTAATGCCTTATGTTCAAAATGCTTGTCTCTATGCCGCCAATGTTGGCGCTGTCGATCGCGATTGTATGTGAAGTGATTGCCACTTCCTATATTCCCAAAACAGAGCAATTTACGAAAATGATGCCGAGTACAGTCGTTCTGATTGGTTACGGCATTGCTTTCTTCTTGCTTTCCGTCACGGTAAAAACGATGCCTGTTGGGGTTGTTTACGCCATATGGAGTGGGGCGGGTATTGTTTTAGTTGCGACGGTTGGCTACTTTGTTTATGGACAGCGGCTAGATTTGCCGGCGCTTGTTGGCATTGGGTTTATCCTCACTGGTGTGATGATTGTTAACCTGTTATCCAAGACTGTAGGACACGGATAACTAACACAACTTGTGATGCCAAATAAAAAGCCGTAGCGAGAAATTGCTGCGGCTTTTTAATGTCAATCCAATAGTTAACTTACTAGTACCTCAAGCATTTTGCTTTGTTGACGATGTTTTCGATTGCGATACATCACGGCGGCGAACGCTGGGAGGCTAAATGTGATAAATCCTAATATCAGTGCATATGCACCAGTTTTTGCGCTAATTCCTGCTGGCACGTCAAAAGATACAACAATCGTCACCAAGCAACTCATCAAGCCTAACCCAGCCACTAAACACATTCCTATTTTTCCGCCCGAAACTCGAAATGGGCGCTCAATATCTGCGTGTTTGTAGCGTGAGACCAAAAAGCTAACAAAAATACAGATGTACATCACCATATAGAGCTGAGTCATCAGGATATTCAATAACCACATGCCTTGATTGACGTTAGGAACAAAAATGAAAACCAAAGAGAGCACGCTAACAATCGTGCCTTGCAAGAGCAACAATGAGACGGGGGCTTGGTTGCGGTTTTCTTTGGCGAGCGACATCGGCATGAAACTATCTTTTGCGGCAACATGCAGACTTTTAGTTGGGGCGATTATCCAGTTATTCAGGCTTGCAAGCGTGCCAAAAACAATAGCAAGGGCAATGACAGGCAGCAGGAATGAGAGGTGCAGATCATCAAAAAAAGCTTTGAAGGCAAGTATCACTCCTTCACTCAAACTAGAATGGTCACTTGAGACGACCGAAGAAATGGACAGTGAGCACGCCGTCAGAGAAACCAAGATTAAGGTTGTGGAGATCAGCAGAGCTTTGGGATAGGCTTTTTGCGGATTTTCTACTTCGCTTGCATAAGAGGTCGTGATTTCAAGGCCTGTAAGTGACAGAACTACCGCAGTAAAACCAGCTCCGATCCCATCTTGAGAAAGGTCCGGCAACCAGTCAGATACGTGGCGAAGCGAGATATGAGACTCACCAGGATGGGTATACGCCCAGTACCCGCCTAATCCGATAATCAATAGAATCGGAAATATCAAACCTAGGGTGCCGAATACATTTGTAATCAGGGAAGAGAGGCGCAAGCCAAAGATATTAACTAAAGTTAACGCCCAAAAAATCACATTAATCATCACCAACATAAACATGTTGTTTTGCGCCAGGTCTGGGAAAAAAGGGTAGGCCCCCGTTGCAACAATGAATGAAATTAACGGTGGATAGTAAACAATATTTTCAGCGTATTGATACCACACGGTGGCAAAGCCAAAGTTTGGCCCTAGTGTTTCTTTGCCCCAAAGATATACACCACCTTGCTTTGGATAAGTGGTACTTAGCTCAGCACACACTAGCGCTGTAGGGACAAAAAAACAGAGTCCAGCAAGTAAGAAGAAAGAGATGGCATGGCTACCAAACAAAGCCGCCCCAGGAATGTTCCTTATGCTGTCGACCGAAGTTACGGTGATCATGATGATAGAGAAAGCACTCAATTTAACGGCGGATTTAACGATATTGCTCATTCGATACCTTTAATGGATGAGCGCACAACTTCTAGGTTGTAAAAGTAGCGTGCTACAAGTAAGACTCGCGTATTGTAGATTCCTCATAAATAGTGGGTATATAGCGAAAAACGGTATGTATTTATCCGAAAATGAGCTGAAAACAACGCGCTTTATTTCCATGGGATATAAACGAGTGATATGGCGGATAAATAAACACTTATAGCGATAAATTAGAACCTTTGGGTAAAGGTTTGACTTTCCCCTAAGGTTAAGGAGTACATTAACGCCATGTCGAAATGAAACGATGGAGAAACACAATGGGATGCTGTAACCAAGCGCCAAAAGGTGGCACCGGAAAGTTGTCTTACTTGTTCAGGGTAATGGTTATCATGTTTATTGTTATTTTCATGATAGCTGCATTGTGGGGTTAAAAAAACACCATTATCTAGCGTATTGAAAACACAAAGTTATGTTTGTCCAAACTTTATGAAAGTGCGGTAGATTAATCACTCCAATCGATGTTAACGTGGTGATTCATCTTTGCTGCTTTTTCATCCCCCTACATATTTCTGCAAAGTTCTTATTGTGTAGTGTGTCGAAGAACCATAGAATCCGCGCGCTTTAATTTATGTTATTAGCGCTATCAATGATAAAAGTGCAGTCCATTATCATTGTTTTTATCACTTATAGATGGGCACATCTGACAATACTCACATGAATAAATACCAAAAGCCTGAATTCAAGGCTGAATTTCTTTTGCCTCGTTACTGGGGAACCTTAATTATCATCAGCGTGATGTACTTACTCAGTCTTCTTCCTTTCAAAGTTCAGTTAGCATTAGGACGTGGCATTGGCCGTTTAGCCATGCGAATCATGAAAAAACGTCAAGTTACGATTAGACGCAATCTTGAGCTTTGCTTTCCTCAGATGGAAGAATGCCAACGCGAAGCAATTTTAAAAGACAATATCGACAATACAGGTATTGCGCTATTTGAGACGGCGATGGCATGGTTTTGGTCTGATCAACGGGTAAACAAACACGTTACGATAAAAGGAATGGAGCACCTCGAGGCTTTAGAAAAATCAGGCAAAGGGGCATTAATGTTGGCCGTACACTCGATGAACTTAGAGTTAGGTGCTCGTGCTTTTGGCATTAAAAAGTCTGGAACTGGTGTTTATCGTCCAAACAACAATCCTTGTTTTGATTACTTTCAATACAAGGGGCGTTCTCGCTCTAATCGTACGCTTATTGACCGCAAGAACGTTAAAGCCATGCTTGAAGCGCTTAGAACGGGTGAGCGGGTCTGGTATGCACCGGATCATGATTATGGAAACCGACGCTCAACGTTTGCGCCATTATTTGCCGTTAAAAATGCTTGCACGACGACAGGTACAAGTCTGCTGGTTGATTCGACAGATTGTGCCATCGTGCCTTTTACGATGGTAAGAGGAAAAGACGGACACTATACCTTGACGATTAGTGCGCCAGTCGACGGTTTCCCGAAAGAAGATCCTCAAGGTGCGGCAGTTTTCGTGAATAAGATAGTTGAAACGTCAATCATGGCAAGTCCGAGCCAATATATGTGGCTTCACCGTCGGTTTAAAACCAGACCTGAAGGCGAGGATTGTTTGTACAAGCCCAGACTTATCCCTAGCTTGGCATAGCATAGAAAGAGCTTAAAAAAGCCCAAGGAACATACGAACCTTGGGCTTTTACGTTCTATTCTTTTTCTATTTACAAGTAGCGGCCTTTTAGGTGCGCTTGGAAGTGCTTAGCATTTAGTGTTTCACCCGTTGCTTCTCTTACGAGATCATCTGTTGTTAATACGCTGCCTTTACTCCAGATGTTCTTCGACAGCCAATCGAATATCGGCGTCAGATCGCCAGAGCGAATAACCGCGTCCACATCTACCGTTTGCTTCATTGCGGCCATGAATTGGGCTGCGTACATCGCACCGAGAGTGTAGGATGGGAAATATCCAAAACTTCCATCCGTCCAGTGAATGTCCTGCATACAACCGTTTTTGAAATTCCCTTCCGTTGAGAGCCCCAAATACGCTTTCATTTTTTCGTTCCAGAGCTCTGGTACGTCTGTATGCTTGATGGCACCGTTAATAAGATCACGTTCAATCTCATATCGAAGAATAACGTGGGCAGGGTATGTTAATTCGTCCGCATCTACGCGAATAAAGCCTTTCTCTACGCGAGTGTAGATTTTGGCTAGATTGTCTTTTTCAAATTCATCCCCAGAAAAATGCTTGGAAGCCATGTGAGCAAGGTGGTCGATAAATGCGTTGTTTCGTCCTATTTGCA
Source organism: Vibrio sp. A1-1 (assembly GCF_021728175.1). Classification (NCBI taxonomy): domain Bacteria; kingdom Pseudomonadati; phylum Pseudomonadota; class Gammaproteobacteria; order Vibrionales; family Vibrionaceae; genus Vibrio; species Vibrio sp. A1-1. The sequence continues at coordinate 14,935 of NZ_JAKKCL010000028.1, forward strand.
TTTCAAAGAAGAGCGACTGTGACTCATGAATTCCCATAGAGCGGGCTTGACCAGCTGGGGTTCCTGCTAAATCTTTTGGTAGCCCTTGCTCGTATCTGGCATGGCCAGTTTCGTGGACGATCCCCATCAATGATTGGACAAACTCGCTTTCATCATAACGTGTTGTAATACGCACATCTGTTGGCACACCGCCACAAAATGGGTGGACACTTTCATCAAGCCGACCGTGTTCAAAATCGAATTGAAGTAGCTTCATGACTTCCAGTCCCAGCGCTTTTTGTTTTTCCGCAGGGTAGTGCGCAGTTGGCAATAAGATGTTGTCTGATTGCTGTTTTTCAAGCGCTTCGTCTATCAAGGAAGGTAGCCACGTTTTTACGTCAGCAAAAAGCGTGTCTAACGATGCAGACGTTGTGCCTGGTTCATAAATATCAAGCATGGCATCGTAAGGCGTTGTGCCGTTTGCTTCGGCTCTAATTTGCGCTTCTTCTTGCGATAGTTTGACGACTTCTGCCCAGTTCTTTTCAAAGCCAGACCAGTCATTTTCTCCGCGTTGCGTACGCCATGCATGTTCACATTTGGAGCCAGCAAGAGATTGAGCTTGAACTAATGATTCTGGTAGCAAGTTAGCTTGTTGCCATTCACGTTTCATTTCTCGTAGGATGGACTTTTCACTTGCAGATAGCGTCTCTTCTTCTGCCTGAGCGAAAAGCTCGCCCAAGTGTGGCTGAGTCATCAATGAGTGGATGTGTACATCAAGTTCTGCCATAGCATTGGAGCGCGCTTCAGCGCCACCAGATGGCATGACCGCTGCTTGGTCCCAACCTATGATGGCAGAGAGGTGCTCAAAATTTGCCACTTTTTTGGAATGTTCAATGAGTTTTGTAAATGCTTTCATGTGACTACTCTTATTCTTTGTTCTTTCCCTAAACACCCGATAACGGGTCCTTTACGTCGAGTTGCACGAAACAACCTGCGTTAATTTACTAATAATTAACAATTAATCGTCACTCATTGTCCATAAATTCACTCAGTTGTATAGCTCTCTTAAAAAAGAAGCTTGCGAATCTCGTGGATTGACGGTATTGATGACGGATTAACAATTAATTATCACGATAATATGGATATCTTGAATTTTGAGGCATTTATTATTGCCATCACTATTTTAACGCTAACGCCGGGTTTAGATACGGCCCTTGTTATCCGTAATACCAGTCGCGCGGGTTTAAAAGACGGATGTACAACCAGTTTAGGGATTTGCTTTGGCTTATTTGTGCATGCTTTCTTTTCAGCGGTTGGTATTTCGGCCATTCTGGCGCAATCTGCAGAGTTGTTCCAAATCGTAAAAATGATTGGTGCAGCTTATCTTATTTGGCTTGGTCTGAGCAGTTTAAAAGCCCTGATGTCGTCGAAGAATGGTTTGTCAGTGACTGAGCAGGTTCATGAAGTGTTTAATGGCAAACGCTCTTTTAGAGAGGGCTTTCTTTCTAACGTCTTGAACCCAAAAACGGCAGTTTTCTACTTGGCGTTCTTGCCACAGTTTGTGAATCCAGAAGGTTCTCCTTTGCTTCAATCAATGATGATGGCATCCGTGCACTTTATTATTGCGATGGTTTGGCAGTGTGGTTTGGCTGGCGCACTTAACTCAGCTAAGAGCCTGTTAAAGAATGCAAGCTTTATGAAGTGGATGGAAGGGGCGACGGGCGCTGTCTTAGTCGCACTTGGCGTAAAGTTATTGATTGAAAAGCCCGTGTAATGCGCAATATTTACCACATTTTGATATTACTCGTTGTGTTTATTACTGGCGTGGTTGGTGCCATTGTTTGGCAGACATGGCCACAGGTACAGTTTGCGCAACGTGGCATGACCTGGTCTTGGCACTGGGGCTATTTCGAGCCATTTTCCAATGGAATACAACAGACGCGAACTCAAGATACGAAACAGCTATTACTTCGACGTGTGTATATGAATGACGGTATTGTCGTTTTTGTCTCGACAACAATGGACAATAAATTTGAAGTTGATGTTGTAAAAGAGCAAAGCTGCGAACCTAAAACGACAACTTGGGCTTCAGTATCCGTCAACCATCAACGCATGAGACATGTGCCGATGGTTTGTGATGCACTGGGGCAGAGCTACTTTTATCGCTACATCGGGAAGCATCTTGAATCGATTGAAGTTGGGGTTGGAGATTCGTTCGTAACAGAGGCGTTTTCAGACTGGCCTCTATCAGAGCTGAAGTCGGATCAATTCAAGCAAAAAAATGCGAAGTTTTTTCAAGAACGTGGAGAAAAGGTTGAGCATCAATGGTTGAGAGATTAACCGCCTAGCTTTAGATAAAATAAAGCCCGCTGAATACCAGCGGGCTTTATGTTTTTTACCATTTCCAATTTACTTTCAGCGATTGACGGTTCATTACTGAACACTTGTCATGTCACTAAGCTTTTACTGCTTCAATTTCATCAGATTGCGATGCTGAGCTAAAGAACAGCTTGGTTTCTGCCAGTACGACGTGACGCAGTGCGATCAAACCGATTAGGTTAGGAATCGCCATCAGACCATTTACGATATCGGCGAGTAGCCAAATCATGTCTAGATGGAGGAACGCGCCTGATGCCACCAAAGCAACGAAAATCAGCTTATAAGGAAGCACCGCTTTTGTACCAAAGAGGAACACAACGCAACGCTCACCGTAGTAGTTCCATCCAAGAATGGTTGTGAATGCAAAAAACATCAAACCAATTGAAACCAGCATTGGGCCAAATGTATCCGCATTTAAACCTACCGCAAAGGCATGAGTCGTCATTGCTGCACCAGAAAAGTCGCTTTGCCATGCGCCAGTAAGGATCAAGGCTAGGCCCGTCATGGTACAAATAATGATGGTATCAAAGAAGGTACCTGTCATTGAAATCAGGCCTTGTTTCACACAAGAGTCTGTTTTCGCTGCCGCTGCTGCCATAGGCGCGCTACCCAAACCAGATTCGTTTGAGAATACGCCACGAGCGATACCTGATTGGATTGCCAGCATGATACTTGCACCTAAGAAACCGCCGGTCGCTGCTGTTGATGTAAATGCTGAGACCAACACTAATTCAACGGCGTTGACCAATTGGTCTGCATTCATGATGATCACGCTTAAACACGCCAACACGTAAAATACAGCCATGGTAGGAACCACTTTTCCTGCAACGTTAGCAATGGATTTGATGCCACCCAAAGTTACGAAAGCAACCAAAAGAGTCAGTACAAAGGCAGAGAGCTCACGGTCAACACCGAGAGATATCTCACTTGCATCCAGAATCGCGTTTACTTGTGGAAACGTACCAATACCAAAACAAGCAACACCCAAAGCAAACACTGCAAACATGATCGCGAGGGCTTTTGAGCCAACACCGTATTGCAGATAGTACATCGGGCCACCAATCATTTGGCCTTTATCATCGACTCTTCGGTACTTAACCGCTAACAAACATTCGGCGTATTTAGTCGCCATTCCGAAAAGGGCGGCGAGCCACATCCAGAATAGGGCACCTGGTCCACCAAGTTTGATCGCGGTGGCAACACCAACAATGTTACCAGTACCAATCGTTGCTGAGAGCGCAGTACAAAGTGCTGCAAAGCTAGAAACGTCACCTTGTTTATCAGATGACTTATCTTTACTGAACACCATCGCTAGCGCTGTTGGGAGATGTTTAAACTGGATCAAGCCGAGGCTAAAAGTGAAGTAAACACCGGTACCCACTAGCAAAATAAGCAGTGGTGGACCCCAGACAAAATTATCGATGGTTTGTAGTAAAGATTGTAGGTCGTTCATGATTTCCCCTTAATAAAACAACTAATAAGGAGAAGAGGGAAAGGACGAGATCAACGATCTCTAAAAGAACTAAGCTATTGGTTGTAGGCGGGAAGGCCAAGCAAAATAGTTAGGTTGTAACTTTCCACTCCTCTGTCCTTTTGCCTGAGAGTTTCACCTTGCGTGAGTGCAAGACTTGCTCCTTCGGCGACCGATTTAACGGTTCTCTCCAGAGGTTCCTCCAACTACAGTCCCCGCTACCTAGGTAGCACCTGAAATAGTTAATTCTTCGGCGAGTTATGCTAATCAAATGTTAAAATTTGATTAATAACCACTCTCCTGCAGTCTTCATCGGAACAATTACCTTTGATTTATATAAGTTTCTCAGTTGTTACTAAGTTGTTACATAACTCTCAGATAATCAGATAGTTAGCCTATTGCTAACAGCGCATAATTTACCAACTATGAGATATAGGTCAAGTATTTTTCATAGTGTTTTAAGTCGATGTACTCCAATTTGTACCCCAACTTGTGTATTCGATAGCATAAAAAACCCCACCAATAAGGTGGGGTAATGTCATTACTATAAGCCTTAATTTGAAGCTGATAGGTTTTGATAAAAGCCTATCATTCTTTGCTCTTCAGCGTTGTCTATCTCTGTTCTCACTACAGGGATGATGCTACCTGAACTGTCAATATCACTCCGTACATGAATATTAACGTCTACTTTCTGCTGATTAGAAGTTATTTCCTTACCAGTTCTACGTAGATGCTCAAGTACAGGAGTGTCCCACCATTTAGCAGTCTTAGAATCGCCGAACAATGATGTAAAGCTCATACTGCCACCGGGACGAGCCTCGAAAACTGCAAGTAATGCGGTTAGGTAAACATTCAAACGTGAGAAGAGTGATAATGAACCACGTAGACCAGCGTTAATACCACCAACACCTTTAGCCATTGTTGAAGCAGCTTTACTACCACCAGTGAAGAATCCAACCACTTTTGAACCAATGTTCCATAGCATCTTAAATCCTTTAATGAGCTTAGTTAATCCAAATGATAAACCTAATACTTTAGCTCCAAAGGTTGCAAACTTGGTGATTCCTTCGTCAGTAGCTCCTGTTAGGTCTTTGAAGCCGTTGTAAGCGTCGATTAATAGGGCACCTAACATAACGAAGGGAAATGAGATCGCTTTTAACGCACTACCGATTCCGCTACCAAGTACCTTAGCGAGTCCTTTACCTTCACCTGCTAACAGGTTGAAACTCTTGGTAATTGCCATAAGAGCTGGTTTTAGACCCTTGAAAAACTCATTTCCCAGTTCTAGAACATTGTTTTTAGCAATAGATAATTGTGGGCCTAATCCAGTTTTGAGTGACCAAGCTAGTTGATCGTTACGGTTTGCAGCGATTGAAAGTTGTCTTCCGAATTCTGGGAGGATTTCGCTTGCAAGTAGCTTCCCATCTTTCATTAACTTACGGAAAGCACGTTCTTTATCGACTTCACTAAGGTTCTTATCAATCTTACCAAGTGCTACTGCTGCATTGATCATTTGTTGGACTGCTCCCACGGAATTTTCCGCAAGTTGCCCGTAGATCTCTTCAGCGTACAGCGTACCCTTACTTGCAACTTGCTGTATACTAACTATCGAGCGTTGTTGTGCTTCCTGAGTAACACCAAGTGCAGTGTTATATTCTGCCAGACCTTTGAATAGACCTCTCAAGTCCTTCTCTGACATCTTGTTACCTGCTGCTGCTTGAAAGTTCACGTAAGCACGTGTCAGAGTATTAATATCCTGACCTAGTTCTAAAGCTGTTTGACGCACAAATGCAAAGTTATCTGCTGCTTTCTCTGCCGAGCCACTGGTAACTAACATTGAACGCTCTAGTGATTCGAATGTGAGTCCTGTTTGAACCACTGCACTACCACTAGCTGCTGCAGCATAAACACCAGCAAGGTTAGCGGCTAGGTTCTTTGAAATGCCTTGTTGTTTCTGTAATTCACGAGTTCGAGTGCGTTCACGGCGGTTGCGATCTGTAATCTGAGATTTAAGCTTTTTCTCAAGGTGTAGTAGTTCTTCTACTGTCTTCGCTTGTTTGAGCTTGGTGAGGAGTACTTTCTTTTCAGATACATCTAGATCACGGATAGCTGCATTACTGAGTACAAACCTTTTTAAAACAGTACGCTGGGTTTGCTCAAATTTCTTTTGTTCAGCATTGAGCTTTCTGTACTGCCTAGCGTGTGCATCATGTTCATGCTGTCGTCTACGCCTGTTTGATGTAGTACCGCTTGTTCCGTCAGGGTTTAAAATCGTTTGTGGGTTTGCTCTTTCTAGTTGTTTAGCTAATTGTCTACTTTGCCTTAAGACGCTGTTCCACGACTGCCTATCTAAACGCCAGCCCACGGTATTTACAAATTTATGGAGTGTTCTAGCCATATTAAAACCTTTCTAATTGTTGTTATGGTTTGGAAGGTGGGTTTTGTAGATCTACGATCCCATTGCCGTTATAGAACTCCCACACTTGTTGTCTCATCGATTTCTGTGTGTCGTTCTGTGACTTTGAATCTGAATCACTCTGATTAGTTTTAGACTGAGCATCCAATTTCTTACTGTCATCCATTGCTTGAATCAGTGTTCCTCGGGAGTAGCTGACGTTTCTGATATGCTCAAGGGTGAGCGAATATTTATAACTATCAGTGCTCGAAACTTGCTGGGGAGAGTAGCTTGTAATCACATAATTTGAGAAATTGTACAGCTCATTCACGATAGTGAGTTTTGTTGAGTTGTTATACCATCCGAGTAGAACGTCATTAGTCCTAGAAGGGCGCTGGTTTAAATCTTCGTATCCGACTAAACCATCGTATTGTTTAAGTGGGTGACGTCCCACATAGAAGGTTAAACTCAGGATAGGGTTCTGTTTAATAACATGATTTGAGATAGTGCTCTTATCTGAAATTGGATATTTACTCACGTTAGCATTCCAAGTTGGGGTGAGTTCTGAGAATGCATCGGCGTATAGTCTGCCGTTAGTGGAGTCCATTAGATACGTTGGGACAATCATTTTTATTTATCCTTATTATTATTTTCTCAGTTCCTTATCGATTAAGTCTCTGATTTTCTGCAATAACTTGCGATACTCATCTTCTTTCGTTTCTGGTTGTTTAGATCCGAACCAAGTGTGAATTACAGCGATAATCAAGAGGGGGATAAGGAACATGAGGACAGGGGGGAAGTCTTGTAATAGTTGTTCCATATGGTGCTTTTTAACCACCCCTTAGTTAAAAGGGGCTGTTATATTTTTATTTGTTATATTGGATAATCTTATAGTCTAGATTTTCAGCTTCACTTTCTTTCACCCAAAGTTTATGCTGTTTATCATCAGCGAGATATTTACGAAGAGGGGTGAAATTTAAATGGGTAAGAACTTCTTCGATATCTTTGTTTGAGGCGTTTCCACACATATCTTTTAACTCATCAAAGAACCAATAATCTCTTGACTCAATGCTATCAAAGTATTGTGAGAAATTAACATACATATCATTTAGGCTATTAGCTTCACTAGCGGCTAATTCAGCAATAGCTTTATCATAAGCTGCTTTCTGTTCAGAATGCTTGTTTTGAGCCCAATTCGTTGCTTTTACAACATCCATTTTTTCTTTACGTTCAATCTCGTTAAGCTCATTAATAAGAGATACAACTTGCTCTTTGATAGTTTTAATATCTACCTCAATCAAGCAATCAGGCTTCTTCATGATAAGCTTATTAACACTCAATTGATGGAATAAATTGTGCTCTTGACTAGAGACTGTTTTAAAACCTCGATCAATTAACTCAGCATGCTTTACTAGAAGCTGTTGTAATCCTTCTCGGATAAATTCATGGTGATATGCACACAGTTTATTCTCTTTTACAAGGTTGCTACCACTTAAAAGGTATGTAATTTCATCCTTACGTGAACTAAATGCTTTAGGTGCGGACGTGGAGATATAAGGAAGGTTATAAGAGGCTAGGTTGAAATTAACCACCTTATCAACACGTTCCTGATCAAGTTCTGGTTTAGTCACTTGAGTGCGATAATATTCTTTGATTAGTGATTCAACAGTTTGGACATTAGATAGGGTGTCGGTTGCAATGCTCATTTATTGTTATCCTTATTTTGTTTTTTAATTAGGGATTGGAGAGTACGGAGTTTCTGTAAAACTAGTTTGGTTTCTTCTGCCATATTACAAACCTCGTTTCTCTTTAGCTCTACGAACTGCCGCTTCAAGTTTAAGTTTGTGTTCTAATTTCTCTTGCTCGTAACTTAGTTCTTGTTCTGGTTCACTCTTAACTACAGGCTTTGAAACACTCGCTAATGCGGTAGCTTTGGCTTTATCAAAAGCAGGGGTATTGCTATTACTTGCGGTTGCTTTGGCGGTTGGTGTAGGTTTATGGCTGTATACGCTATTACCATGCATGTATGTTAGAAACTCTTCTTGAGTCAGCAATTTATCGACAAGTTTCAAGCTTAATGCTTTATCAGCACTGTAAACTTTTGCTTGAGTATCAATGACCTGTTGCTTACTAAGTGGACGATAGTTAGCTACATGTTCAACAAATTTGGTGTAAGTTTCGTTTACTGATTCTTGTAAGTCGTCTAAAAACTCTTGTTTAAAGCTACCGTCGGCTGCATAAGGGATTTTATTATTTCCAGCGTATACGAAACTGCGTGAAATACCTTGCTGTTCAAGGGCGGCGCTATCGTTATGTAACTTAATGACCACCCCAATTGAGCCGATACTGTAGCTCTCTGTGTCTGCAATAACATCATGTGATGTTGAGGCTAGGGCGTATGCGGCGCTACAGGCTTCACCATCAATCCAAGCAGTTAACTTAATACCGTTAGCATCAGCGATTTTTCGTAGTTGTTTGGCACAGTAGAAGCAGTTAAAAGCTTCGCCACCACCGGAACTAACATTCAAAACTACTTTTTTCTTACCTGAATCAGCTAGTTTTTGCATGTTGGCAATTAGATCACTGTAGTTAGTGCCGCCACATAACGCTTGAAAGGGTGTTGGTTTTGCGGTTAGTACTCCAGAAACGTCCAATACACCAAAACCTTGCTGTTCTAGTTTATCTTTTAATGGGTTTGGTGAACTCAATGCTTCACCAGATAGTGCTAGTTGGCGCGCCTCTTTGTTTTCGATAACCTCTGCGATTGTTTCAAAAAAGTTTAGGCTGCAAAGTTGAGGTTTTTGTAAAACTGCTTTACTTAAGTAATTCATGATATTCCTTATTATAGTTTTATGATTTTATAGATTCCGGAGATATTGAGAGGTTTGCCAGTTTTGCAATATAGATAGAATGTAGACTTGCTGACTTCAAGGTTGTCTTTAATCCTCTTATATAAGTCATGTAAGCATTGAATTATTTTCTCTGTTCCATCTGAAAAATAAATTTTATATGTACCAACTAGAGTTTCTTTAAAGTTTTCACTTTGGGATTTAATGCTACAGTTCTCTTTACAATAATCGCCAACATCCCCGAAACGACAAACGGAGACTACTTCTTTTTTACGCCTTTCAAAGTATTTATGGTTTAATAGAAATTCATAAAATTCGACAATTTCAAACTTATTCCTTACATCTCTGTAATTAGGGTGATTCTTGCATCTCCCCGTAATCCCGTAATAAATTTCTAGAGTTTTGTTTAGTTCTTGGTCAGAAATGTTCGGATAAGACTCTAATAACGTTTTCTTATTATTCCTTTTCTTCATATTGTTTCTCTATTATTATTCTATGTTGCTGCTATTGAACTGGGGGGTTAAAGATCTATTGATTTTATTTTTCTAGAAGCTTGATACATTTTTAAAGCGGCATCGATAATTTCAAATTGCTCTTCATCCTCATATAGATTTCTAGCTCTCAATCGCATGATATATACATTTTTAATGCTACGACTTCCGGTTATCAATTCATTTAATAGTTCTTCGGGTGAACTATATAAAATCCGTTTTCTAGGCATGGGTTGACCTCCATTGTTAAATTGGATTAGGTTTAAATTAAGTGAGAGTATAAGATTGTTAATTCACTGTGGAAGTGATTAGAAGGTATAGAGTAATTGTAAACTTTTTGACTACAATTAAATGGTGCAAAACCTCAACTTTATATTAGATAGAGGAAAGGAGGAGCCTCATCACTAATAAATTAAGTTGAGTAAAACGCTTGGAGTAACGTTTTTAGCATTGCAACACTAGAGATAACAAAGGAAAATTTTATCGAAAACATAGGAAGGATATCGAATAAAACTATAGAAGTCTTTTAAATCACTCTATACAAGTATTATACCAAAAATATATTTATTTGTATAGTAAATACATTAAAATAATATAGACTATTGCTTATTTTTGTGTTAACTGATCATGAGTTTCTTGAATTAAAATACATAGTTCAGCATGGGGTATCTTAGTATTATAAAACCAATCGTAAACGGTAGGCTGTCTTTTACAGTTTATAACATTCTTCATATGTGGAATTAATCGGTTGACTTCGGTTAAAGTTGTCATGTGTTTATCTACACCTGAGCCAGCGTCGAAGTCTTTGAGCATCTTAATGAACCTTGCACTCAGTGTCTTAACGGGTTTTTGTCTCTTAGGAGGTGATAAAGAACGTTCTAACCAGTTATTTAAATAAGGCATTCGTGCCTTTTCAGGTTTGTTTCTATAAGCGTTGAAACCTACATCTAGAAGAATGGTTTTGTATGTCTGTGAGTGTTTTATGTAAGCCTGAAACCTTATTTTAGAAACTGATAATCCACCACCCATAGGTATCAATTGAGGGCTTTGCTCGATGACATAATCAGTGTTAAATAAGATATCATCTAGATCTTGTTTGTAGATTGGTAGCCATTCATCAACCAGTTTATTAAGCTTTTCCTGTTTCTTTGGCTCTAGTTTTGAAAGGAGCATTTCGTACTTTTTGTGTAAGTCTTCCATTTCACACCAACCTTGCATAGTTAAAACGGCGACGAAATTGCTTCAGCTTTCTAATTCGGTATTTCTTCACGTTATTTTCCTTCTTGTTATTACCTCCCCATACAAAGGTGTGAACGTGTCTACAAGCTATTCAGCATGTATACGAGAGGTTTTGTATTCGGTTGTATTTAGAGAGGGGTTAGGTTGGATTAGGTTGCCTTATGAGTTTGGTAAAACGCATACAGCTCGTTATCTAATCGAGCTGTCACTTCTTCAATGTCTTTATAAAACTCTTTAGCTATTAATTTGCCAACCACACGAGGGTATCTTATCAACAAGGCTAAAAAGTCATCTGAATCCAGTTGTTCATATACAAAAACGTCATGCTGTTTTGATGTTGGAACTTTAAATTCGCTGTCATTCAAATCTAACCACTGATCTTCATATAGCTCGATAATCTCCTTTGTTTCCTTGGTGGGAATAGGTAACTCAGTGATCATTAGTTCTGTTGAACTATTTACAAAAATCTCCTCGATCTTGTGATCTTGGCGAGTAATAAAAATGGTGTTATAACCTTGCTCTGGCTTTAATACCGTGAAAGTGTTCATATCATTGTTTCCTCTTGTTTGGAGTGATACATACAAGAAGCCCTACATTGTGCTTCATTCAAGCATGTATCAGGTTTGTTTTAGTGTTGTTTGGATTAGCCTGTAGAGGCTGAATAAGGTGTTAGCGTTGCGCTAAAAGGGGATTGGTATAGTTAGAACGGTAGTAACATGTCACTTTCTGGACAATCCCGATCAGTGCAATATCCATGAGTGTCTACATTGTTACCACAGCATTCACAGGTAAGTTTTTTACGGATAGCCTCCACAGTTGATTGATCTGGTGAGTAGTCATCCCAGAAATGTGTATGTAATACTTTCAACCAGCGTTTAGTATCTGCAATGCTAAGCTCATCTCTCGCTAGTGGTGCAGCAAACCAACCAACTCCTTTAGATTCCACATCTATATCTGAAACATCGACATTTCCGATCAGGCCAACCAGTTTAGACTTATCACCTTTGGGTTCTGCCTTCTCTATTGATGTTTCAAGAGGTGCCAGGTGTTTAACTGGTTCGGGTTTTCTATCACACGAGTTAGTGAAAATATTCGTAATATCTTCTTCTCGCTCTGCTGTGTCTTCATCAATACACAAATATTGCTCATAGCTCGCCAGCTCTTGATCGCTCACCAACCACGTAGGGCAACCATCAATGTTAATATCTTCAATGAAACCTTGGTTAGCTTCTGACGAATCATTGTAGTTATCTGGTGCTGGCGTTAAGTCGAAATCTTCAGAATTTGGTACTAGAGCTGCATAATTTTCTGTGCCGTCACAAGGAGTCATATCTTCAAAGTGTTTCTTACATTCTTCTGTGTCGGCGTAACTCTTTGACCAAGTAGCGTAATCTTGTGCGGTTAACTGAATACCTTCTTGATCCGCTTTCCATATCCATTGATTGAAAGCTTTTAGCTTGTCACCCTTGAGAATTGCTCTGTATTTCTTCGCTAAGAGGTAGTTATTCGCTTTTTTGTCTTGTAGGTTGTTAATACTGACTTTGTTCTTATTACTACCTGCTACATGAGATTTACTAGGGTAGGTGGCAAGCTCTAAATCAATGTCTTTTACTTCGTATCGGTTACGTGTTCCGTTCCCTTCTTTATGTCTTACCAGTAAGCCAATATCAACCAAGTGATTAATGAATCCGGTTAAGCTACCTTTTGAACCGATACCAAACCTTTTCATTAAAGAATCAAAGCTAGCATATCCGGTGTCGTTCAGTTTCCCATCATGCTGGAGTTTGTGAAAGTAACTGTAGATATTCTTATGGTCTGCGCTGAGCTTCTTACCGTTGTATTTGCAAATGCTCGAAACTTCTAGCGGAATGAGGGTGAAAGTTTTTAGTTTATCCCAATCAATTTTTAACTTGTTGGTCATGGTTGTTAAGCTCCTCTGCTTCTTGTTGTTCTAATAATGTCATGTATGCGTTGAACGCCTCTCGCATTAATTGGTATGGCTTCTTATTTAATCGGCGAACTTGGTGCATCAATCGGTTAGTTTCATTACTGTTTGGTTTAAAGTTCATCTTTAAATCCTCCTACTCATCAATATTACTGTTAAATTCTTCAATCAACCTAAACATATACACAGCCAACCCATAATGAATAGCCTCACTGAATTTACCTTCTTTATTTCGAACAGCCTTTCGTTGACTAACATTAGCTGGTGTTGTCTCTCCATTCATTAACCGCCGAAGTTGTAACTGAGTGATGAGTGGGAGTGTGGCTAGGTTGATTTCATCTGGTAGTGTGTATGTCATATTAAAAATCCTTATATTGCAGATACGAGAAAACCACCAACGTGTGGTTCTGAACAAGTTCAGCACGTAGTGTATAAATTAGATTGTGAGGTGGTAAGGTGATCGGGGACGATCTGGATGCTAGAGTAGTAAACTGAATTACTATTCTTATATAATAACACTAAATGAGAATGGTTGTCAACAACTATTTGTGACTAATGTCGCTTTTTAAGTTATTTGAGTTGACTTTTGTTTATATCTATACTTACCAATCTACCATTTAAAAATAGTTTGTCAAGCGAGGGTGGGTAAGTTGTTGAAATCACTGACAACGCTGTTTTATAGCGTTTCCGAATATATCAACCACGGACAACGATGTTCGACATTGTTGTCGAAAAGTCCATACCATCTTGACGAATTTTTGGTAACACTTCTTCACATACCCAATCTTGGAATTTCTCTGCCGATGGTTTATCTGACTTAATAACCATTTGGTAGATATCGAATTCATTTACCCATGTTTTCTTACTGATAATTTCATTATGCGTCAAACCTTTCTTGGTTAAGGATTGATAAGGTGTAGGTAAGTTACTGATTTCAGTGGACTCCTCCAAAATGGAGGAGTCCGAATATTTACGTTTTTCTACATCCAAATAAGAAATATTTACCTTGTGGCGCGCATGGGTGTAAGCCTTTGTTGGGTTTTCAAATCCTAGAATGACAGCCACAGTTTCAGCCTTAAAGTAAGGAACAACTTTACCTTTATGATTCTCCCACATGATAGTTTCAATGTAAGCGCGTCATAAACACCGCATTCTAATCGTCTAGCCCGAATAATAAGATCAAACCTCCAACCCAAAGGAGATTTGAAATGGCTAAACGACGCACTAACCAAGAGTGGCGAACCCTGTTCGAGC
>NZ_JAKKCL010000029.1:0-27322 GCF_021728175.1 Vibrio sp. A1-1
TCGACACACTCGAATTTGGCGGCCAAAGCTTCATAACGGGTGTTCAAGAGCATCAGACTCGGCTGCTTAAGCTTCTTGGTGTTCTGTATGAAGCAGTTTATTCCTAAATTGGCTGCGAAATCTCGGCTAGATTCAAAACCGTAAATATCGGTTGCTTTTACATACAGTGACGTGGTTTTTTCATCTTCAAAAATGTCTATTTTATCTGTGTCACTCTTAATGAGAGACATTGCAAACTCTTTAGATGAATCCGTTGGCACAATTGTCTTAATTGGCGAATCTTTACCATTCTGATATAGAGAGACTTGCTCAATGTCTGAATCGTCTATTACGGATTTAAATCGCACGTTGAACTCACGCCCGACAACATAGTTCTCTTTGGACAATGTGTCTTCAACCCAAGGCGTATTTAGGATGATTTCTGGACCTTTGTTATCGACTTGGAATGTGAATTTCCCTGTTGTACTAACATTGGCAGGGTAAGCGTTGTCCGTCGCTGTGACATAAAATTCATTCCATTCATCGTAATCAAATGCTTTTGAAACCAGTTGGACTTTGACGTCAGGTTGTTCACCAACTAGGTATGGTACGTCACACGTCTCTGTTAGAGGGTCACAGCTTTCTAATGTCAGTGCCTGACCAGACCCTCGGCGAAGATCTATTTTTACATTATTGCCGGGGCTTAACGTCCCCCAATCAATGACAGGTGTCCATTGGTTGTTACCGCCTAAACGGCTTTGGACCTGCTCACTTTTTACAATAGGAGCTTCAGAGTCGATACGAATATTGAATCTCGGAGCCGTGCTAGTTAACTCTGAAACGGAGTTACCTAAATTATCCTCTGCCGCTGCAACAACTAACCAATCACCATCACCCGGGTAAATCGTCGCGCCTTGATTTGAACAAAGCTCCCCCGTACATAATTTGACTTTAAAGGCGTCTTTCGAGTTATTCGAAAAGTCCTCTGGTGTGTATGTGACTTTTTCACCCGTTTGCTGGTAGAAAACAAGACCTCTTGAAGAAAGCTTGTCACCCACAACGTCTTCAACCTTGAAGGTCAATTCATGGGTATTTTTGGCATTTAAATAAATACCGTCTTCTACAGGTTTACCATCGACATCATTAGGTGGGAGGTAACTCGTTTTAGGGAAATCATTATCAATAAATACCGTTTCTATAAACGGAGCTTTGCCATCGTAACCATACGCATTGCCATGTGGGTCCATGGCACTGGTTTCCACAGCAAACTCTACAATATCTTTTAGTTCACTAGACTGAGAGTTAAGGGTAAAGAGGTACTCTTTTCGATAAGCATTGCTGTTGCCAGGGTTCTCTACAATGTTGATGTCCAGCGGTATTTCAATGTTTGGCTCACTGGCTTGATACCACATCGTGCTAAACTTCGGACCATAAGCGTCGGTTTCTACAATACCAGAAGGATCGTCTAGGACAATTTTAGAAACAACTTCACCAGCAATATAAAGCTTATTGCCAACCATCGTCTCTCGACCGCTTTCAATCGTTAATTTTGGCTGTGGAGGCAAGATATCGATACTGCTACCCTCTGTATCAAAAATGTTCTTACCATTTAAGTTAGGATTAGCCATCGAAATATCATCAGCATAGAGCTGCGCGATATTGGTCTCAATACCGTATTTGCTCGCCATGATTTCGTAATACGATTGCGCTAAATCCTTTCGATAAGTATCGGAACCGAATTGATAAGAATCGAGCATAACCTGACGTCCACCAACACCAATACCATTCGCTTTTCCATCAAAGCTCAAATCATCGTAAATAGCGGAGGCAAAATCTAATGAGTTATTTCTCGGCATTCCTTGAGCAATACTATCGATAGCTTCGACAAGAAATCGGTGTAGATATTCGTTTGATGGCTTTTCTGGAATCGCTTTGGTAGCAAGCATTTCGTTCGTTGCATAAGGCACAACCGTTGGATCAAATCCAAAGAATGAGCTGTTGTTCGTGCCTGATAACGCGTAGCGCACCTCATCAAGAATTTGAATCGCACGCTCAGAAGTTTTCTCTCCGGCAGTGACTTGATCCCACTGGAAATCAAACAAGCTAGTCTGATATGTCGATAGTTCAGTAATATAGTAAGTCTGAGAGCCATTGAGCTTAAAGTACACGCCAATATTGGCCTTGTTTAAATCAACCGTTACTTTTTTGGTTCCTGGATTTCTTTTCCATTGATAGTAGTATGGCTCGCTGCCCTCGATACCAATTAAACGAACACGCATGAAGTCATAATTCACAACATCAGTTGTGGTTTCACAACTCGCGACGTCAAGAGCCATTGATTGATCACTTTCCAATTGTTGGATAGTGGTACAACTCGCAAGTGAAGTGAATTCACCATTTGGACTCAACCCTTCAAGTTGCGCTCGCGCACCAATAAATGGTGTCACCACTTTTATGGTTGGTAGGTCAAAGCTACTTCTAAAATATACTTCTCTTGGAGTGCTTTGGTTATCAGACTCATCGACGGTTTGAATGACTAACTTTTGACTACTGTTTTCTGATACCGACTTAAAGCTGTCACCCAAAATATCTCTTACAAACGGAATGTAATAGATGACATCCTCTACTCGCCCATTGCTATCTAACAGCGTTTCGTGCGGAATTTTTGCGATGTAATCGTCATCTGATGCAGTTGTATCAATAACTTGCTGAAGTGAGTAGTTGTTATCGTTGTTTTGGCTTACGTAGTACTTGACGACGAGCTTAAGCTTATTAGCGTTGGAGCCTAAAACCGTATCGGTATTTACGTCTGATACTTTCACACGAACATAAGGGATTTTATTCTCTTTCAATAAATTAGCGTTGAAGTTACTAAAATCTATCCCTTTTAATGAGTTCTGAATCCCTATACTTGCGTACGCATAGTCAATCTTTAGGAAATCGCGGCTTGCTTGAACATTGTCTGGGGTATACGTATCTTGAGAGTAGATACCATCGTAAGTGGTTCGTTCACCATCTAAACCGACATTTACGTACGTCATTGACGCACCTTCAGGATAAGTAATCGTTTGTGCTGGCGCTTGATCGTCACGACTTACTGCATGCTGAGCGGCACCCGTATTGCCTTTGCTATCCTTCGCTCGAACCTCAAATACCGTCGTAGATAGGAATTCATCAGTTGGGTAAGCCTTACTAAACTCACAAGCATTTCCAGACTCTACCGTTACAGGAGAACATGTGACGTCCTCATGTAAGCCATCTTTAAATGAAATACTGACCGAACTGATCTCTTGCGAGCTTTCTTTTACAACCCCTTTCAGAACATACTCTTTAAGTTGATTATTAATTGCACTCGCCGATGTAATATCAATAACAGGCGCATCGTTATCCCATTCAAAGTTGATATGAAGACCCGAATGGCTGCCTGGAATTAACTCATTACCCAGTACATCCGCTGTATATAAGACTAACCGTGCTGCTGCTACGTTTGAGAGCCCTGTGGCAGGGTTCATATCTGCACTATCGATCTCTTTGGTATTAATGTTAACTTTAACGTTGGTCTCTCGAAGGCCAACTTCAAAATCATCAAATTCAACCGAACAGAATGTGCTTCCAAAATCTTGTATGTCGTTACATTGAAATTCACCAGACCAAGAGCCATTAACCTGATACTGAATAAAGGCGGATACGTCTTCTACGCCGATATCATCTACAATCTTTAGATCAACTTTATCAATGCCAGCGAGCACATCACTGTCCGTACGAGTAACTATTGGCGCATCTGTATCGATATCCGTACCATCTCGCGGCGGAATGACGCCATCAGTACTTCCATATGTACCTAGGTCATTAAGCTTCTTACTAAAGTCGACATAGTCTGCGGCATCAGTACCAGAGATATTGACACTTGGATCGTTTACCACGATCAGAACATGCTGAGATAAATCACGTGTATAAATGTCGCTATTTATCTTTCTCTGTCCAAAGCTGAGGGGAGTCACTGCTCCTGAAGTCTGGCTCACTTCAAGACCATCAAGAACACCATCGGCAATAACATCCCGATATTGGATGTCAGCGAAATGCATTGAAGTGTAGACGTTATCGCTGTTGCCGTATTTTTTTATAAGATCGTAAGAGTAAGACGAGTATGCAGTTAATAAAGCGCCGTATTGATGCCCAGCACTAGCAAAACTGCTTTGCCCACCTTTGGTTATATCAATAGGTTTGGTCTCATTTACGTCAAACCCATACATGCTATTGATACTATCCAAAGCGGTAGAAAAGGCACTCTCATCTGTGGATCCTTGAGAAATTTTGTACTTTGCCAAGCCTGCTGCCAAGTTCGACAGCGGAGTAAGCATTAACTTTTGCTCACTCCCCTCTTTAAAGTTCACAACACCTTCAAATTTAAGTGTCTTCGCGTTGCTCACTGATACCGTTTCATTCGTAAACGGGTCGGTATAACTCCCCTCTTTTGCAACAACAAAAAGAGGCATTGAAGACGATTCAAACTCTAGCAGATAGTTTCCGAACGCATCAGACGTCGTGTTAGCCAACTTCCGGCCTAAGTTTCCATTTTTGAACTCGAAAACCTCAATCTTTGCGCCATTTACAGGGGCGTCAAAAACCATACCGGAAATGCTTCCTTTGCTTCTAGCTGGAGGTGTGTTGTCTCCTCCATCACCACCACCACATGCACTCAATAAAAGAGATGTAAGCGTAAGACCTAATGTTAATTTCAGCGTATTTTTAGCGAACATAGTAATTTGGCAAAATATATTTTGCCGAGATTATATTATTGTAAAATATTTTCTCAACGTGACAATAACACCATTTAAAAAGCCAAAAACACCAGGCCAACCGTCACTTTTACTAAATTATTAAATTAAAATCATCACCTATAATTATTCACTTAGTTAAAACAGAGGAATTAGCCATACTTTAATGCTAGGTTTTATTTAAAATATTATACTCTACGCACAACTGTCAGCCTTGATAAACCACCAAAACTAATGACTATTTTGATAATAAAAAGGAGTGTGCGAACTCCTACCGCAACCCTTCTCACCATTGCCTTACTCATTTTTATTAGCGTGTCGCTTTCTCACCACATCCTCACTCCCATGGATAGACTGCCTACCGTTAAGCCTTTGGAGTTCAAGAATGAGGGAGTGCAAGCACCTTTTGAGGGGGGGGCTCTTAGACAAAAAATCACCATAGGTGTGGTTGAGTACTCGTTTGTCGCTTCATTGTTAAAATCAGGGATAAGTCAAAAAGAGATTAATTTGCTATTGGCCCTTATTAAAAGTAACTTTAATATTATTGATTCAGTTAAGAGAGATGACCATTTTATCTTAAGAACTAAGTTAAATAGTAGAAATGAAACCTATATTAGTTCTTTTTACTATTTAGGTAGTAAAACCGATTTATTTATTATCAATGATGGGCAAGGTAACATATTTGATGAACATGGCGTGTCAATAAAAAATAAACTCCGATTTTCAGATCCCTTTGATAAAAGCTACAGAGTAAGCTCTGGCTATGACTTAAAACGAACACACCCAGTAACTAATATAACGACTCCGCACTTAGGCACTGACTATGCAACACCAGTAGGCACACCGATTCGTAGTATTGCTGACGGCATCGTTTTAAAGTCTCGTTACAACCGTTTTGCGGGCAACTACATTAATATCCGCCACACAAATGGTGCGGTATCACGGTACCTACACTTATCTCAACGCCACGTCCACGTTGGTGAAAAGATCAGTCGAGGACAAGTGATAGGAAAAACGGGTAACACAGGAAGAACAACAGGGCCGCATTTACACCTTGAACTGCACATTAATGGTATTCCGGTTGATTACGAGCGATACATTCAAAAGCACCCAAACACTGACGTTAATATAGAAATGCTGATTGCAGCGAGAAAAGAAAAAGCAGAATTAACAGCGGAATGGCAACGGTATAGGCAGTCAAATCGGCAATAAAATACTTCGGTTCGATCTTTCTTCATTTATCTGAAGCGAGTCCTCGTAACCCTCTGAGCGCTTCAAGACCTGTCGCCACTTTCCAAGTTCAGGACAAAAAAGAGCCGCTATATGTGGCTCTTAGTGATTCGAATCTTTGTTTGCAGCCCATGAGTTAATATTTTTGTGGGCACAACTGAATGTAGCAAACTTGCTGGCACGTAACACGCTTAGACTTCAGAAAAAGCTATCGTCCTCCAGCAAGAGCTTTAATGGTTCAGCATCCAACTGCTGTTGATCGCCTCTCCCTGTTCATCCAGTTTATGAATAATATAGTCGATAAACACTTTTACTTTCGCGGGCACAAACTTACGACTTGGATAGTATATATAGACACCCTGACCATCGGTTCTTTGAGGTTCAGAAACCAACATCAGCTTACCTTGCTGCACTAAGTCTCGAGCAAGATATTGGGGCATCAGTGCAATCCCTGCTCCTAAACTCGCTAAAGAGGCCATCGCATAACCATTGTCTACTGTCACTTGATGTGTAGGACTAAATTCTACTAATTGCCCATCTAAAGGCATCGTCAAGGTAAGCAAGCGCCCCGATTGTTTATAACGGTACATTATCCATTTGTGCTGGTTAAGCGCTTCAACACTCTGAGGCCGACCAAACTTCTTTATGTACTCCGGACTGGCAAACATACCCATATCAATAGGACATAATCGCCTCGCAATCAGGTTGCTGTCATTTAGTCTCCCGCTTCGAATAGCAACGTCCATCCCACTCTCCAATATACTGGTGTATTCATCGGAAAAGCTAAGATCCAACTTCACTTCAGGGTAACGTTCGCAAAACTCTGGAATCAGCGGAGTTATATAGTTTTGCCCGAACGATAAAGGAAGGGTGACACGAAGTGTACCAAACGGAGATGCAATACTTTGATGAAGCTGCTCTTCACTACTTTTGAGCAAGTTGATCACTTCTCTTGCCGTCTCAAGGTAGTTAAACCCCGCTTCAGTGAGCTGGAGTTGACGTGTTGTACGGTGAACTAAACGAACACCCAAATCCTGCTCTAGGCGAGCAATCGCTTTACTAACAGTAGAAGGCGACTGCCCTAATTGATTCGCGACTGCTGTAAAGTTCCCTAAGTCCACAACAGATACAAACAACTTTATTAATGACAGCTTATCCATAACGCTCACAATTAATGAAAAATAATCACATCTAATATGACAGAAAAAGTATTTTTGTGTCATGCAAACTTTTCTAGTATTTCGGAAAAGCATTCCTAGCTATGGATATTTCTACTGACCTCAGAGACGACAAATAAAGCCAACACCATTAACTCTACACTCAGAATGCTCGGGCTTACGGCATTTTCTCCAACCTTTAATTCCATTGCATCTCATTAAGTGCAATGAAACATACTGAACTTGCTCTAACACGGTAAGAGGTTTTAATGACAATAATTCAACTTAAACGCGAAGTGATCTGTTTTGCTGGCGATTCTGGAGATGGTATCCAATTACTTGGAGAACGCTTTTCAGACAACTCGTCGAAACAAGGAAACGATGTCATGACGTTACCTGATTATCCAGCTGAGATAAGGGCTCCGGCAGGAACCACATCTGGAGTATCGGCTTTTCAGATGCAATTTGCCTCAACAGAGATTTATACTCCTGGCGACGATTTTTCAGTCTTAATCGCTCTGAATGCCGCTGCATTAAAAACCAAAATCTCACAACTCGTTGAAGGCGGTTTGGTGCTTATTGATCTCGATGGTTTTAATAAAAAAAACCTTGAGCTTGCTGGCTATGAATCGAACCCATTGAGCGATGGTAGCCTCGCAAATTACCGAGTGATTAGTGACATTTTTACGCGTTTAACCGTCCAATCTCTTTCTGAGTTAAACATAGCGCCAAAAGTAGTGAAGCGAAGCAAAAACTTTTTTATGCTGGGTATCGTTTTATGGATTTACAGCCGTCCGCTAGAACCGACCATTGAATGGCTAAATAATAAATTCGCTGACAATCCGCAAGCGAGAGAGGCAAATACTTTAGCCATAAAGTCAGGATTTAATTATGCCGAAACAACCGAAGTATTCAGCGACTGTTTTCAGGTTGCTCCCGTAGCAGATAAAGCTGGCTTGTATCGTACTGTTTCAGGGAACGAAGCATTATCGCTTGGGTTAATATGCGCAGCAGAAAAACTCCAACGCCAGCTATTTTTGGGCTCTTACCCCATAACACCCGCCTCAGATATTCTACACACACTATCAACCTATCAACACTTTGGGGTCACGACATTCCAAGCAGAAGATGAGATTGCAGCTGCTTGTTCAGCTTTAGGTGCATCTTATGCTGGCGGTTTAGGAGTCACATCAACGTCCGGCCCTGGATTATGTTTGAAAGCAGAGACCATTAACCTTGCCGTGATGGCGGAGTTGCCAATGGTTGTTATCAACGTACAACGTGGAGGCCCCTCCACTGGCCTACCGACTAAAACAGAGCAATCAGACTTGCTTTTGTCTTTGTATGGTAGAAATGGGGATTCACCACTCCCAGTGTTGGCTCCTGCCTCTCCTGCAGACTGCTTTGATATGGCAATCGAGGCATGTCGAATTGCCACTACATTTATGACGCCAGTGATCTTATTGAGTGACGGTTACTTAGCAAACGGCTCCGAATCTTGGCTCGTACCCAACCCTGATGAGATTAAGCTCACTGCCGAGGCAACAAAAGCAAACATAAGCCCGTTTTATCCCTATGCCCGTGATGACGTGTATTACAGCAGAGAGTGGGTCACGCCTGGTACAAAAGAGAAAATGCACCGCATTGGAGGATTGGAAAAGCAAGCGATTACAGGCAACCCTTCTCATGATCCTGAAAACCACCAGCGCATGACTGATGAAAGAGCAAAAAAAATAAATAACATCTGCCATTTCATCCCTAAACAAACGCTAACAGGCAGTACTCAAGACTCACTGCTAGTGCTAAGTTGGGGAGGCACGCAAGGTTCTGTGTCGACCGCAATTGAGCATCTGAGAAAGCAAGGAGCATCGGTTGCTCACGCCCATATTAAGTATCTAAACCCGCTTCCAATCAATTTGGAAGAGATCACTAGCCAATTCAAACATGTGCTTGTTTTTGAGTTGAATAACCAACAACTCGTCAAAGTGATTCGCTCACAATATGCCATTTCTGCACGCTCCGTAACCCAAGTTAAGGGGTTACCATTCAAAGTTCACGAGGTCATTGAGTCTATTAACCACCACCTGAAGGATATTAAAAATGACGACTAAGGTACTCAACCGCAAAGATTTCGCATCTGATGTTGAAGTCAAATGGTGTCGAGGCTGTGGTGATTTTAACGTATTAAAAACGATGCAATCCGTTCTAGCACGATTAGGTCGAACTAAAGAGAACACCGTATTCATCTCAGGGATTGGCTGCTCATCTCGTTTTCCTTATTATCTCGATACTTATGGATTTCATACGATTCACGGCCGTGCCCCTGCCATCGCTACTGGTGTAAAAGCTAGCAATCCAGAGTTAGATGTTTGGGTTGTAACTGGCGATGGTGACGCACTGAGTATTGGCGGTAATCACTTTATTCACGCGATTCGACGCAACCAAGACATTAAAATTTTGCTTTTTAATAATGCTGTCTATGGACTGACCAAAGGCCAATTTTCCCCGACAAGCGAACAGGGCTTCATTTCTAAGTCGAGTCCTGAAGGTTCTCCCGATCAAGCGCTTAAACCTCTGGCATTAGCAGCATCCGCAGGTGCTACGTTCATAGCACGAACATCGGACAATGATCCTACACACATGACGATGGTGTTAGAGGCTGCTGCCGCGCATTCGGGCACTGCTGTAGTTGAAATCCTGCAAAACTGCGTCATTTTTAACGATAAAGTGCACGAACCTTACAGCGGCCCAGCTAATAGAAGCGAACATCTACTTTATCTCTCAGATAATGAACCGTTATTGTTTGGTAAAACACACTCAAAAGCGTTGATCAATAAAGGGTTTGGCTTCGAGATTGTCGAATCAGAGGCCCCGAACCTTTTGCTCCACTCCAGTCAATGCGAGGAGTCATACTATGCTTATGCGCTTGCTAACTTGAGCTATCCAGACTTTCCCGTACCCGTGGGCGTTTTTCGTTCAGTGACTCGACCTACTTTTGATCAGGTCATTCAACATCAAAAACACCAAGCAACTCTAAAATATGGTCAAGGCGACTTAACCGAATTGCTCAAACAAAACAGTTATGAGCGTCTCTGCTAACACTTGAAAGAGCCAACTATTGAGGTAACCTTTCCTGCAAAGATGAAACTAAAAGGTTTCCGATTCTAGTTGGCGACTTGCTGAATGATGAGTTGATAAGGAAGTGTGGTGGTTGCAGATATCCATCACACTAAAAAGAGGCTCTATAATGAGCCTCTTCTGTTTTTTAAAATAGTGACATCGTCACTCTACTGAATGATTTCTATCGTATTCAGCGCTTGCCTTTTTCAGCCCTTCTAAATCGTCTGAACATAACAATCTCTTCAGGCTGTCGATTTTCTTATCAGGCCAATCATATATCCTAAGGGCGAGCAGTTCGTCTATCGTCTCGCGAGAAAAGCGATATTTGACATGCTTAGCTGGTGAGCCTGCAACCATGCTGTAAGGCTCAACATCTTTCGTCACCACGCTGTTTGCCGCAACGATTGCTCCTTCTCCGATAGTCACACCCGGCATTATCATGGATCGCATACCGAGCCAGGCACCATCGCCAATGTGAGTATCTCCTTTCCCGACATACGCTTCTTCAATAAAGTCCATAAATGGGTACAAGGAGAACCAATCAGCTCTATGTGTACTGTTTCCCCCCATAACAATCACAACTTCCGCTGCAATACAGACAAAGTCACCTATATGTAAGTTATCAATCTTCCATTTTGGTTCCCAATCTCGGCTGAACTCATCGCCTTGTAGATATCTTACAACGGACTCCTCAAAACCGGCGTCCCAACAATCACTGTAATAACTATGTTTACCTTTAATCGTTATATTTGGGTTCGTAACAACTTCATGTAGCAAAGTCACCTTAGACCAATGCTTAGTTTTCATGAATACTCCTATAAATACTATCGAATAAAACAATGCAGATAGTATGTATCTAAATAAGCTCTAACAATTACGTAGTGCCTATTACCACTAAAGTTTATTTCACCACCGAGCTAATAATATTGTAAGCAGCCTCTACTCTTTCTGCATTAGGGTAGTTTTTATTCGCCAGAATCACTATGCCTATTTTTTCAGAGGGTACATATGCGATATATGCCCCAAAGCCACCTGTTGAGCCCGTTTTGTTATACCAAACGTCACGACCGAGAGTACCGGATACACTTGCTTGAACCGGTTTAGCGTTGAGAATTACGTCGCTGGAGTTCCCCTTCAATAATTGCGAAAGTGAAACGGGGTAATCATAACCCTCCCACCCTACGGCTTGCGTAAACGTGTCGGTATCAAAATACTTAGTATGAGTTCGCTCTAGCGCATTTTCTATATCAGTATTAAGTTGCGCTTGACCCATATTTGCTTCGATATATTGAAGCATATCTAAGCTTGTTGATTTAATACCATAGGCTTGTGCATCAAGAATACCTGGATTAACTCTAACGGGTTTTCCCTCAGAACTATAACCAAAAGCATAGTTGTTAAGCTTATCCTTTGGTACATAGACAAACGTATTGGTCATACCGAGCTCAGGCAGGATGACGGTTTCCATCATTTCCGTATAGTCTGACTTCATACTCAAGGCACCGATGTAGCCAAATAGACCAATACTAGGGTTTGAGTACTTCCTCTTAGTACCGGCTTCGTACTCCGGTTTCCACGTTTTGTAGTACTGCATCATTTCAGCGTCGTTCGTTACTTCGCTAGGGAATTGCAATGGTAGACCACCTGCAGTGTAGGTTGCGACATGAACTAGCTTGGTATTACCCAGGACACTATTTTCTAATTCTGGAATATAATCTTTGACCTTGTCATCCATGTTCAGCTTACCTTTTGCTTGGGCGTACCCAGTCAAAGTAGCGGCAAAAGTTTTACTGATAGAGCCGAGTTCAAAAATTGTGTCGTTGGTGACTAAACTCCCCTTACTTTCGTCAGCGAAACCGTAATTGTAAAAATAACGCTTACCATCAATCGTTACTGCAATAGCCAACCCCGGAATATCGTATTCGTTCATTAATCCTTTAGCACATTCATCAACTACGCTCTTTAATTGACTGCTAACCGTTGACTCTGTTTTCGCAAACGTGACGAAAGACGTGAGCGATAAAATAGCCACCAAGGCATTGTTTAATTTCATTGAACCCTCAATTTTTAATTTTCACTTATAATTAATTTCTAGTTTATTCCAAGGCTTTTAGCTTTTTATATAAAAGTAATCCTGACTTGAGTAACTCCAATCGTTAACCCCCGATGAATAACACTATGTCTTCAAATTTTTAGTGCGATATAAACAGGTTTAAACCTGATCACCGTTGATAGGTAGGCCGATTAGATACGAATGTAAGTAACATCCGTTTGCAAAATGAGGAAATAGTGTACTCAAATGCGCTTTCTCCATACCAAGATAACGGTATACTAGGTAGATATACTTGGTATATACAGATCCACATCCTCACAACGCTTTAGAACCACTTTTCAACGTCTACAGAGAAAACGATGCCATTTTCACTACACTTCGAAACTGGAAAAGTCACCAGCCAACAGCTTTATTCCGAGATATACCAAGGGATATTAGAAGGCAGATTACGATCAAATGAGAGATTACCGTCGACTCGCATGTTGTCAAAAAAGTTAGGCATAGCAAGAAACACTGTCATTTCGGTGTATGAGCGACTTCAGTTCGAGGGGTGGATAGTAAAAAAGGCAGGGTCTGGCACGTACGTAAGTAATGCTCTAGAACAAACGGTGAATCAAGATAAGAGATCAATAAAACACTACCAACTAGGGGTGTTTGGCACTAACGCAGCGAAAAAGCCAGAGATCATCGCACCAAAGAATCTAGACTATGACTTCACTTTAGGCGTTCCTGATCATCAGAGAATAGCAAAGCATATTTGGCGACACTCAAGACTGAGTAGGCTCAATGCATTAACTCCAGAGTTTGCACATGGTGGTGATTTACAAGGACTAGCTTGTTTACGAGAGTCTATCTGCGAGTATGTAAGACATTCGAGAGGCGTAATCTGTGACCCTGAAGATATCATCATTACGCAAGGGTGCCAGCAGGCAATAATGACGACTCTCCTTACATTGCTCTCTCCGGGGGACCTCGTGTCGACGGAAGATCCAGGATATCCTGTTTTTCGAAATCAAGCTCGATTACTTGGCGCGCAAATAGGCACCGTGCCGATGGACGACCAAGGCGTTGTCGTTGAATCAATCCCTTCTAATACCAAAATTATTTATACAACGCCTAGTCATCAGTTCCCTTTAGGCTTTAGCTACTCCGTCGAAAGAAAGTTAGAACTGTTGAGGTGGGCAGAAGTTAATAACGCAATCATTATCGAAGATGATTATGATGCGGAATATCACTATCTCAATACCAGTAAGCAAGCTCTCAAATCACAAGACAAAAATGACTGCGTCATTATGATAGGCAGTTTCTCTAAAATACTATTTCCCGGCTTACGCATTGGCTATATGATTCCGCCAAAATCTTTAATAGATCCAATTTCAAATATGTTATGGCACTTGGGACGAAGTACATCTGTGGTGTCTCAAATCCTACTTGACGAATTCATGCGTGACGGTCATTTCTCTCACCATTTACTCAATATGAATAAAATCTATAGCGAAAGGTATCATAAACTCACTCAATTAATTGACAACATAGATTGCTTACAACGTATTCCAAGCCAAGGTGGATTGCATATAGCAGCTGAAGTATCGGGATGCGCGACACAAATGATGAATAAGCTTGCTTCATTCAATGTAGCGGTTTACCCATCATCGCATTTTTCTATCAACAATCATTCTAATGCCCTCTTATTTGGGTTTGGCATTATCCCTACCCCAAAAATAGAAAAAGCATTTGATATTATTCAATCAGTATTGGATTAAAGCAGATATAAAATTATCGTTTTGATAGGTATCAATTTATCGTCGTGTTATCACCAGCAGAGTCAGAGCAACTGCGAGCTTGGAACGCTTTTCAACCAAATAAGAGTTCACTACGAATTGTGTCGCTCTAACCCGCTTGGTTTGGCTTCAGCCCCAACACTATATTTCTTCGACTGTAAACGTACTAGGTTCAAAGTAAAGTGACGTATCACGCTGACACTTTCAGCGCCACCAGCAACCCTATTACATAAATCATCTTCTTTTAAGTTCACATCGAGCATTCAATGAACCTTATTTTTCTAATATCGAACAGTAAGTTCTGCTTAACACTTCATCAAAAGACTATCTTGCCCTAGGTGTTAAGAAGAAAAGACTTCAAGGTAATTAAGGATTTGTTATAGACTATTAATCTACATAATAAAGATCACAATCACGACATTAATCTCCAGTGATTTACCATACCGCTTCATGATCGCTTAAGATACAAATTATCGAAAAATACCAAACCATAAGTTAATACGCTGCTAACGGCTCAAAAAAATAACGAAGTTGTAGCGCAATTATATCAACATCATTTTCATGTAAAAAATAACGAGCGCCTTGGACACCGATCTCCCAATTATCTGAGAGGTTGTAGCCAACTTCTGCACCAATATATCCATCAAAACCATCCACTTCCGTCGTTATCTTGCTGCCTTGATACGTACTTTCAATATCGGTATCCCAGAACAAGCCCCCCAAACTCAGTTTTGCGGACCATGAATTGTATTGCCAGAACTTATAACCGATGTCGAAGCCTATGCCCTTAACAAGGAGTGGTGCTATAGATGCGACACTGGTGTGATAGTCTTCTGGTGAAGTAGTCGCACTACGCAATGTTGCACTACCTTCACCCATATCTATATAACGAATAGTTCCTGACCATTGCTCAGAAAAAGTATATCCAAACCCGATAGAACGGTAGAGCCCGGTGTTGTCAGTAGAAATTACGTTATCACCTTTAACAGCATCACGCTCATCTGCATGGCTTGACCCCATTTGAACATCAACATACCAACCCGCTTGACTACTAAAACTAAACACAGCAATTAGTGCTAGAGCACTGTTTCTTCCATAACGTTTCATGGCTCCTAACAAAATCAAAAGCATCAACACTATGCTACCCAATGATCCTGCTGAAGTATTTTCAACCTTTACATCTCTTACCAACTTAACTGTCACTATAACTTTCCCTGTGTCTTGCAGGCCTTGGCTATCTTGAATGATATATGTCAACACATCATTGCCTTCAAACCCTGAGGTAGGGGTATAGGTCACGCTCTGATCTGCATTCATGACCACCTGCCCATACTGCGCTTGGACTGAAACCAACTTCAATGTGTCGTTATCCGGATCGGTATCGTTAGCAAGGACATAAACCGTGACAGGGGTACGATCATCGGTGGTAATATTATCGTCCACCGCATTCGGATTCTGACTGTTTACCACATTCACCGTCACCTTCGCCGATCCCGCTCCACCATTACCATCCGTTACGCTATAAGTGATCAAAGCCTCCCCGTAGTACTGTGGTTGAGTGACATAACTTAGTTTGTTATCAACCACACTAACACTACCAATATCTACAGAAGCGCGACTTACCTTCAGCCCATCACCATCAGCATCGGTATCATTACTCAATACATCGAGCGTCACCGTACCATTGAGACTAACAAACGCATTGTCGTCAATCGCTTGAGGGAGTGCATTATTGTTTACACGAGCGGCAACGACGCCAGGGTCAACGACACTGCCATTAGCCAATCCGTCATCATCGTTCGGACCACCGTCTTCAATGGTAAGTTGTACACACCAGTCACCTTCAGTCAGACCCTGTGACCATGAACTGTGCCCTGGTGGCGGACAATAACCAGCCTCGCCAGCACTAGAAGACACTGTGTTTTGAGCATCCTCAATAAAGTCTATCCACCCCTGTTCAGCGTTATACTTTCGGTACACTGCATTTGCTGGAACAGGTAAACGCTGAGGCAAAACTAATTGATAGCTTTGGCCGGACAGCGGCAAATTAGTTACTACAAAATCAAAGATTCCCCCTATGCTCTTCATGTTGATATCTTTAGGAAGCTCCTCATCTAGCAATAAAGCTCCTCCTGTTGTGTTAGTCAGAATGGTTATTCCTTTGCGTAAACAGACACCTGGCTGCCCCTCAATGAGGAAGCGATCTTTTTCTGACACAACCTGTTGAATTACGTTACAGTCAGAAATTGCGTCAAGATAGTCAGGAATGCCATCACCATCACTATCATTATGACCTTCTTGATCATCCGGGATTAAGTCGCCATCACTATCTTCACTTCCGAGCTCCGCCAATGTTTGTACCACTTCTAAATAGACATTCCGTGTCACTGATAATGGTGGAGTGCCATTGTCAGTAACTGTCAATTGCAAATTGTAAATCGCTGAACTCAGTAATTGCGGAGAGAAAGTCAATGTTTCGCTGTACATCTGCCCCGCAATCGCTTGGTTAAGTACATCGCTATCACTAGTCCATCTGAAACTGTGTATATCGGACATATTGGCATCATTAACACTGCTTGTGATTGTGACCGGTTCAACACCATTTTCAATTTGGCTCCGCTGCTCCCCCGCCTGAGATACACTTACCGAGACCTTCGGAGCCACATTCTCTTCAAAGATTGTCAAGGTGTAACGACGCTTACTACCTAGATTAAGGGTACTGTCCAAATCAATCACTAAGGTTTCAACGCCTTCACTTTGTCCATCATTAAGTAGTTCGAACGAAAGTTTGCCTTCGGTACCACTAGTTATCACCACTTCGCCAGAGGTGAGTGTGTGGTCATCACTGTCTGTGCTTCCTGAAACCGTGTAAGGTACGACTACTGGGTAACTCGGCGAAGGGCCGTTAAGGTGTATCGTTACGCTATGGTTGGTGCCTTCCGTGGTTTGCGCATCTTTGGAGATACTTATCAGTGGATACACTGTTACCGTTTGACTAGCCTCAGCGACGTTTCCATCAGAGTCTTGAGTACGCCAATAGACCGTATTAGTTCCAGGTCGGAAGAAGGTCGTGCTGTCGACCAATGAAACAGGTAATAGCTTGCCTGTACTATCTCGGGCCACGGCAGAGCCTAATGCAACTTTAGTAAAGAGCGAAGTTGCTTTCACTTCAATATCTGAAGGTGCGGTTATTGTTGGTGCGTCCAATTTCGCACTTTTAATTGTCACGATTGCTTTCGCGGTGGCCTTTCCACCATTACCATCTTTCACACTGTATTGCACTGTCACTGTACCAATTGAGGTCGTTGCCAATTGGATTTGACTGCCCACAATCGTTGCCGTTCCAGATGTAGGTTTAACCCATTCCAGTTGTAATGTGTCTAGATCAATATCGCTGTCGTTGCTGAGTACATCCAATAAGTAGCTACCATCGTTACTCTCGGTAAAGACATAGGTATCATTAACTGCCATTGGTTCATCATTGACGTTGATTACCGTGATGCTAAACGCTGCTAGAGAAGCGCTTAACTCACCGTCAGAGACACTAATAACAATATTATTGGTGCTGCCAACATGCTCATTTTCCGGCGTACCACTTAGCAACCCAGTAGCTCTATCAAAGGTTGCCCATGATGGTTTATTGCGGATTGAAAAGCTCAAGCTACTACTATCAACATCCGATGCCTGCAGCGCAAAGCGATACGTACTGCCTTCGTTGACAGTAAGAGCAGGAGTGCCACTGATCACTGGCGCGTCATTGATATTGTTAACAACAATACTGAATCTATTGAGCATTGTGGTCGTGAGACCATCAGAAACCGAGATAACAATGCCCTGATATTTGCCAACATCACCATTATCTGGTGTACCACTGAGCGTGCCTGTTGATGCATCAAAGCTAGCCCAAGATGGCTTGTTCACGATACTGAAAGTAAAGGCTTGGCTGTCAACATCTGACACTTGTGGCGTGAACAGATAGGCGCTGTCTTCATTCACTTGTGTTGCTGGTGAGCCAGAGATAACAGGTGCATCATTCACGTTATTCACAGTAATCGAAAACGCTGACAATGAGGAAGAAATAGTACCATCGGATACGCTAATCACGATATCTGGATAAGTACCCACATCACTGTTACTTGGCGTGCCAGAAAGTGCTCCTGTTGTCTTGTCAAATGTAGCCCAAGGTGGCTTGTTAGCTATCAAGTAGGTCAGAGTATCCGCTGGGTCATCGTCCAATGCCGCGGGCACAAACTGATACACACTATCTTCATCCACTTGCGTCGATGGGGTACCCGTAATCACTGGCGAGTCATTAACGTTATTCACCGTGATGGTCACTAACGCCACTCCAGAGGTAAGTTCTCCGTCACTTACGCTGTAAGTGAAACTGTCCTGACCAAAGAAGTTACTGTTACCCGTATAAACCGCGTGATTGCCTGTGACGGTAACATTACCGTTGACTGGCGATGTTACAATTTGATAGCTCAAAGATGAGCCTTCTGCATCGTTACCATTTAAAGTAATGGTCAGCGGTATCTCTTCCTCTCCCGTAGCACTAACATCGGTCGCGGTTGGTGTATCGTTGACTGCATTCACCGTCAAATCGACACGAACCTCTGTCGAGTCGAGATCACCGTCGTTGACCTTGAACAAGAAGAAATCGGAGCCATTTAAGTTCGCTTCTGGTGTATAGCGCCAACTATTATTGGTCAACTGCTCTAGCACGCCATGACTGACTTGCTCAGTGATAAGATACTGCAGAGTGTCATCATCGTTATCAATATCTGAACCAACCAGCGTGATCACCAAACTCTTGTCTTCATCAAGCGTTTGTGACTGTGCTTGCGCCATTGGTGCGTCGTTGACTGGTGTTACCGTCATAGTCACTGTTGCGACGTTAGATACAGCACCTGCTAAGTCTGCCACCGTATAGGTGAAGCTGTCTTCACCGAAGTAGTTTTCATTGGGGTTGTAAACAATCGCTCCAGACGCCGTCACGTTCACACTGCCATATGCTGGCGTATCGACGACTGTGACACTAGTGAGTTCAAAACTGTCTCCAGCATCGGCATCACTATCATTGCCTAATACGTTGACTTCGAAGGAGCCTCCCTCCAGCAGTTGCGCACTGTTATCAACAGCAACGGGGGCATCATTCACTGGCGTAATATTGAGCGTGACGGTTGCTGGCACGGAGACTGCTTGACCACTATCGGTTAACGTGTAGGTAAAGCTATGTTGACCATTAACATTCGCTGTTGGCACAATCTTTAAGGTCCCATCGGCATTGACACTGACCGTGGCAAAACTGTATCCCCCCTCTCCTTGACCAAGATCTTGCAGGGTAATACTACTCGCGGTGAATGACCCATCTTCAATATCACTGTCGTTACTTAAAACATCGAGTGTCGATGTGACATCTTCATCAAAGGTAAAACTGTCTGCCTCCGCCACTGGTGAGTCATTGACGGAACCGATATTGACGCTGACCGTGGCCGCAAGAGAAACGCCGCCTTCACTGTCTGCGATCGTGTAAGTAAAGCTGTCGCTACCATTTTCATTCGCATTCGGCGTATATACAAAAGTGCCTACAGTTTGATCAATGGCGACTTGTCCTTTTTGAGGCAAACTAACTAACGCTAAATCACCCGTTGGGATGCCATCTTCAACATCCTCCGCTTGACTACGCGCGCTGACTGCTGCGCTTGCGGTATCTTCGTCGGTGTTGATGGTCAGCGCTTTCGCGACTGGCGCATCATTTATAGCCATGATAGTGACGGTCACTGTCGCGTCTTGTGACTCCTGCAACAGGGCATCTTTCACGGTATAGGTAAAGCTATCCGTGCCTGTCTCATTACTATTTGGCGTATAGGTAACAACGCCGTTGCTGATCGACACCTGACCTTTAATTGGTTGCGTTTTAACCGTTGCAGAAGAAGCGACCATGTCATCATTAAGGTCGGAATCGTTGGCTAACAGATCAAATTGTTTCGCCGTATCTTCCTCAGTCGAGAAGCTATCATCAACTGCCGTTGGCGCGACATCGTAGCGTTTAGTCACGGTATCCGTCACTGCATCAGATGCATTGCCTGCGGCATCGGTTACCACCACGCTTACTGTCAACGTCCCCTCTTGCAAACCAGTGACGTCAATGCCCGTTACTTGCATGGTCTCCGAGGAGATTGTTTGACTAGCGCCGTCAATGGTCGTGGTACCGTCGGTCACGCGATAAGTGAACATCGCATTCACTTCAGCTGCTGCGAAGGTAAAGCTCATCGCCTGTTCGTTGGTTTTGTTAATGCTCTCCTGATCAATGCTGATGCTATGTCCAGTCGGGATCCCCGTATCCACTGAGATCAACAACTGAGTCGCTGCAGTATTGAGGTTGCCAGCTGCATCGCTAAATTGCTCTGCTGCAACATCAATAGTTGCATCCTCAGTGCTTTCTTCTGCAGGTGTAAAGGTAGCCGTGTAACTGGCGCCACTGCCCGCAAAGTTAGAAAGAGTTCCGCCAGCAACGGTCACATCGGCTTCGGCAAAATCAGTTGCGGCTTCACTCAAGGTAAACGTGAGTGTTGCCGTTTCACCCGCTTTCAGCGCAGCGCTGGAGCTAGTGATACTGACGGTTGGAAGCATAGTATCGACGCTGATGGAAAGTGGTGTTGCTGCACTATTGCTGTTACCAGAGGCATCGGTAAATGTGCCGGTGGCAACATCAATGGTGCCGCTCGCCACACTCTCTTCCGTTGGTGTAAAGGTCGCCGTGTAACTGCTACCGCTGCCCGCAAAGTTGGACAAACTGCCGCCAGTGACGGTGACATCTGACTCAGCAAAGTCACTTGATGACTCACTTAAGGTGAACGTGATACTCGCCGTTTCGCCAGAGATCAAATCGAGGTCTGAACTGCTCAAAGAAACAGTTGGCTGCACGTTATCTAACGTAAATGTTTTGCTAGCTGCACTGGAGGTGTTGCCCGCAGCATCGCTCTGGCTAGCCGCGACCGTCAGGGTGCCGTTGTTAAACGCACTTACATCAAGCTCACTGCCGCTCAACGTCCAGTTGCCTGAGTTGTCGGCCGTCACCGTACGACTGGCATAATTGCTGTAGTCCGTGATGGTCACGGTCACGCTATTGCCTGCTTCCGCGCCGGAGCCAGCAATCAGCACGTCGTTGTCTTCTGCCGCATTGACGATGCCATCAGTTTCAATCGGCGTGGAGATGGTCACAGCTGATGGTGCGGCGTTATCCAGGGTAATGCTCTGGGTGGCGGCGGTGGAAGTATTACCTGCTATATCTGCTTGGGTTGCAGACACCGTCAGGGTGCCGTTGTTAAACGCACTTACATCAAGCTCGCTGCCGCTCAACGTCCAGTTGCCTGAGTTGTCGGCCGTCACCGTACGACTGACAAAGCTGTTATTGTCCGTGATGGTCACGGTCACGCTGTTGCCTGCTTCCGCGCCGGAGCCAGCGATCAACACATCGTTATCTTCTGTCGCATTGACGATACCGTCGGTTTCAATCGGCGTGGTGATGGTCACTGCTGATGGGGCAGCATTGTCCAGGGTAATGCTCTGTGTGGCTGCGGTGGAGATATTACCTGCTATATCAGCTTGGGTTGCAGACACAGTCAGGGTACCATTGTTCAGGCCACTGATATCCAGCTCGCTGCCGCTCAGCGTCCAGTTGCCTGAGTTGTCGGCCGTCACCGTACGACTGACAGAGCTGTTATTGTCTGTGATAGTCACGGTCACGCTGTTGCCTGCTTCCGCGCCGGAGCCAGCGATAAGCACATCGTTGTCTTCTGCAGCGTTGACGATACTATCAGCCTCAATCGGCGTGGTAATGCTCACTACGGATGGTGCTACTGTATCAATGGTGACACTTAACGCGTTGGATGCCGAGCTAACATTATCATCGCTATCAGACGCTTTAGCACTTATTGCATGTGTAATACCAGACGCCAACTCATTGGTTGTTATCTGCCAGTTTCCTCCAGTAGCAGTGCCTGTGCCAATAACCGTTGCACCTCCACCGACTTGATCACTGTATAAAGTAACGATCGATCCACTCTCGGAAATCCCACTAAACGTTGGAGTAGTGTCACTGGTAATATTATCAGTATTTAATGATCCGGTATCCGAACTAGCATCTAAATCGGGTGTAGATGGCGCATTTGGCGTGGTATCGACCGTAGTAAAGTTAAATGTGGCATCATCGCTGATCCCAGCAAAGCTATTATTTGCGGTGTCAGCCACGGCACTAGATTCAATATGAATGGCGTAAGTCCGGTTTCCTATCAGATCACTGGTTGGGTTTAAGTAAACTTTATCGTTGGTAACACTGATGCGGCCAGCGCCTGGTGAAGTTGTTGTGCCATCGCTTTCGGTGGCAACATTAAATACTTCAAAATCGCGACTGTCTGTAACATTACGAATGGTAATATTGCCGCTCTTCAGCTCAATATTCTCATCAAAGGCAATCTCGATGTTGTTGCTAACAGAAACATTGGTTGCATCATCAGTGGGGGTTGAGCTCGCACTGACAAAAGTCGGCGCGGTTGAGTCTGAAACCGCAGCGTCATCAATCTTGATACTTTTGATAAGATAACGAGAGTCAGCACCCGGACTTCTGGTAAACGCCATAGTCACTGTATCAACGTCCTGCCATGCAGAATCAGTAAAGTCTGTACCACGGGTCAGGGTAAACAAATCCTGTAACCCTGAGTTTGCTTCACCACCTTTTGGCAAGGTGACAGTTTCGGTCACTGTTTGAGTATCATTAGAGAAGCCAGTTAACACAAGTTGATACGTTTTATCTGAGTCTCGGGCCGACCCCTGCATAAAGGTAATTTCGTCGAAACTGAAGTTAGTACTTGATCGCTCAAAAAAGCGGAAGCCACGATTGTTGAACTCATTAATCATGGTATTTGAGAAAAAAACACCAGCTACAAACCCGAGGTCATTTAGGCCAGTAAACGGAGTGCTATCAGTGCTATTGCCGGCATCTAATACCATAGACACAGCACCTGCACTGGTAAGAGTGACCGAGGGCATACCCCCAGTGACGCCTGTCTCCACCTCACTAAAATTGGAACCTGAACCATTAGAGTAGTTAATCGTTTGCTGTGCGGCCCAGACTTCACCGGAAAAAAACGCTGAGGACACCCATGCTGTTGTAATTGCGATCGCTACCTGACGACGTAATCTCATTTTCCTCTCCTGAATATGACGGCCTTATCAACATAGCCGGGTTATCATAATCAACTTAAATATTTAATTTTTTATAGGAAAGGATTAGCGAAAGTTTCAGCCAATTCTTTCTTGGTTGATTAGCTGCGCGGTGGGTATACTCCCGCAGTGGCAATTAACCAATTAATCGGCAATACCGGGCTCAAAATATTAAGTGGCTCTGAACCGCCTGTTTCAGTCACAGTTACAGTACCTCCTTCCGAGCCACCACCAGACACACTTAAGCCTTCGATCTCAGTCAAATCTGGTTGCTGAAACGTCGGTTTATAGAACCCGGGGGTAGAGTTTTGCGCTATATACGAATTACTTTCGGGTACCTGCGTATTTGCAGCATTGGTAGCAACCTGCATCCTGCCTGTTACAGGTGCAGCAGTGCCAAGAGGGGTAAAAATTGCCGTATGTAAGTGTGCTGGCATTTGGGTTATATCAATAGTTATCAGTTCAGTACCCAATCTTTCTCCCTGATGATAATCCATCCCCCCAGGTCGTGTGCCTACACCAACTGGACTGCGGCCACGCAAATCAGGTAAACCAAAGGTAGTTCGGGCGTCACCTCCGTATAGAGTGCTAACTAGAGAGAAGAGTGCTGGATTATCTTCAATTGCCTGCATTTGCCCCGAGCACATTGCCCAATTTCTAATTGCAAAATTGCCGCCAAATGCGGTTAGTGTCCCAAGATACGGTTCTGTAGCCATACTGTTCTTCCTTTTAACGTATACACTTAAGTTAAAACCAACCCATAACGTAATTGGTGTGGTTGGGTAAAACTTTCCAATCTCGCATTATTAAATACCGTTACGGGCTTCATTAATGCCGCAAAGAGCCGTATTGAGATATTTCTTTACTCGCAGGCTGAAGCGTGCTGAAGCAATGACATCCCAGCGTCCAGCCCAGCCATTTGCGCGTAGCGATAACCCGAAAACACGCCTTGCTGTGTAGCAATAACATCTATTGATATTGCGCTATCTAACGTTTTCACTTGTAACCCATGTTGTGGGCTGATCTCGAGAATGCTCCCCGCCTCAACACCGACTAAAGAAGTCTCCACTGCGCTTGCTTGCAAAACATTGGCGACACCATTTGGCAAGCTCAACATCGCACCTCCGAAGTCATGATTGCCTGCTCGCACTAAATTGACGATTTCGCGACTCGTTTGCACGTTCCAACGAATGTGTAGATCATGTTGGTTTACTGCTCGTGCCACTTCGTTGGGGTTTGATACTTGCTCACGCCAAACCAGCCCTTGCTTTTGTTGCGCGATGAGGAAGTCATACATCAGCTTAGCCGTCATTTGTGACGCTTTTTGCTGAGCACTGGTTAAGGTCTCAAACGGGTGAAATGGTACCTCTAACTCCATTCCTATAGCGCCTGAATCAACCGATGCCTCAAGACGATGCAGGGTGAGGCTAAAGGTGTCTAAACCCTCTCTTAATTGCCAATAGAGAGGCATCGGGCCTCGATACTCGGGCAGCTTTCCCGGATGAATGTTGTACAAGTTTCCGTTGAAAAACTGACACAGCGAGGAATGAACTATGTGCCTGAACAAATAGATGACGCCATCCGTGACTCGCCAAGCATCGAGTTGCGCCATCAAAGCACTGCTGTCATTGGCGGTATACTGAGTAATATGAATCGATTGAGCGCTCAGATAGCTCTGTAGCTGCTGTAAGTCAGGATTTAGTTCTCCTTCCGGTACTACCACGCCCGCCAATTTATGCTGTTGTGCCAACAACTGAATGATGGGCAAGGCGTAACAACTTCCTGTAAAAACGACGTATTTTTGCTGCATATAGAAATCATCCATGGGTGGCGACAAAACCTGGCAATCCGGTTAACTGATAATAGAAACTGACCTTATCCCCTCCCCTCGCTTCGAAGTAATGGTGTTCAACAGCTTTGGGCTTGGCATCCACATAAAAAGTCATGTCGGGTTTAGGATGGGTAATACCAGAGTCGTATTGTCCGACCATCGCATCTCCGTAAGTATCGATATGGCTGTAAATGGCGAGGATACGTTTTGCCATATCTGGCACATCTTTCGGCAGCTCAATGGTGTTGCCTTGCAGCATTTTTATTCCACCATCTAGCTCAAAAATCTCGCTTTTGAGCAACATGGCTTTATTGACGTTAAGAATTTCTCCCAGATCAATTCGATCATCTATCGATTCCGGTTGGCAATGGTTGGAATGTGCATACTCTGCTTTTTCCCATTGTTGATTAAATTCCGTCTCCCCGATGACCATCATGGCGCGCACAGATACCTGATTGGGGATCATTTCGCCTTGAATATGTAAATATTGAACCAAATGTTTCGCGATGCTGAGGAACCCTTCCCGACTAAAGCCATGCTGCATCGCTTCAAGTATCAGGAGATCAAACGTTTGAGTTGGCGAAAATTGGGTAGCATCTTCTTCCACTAAGGCTTCAATGTAGTCTGCGATATCAAGATCCGCGATCAATTGATTGAGTGCTTTAATCGCTCCGGGGTGAATATCTACTAATGTCACCTGAAGCTGATCTGCGCTAATCCGATCACTTTGTTTGTAGTGAGCAAGTAAAGGCAGCAGCAACGGTGCAAAGGGGCCGCAAGCTGGATAAAGCACTTTAACCTGTGGCTTGTTGGCAAGCATTTGTTGGATAGCTTTGTTTGTACCACACGCAAAGCCTTTAATTCGGTACACATCTTTGATGGTGTGTTTACAGTTAAGTGGAGACATCACCAGCCCAGATGTGGAAATGTACTGTCGGGTCAGTTCCTCTTGAGTGAGTTTAGCCAGAGAAAGAGATTGGCAAGCGTTGCCATACATGCTCTGAAAGGCTTGCACCAGTGTTAGGTGCTCAACTTTCGTCTCCTTCAATACGAGCTCAACTGCCGCAGCGAAACTCTCTTTCAGTTGCCGTTGGCGTTCAGCCGTGCTGAGTTGGTTTTGGAGCATAGCCTCAAGTTGAGTCCGTAATGAGTACTTAAGCAGCTCATCCATTTCGGGTTCAGCAAAACCAAACTGTTGAGTTTGTTGCTGCACTTCTTCAACACCGACCGTCTCACGAGATTGAGGACGTTGCTGATAGAATTCTATAGGTGAGCCCTTTTGCATAATTCATGAACCTCAATTGCCGCTGTAGCAGTTGTTAATGATGTAAACACGCCTGTACTTGAGAAAAACATACGCCATAAGCTCGGCGTTATAATATCTGAGCTCACGGCTCTAATTTCATAAACCGTACTGACAAAATTGGGCAGCAAAATTGAGATAAAAACAGTTCCAATTCTGGAAATTCAGAGAGTAGTAAATAGTTAGGGTAATAGGCCTTTCGATAGGATTCTTCTAAAGCAAGCGCTTGCCAATCCCCTCTATAACAAGATCGTTTGACATGTGGCAGCCACGCAGTCACCTTGATAGAGGTAAGCGCGGCATTAAAGTGTGGTGTAATATGAAATCCTTTTAACAGGCAGAAAAAGCCAATATCCATTGTATAAAGCCAACTATTTATAATATTGAAATTAAAATTATTTTTATCGGCAGTTATTTAGAAAGTGCCGATATTTAATTTATAGACTAGAAAAACCTAACTCGCCAGAATAGGAATAAAAAAAACACTAAAAATAAGATTATCAATTTATATCTCTAAAATTAAAGAGTTTAATTGTTAAAGTTCAATGCGGTCCAATATAAGTTGAAGGTGTGCAATCTTTTAAAAGATATACATTTAAAGATATTTCAAAAAACTTATTAAGAAAA
Source organism: Vibrio sp. A1-1 (assembly GCF_021728175.1). Taxonomy (NCBI): domain Bacteria; kingdom Pseudomonadati; phylum Pseudomonadota; class Gammaproteobacteria; order Vibrionales; family Vibrionaceae; genus Vibrio; species Vibrio sp. A1-1. The sequence continues at coordinate 27,088 of NZ_JAKKCL010000029.1, forward strand.
ACATGAATTCACAACAATAATTATCAAAATTATTAATAACAAAAACACCACTAATACAACAATGAATTAAGGTAGTTTGAAGATTAAAATGCCCATTTCATTTTCGTATATACCGAATCAACTTGAAGATGCAGGCTTGAGAACCTGAAAATTATCATTAATTCGAGATGCCAAAGAGCCTGCGATCTCTGGAAGAGTCACAGTAAAAAATTGGTCTATTGCCGCCTTGAAGTCC
>NZ_JAKKCL010000003.1:0-231606 GCF_021728175.1 Vibrio sp. A1-1
TTTAGGGGCTTTCTTTCTGCTCATAACAAACAGGATGAAGCACTGGAATGATCACTCAATAGCCAAAAGTGGATCAAGTGCTGAGTGTCACACTTTTTCTGTCAATATGGGCTCGGTGAACACTTACGGCTAAACTACTTTCCCAGCGTAGCGACACCCTAATTATGCTTTCTGCTACTCCGCATGATGGTAAACCGGAGAGTTTTGCCAGCCTGATGAATATGCTGGATGCAACGGCTATCACCGACAAGAGCAACTACAAGCACGAAGATTTTAAAGATAAAGGCTTGGTGGTACGACGCTTTAAACATGATGTAAAAGACCAAATCGCCGGAGAATTTCCGGAGCGTCATATTGAAAGTATTCATGCAGCGGCTAGCCAACAGGAGCAGTACGTGTACGAACTGCTGGCTGAAGCAAAGATTGGTAAAGATAACGGTGGGCCAAACTCAGGTCGCCTGCTAAAAGTTTCTTTTGAGAAAGCACTATTCTCCAGCCCGATGGCTTGTCACTCTGTGGTAAACAATCGCATAAATAAGCTTGAGCGGCAGGAAGATCCAGAACTACAAACTGAAATCAACAGCCTTTATTCACTCAAGGCCGGATTAGAAAATATCGATGCCAGCAGTTTTGGTAAATATCAGGCTTTATTATCCACCATAAATGATAAAAAAGCCCCAGCACTAGGTTGGAAGCCAACTAAGTCTGACGACAGACTAGTGATCTTTACTGAAAGTATCCCCACGTTAGATTTTCTTTATGACAACCTGAAACGGGATCTCAACCTGCAGGTTGTAGAGAACGATATCGACAAATCTCAGATAGTAAAACTGCATGGCGGCATGGCCGACACTGAGATCATGTCAATCGTTGAGAGCTTCGGTAAAGCCCAGTCGAAAATACGTCTTCTTGTTTGTTCTGATGTAGCGTCAGAAGGTATCAACCTTCACTATTTCAGCCACAAAATGATTCACTTTGATATCCCGTGGTCGTTGATGGTCTTTCAGCAGCGTAACGGACGAATCGACCGTTACGGCCAACAGGTTCAACCTCAAATTCGCTATCTAATGACAAAGAAGGATGATACCGGTCTGCTTCTTGGAGATGCCCGCGTTTACGACATTCTGGTTAATAAAGATGAACAGGCACAGACAAATATTGGTGACCCATCTGAGTTTATGGATGCCTATACTCAGGAAGAACAGGAGAAGGTAGTTGCTGATGTGATCTCTGATCCTAGTAAGGGTATTAATGTGCTTGATGCAATGCTGAGTTTGGGCACAGTACCGCCAAAAGAAATCAGTAATAATCCACTGCACGCTTTTACCCCGCAAAGTCCGGTCAGCCAGACTACCACCGGATTAACAGGGCAGCTTTCTAGTCTATACAGTAACGAATTGAGTTACTGCGAAGCTGCACTAAGTTATCTGAAACAGAACGGTCAGAGAGTTGAATATACCGCTCGTAAGAAAGAGCAGGTGTTGGAGCTAACTGCACCAAACGATCTGCAATATCGGTTCAATCAACTCGCTCCGGAAGTAAAACCCGAGAACTGGCACTTTGTCCTTTCAGAAAACGTTGCCACATTGTCGGATGAGATAGCTCGTTGTCGGGCTGATCAGGATTCATGGCCGAAGATTCATTATTTGTGGCAGCTTAACCCGGTAGTGCAATGGCTGAATGATAAGCTGCAAAGTGTCGCTTTCAGACGTCACGAAGCGCCTATTTTGCGTATTCCGGGACATGTACAAGCCAATACTGATCATTACCTAATAAGCGGACTTTACCCGAACCGTAAGAGTCATCCGGTGGTTAACCCATGGTTGGTGGTTACGCTAAATGCAGGCAAATTTGCTGCCATGCAACCTTTAGAAGAATTCCTTAAAGCGCTGCCGCTGGCTGATCTAAAACTGGCGAACCCAATGATCGAAAGTCGTAGTGAGCGTTTGCAGCAACACCTTCCTGAAGTCATCGAACATGCAAAAGAATTTCTTGAGCATGAACGCAAACATGTTGATTCGACGATTAACAGCAAACTTAATCATCAGCTTGATGAGCTGGATAAACTTAGAACACGGCGGGTACAGCAGATGGAACTGAAGTTTGAAGCCAGCGCCCAGTTGGAGGGGATTAAGCAATCCAGTAAAGAGAGGCAGCAGCGCGAGATTGACCAGGTTTTTGAAAGCTATATGCAGTGGATGGAAGACACCATGACCATAGAGCCGCACCCCTATATCCAGGTGGTTGCAGTGATTACAGGGGAGGAGAAATAACATGGCACTAATTGGCATTAACAACGAAAACGAATTCTACTCCCATCATTACTTGAGCGAGATCTTCGGTAACGATATACGTGGTGTTCTTGATGGTTGGAATCAACAGGAGCAACAGGCAAGAGAACTAGAGCGCATTGCTCGTGCTGAGGGTGAATCACCTCAGTCAGGCTACCGGACACCACATCGCCAGTTAGAAAGCTATAGAGTCCGTTACTTTAAGCTGTTGAACGAACAGCAAAAGGAGCGTGCAACCGGGAAAAGACTAAGGGATCAGCTTAATCGCTGGAAACCTGTTCTTTCCGCACTCGGTTATGAGGTAAAACTGCAGCAGATAGAACTGGATGATAAGAGTCCGTTACCACTATTAGCCAGCTATGAAGATCAGAGTGGAGCGCCCAGCCTGTGGGTTGCTATGGCTCATGATCTAATCGATGAAGACAATACTGACCCACTGGCATTGCCGCTACTCAAAGAGCAGTTTATTCAGGGTATTGAGCCAGACCAACTTCGAGCAATGACCAAAGATAAACACGGTCAGCCTCTAAGCTGGCAGGATCTAATCTCAAAACACGTATTTACTCAAGCAGAGCCACCGCGTTGGTTGCTTCTGTTGGGGAACCGCCAATGCCTGCTTATCGACCGTACCAAATGGGCGCAAAACCGCGTGCTTCGATTTGATTTTGAAGAAATCCTGGGACGTAAAGAAGGAGCAACACTAGAGGCGGTTTCGGTTCTGCTGCACAAAGATTCAGTGATCCCACAAAGTGGCTCGACACTGCTGGATAACCTTGATGAAAACTCCCATAAACATGCTTTTGGTGTCTCGGAGGATCTTAAATATGCTCTGCGAGAGTCCATTGAGTTGTTGGGTAACGAAGCAATGGAATATCTGCTGGAAAGAAACCGGGCGAACTATACAGGACAAAAAGCAATTGACCCTGAAAAGTTGAGCCGCGAAGCGTTGCGCTATATGTACCGCTTGCTGTTCCTCTTTTATATCGAGGCGCGTCCTGAGCTTGGCTATGCTCAGATGGATTCAGCCACATATTTAAAAGGCTACAGCCTGGAGTCATTGCGTGAATTGGAAATGATTCAGCTTACCGGTGAAGAGGCGCTGAACGGCAGTTATATTCACGACAGCCTGAACATGCTGTTTCGCTTAATTTTTAAAGGCTATCAACCACAAACTGTCCAGAAGGACACGCTGGCTACCACAGACGATACCTTTACTATAGCTCGCTTAGATAGCCACCTTTTTGATCTCAAAGAAACTCCGATTCTAAACAGGGTGGTATTTACCAATAAAACTCTGCAACGGGTGATTCAACTGATGTCTCTGAGTCGTCCCGGTAAGGGCAAGAACAAGCGCCGTGGTCGTATTTCTTATAATCAGCTTGGCATTAACCAGTTGGGCGCGGTCTATGAAGCACTACTTTCCTACCGTGGCTTTTTCGCTAGTGAAGATCTCTATGAGGTAAAAAAAGCTGGTGAGGAGTTAAATGAACTCGAGACTGGCTACTTCGTGACGGCCAGCGAACTTCCCAAATACGACGAGAAAGAGAAGGTTTACCACACCAGTGGTCCCGACAAAGGCAAACTTATTTGCCATCCAAAAGGCAGCTTTATTTATCGTATGGCTGGTCGTGACCGTGAAAAGTCAGCTTCCTACTATACACCAGAGGTGTTAACCAAATCTTTGGTGAAATACGCATTGAAGGAGCTCTACAAAGAGCAGATCGAGCCGATAGAAGACAAACATCATAAAGCCGATAAGATTCTTACCCTGAAGGTATGTGAGCCCGCTATGGGCAGTGCAGCATTCTTGAATGAAGCGATTAACCAGCTTGCTGAAAAGTATCTGGAACTAAAGCAAGACGCAGAAGGCACACGTATTCCTCAAGAGCAGTACACCTACGAGTTGCAGCGGGTGAAGATGTATCTGGCGGATAACAATGTATTTGGGGTGGATTTAAACCCGGTTGCAGTTGAACTGGCAGAGGTTTCACTTTGGCTTAATGCCATCAGTAACGATACGTTTGTGCCTTGGTTTGGCTATCAGCTGTTCAACGGCAACTCACTGATAGGGGCTCGTCGTCAGACCTTTGCCGCTCATGAGCTGCAATATGGCGCGAAGAAGATCAAAAAAGACGCTAGTTGGCTTAACCGTGCACCTAAGCGGGTTATGCCGGGTGAGCAACGTGCTAATGGTGACGTTTACCACTTCTTGTTGCCTGACGAGGCAATGGCTAACTATAAGGATAAAGCAGTTAAAGATCTGAAAAGCGAACAGATCAAAGCAATTAATGACTGGCGTAAAGAGTTCATTCAGTCCTTTAGCGATGACGAGTTAGCACAGCTACAGCGTATTTCCTCCAAGATTGATACGCTTTGGCAGGAGCATACTAAAGAGCTTAAGTACTTACGTGATAAAACCTCAGATAATTACAACGTCTGGCCTCTTAGCCTGGATAAAACTAACTTCGAAACCAATATGGCAGCTAAGGATGAGCTGCTGATCAAATCTCAAACTGCCAAAAGTTCCAACTACCAAAAACTTAAACTGGTGATGGATTACTGGTGCGCACTTTGGTTCTGGCCTATTGACCAGGCGGGCGAACTGCCTGAGCGATGGGAATATCTGATGGAGCTGGAAACCCTTGTTGAAGGTTATGTGGAAGTAGAGCTGACGGTAGAGACCAACGTTGACAAGATGCAAACACTGGACATGTTCGCGGAAGTGGAAACAGTTACTACCCGGCACGATCTATTCGCTAAGAGTAGTTTGGATCGCAAATTTATCTACGATAAATTTCCTCGCTTAAAAGTGGTGGATCAACTAGCGCAGCGTCAGAAGTTTTTCCACTGGGAGCTTGAGTTTGCAGATATTTTTGCACTGGATGCTGCAAGTGGACAGGGTGGCGGCTTTGACTTGATTTTGGGGAACCCACCTTGGCTGAAGGTTGAATGGCAAGAAGGTGGCGTAATGGGCGACTTTGAGCCAGAATTTATTTTGAAAAAACTTTCTGCTTCAAAACTCAACAGCCTGCGCGAACAGACCTTTGAACAGATCCCTGAACTACAACAAGCTTATCTGGCTGAGTATGAAGAATCAGCAGGAACACAGAACTTCCTGAATGCGATCGTAAACTATCCTGAGCTGAAAGGACAGCAGACCAATCTTTATAAGTGCTTTTTGCCGCAGGCATGGCGTATTAATAACCAACAAGGGATAGCAGGCTTCCTTCATCCTGAAGGAATTTATGATGATCCAAAAGGTGGAGCATTCAGGCAAATGGTTTACCCTCGGTTAAGGAAGCATTTTCAATTTCAAAATCAGTTTAAACTGTTCGCCGAAGTAGATAATCAGGTGTATTTTGGAATCCATATTTATGGTTATAAATCTGACCAAATATTCTTTGAGAATATCTCCAATTTATTTACTCCAAGTACCATTGATACTTGTATTGAACATGATGGTATTGGAGAGGCTCCTGGGTTAAAGAAAATATCGGTGGACTCTGAACAGAAGGTGTCATATGGCTGGAATACGGAAGGTCACTCCTCAAGAATTGTTGATATTACTGAAACTAATCTATCTTTATTTTCCAAACTCTATGACGCAGAAGGTACACCAGCAACTGCAGCCCGACTTCCCGCACTCCATTCTAAGCAGTTAATTTCCGTACTGGAGAAATTTGCAGCTCAGCCAAAACGTCTGGGTGATCTACAGAATGAATATATGTCATTGGAGATGTGGCATGAAACCAATGCTCAAAAGGACGGAACCATTGAGCGTACTACCCAATTCCCGAACAATACCAGTCAATGGGTGCTTTCCGGGCCACACTTTTTTGTTGGTCGACCGTTTTATAATACTCCGCAAGCAGTTTGTAATACGAACCGTTCATATGATGTGCTTGATCTTACCGTCATCCCTGATGATTATCTGCCGCGCACGAACTATGTGCCTGCCTGCGATATGGCGGAATACGAAAAACGCACCCCAAAAGTGCCTTGGGTGGATGAAGCCGATCTGGAACAATGGAAAGCTAATGGTGCAAATTCGGCGGATAAACCAAAACCAAGGCCTGTGACGGATTATTATCGATTTGTTCATAGGCGACAGTTGAGTCAATCGGGAGAACGAACATTTATTTCCACAATTATGCCTAAAGGTGCTGCAAATATTAATACATGTATATCTACAACATTTGAATGTGTAGATGAAATGCTTAATTTTGCTTCTGCCTGCGCATCAATAGTGTTTGACTTCTTCCTAAAATCGACAGGACGAGGTGATTTATATGCACAAGGCTTAGAAGCTTTTCCTTTTGTGGAAAATCAGCAGATGTGTACCCGATACTTGGCATTGAACTGTGTTTCTGACTCGTATGCTGATTTGTGGAATGAAGTATTTGATAGCAAATCCGAGAGTGACTTTTGGGCAAAAAATGATTCCCGCCTATCTAGCGATTTCTTTAAAAACCTTACCCCACAGTGGCAACGCAACTGCGCTTTACGGACTGACTACGAACGACGCCAAGCTTTGGTAGAAATTGATGTACTGGTAGCAATGGCGTTGGGACTAACTCTAGAAGAGCTAAAAACTATCTATCGCGTACAGTTCCCAGTTATGCGCCAGTACGAAGCCGATACCTGGTATGACCAAACCGGTCGTATCGTTTTTACCGCATCCAAAGGCTTAGTTGGTGTTGGTTTGCCACGTAAAGCTGCGAAAAAGGAATCACTTTATACTCTGAAATCTGGTGAAATTGATGGTCGCACCGTAACTCCTGTTTGGCGTGACGATACCCGAAAGAGTGAAAAAGATATCGCTAAACTGATGCCAATAACAGAGCAACCAAAAGAGATGATCCCATTGGGATGGGAAGATATCTGTGATCTGAAGTCTGGCTCTGTATTTAAAACCATACAAGATGACACGGTACCTAACGGTCCTCTTACCAGAACTATCGAATATGTCGCACCATTCGACAAATGCGACCGTGAGCAAGATTACGATACGGTATGGGCTGAGTTTGAACGCCGGTTTAATCAGGAGGGCAGTGATGCGTGAGATATGGCAAGCGGGCCAGCAGGTTAGATTAATAAGCGATCCTGGCCGTGTAGGAACCCTAAGCGGTAAAACCAGAACGCAAGGCGGCATTATCCGCTACTTTGTTCACTATCCGGATGGATCCAGTTGGGTGATTGCAAAATCACTAGAGTTGATTGATAGTGGTAATACTGATGATCCTTATAGCATGCTGGAAAATAAGCAATTTGGTCGGGTTAATGATTTACGGCGGAACCTTACCTGCATTCAGCTCTCAGGTCGGCTTGCGAATTTGGTTTACAGCATGGATACCACCAATACCGAATTTTTTGCTTACCAATACAAGCCGGTGCTGTCTTTTCTGGAAGCGCAGTCTAAGGGCATTCTTATTGCTGATGAAGTGGGTTTAGGTAAAACCATAGAAGCGGGTTTGATCTGGACCGAGATGCGAGCCAGAACCGATGCCAGAAGATTGTTGGTAGTGTGTCCGGCGATGCTTAGAGAAAAATGGCGAGATGAACTGGCGTTCCGTTTTGGTATCGATGCGACCTTAATGAACGCAGCGGAACTTTGTCAAGAACTTAAGCGTGATCGACATAATGTTCCACCAGGCAAAGCGATTGTATGTAGCTACGATGGTCTGCGCCCGCCAAGACAAAAAATGGATGATGAAGCGAAGGGTATCACCAGCAAAGCTAAAAAGGTAAGCCCGCGCCAGAAATTAGCACAATTGATGGCAGAAAATGAAGCTGAAGAGCCTTTGTTTGATATGGTGATTTTCGATGAAGCACATAAGATGCGTAACGCAGAAAGTGCTACTTCAAAGCTTGGCCGTTTAATCCGGGAGGTGAGTGAAAACATTATACTGCTCTCGGCCACTCCCATTAATTTGCATAGCCAGGATCTATATCAGCTTCTTAACTTGGTGGACGAAGATACCTTCAGTTCAGAGCATATATTTCCCAGCATTTTAACGGCCAACGAGCCATTAGTAAGGGCTCAGCGTCAGGCGCTGGATAAGTCTTCAGGCTGGGAGGAGATAGAAACGGAGCTAAACAGGGCTCAGCGGCATTACTTGTTAAGAGATAACAACCAACTACAAGCTATATTAGATGATGGGTTAAATGACGAAGAGCTAAAAGATGACAGTGTGCGAATTCAGCTTGCTAACCGTATAGAACGATGCAACTTGCTGTCAAAAGCTGTCATCCGTACTCGTAAAGCCGATGTTAAAGAACTTAGAGTTATCCGTGATCCAATGGCTCCCCACGTAGAGATGACAGAGGTCGAAACAGAGCTTTACCAAAGAGTGACTGAAATCGTACGCCGGTACGCAGTTGATCGCGACATATCTGAAGGTTTTTTGCTGGCTACCCCACAAAGACAATTGTCCAGTAGTATGTACGCGGCGATGAAGTCCTGGCAAGGACGCAGTAGCAAAGATGATTTTCAGCTATATGAAGATCTCGGCACCGACAGTTCTGTTGGAGATTCTGCTCCCTTGATGCAGCATATCGTAGCCGGTGTTCAGGGGATTGTTGAATTGGAAGAGTTGCGTGAATATGACAGTAAATTTTCCGCCTTGTTGGATACGCTTTCGACTTTTTTCACTGAGTATCCTGACGAGAAAGTTATCATTTTCTCCTATTTCAGAGGAACTTTACGTTATCTGGCTGAACGCCTGGGTGAGCATCACATTAGCAGTGAAGTGCTGATGGGTGGGATGCGAGAAACAAAACAGGACATTATTGATCGCTTTAAGGAAAAGGCTGGAGCCAGAGTGCTGTTGGCCTCGGAAGTTGCTAGCGAGGGTGTTGATTTACAGTTTTGTCGAGTATTGATTAATTACGATCTGCCCTGGAACCCTATGCGCATAGAGCAGCGTATCGGTCGTATTGATCGACATGGTCAAAAAGCCGATAGAATCACAATCTTGAATTTTTGCTATCACGATACTATCGACCAACGGATCTACAACCGTTTGTATGAACGGCTTGATGTTTTTAAACGTTCACTAGGTGACATGGAAGCGATCTTAGGCGACGAAATTAGTCTTCTGACGAAAGATTTGTTCTGTGCTGAGTTGACACCGGAACAAGAGCAGCAGCGTATAGAGCAAACTTCTTTGGCTATTGAGCAGCTTCGTCAAACCACTGACCAGCTTGAATCTGAAGCATCTAATTTGATTGCTCATAGTGGCCATATTTTACAGGAAGTAAATGCTGCCCACGAGTTTAGCAAGCGCATCACAGAAGCAGATCTAATCACTTTTGTTAAAGACTTTCTGGAACGTCACTGCACGGGCTTTGAGTTTTTCCAACCTAAAACTGATCAGACAGTTTATGAGATTATTTTACCATCGCAAACAGCGGCTGAACTTGGTAAGTTTGTGCAAAAAAATAAGATGCACGCTTTGACCTCTCTTGATCAGGGCGGAAGGCGCACTGTGGTATTTCGCAATAAGATGGTTAAGTCTGATCATCAACATGAGGTTATAAATCAGACCCACCCACTGATCCAGTTTATCAGCGAGTATTTACGTCAGCATAACGAAGCCTTTGTGCCGTTAGTAGCAACTAGCCTGGCGCAGGACAAGCTTAAAGATTTGCTACCTGGACAATATGTAGCTGTTGTTAAGCGGCTGTCTTTTGAAGGTATACGCATCGAGGAAAAACTTGTAAGTCGTTTAATACATTTGGAGAGCGATGAGCTGTTTGAGCCGAATAAGTCATTTGATGTTGTTAATGCGGGTCGGTTGCAGGGAAAAGACTGGCCTAACGTCTCTAGTTCTGTAGATGTTGCTGCTATTGATAGTGCTTTTTTCCGCTGCGATGAGCAGCTACAGTCAGACTATGAAAAGGAAGCAGCACAGAAAATTGCAGAGAATAATGATCGAGTTGGTTTGCAGTTATCTTCCGCTAAAAAGCATTTTGAACGCCAATTAAATAGTCGAAAGAGCGCTTTATTTAAACATCAGCTGGCCGGGAGGTCTTCGCTGATCAAAGCGACAGAGGGACAGATCCGTAAACTGACTGAGCGATTTGAACAGAGAGAAGCTGAGTTGAATCAGTCAGCTGTCCTGAAACATCATATTCATGATGTGTGTCATCTGGTGATAAACGTTGAAAGGAGCTCGTAGTTGTCAATGGAAGACTGGAAGCTGGCATTAAAAAAATATAAAGAATCGATGGAGCAAAAACCTCGCCCTCAAAAAGAGACTGAAGGCTCTGCGGATAAACTTTCTTCAAGGAACAAAAAAACATGTGAACAAAATCGTAAGTCTGGAACCACGCCTCTGCAACAGAACCAAGCAGAAAAGGCTAATTCTAAGAAAAAACGTCGCCGAAACAAAACGAAAAAGCGTTTAGCTAATGCAGCAAAAGCACTTCAGCAACCGTTGCACTTAATTGGTGGTCATGAAACGTGCTCAAAGAAAACAGAGCATGCTAATCCAATGAACCCACCTGAATTTAAATTGCCTGAATATGAATCGCCAGATCGGGCGTTGTTGGTCGACAAATTAGCGAACAATTCCAATACACCACTCGACTTTCAAGATGAAATAAGTCCGATGAGGGATGAGGATTTGTATCTTTATGTCGGCTTGGATTTTGGAACAGCTTATACCAAGGTTGTGATAGGGGATGAGTCGGATGCTTATGCGATTAACTTTGGTGAACATGGTTATTTGTTACCAAGTGCAGTTTATGTTGACCAGTATGGTAATGCTTCATTAACTCAACAGCGTGGTGATACTGAAATTACCGAATTAAAAATGCCACTGATAATGGGAGATTCAAAGCGCGAACATAATATAGCCATAGTAATGTTTTTGGCTTTGGTATTTAAAGTTATTCGTCGTTGGCCAGAGAATGATGCGGATTCTCCCTATAAAAATAGATCAATCGCTTGGTTGATTAATGCCGGTATTCCTGCAGAAAACTATGAAGATAGAAAGTTATTAGAAAAATATCAACGACTCATTTCAGCAGCTTGGACACTTAGTTATTGTAAAATAATTTCTGTTTACACTGCACGAGAAGTGTCTGAGCGTCTGGATAACCGGTGTAGTAGCATTCCATCATCGCTTAGATTCGACAATGAACGATTAATGCTTCTGCCCGAATTTTCTGCACAAATTGTTGGTTATGTGCAATCTCCTCAACGACGAAAGTACTCTCATCTGCTAATCGATGTTGGTGCCGGGACGCTTGACATAGCGATGTTTATCATTGATGAACATGATGGCGAATGGCGGTATAAAACCTATGATCAAAACTTAGAGACACTAGGTGTCGAAATTCTGCGCAAATATCGGTTGGTTCGCCTAAAAAGCAGCTCAGAACTCCCCCCCTCAGATTTGAATAAGTTACTTAATGATAGAGAGTATGCACTGTGGGCAGATGTTCCTGAAGATAAGTTACGAGAAATCGACACTCCTTTTCGGCGAGCTGTGAATTTAAAAGTTCGTGACACCATTTGTACTACCGACAAGCATTATACTGGTGGTCCTGGCAAGTTTACTGAAAAGATAACGACGTTTCTTTGTGGCGGAGGAAGGAATATTTCTGTATATCGCCAAGCAGTTGAAGTGGTTAAAACTGGATTTCCTATTGAGATTCTTGAGTTGCCCAAACCAGAACGTCTTCGCACTTCTATAGATGACCAAGAGTTTCACCGCCTATCTGTAGCCTATGGGTTGTCGTTTGACTCGTTCAATATTGGTGAAGTTGTTAAGCAGAAAGTAAAAGAATATAGGCAAATAACCACGGAACGAGAGAACACTTACATTCTTTGTCCGGAATAAGTGAATTCAAAATATGCTTACGGCTTATGCATATCAGGCAGGGGGGTTTTAGCGACTGTCCAGTGTTCAGCCAAAGGGATCCTAGTCGAAATTGGGATGGGGGCTGGTAAAACGAGTATTTTACGGACCCCACTTGGAACCATCGTGTAGTACAGAACCAGGCGAATCTGCTGGGTGGTGTTAAGGCTATTAATCATCCTCTCGATGAACGCCCTAAAACACTGCTCTAGCGAAACGTATACAGAAACCATGGGTAAGAACACAGAGCTTGCCAATTTGAACGTAGATTCAAAGGAACAAAAAAATGACTAAACATATCAGCATTCGGCTAGCGTGGCATGATGATGGTTGGAATGGGCATATTTGTCAGCATCCAGAACGAAATGTTTACTGTGTCGGATGTAAATCCTATCCAGGCGAGGTTATTCGTGAAAGAAGGGATTTAAATTGGGAGAAATCAGTAGCGGGTAAGCCGTTCAATGAATTGGAGCGTATACCACCTTGTGTGTATAGCGCGAACGCGTTTAGTGGAAGTGAATGTTTTGCTGAGGATACACCTCCTGATTTTTATGATGGAGGCGCTGACCCCGTTCAATGGCAACTCCCTGCTTCTACAGCTTGTACATGGCCTTACGAAGCTATGTATTTAAGGGATGGGGTAAAGAAAGGGAACACTTTTGATTATGAGGCGAGGTTTAATTTTTCCTGTGAGCATTTTGATGAGTTGGAGGAAGGTGCCAGCCTAGCATTCTATTATGCGCATTATTCAAATCCGTTTTCCTCCGAAGAACATCAGCGTCATGTGTTGGTGGGCGTCTCACTAATTGGGAAAATTGCTCCTCCCGTTTTTTATAGTAATTGTACACAGGAAGTTAAGGAAAAGTTCCATAATGGTTTTGTATGGCAGCGTGGTATAACTAGCCAGTGGCCAGAACAGGGCGTTCGATTGCCATATCATAAATACAAAGATGAGTTAGATGAGGCTAGGCGGTTTGTTGTTTTTCCTGAACAAACTCATGCATGTAAATATGGTTCCAGACAATTAAGTGATGACGATGCAATTGGGTTGCTAGAGCAGTTGCTTAACTCTCTGTATGTCCTCAAAAACGAAATAAAGGATAAGAGTGATGACTGGGAAGCAAGGATTGACTGGGTTAATCAGTTGCTTGGTAGGTTATGGCATAGCAGAGGGGCATATCCCGGTATACCAGCTGTTCTTGAGTATTTAGGTCTTAGCCAAGGGATTAGCTTTTACAGAAAAGCGGCACTAGCTTCAGAGAGTGATGCATATAATTCCGTTTGTGATTTCATCAGCGGAAAAACTAACTCGCTTTGTGACTGGATCCCTTCTAAAGATGAACTTAAAAACATACGCCGAAAGATAGTTGTATCTCTTGAAGGAAGTGAGATACGAAAAAAGTTGCTACTTGAGATTATGCCCCGCATAGCTTTGAGTTCAGCGCAGATTTCTCGCTTGATTAGTGATCAACGTAGTGAGTGGGGCGTACTTGCATCTGAACAGGAGTTAGTAGAAAACCCTTACCTGCTTGCAGAGCAATACAAAGGGGATGATGACAGTGATTCTATCCGTTGGAGTCTTGTCGATAGAGGGATGGTTCCAGCTATGGAGATTGAGGCCTGCAGGCTGGTAGATCTCGATGCTCCTGAGCGTTTGCGTGCGCTCTTACTCGAAACGTTGCGTGCAAGCACTCCCCATGTCTTCATTAAGGCTGAAAATATACTTGATCAAGTTAATGTGAGGCTGGAGCGGCTTCCCGAATGGAAACGGATTGTGTTTAAAAGAGGTTTTCTCGAAGCTGATAAAGAATTTTATAAATTCGCTATACATTATCGCGAGGAACAGGGTGAATTACTGCTTTATGATTTGGACATTTTTGAAGATGAGCGATTAGTTGATGATACTTTGACACAACTATTAAAAAGGCCAACCGTAAAGCTTTCGCGTATAAGAACAAAGCGAAACTGGCAGGATGCGCTGTTGGTTCGTGAGAGTCTCTTGTACACCAATGAAGAAATAAGACCGGAATACGAAAAAGCAATATCGTTACAGGCCGATGCCTGCATAGAAGTCTTTGATAAGCCTTTTGCAGTATTAGCGGGAAGTGCAGGTACGGGTAAAAGTACTGTTGCTACAGCCTTTCTGAAAGGTGTTCAGGCTGTGAGTGGGATAGGTGTATCGATCTGCATCTTAGCACCAACTGGAAAAGCAGCTGATAGGTTAAGAAAAGAGCTTAAAAAACAGGGGATCGAAGGGGTAGATGTGGAGACTATCCATGCTTTGTTAACCAGACATGGATGGCTAAGTAAGAACATGAATCTAAAAAGAGCAGGTGGTCAAAAAGTTACTGGCTATCAGTGTCTGGTGATTGACGAATGCTCAATGATTGATAACACCTTATTCGCTTCGTTTTGTCGAGCAATGGACTGGAACTCCGTATCACGGTTAATGCTCGTTGGCGATCCAGCACAGCTTCCTCCCATCGGAGTGGGGCGAGTTTACGCGGATATTATCAGTCATGTACGAGAAGCATATCCGGATCAACTTGTTGAGCTGAGTATAAATCTTCGACAAATGCATAATCGTGTTGAAGGAAAAGGCACATCGATTCTTGATGTTGCAGAGTTATTTCGAAATTCAGTTGCTAAAGTAGAAACGGAAAGTGGTTCCATGAAAGCCGATAAACTGGATCGCGACGAACTACTTATCAGGATACAGGATGGTGGTGAAATTGGTGATGATTTGTCTGTTATCTACTGGAGTGAAGAGCAGGATCTTGCCAATACATTGATTGAAAAGGTCCATGCAGATTTCTGTCTCGGTGAGGAGAGTGCTCAGAAGACCTGGAGCCGAGTATTACAAGATGACATAGTAAAATTCCAGGTTTTATCTCCTGTACGTGGAGAGATGTATGGTACAGAAGCCTTGAATTTGAGTTGTCAGAAGTTCAAAGCAGGCTCTTGGGCGCAACGCGGTTCTGTGGATGGCTTTCACCTGTTTGATAAAGTGATTCAGGTTAGAAATCGCACAAAATCAGATCCGATTTATGCGTGGAATCACAAAGACCGTAGTAATGACAAAGTACAGATTTTTAATGGTGAAATTGGCACTATAAAACCGAAACCCAAGCAAGCTAAATACCTCAAATGGAACAAGTACTCATTCAGCGAGTTTGCGGGTTATTTTGTAGAGAAAGATCACCTCGCTATTGATTACTCTAAGTCGGGAAAGAATAGCCTAGAGAGCAACACAGAGCTTGCATATGCCATATCGGTGCATAAATCTCAGGGAAGTGAGTTTGAGCACGTCTACTTTGTCATTCCTAAGGCGAATAATAACCGCCGAATGATGGAGCTGATCTATACCGGGATCACGCGGGCATCTATGCGGTGCACATTGTTGATCCAAGATAACGTAAGTTCACTGATAGGACATGCGCGACCTGAAAAATCAGCTTTAGCCTGTATCAACAGCTCTCTGTTTGAACTGAATCAGGTGCCAGATGAATTATTAACGCTGGCTGATTGGTACGAATCAGGGAAGGTCCATAAATCCATTATGGGGCTGATGCTTCGCAGTAAGTCGGAAGTCATCGTCGCTGATCTTCTTTTCCAAAATGGCCTTGAGCCATTCTATGAAAAACCTCTGACAGGAAAGGATGGCAGTCAATATCTCCCAGACTTCACTATTCAATATCAAGGACAAATTTACTATTGGGAGCATTTGGGTTTGTTAGATGACCCAGACTATATGGCGAAGTGGCAACGCAAGGAACGGTGGTATCAAGAGAATGGGTATTCTGATCAGTTGATTGTTTCGAGGGATGTTAACGGCTCAATCGATTCGTCAGAAATCGATAAGCTAATTAAAGAGCGGATCTTCGGTTTGGTTCTTTCTGAAATTACAAAAAGTTGGGATGAGATCTCGGAGTTAACCGAATTGGATTGCATTCAAAATTTTGTTCAGGAAGCAAGAAGTAAAGGGCTGCAATCACCGGTCTGGGGTTATGAAATAGTCATAGGTGATCAGGTTCAGGGGGAAGTCGAGTTTGCTTGGCCTGAGAGTAAAGTTGCTATCACAACCGATGATGATTTAGAAGAATCTCTGGATTTACTGGAAGAAAATGATTGGTCTTTATTTTCTATTGATCAGTTTTCACCTAAGAAACTTATCAAAGTGTTATCTGCATTGATATCTAAAGATTAAGGGAGCAGGATGTTACCTTCAGTAGTAGCCAAACAAACGGCTAGCGCAGTACAACAGTTTTTGAAAGGTGCGTTTGCAATGTCAACGCCTCTTTTTAGAAGAGAAAGTAACCGAACTGCTATCGATGATTTTGTAGATGCTCCCGATGTTCTTATAAAGGGGCCGTATCTTTCGATGGCTTTGCCCTTCAGAAAGAGTACGTTGGCGAAGGATTACTTTGATCATTTGAACATGATGTTTACGCCTTATGCGCATCAGGCTAAGGCGTTTCAGCGACTTTCCGGTGTTCAACCAAAAGGAACTCTGGTTGCAACAGGGACTGGCTCAGGTAAAACAGAGTGTTTTATGTACCCAATCCTTAACCATTGTGCAGTGCAGAACCGAGCGGGTATGCGGGATGGTATTAAGGCTATTATCATCTATCCCATGAACGCCCTAGCCACCGATCAGGCGAAACGTTTTGCAGAAACTATAGGTCAGAACCCTAAGCTCGCTGGATTAAGTGTAGGTTTGTTTGTAGGCGCACAAGAATCGTCACCGTCTCGCAGAATGAATCCTGCCCAAAAACAAGTGATCACCTGCAAAGATACGCTTCGTGATAATCCGCCGGATATTCTGCTGACCAACTACAAGATGTTGGATTACTTATTGATCCGCCCAGAAGACCAGAAGCTTTGGAGGCATAATACCGAGGAGATGTTGCAGTATCTGGTGGTTGATGAATTACATACCTTTGATGGTGCTCAGGGTACCGATCTGGCATGTCTTATCCGTCGTTTAAAATACCGCTTGAATACTCCTGATGACTTTTTGGCTTGTGTCGGTACCTCGGCAACCGTTGGTGATGAAAAGCAAGATCTTATCGATTACGCACAGAAAATATTTGATTGCCATTTTGATGATGAGGCAATCGTTAATGAAGACAGATATAGCGTCCGTGAGTTCTTCGCTGGCTTTGAAACTGTCTTTCGGCAGGTACCATTGTATGCGGATAAACAAATTGACCCCTGTTACAGCGACTCTATCGATAGCTACATTAATAAACAGATAGATATTTGGTTTGAGGACGATGATTCTGAAAAACAGGTGGATAAACCGTCACTTTATCTCTCTTCAGATTTAGGTAAAGCTGAGCGGGAAGAACGTTGCGTACAACTGGGTAGTCTGCTGATGGAGCACCAGTTCTTGCAATGGTTGCTTAACAAGTTGCAGAGCCAGATCAGCGATGCTAACGAGATGGCCGATTATTTTTCATCATTGCTTAATATTGAACCTGTTCAAGCTCTTGCCCTGATTGAAAGTTTTGTAACTCTGGTTTCCGTTGCCCGTAGAGAGTCAGAAGGATCTGTACTGCCATTCTTACAGGTTCGCTATCAGCTTTGGTTGAGGGAGCTAAGACGCTTAGTAGCATCTGTATCGGAGCAACCTCGATTGACCTTTTCTGATGATGTTGTTTCTGATGATCTAGAGAAGCACCTCCCGGTTATTAACTGCCGTGATTGCGGTGTAACTGGCTGGGCGGGCGTATTACCTACTACAGGGACTGTGATTGAAGATGATCTTGAGTCTTTCTATCGCCACTTTTTTACTCAGAACCCCGATCTGTGTATGGCGTTTCCTGCGCATTCTGATACTAAACAAGCGATTAATGGCCCTGTTCGGCTTCTCTGCCGTGACTGTTTAGCTGTTAACTCTTCAACTACTGATCATTGTGTGAGTTGTAGCTCAACCAATCTGATTTCTGTGGTTATGCCTAAGGAAATCAGGGAGAGCAGCGAAAACGGTGTTAATCGCAACAAATTCAAGATGGACTGTCCATGCTGTGGTAGTGCTAAAGGTCTTAGCGTTATGGGCTCTCGCGCATCAAGCTTAACCAGTGTGATGATCCATCAGTTATATGGGAGCCGCTATAACGATGATAAGAAGCTGATTACATTTTCAGATTCAGTTCAGGATGCGGCACACCATGCAGGATTTTACGGTTCCAGGACCTGGCCTCTTATGTTGCGCAGTGCAATAGCGGCAACTTTAGCAAATGAAGAGACAGTTAATTTGTCTGAACTGTCAAAGCGGGTTGTTGAGTACGCACGGAATAAGAGTGTATCTACTGATATCTATGTCGCGAAATTCATTGCCAATAATATGGAGTGGATGGGGGACTATCAGCATTTACTTTCTGAAGGCTCACTTCCCAAAAAGAAAAAGGGTGAACATGAAATCTCTACTTTGGTCGATGGCCGTCTGGAATGGGAGACTTTTAAAGAATTTGGGCTTCACTGCTCCATAGGCCGTTCACTGGAGCGTTCAGCTTTCGCTGCCGCAGCTGTGCCTATTGAAGTCTTAGCACCGATAGCCGACAGATTACAGCATAGCCTAGCTCAAGAGTTTGGCTCTCTTCAACATGTTACCAGCACAATGGTACTTGAGTTTTTGGTGGGGGTTCTCACCAAGCTTCGCCAACAGGGAGGTATCCAGCATACAGCCTTTAAGAGTTATATGTTTCATGGTGACGGTAAGACATACAGCATAAATGACAAAAGAACGCCTCATGGCTTATACATGCCGGGTTTTGGTCCTTCAACACGAACACCACTGTTTTTAAGCGTTGAACGAATTGGTGCGTCTTATACACCGGTAATCCAAAGTAAGAGCAAGAAAACCTGGCTGCAAAACTGGCTAGAGATAACTCTGGGTGTTGATGAAAATGTGATGGTGAGTGCTGATACCGGTGAGGTATATAGGGCTTGTTTAGGTGCCTTGACTCAAGGCGGAATATTGATTGAATCGGATACCCGGGATAATAAGTCAGGCTGGGCAATTAAGCCTGAAGCAATAGAGATTTCAAAAGACGTGACTCGCTTCGCATGTGAACGCTGTGGAGATAAGCAGGTTGTTCCTAACAGTTGGACCGGAGCTTGGACTAACATGTGCTGTCTCAATGCAAGCTGTAATGGGCGTTATCAGAACGATGTTGAACAAGCCCGTTTTAACTGGGATCAGGTTGATTGTGAAAAAGTGATAGCGGCTGAACACACCGGATTACTTGAGCGAGAAGTTAGGGAAGCGACTGAACGTTCTTTTATGAGTAAAAAAGCAGAACGTAATTCCTGGGACGTAAACTTGTTGTCTGCAACGCCGACCCTCGAAATGGGTATCGATATAGGTGATTTATCATCTGTGGTTTTGTGCTCTGTACCACCTGCACAGGCTAACTATTTACAACGAATCGGTCGTGCTGGTCGTTCAGATGGTAATGCGTTCAATGTCACGTTGGCAGAGGGTAATCCGCATGACCTGTTCTTCTATGCAGAGCCTATCGATATGATGGCTGGTCACGTGAAGTCTCCCGGCGTGTTTATGAATGCGTTGGCCGTATTAGAGCGACAGCTCACGGCTTTTTGTATGGACAACTGGGTGGCTCAGGGTGTTGATAATGGTGCAATCGATAAGAAAGTGCGACAGATGCTTAATAGTGTATCTAAAGAGTCACCGGATAAGTTTCCATTCAACTTTATTGCTTACGTTGAAGAAAATAAAGGTTCGTTACTACGCGAATTTTGCGACCTTTTTGACTCGGTATCTGAGGAAGAAATTAATCACCTTAGTGCCTATATCCGAGGTGAAGGGAGTGAGTTTGGATTGGGTAACAAAATCATTTCCCAGCTACGCTTCTTGCTGCGCGATAGAGACTCTTTGATAGACCGAATTAAAACACTCACCAAGGAAATAAAGAAGAGAAAAGATAGTCCTGTAAAAGACCAGAATTTCGAGAAAGAGATTAGAGATCTTGAAGAAGAAAAGCAGGGCTTGAATAAACTAGTTAATTCAATTAATGAAAAGCAAACGCTCAATTTCCTCACCGATGAAGGGCTGCTGCCTAACTATGCATTCCCTGAAGCTGGGGTGACGCTTCGTTCGGTGTTATGGCGTCGGAATGAGAAAAACGACGGCAGTGATGGTACACAAAAGTATTTGACCAGCACTTATGAGTATGAGCGACCGGCAGCCGTAGCTATTTCAGAACTTGCACCGAATAACTTCTTTTACGCAGGTGGGCATAAAGTTCAGATCGAGCAGGTTGATTTGGATGTATCAGAAGTTGAGAAGTGGCGTTTATGCAGTAACTGTAACCATTCGGTGAATATAACTCTTGATGGAGATGAGCATAAAGTATGCCCTCGCTGTGGAGCTCCGAACTGGCATGATGGTGGTCAGCTAACGGATCTTCTTAAACTACGTCAGGTATATGCTCGCTCGCCTGATGATAAGTCTCGCATTCATGATGATAGCGATAACAGAGAGCCTCAATTTTATACTCGTCAATTACTGGTAGATTTTGAGCGGAAAGATGTTCGCAGAGCTTACCACATTGATAGTGAGCGGGTTCCGTTTGGATTTGAGTTTATCAACAAAGCTCAATTTAAAGATATCAATTTTGGTAGCCCGGATGAGTCTAGCCCCGAATTTGAAGTTGCCGGTCAGCGCATGAAACGTGGTGGTTTTAGGGTGTGCAAGTCCTGTGGTGTTGTTCAAAATGATCGAGGAGATGCGACTCACACTCTGAGCTGTAAGTTTAAAAGTTTACCTTCTGAACCTGAACACTATATTAATTGTCTCTACCTATACCGGGAGATTGAATCTGAAGCACTTCGAATTCTATTGCCGATTACTACGTTCGGGAAGGGTTCGGTAACTGAAACTTCCTTTAGCGCAGCCATTCATATGGGACTTGAGAGATATTTTAAAGGCGATGTTTCTCATATTCACGGTGCTGTTTACGATGAGCCGATTAATGAGGGTGAAGGAAGAAAACATTTCCTCTGTATTTATGATTCAGTGCCAGGAGGTACTGGTTACCTTAAGGAATTAATGCGCTCACCGGATAACCTGCTCAAGTTGGTAGAACTGGCGTATGAGGCGTTAGAGCAGTGTTCATGTAACGATGACCCAACTAAGGATGGTTGTTATCGGTGTTTATTTGCGTATCGGGATCGTAGGAACATGCGATCTATTTCTCGTGATAGAGCAAAGGAGATCCTACGAGAGATTCTGGACAATAGCCAGAAACTGAATGAGATCGATTCGATTAATGAAATCGATCTGTCTAAGCTTGAAGGCTCCGAATTAGAAAGAAAATTTATCGAAACACTGAAAGCTTCTAATAAACAGATGCGACTTTCTCACCGGATTATCCAGGGAAAAAATGGTTATGAACTTACATTTGCCCGCAAGAGGGATGATGGTGAAATAGAACTGACTGCTGCCTGGCATGTTGAGCCGCAAGTTAATATAAACAGTGCTGATAAGGTAGCAAAATCCTCATGTCCTGATTTTGTATTCTGGCCTGCCAGATATACGAATGAAGTTAAACCAATTGCAGTTTTCCTAGATGGATTTGCTTATCACAAGGATTCGGTGGATGACGACACCGCTAAGCGTGAAGCCTTGGTTAAAAGTGGTCGGTTCCTTGTCTGGACTATTGGTTGGGATGACTTAGAACAATCAGGTACATCACATCTGACGGAATATTTTAATCATCATCAGTCGAGCCTGATTTCAACGAATATGGTTAATCAGTTCCTTAAAAATAACTACACCACACTGGTTAATACGCAAAAGGATTCAAATAACTTTGAATTGCTGATTAATCTTCTCTCTTCACCAAAGTCAGTGTTACCTGTCTACCAAGAAGTTGCGTTTGCCCATGCGTTTTGCTGGTTAGCTTTGCCGAGCCATGAACCGACACCAAATAAACACAAATATGAACTGGAAGCTCAGGAAAACATACCTTCCTGCCTAATTGAACATTTCCTACCTGAGGAAGACTTCCTGTTTGGTGGTTTACTGGATTCTTTGGCTACATCTGAAAAGACTGTAGAAATTTCGGTGACCCTTCCTCATTCAGCATTAGCGAATGCAACGTTACAGCGATTGATAGATGAGATATGGATACATGTGATCTTTGACGATGCTGATTCGTCGATTTCCCGGTATAAACAAGATCTATTCGGTTTTTGGAAGATACTGAATTTGCTACAGTTACTACCGAATAGTAGTTGGTGTAGCCGTAAAGGTATTAGTGCTGTGGACTTGGTTTCTCAGGCTGTCGAAGAGGAAGGCTCATATTCGTCTATAGACGCAATGGAAAATGAGCTTACTCCGTGGGAGGAACAATTGGAATACACCGATATTTCTGGTGAGCCAGATCTTCTAGTCAGCAGTGGCTTACCTGTTGGTCTAAACGGATTTGATATCAAGAATGATGCATCGGAGTCTGTAGCGGAAGCGGAGTTCGCCTGGCCCGATAATAAGGTTGCGTTGTTAACGGAAGAACAACTAGAACATAAGAAAACGATAGAAGATTTGGGTTGGCAGTGTTTTGTAGAGCCAGTTAATGAAGCACTGATTGAACAACTGTTAGTGGTTATAGGAGAAGAATAATAATGGCAGATAGTCAACAACTTGCGATTTCAGATACCTTTTTTACCGCTTTTGCCGCACTGCCGAAGCAGCAGCAAAAGAAGGTCAATGACTTCATTAATAAGTTTCGGGCGAACTCAAAAAGTTCTGGAATCCACCTGGAAAAAATAATCGAAAGTAAGAGCAAGAACCTTCGCTCAGCCAGAATCGATCAAACTTACCGCGCTATAGTGTTCCAACCTGAAAAAGGAAGCGCCTTTATCTTGCTGTGGGTTGATCATCACGATAAAGCTTACGATTGGGCTAAGCGGTATAGCTGCCAGATCCACCCGTCGACCGGTTCTATACAAATTATCGATACAACTTATGTTGAAGAGACTGAGGTCATTACCAAAAAAGCTCCGGAGGTGGAAGCTTCTGAGGTTTCTTCAACTGCTACTGTAGTACCTCTATTCAAGGGG
Source organism: Vibrio sp. A1-1 (assembly GCF_021728175.1). Taxonomy (NCBI): domain Bacteria; kingdom Pseudomonadati; phylum Pseudomonadota; class Gammaproteobacteria; order Vibrionales; family Vibrionaceae; genus Vibrio; species Vibrio sp. A1-1. The sequence continues at coordinate 23,246 of NZ_JAKKCL010000003.1, forward strand.
TACACCAAACAGCAGTTACTGGATCTTGGTATTCCGGAAGTATTTATCGAAAAAGTTCTCCGGTTAACAGACGAAACTCAATTGGAAATGATGGAAAAGGCGCTCCCAGCCGATGCTTATGAGCCGCTTTATCTACTCGCAGCAGGAACACCGTATGATGAACTATTGGCTGATCTAAATGAGGTACACGGTTCCGATATTGAAGTTGATACTGAGGACTTTGATGCTGCACTGCAGAGAGCGGGTAGTAAGAGTCGCTTTATGTTGGTGGAAGATGATGTTGAACTGGAGCAGATGCTGAATGCTCCACTAGAAAAATGGCGTGTTTTCTTACATCCAAGTCAGAGAAAACTGGTTAACCGTAACTGGAACGGACCTGTTCGCGTTTCTGGTGGAGCAGGTACAGGTAAGACGGTTGTTGCTATGCATAGAGCCCGCTGGCTGGCTGAGCAGCTACCTGCGGACTCAAATAAGAAGGTCTTGTTCACTACTTTCACCAAAAACCTTGCGGCTGATATAGAACATAACCTTAAGAAACTTTGCACACCTGAGGTAATGAAGCGAATAGAGGTCGTTAACATAGACCGCTGGATACATAGTTTCTTGAAGCGCCATAAATACAGTTATAACGTTGTTTATGACTACAACAATAAGCGTGAAGCATGCTGGAAAGCAGCAATGAACCTCAGGCCGACCGAACTATCTCTGCCGGATAACTTCTACCAGGAAGAATGGCGCTTAGTGGTTCAGCCTCAGAATATCTCTGATATGAAAACTTACTTTAAAGCCAAGCGAGTAGGTCGTGGGACCTCACTAACCAGGCCTCAGCGAGCCAAGATATGGTCTGTTTTCGAGGAATACCGAAATCAGTTGAGTTTCCACAACATTAAAGAGATGCCGGATGCAATGGTTGATGCTGCTCAGATTATCGAGCAGAAGTCGATTAATATGCCGTATGTATCTGTTGTTGTGGATGAAGCCCAGGATATGGGAATGCAAGCATTCAAGCTATTACGTAAGATCGTGCCTGAGCAAGCTAATGACATGTTTATAGTTGGTGATGGCCATCAGCGGATTTATAGCCGAAAAGTTGTTCTCGGACAGTGTGGTGTAAATATCCTTGGTCGTGGTCGCAAGTTGAAAATCAACTATCGCACAACGGAAGAAACTCGTCGTTTTGCAGTGAGTATCCTTAATGGGGTTACAGCAGATAACCTAGATGGTGAAGATGATCACAGTAGTGATTATCTATCCCTATTCCATGGTGATGATCCATTTATCAAGTGCTTTGACTCCCAGGATGAAGAGATAAGCGGAATTCATACAGAGATTAAAACCCTGCTAGATGAAGGTGTACCACAGAAAGACATCTGTCTTGTGGCAAGGACGGATTACATTAGAGAACCGTATATGGACGCTTTGGAAGCTAACGGTTTATCTACCTATCTTGTACAGCGTAATGGCATTGAAGACAGAAATGTTGATGGCATTAGGATCGCCAGCATGCATCGCGTGAAAGGATTGGAATTCCAGTTTGTGTTTATCGTTGCCGTAAATGATGGAGTAGTGCCTTATTACAAGTCTATATCTGAAGATCCAGTTGAGCAGAGAGATCTGGAGTTTAATGAAAGAGCACTGCTTCATGTTGCTGCTACACGGGCAGTGAAGCGGTTATATGTAAGCTCTTCAGGTAAGCCGAGTAAGTTTGTTGGGTGAGTACAGTCAACTTGTAGTGTTGTAGATGAATTTACCACCAAATAATGCCTCTGGTGTTTGAATCTTGTCCCAAGCACCGGAGCCTCAATTGGGGGGTTATGGCTTTAAAATACATATCCTCGTTACGTACCAAGCTGGTGTTCAGGTCGAAGAAAACGTTAATATTAGAACACGGCCACAACATAGATAAAAAGTAAGCGCGTCATAACTCCCACATTCTAATCAATCTCGGTACGTCCAAAGATCAAACCTCCAACCTCAAGGAGACCTGAAATGGCAAAACGACATACCGACCAAGAATGAAAAAACCTGTTCGAGCAATACGAATCCAGTCAACTATCCCAACGCGTGTTCTGCGAGCGCCATGTTCTCAGTGTTTCGACCTTCTATGCAAAACGTCAACAGTTGCAGTGCTCTGGGCCACCTCAAACAGGTGGCTTTATCCAAGCCGAAATCGTTGAAAAAAAGACACGCTACCAGATGACTCAAACCCCTGTTGACAACATGACACTGTTCATTAACGACGTTGAACTCAGTATTCCCCAGGGAACACCTGCGGCCTACGTAGCCGAATTAATCGGAGCGCTGTCATGAAGAGCATGAAGAGAATACTGAGCGATCCGAATGTTTACCTGCATCGGGAGATTCTGGATTTTAGCAACCCATCAATTGCCTCGCGGCGATTATAGAGTCCGAAACGGATTTACCATTAGGCAATGTGCGCTATTCCTGTTCACTAATAAACAACGCGACACAATCAAAGTCTTGTATCGGGGTACGCCACGAACAAAATTTGGAGCTGTATTGCTGATGAGAGAAGGCCTGTCGAAATCTACCTGTAGGGGTCGGTTTCAAACCACCAAGTGCTGCTGTATTTAAGAGATATGGTAGTAAGCGACTTTGGAAAAGGTATCAATGAAATATCAGTTATGAATCAAGAAGATGAGCGAAAGCAAACCGTCCGATGACGCATCGTTAAGTATTAAGTATAGTCAAAACTTGGGGCGCCCAGTACCCCAAGGATGAGCTGAAAGGAAACCTACTTACTGTTTCAGTGGCAATCGGTGTATAGGCGGCATGAGCTTGATTTAGGCGGCAGTACGGAACGTGGTAACCTGCATAAACATGATAAGGCAAATACCATGAGAAAGAATACCGAGGGTTTATGCAGGGGCGGAGCAACTCGTAGTAGATGTGTGGACTCCCTTCCCTTGAGGGAGTACGGTTTGAATTCTATTGAGAAAGAAAGCAACCTAAAGGAGTCCACATATGAACAATGTTACTATTCTTGCTATTGATTTGGCAAAAGATGTACTTCAGGTATGCAAAGTCACATCAAAAAACAAGATTTCTTATAATAAATCAATTACTCGAAAAGCATTAAAAGAGCTGCTTAACAATGAAAAAAATTGTTTGGTTGCTATGGAAGCATGTGCATCTAGCCAATATTGGTCTCGTTTAGCATTAAAGTTAGGCTTATCGGTTAAAACGATGCACGCCCGCCACGTAAAACCATTTAGAACAACACAGAAAACAGATAGAAATGATGCTTTAGCGATTGCAGTCGCTGCTACTCAGTTGACGATAAAATCGACTAGGATATTAACTATAGAAGAGCAAGGTTTGCAATCTTTAGGGCGAATAAGAGATCTACAGAAATCTCAGTGTATTGCTATATCAAATCAAATTCGTTCATTGCTTTCTGAATTTGGAATTACGATAGCAAAAGGTGATAAAGCCCTTAGAGAAGCTATCCCCTATATTATTGAAGATGCTGAGAATGAGTTACCTCATCAATTAAGAGTCGCTCTATTTTCTCACTGGGAAAACTATCAAAATCAAGTTGAGCGCTTAAATGACATTACAAAGCAGCTTGAAGCTGAAGTTCATAAAAATACTCATTGTAAGAAGCTCATGAAACTTGAAGGTGTAGGCCCATTAGGTGCTGTCGGTTTACTGACTGCACTGGGGGATGGTAGTTCATTTAAAAATGGACGAGCCGCTTCAGCTTGCTTAGGTGTAACTCCAGTTCAACATAGTTCTGGAGGAAAGGAAAAAATTGGCAGTATTGCAAAGAAAAGTTCAGGACTAAGACTTCGTAGTATTTTATTTAATGGAGCAATGTCAGCAGTATCGAGCTTATCTAAGAGAGTAGCAAAAACAGTAAAAGAAAAATGGCTTCAAGCGCTAATAGAGCGAAGAGGGAAAAAAGTTGCTGCAATCGCTTTAATTAATAAAAATGTAAGAACAGCCTACGCAATGTTACAAACCGATACTGAATATAAACCTCAATTGCTTGAGGCTTGAGCCGAACACGTCAATGTAATGCAAAAAAACAGGTAAGACCAACCAGTAAAATTCAGTGTCTCACTAAGGCATAAAAGCCGTGTAGTAGTTTTGATTTACTGGTGCGAAAACATCCTAGGGCGAAGGTAGCTCCTTCAAAGTAGCCCGTATATAAGTCCGCATCTAACCGTGTTTTATTAATTTACTTTCTTGACGTTACCAGGGAGTCCATATAAGTGATGAAGCATTTCTAATGAGTGTGGAGCGAAGGAGTTGCATTATCCAGTTGGTGAAATTACGTCAACCTAGTAACACTAGGGAGGAGCCACATGGCATCAACAAAATCGTTTGATATTTCAAAACAGCTAGTTTGGAATGCATATAAACGTGTAAAAGCTAATAAAGGTGCTGCGGGTGTGGACAGAGTTTCATTGTTTGCATTTGAGCAAAATTTAAAAGGGAACCTTTACAAGATATGGAATCGTATGTCGTCAGGCTCTTATATGCCACCGGCTGTTCAGCAGGTAAATATACCTAAGAAGGACGGTGGAATAAGGAGTCTGGGTGTTCCTACTGTGTCAGACCGAATCGCACAGATGGTGGTTAAGATGTTAATCGAACCAGAAATCGACAGATGCTTCCATACCGATTCGTACGGCTATCGATTGGGTAAGTCTGCTTTACAAGCTGTTGAGAAAACTCGACAACGTTGTTGGCGGATGGACAGGGTTGTAGAGTTTGATATCAAAGGAGCGTTCGATAATATCGATCATGTTCTCCTGATGAAAGCGGTACGTCATCACGTAAAGGAGTCGTGGGCTTTGCTTTACATCGAAAGATGGCTAAAAGCACCAACTTTCACCGTCGCTAGTACTTTGATGCCTCGAACCCAAGGTACGCCTCAAGGTGGGATCATTAGTCCATTACTGATGAATCTGTTCATGCACTACGCATTTGATGTTTGGATAAGCAAAACATCTCCAAAGTGCCCATTTGCTAGGTATGCGGATGATGCCGTTGTACACTGTCACTCCGAAGCCCAAGCCAACTATTTGCTTCGAGTGATAGAGGTAAGGCTGAAGGAGTGCAAGGCTCACAATGCATCCAACCAAGTCAAAGATTGTGTACTGTAATGACAGTAATCGACCACTTGCCTATACAATAAAGGCATTCACCTTTTTAGGTTTTACGTTTAGACCAAGAAAGGCGAATAACAAGGAAGGAAAGCTATTTACAAGCTTTTTGCCTGCGGCAAGAAACGAAGCGTTAAAATCCATGCGATCACGTATCAGGACTTGGCGTTTGTCAGTAAGAACTCCCTCAACGTTGGCAGAGTTATCACGTTTATACAACCCGATATTACGGGATGGTTCCAATACTATGGATGTTTTTATCCAACACAAATGCACAAACTAGCAGACTATTTGGAACTCAGGCTGGGACGTTGGGCAAGGCGAAAATATAAACGCCTTGCAGGGCATAAGCGGAAAAGTGCACAGTGGTTAAGGCATGTCGCTAAAAGTTGGCCAAGCCTATTCATCCATTGGCACTATTTTGAGGATCAACGATTGGGTAATGGGAGCCGTATGATATGAGAGTATCACGTACGGTTCTGCGAGAGGCTAGAGGTGAGACTCCTCTGGTCTACTCACCACAAAACGGGCTTCGCTCTTTGGTATAAGAGGCTGGAAAAAGCCAAATTCAAATGGTCAACTCAAGAGAAAAAACAGGTGTACACCCTGACTCAATTTGACTTAGACCGCCTGTTGTCTGGCTTTACCATAATCGGCATAAACTGATCAAAAATAGACGGTTTTACAATGAGTTGACCCCGATAAACGTCAGTTCTACCAAGCCTTAGAATGATGTTTTTAGTATAAAAAATGCCATGAAAAAGACGCCCGATATTAACCCAGAAAGCCAAGACATCGCCGAGCTTCAAGCTATGGTGAAAGACTTAATGTCTGAACAAAAAGGCTGGCAAGAAAAGGAAGCGCAATGGCAACAAGAGCGCCAATCCATAATAGAGCAGCTTAAGCTCGCTCTTGACCGCCAGTTCGCCAAACGTTAAAAAGCGTTAAAGCCTTATAATGAAGCGCAGGGTGACACCTCTTCAATGAGGCGGAATGTGAAGCGGCTAAAGTGGAAGATGACGTTGTTACCACAACAGTCGTGCGAGCGCCTGTCCAGGGGGCTTCTTGGGTGACTACTCTGGCTATCTGCAAAGTGATGACTACGGTGCTTATGACGGATGAACGAAAGTCACCAATGTTGGCTGCTTCGCTCATGCTCGTCATAAATTCATGGATGCGAAGAAGCTTCAGGGTAAAGGTAAATCGGGGAAAGCAGATGTCGCGTTAGCGAAAATCCAAAAGCTGTATGCACTTGAATCCCGATTAAAACTCGCTTAGGCTGAAGAGCGTTGGTCTGAAATGCAATCCAGTGTCAAACCCATGCTGGATGACCTCTATGAATGGTTAACCACGCAGAAAGTCATCTAATCGAGTCCTCTTGGTAAAGCCATCAAGTACACCTAGGGTCAGTGGCCTAATCTGATACGCTATGTTGAAGATGGGCATTTATCTATCTACAACAACCGAGCGGAGCGTACAATCAAATCGCTGGTCATTTGGCAGAAAGAACTGCCCCCAAGAACTAATCCAAAACTTCACTAGTAATGCTTGTTAAATTACCGCAGTTTCGTGCCGTTCATGTGGTCGCTGCAAACTCAGAAGGAATCAGGTTACCCAGAGCTGAGTGGGGACGACTTTCATTGTAATCCATTCGCCATAGGCTGATTAGGTCACGAGCATGACTCAAATCCCTAAACCAGTGCTCGTTTAAACATTCATCTCTGAACTTACCATTAAAACTTTCAATATAAGCATTTTGTGTCGGTTTTCCTGCTTGGATTCATTTTAAAATCACACAATGCTGATAAGCCCTTTGGTCGAGTGCTTTCCCTGTAAATTCTGGACCTTGATCCGTTCGAATCGCTTCTGGATAACCTCGAAACGCCGCGATAGACTCCAGCGTGATCACGACTTCGTCCCCCGAGATCCCCGTAGCAATAGAAATATCTAGGCACTCCTTTGTATAGTCATCCACGATCGTCAGGCATTTAATCCGTCTGCTGTTACTGAGCGCATCCATCACAAAGTCCATAGACCAAGTGTGATTCGGTACTGAAGGAAGCAAGAGAGGCTCTCGCTCAACATACTGTGATTTTCTACGTCTCCGTTTGCTGACCATTAAGCCTAATTCGCAGTACAAGCGATAAACTCGCTTATGGTTAACATCAAAACCTTCTCGCCTCAGAAGGCGATGGATTCGACGGTAACCAACCCGACGTCGTTCCAATGGCGGATCTTTTATACGAGCCTGAATCTTACCATCCTAGCGGTTAGATTGAGGTTGATATCGTATTGACGCGCGTTGAATACCGACGAGAGACAGGCTCTGCGTTCTAAAAGCTGGGTGACTTTCTGAATAACTTTGACAGCCTTGCGCTTGTCCTCGACGGTCAGTACTTTTGGTTGAGAGCTATGTTAAGTGCTTCTGCATCCAGCAGAGTATCAGCCAGCAGCTTTTTGAGCCGAGCGTTCTCGTCTCCCAGTGCCTTAAGGCGATGGGCTTCAGAGACATCCAGTCCTGCGTATTTCTTGCGCCATGTGTAAAACGTGGCATCCGATATCCCATACTTTCGGCAAAGCTCTCGGGCGTGGATACCTACTTCCACTTCCTTTAAAATGGCAATGATTTGTTGTTCATTGAATCGTTTTTTCATGTTCATCATCTCCTTGGTTGGATGAACATTACTAATGTGTAGACTGGACTAGATTAAGGGGAGCAGGTCACATGGGGCGGATACTATGAATCAGGCTCAAAGCTAAGAAAGATATTATCTAATGGACTACCACAACCGACAACAGCCTCATCAAGTAATTGATAGGCTTGTCGCCAGTAAATGCCGAGAATCGTCTTAAAATAGTGTCTGTAATTGTTAACCACTACACTCTCTTCAAAGAAGGGCGTATTAACTCGAAATAGAACTGAATAAACAGAGCCGTTTGATTAGGTTTGTTTAGTCGACAATTCATTGAAATTGTAAGTTTTGGCCTAGTTTTTCATAACAAGTAGTCAACTTATTACGACACTCGGTGTACAACACAAGTCCTCTTATCGGATCATCAGATAAATGAAGCTTCAATATGCTCAGTGCATGCTCATAGTAAAAGCGAGCTTTGTTGAATTGGCCGAACTGACTAAATAGATCTGCGATATTACTGAGGTTAGATGTGTACAGCTCAAACCATTCTTTTGGGTTAGACTGATAATTTTCTATGCATATCGGTAGAGTTTCTTCCTCGTACCACAGAGAATCACCAATACTTCCAAGTTCTTTATACAACTTCGCAATATTAGAAAAACCGACTGCATAACGATACGACCACTCCATAGGGGAGTCCCCATACCTTTTTGTTATAAAAGGTAATATTTCTTGTTCTAAAGCTAAGGCTGCTTCAAACTCTGCTTTGAGGAAATAATCTTCTGACAGGCGTGCAATACACTCCAAATAGCGATTCATCCAGCTATCAGGCTGAGAGTAGAACTTCGGTCTTAAGAATGATAATGCCGTGTTCTCCAGACGTACCGACTGGCACAGTTCATTAACGGTACGATATTTTTCAGCTAACTCCTTTAGATAATTAAGATAATGTTGCTCCCACGCGTCGGTGTACGACTCGTACATCAAGAGGTTAGCTGCTTCTGCCACTTCACAAACTGATGTGACTCCTACTTTATGACCTAATGAGTGATAGCAGTCTGCTAAAAATGTTAGGCAGATAAGATATACCTGTCCCCATCGCTCGTTATCTTCGCCACACATTGGCTTGCATAGGGAAACCAACTCTTCTGCGAGATAGGTAGCCTTTTCGTGTTGACCAGTTGTCCGGTAGTTGTGAGCAAGCTGATTAAGAGTTCCCCATGTCAGACTCAATCCTCGCTCGCGATCAAGCTGACTAACCCTACGACTGATGGATAGTGAAGCTTCTCCACATGCTATGGCTTGATCAAGCTGGTTAAGTTCTTTGTAGTTTTTAGCCTTGTCATTGAGCGTTCTGGAGTAACTAACCATCCAAGACATATCGCGCTGAGATTCATCTCTATCATTTAGCAGCAAAAGTAACTCATTAAATGTCTCAATCGCTTTCCCGTGCTGCTGGGTTAAAGTATAACGATTGCCCAGAATAGATAAGGAGCGAGTGTGTCTAGAGTAACCGCTCTCAGAGTTTTTCTGAAAAATGTGCTTCGTAAACTGCACCAGCTCTTCTAGCAGGTATACCTCGTTATTATGATCGTCGCAACCATGATATTTGTCGGCAATGTCTTCCAGACAATCCATGTATACTGATTCCCACTCTAAAGGCTCATCAATGTAGCGCTGGCGAATAATTGAGAGCCTTTCCTCGTAAAGGGAAAGACCGTACTCTTTTTGATCGTTGAACCAGAAATCACTGGCAACATCGTCGAGCGCTTTGCAATAGTCCTTTGCCCAGATGGCCGGGTGGGCGGTAAGCAACGGTCGGCACACATTAAGATACTCACGTTGAAATTCGCTGATATCAATAGGGTTTCTTAACTTATACAAAACGCAGATTTCACCATTTCCAACGATATTATTTAACGCTGAGGCATAAAGTTCGGCGCAAGCCTTGGGGTTGACGTGATAAAGCTCTCGGCAAACGGTAAGTAGTTCGTCTTCCATGGTAATAGCGTCTTGATAAAGCTCCTTATCATGAAAATAGTTTATTAGACTATTAAGGTATACAGCGTATAAAAATGCCCAGACTTCCGGCTGCTGTTGATAGCGAGGCTTGATGATAGCTATAGTCTCTTCCTTCAACTCTCTTATACGGTCGAAAGGTCCGGTAAAACTATAACTATGTGCTAGGCGGTCGAGTGATTGGACGTACAATTCAATCCAGAGATCAGGATTAGTCCGATAACAATATTTACAAAGGGTATAAGCCTTTTCCGCTAGTTGTTTCGATTTTTCAAACTCTTCGTTTTCCCTATAAAGCAGAGCAAGATCGATGCAACTAGCTACAACCTCTGCAGACCATTTATCTGAGTTGTCGGAATAGAAAGATTTACATATTTCTAGTGTATGTTCACTGAGAGAAATGGCTTTGCCTATATGACCTGTCTCTTTATTTACCCTGACGAGAGTGCCATTGGCATACATATAGTTTGACGCCCATTTTTGAGGATGATTTCGATAAAGTGGTGTTACAATATCCAACACTCTCTGACTTAGAAACACAGCTTTGTCAAAGTCACGCATGAGAGCGTAGTTATAAGCTAGCAGATTCAAGGTCGAGGAATAGCTTTCGGCCCAATCACTCGGGGCGTTTTGATAATAAGGCTTAATGATGGCCACGGCTTGTTCGAGCAGAGTGATTGCATTTTGGTGTTTATTAAGCATTCGTAGTGTTTCAGCGCGTCCCGCTAAATTAGAGGTGTATCTCTGGGCCCATGAATCTTGGTTGCTTCCAAAATATACTTCGCATATTTGAAGAGCCATGTCTTGCAGTTCAGCGGCTTTATCGAGCTGATAAGTATGAAAATAACTTTCCGATAGTTGTTCCATATTATCGACATAAGATGGTCCCCAGATGTCTGGGGATAACTGATGAGCGCGCAATAGAATATGATGTCTGATCGACTGATAGAACATCTTCTCTTGAAACTGACTCGTATTTAGGTTTTGATATCCAACGGAAAAGAAACTTGACCGTTTTTCCTCTTCATCAATGACTTCGAGGAGTAGTCGGAGTAATGCATTGTTGGATCGTACAAAATCCTCAGCTAGTAACGTCTTGAGTAAGAAGTTTAGTTGTTTATCTAGGAAGATAGATTGCAATGAATGTCGGTAGTCGTACTTATCTCCGAAAGTGCTGTACCTGCGTAAGATCTCGTAAACTTCATCAATGATGACATACTGTTCTTCTGTCAGGCAGATTTCTTGGTGACTTTGCCTAATGTAATTTCTTAACGGGAGGAGTGAAGCCTCTTCAGTGGAAGCAATCGCAGTTAACGCCGATTTTACGATAGTGGCAGAGAAGGGCGCACCGAGCAAAGAGGAAAATAGTAGTGAATTAACCGCCGCATTCCCATGTTTGGCAAAATATATTTTTAACAGGTATAGCCTTTCTTCTAGTACGGCGTATGCCATCAAACTGAAATTAAAAGTATCCGAAATATCAAGGGAATGACTAAGAGAGTGTTGATACTTTTGCAGCAGGTTTTTAAAAGTATCTTGCAATGACGCCTCTATATCGACGATGTTTTGATTTAATCGGAACGGCTCTGTAAGAATCAACTTCTCACTCTTGTTTTCGTTATAAAATTTGGGTTCGCAAAGTAAGTTAATGCATTCTATTGCAAAGAGAGTATTAACCTTGTTGCTAGTTTGGTTTCCGATCGCTTGAATAATTGAACACGATAAAAGCGCTAACTGTGACGGCTCTCCGGTGATTACATTTTCGATTAGCTCATGCAGGTGATCTTGGTTAAAGCCTTCTAACACGATCGTGTGGCAATCAATAGCATCAATATTCGGCGCAAAGGACAGCCTCTCATGTCCTTTTATACTTAGCACTTTCAGTAACGACAATGTATAACAATGCGTGTTAGATGTGGAGTTGGCTTCTTCTTGTTTAACGAGCGCTGTCGCTGCATCACTGGGACGAATAGATGTCACAATAAATAAGGAACACTTTTTAGCCAAACGAGTCAATATATACTCGCTGGAGGTATCATCGATCCACTGACAATCATCGATAAATAAAATCACAGGTTGGTCTCTGTCTGCAAGAGGCAGCAGGATGTCTAACGCCAGGTCCAGCTTTTTGAACTGCCTTTCTTTTGTGTCACCTTGTTTATTGTTTAGATCACCCAGGCTTTGGTCGTTCAACGAAACAATACGGTCTTTAACTTTGAATCGTTCATAACAGGCTTCAGTAATATTAATGATTTTGTCGGCTCCTGAGAAAACAGAGCCTATAGCACTCACTGCTGATGATTTGCTTCCTAGGCTCTTTAAATAGTCAATGCCTTTTTCCTTCCAGCCCTTGAGGATTTCCAGTCTTGACGCTTCCTCTAAAATGCTTTTTTCCAGAGAGCTTAATCCGGTATTGGTTGATTGATGACCAATCTCGTTTAACAAGGTTAGGGTAATCATTTTCTCTGTGCTGATTTGCTCAAGGTGCTTTTTGATCAGTGTTGTTTTTCCAATCCCTGGTTCACCGCTGACAACAGAAATGCTCATCCTTTGACGCTGTTCGTAGTATCTTTTTAGACTATTCAGTTCTTCGTTACGACCGACAAAGTGTGAAGACTTAACAGCAATAACAGGCATGTCACTAGTAGGGCTCTCAAGCATGGCATAGCGCTGGGCAAATCTACGCTGATTATCTAATAACAGTTGCTTTGCTGTAAATTGCTGCTCGATTTTTCGGTAAGGTTGAAATTGGTTATTGCTATAGGCATAGATGACCGAAATGCCTAAATGGCGACCATATTCCTTAAGATGTTTTGCGTATGAGAATAGAAGGGAGAGAACAGCTAGTGAGTCATCATCAAGCTTGTGTGGATTATTAACAAAAATCAGTTTGTTGGAGCCAATAGAGGTTGCTAGAAGCATTTTAAAAGCCAGTTGGAAAATATCATGCTTTCCGCTTTTCGCGAAAGTTGAAGAGATAGACTTGAGTTCCAACCGAGCGTCGGCCGAAAGGCTGAGCTTACGTTGTTTAATATGACTTGAAAGTGTAGCAAGAGACTCGGCAGAATTATCTTGCAGAAGTCCTTCAATTTGAGATAACACTACATCTGAAATATCGATATTCTTGTGAATATTGTCAAAGAGCCGCTCTGTAAACTGAGATCCTATTCCTTCCAAGATTAGGTCGAGCCCTTTGTCTAGATATGATCCCAAAAACTCATTGAGTAAACCACCTGTTGAGACAGACAACCCACCAATGAGAGTTTCTTTGATGACGGCAATATTCTTGATGTCCTTGATTTCATCTTGGAGCTGATCCAGCAATGTTTCAAGTAAATAGAAACCGTCTTTGTTTAGATTTTTTTCACCATCCAGAACGATAATATTTGTTCCATTAGATTGGTTGTGGTCGTCATAGATTTTACTACCAAGCAGTAGGCAGGTATCAGGAAAGCTTTGACTTTGTTTTAATTCTATCGAAGTGATATCGCTTTCGTTTAGCTCAATGAGAAGAGGAGTATTTAGAGATTTGACGAGATCATTTTGGTAGTTGGAACGTAGTTCTGTATTATTCATATATGCTTTTTATCAACCAGTTTACTCATAAAGTAAGCTGTACTTGTGCTTAGCTAAACAAATGAGTTTCATATGTAACCATTCTGACATTAGTTTATGATTTAGCAATATTTTTACTAAAAACTTGAGTCATTTGTTACTCTGTTCAGCCCACCTGAAGGGGATATAAAAGAAGTCTTAAATTAGGGGATAGGGGACTGACGGCAGATTAGCCAAAATAACCAATGTCGGTTGCTCAAGGTAAAGGCAAATCAGGTAAAGCGGATGTGGAATTGGTGATAATCCAAAAGTCTACGTACTTGAGTCTCGCTCAAATAAATATGCACCTGCTGAGAAGGTCTGTGAAATTAATTCGTACGGTTCAGCGGTAGTATTTAAAGAGTTTGAGAATGTAACCAGCAGACTCGGCTCGGGTTTAATTGTCTCAATTATGACTGGCTATTTCAAAAATTAGTGATGGTTATCGCGCATTTATTGCAGACTCATCAGCAAAACGTCTGGCGTCATCCAGATGAAGTCGCAGCTCTAGGAGATTATCTACTGACGTAAGTTTGTTATCGATCGACGATAGCGCTATCACGGCGTTGCGCACCAATAAAGCTCAGGTGCCGGGTTATTATCTGCGATAAACCAAACAAATAGTAAAAGAAGATCTTAGGATCTTTTAGTAATCACCACTAAATTAACGCCAGTTAAATTAGTGGTGATTACCTATTTTATGGTAAATTGATTATGTTCAATGCATTAGTTTTCGATTCAGCTCTGAAGTTGGCGTAACGTTTTACAATGCGATAATTCTTGTAACTGTAAGCATCCAGTGTCAAAAATGTACGGATCTTACCTTTTTGAGGTTCTTAAAAATTTCTGCGGCCAATTGTTATAGTATTCGTAAAATTCTGGGTGGGTAGGGGTCTAGTGTTAATCAATATTGGCCTTTGCCTCACTCAATCTTTCTATCAATTCTGAGAGGTAGACCTGCCTTTTCTCTGCTGAAGACGGCCGGACAATGGCCTCTCTAAACGCCTTTTCTGTACCAATTATAATGAGTTTTTCTACCGCTCGTGTAGTAGCCGTGTAAATCCAGCTATTATCAACCAGCATTGGGTTGTTCTCTACCGCCACAATGACTGTATGGAACTGAGACCCCTGCGCCTTGTGCAGCGTGATGGCATACGCCAGTTCTAAATCGTAGAAATGCTCTAATGCTACTGCGCTATTATTGTCATCACTGCTATGAGTATCCTTACGGACATAGACACATTCGCTTTCCTCGTCGAAGCCGACAATACGGCCAAGCAACCCATTCTGGACGCCTAAATCACTGTCATTTTTTGTAAATATCACCGGATCATCAATTTTGAAGTGTGTTTTCTTCTTTTGCCACATCAGGAACGGGTTCGGGTTAACCCCCTCCTGCACAGTGACATTTATCATCTGCGCCATTTTGCGCGTGGCGCATATCACCTGTACGTCATTACCCATCTCCTTTAGGCAGAACAACGGTATATCGTTTTTTCTGACCGTCTGGAAGCTAATCGCCTTGTATGACAGCGATTCTGGTAGTCGTTTGGCTCGAATGGCTTGACTGTACTCCGGAATGCCCGTCGTTTCATCCTGTCGTTTGACCACATCTAATGTGGTGGTGTAATACGGCAGCACTTCGATGAGCTCACTGAGCACAAGGCCCGCCCCAATAGGAGGTATTTGACCATCATCGCCCACGATGAGCAGCTTGGCTGTGGTCGGTATCGAAGTAATGATTTGATATAACAGGCTAATATCGACCATCGACGCCTCATCAATGACAATGAGCATGGGCTCCTGCTCATCTATTAAATCTAAGTTGTTGAGAAAGCCAGCAATGGTTTTGGTCGGATAATTGATAGACTCTTGTAACTTCATGGCTGCGCGGCCAGAGAGCGCCATGCCAAACACCTGATAGCCCAGCGATAAATGAACACTGGTGATGAGTCGAAGTACCGTGGTCTTGCCCGTGCCTGCCCCGCCCACAATACAACTGTACGCATTCGAGAGCGACTTTATAACCGCCGTGAGTTGCTGTTCTTCCAGTTGAAAAGGAAGTTGAGCAAGTTCATGTTTTAACGAGTAATCCTCTTTACCGGATAAGGAAAGGTGCGTGTTTATCAGGGTCAAAATGCGTCGGGCAACGGTTTCCTCCATGATGTAGTGTGGCACAGAATGAACAGTGTCGGTCTCGATACAATAGTAGATACCAAGGCCCTTAACCCCCGTGGTCAGTGCGACCATGGCCGTTTTGTCCCCGCCTAGATGGTCATATATTTGTTCAAGCGTGACATAAGTGTGGCCGTACTTGGTGAAGTGCTTGACCGCACCTTCTACAAGGGCCAGCGAGCGCCTTGGATCATCGAGGGCCATTTGGAATTTCTCTAGGGCAATCTTATCCACGACATCGAATTCCATGCCAAAGGTCTGAAGTAGATAAGGGTTTTCCTTGATGCGCTCTACCACAAACCCGGAATGCGCTTCAAACAGTGCTTGCTGAACGGCATGAGGGATTTGAAGCTTCATAAAGAAAGACGCATACTTTAAGTTTTCATAACGAGCCCAACCATTGATGAGCGCTGGCACGTGTTTCGAAAACTCACGGTGCTGATCAATGGGCGTTAAATCGTTACTATTAAGCATGCCAAACAGCGAATCACCGAACTCGTTAAAAAGCTTGGTTGCTGTGGCTTGGCCGATACCATTAAAGTCTTTGTTTTTGCCAATAAAATGCTTAATTTCTTCGCCGGTTAAGGACAGGGTCATTTGAGCCTTAGTCGGCTCAATGAAGGTGTAACGTTGCTTTTTATACCCACCTTCAACCACGTCTTCACGCACTGGCGACCCGGTGATTTCCCAAACCTGTCCTTTTGCAGGGATGGTGTTACACTGAACCGCAGGTACTTTTACATCGATGAAGTAAATATGGGATTTGTCGGCGTATGGCAAGGCTTTACGTATATTCTGGCCCCTAAAATGCAGCATGCCTTCTTTGTCACTGTAAACCTTGGTCACCCGGACGTGAGTCGTGATCTTATTTAACATGCATTAACCCCAACTTTATCACGGTTTCTTTCATCTCAGACAGCTTATCGAGCTGAGCCTTTAAACGAATGATCTCATCCTTGAGCGCGCTGTTCTGTTTCTTAAGCATACGATTCTCATTCAACAGCGGGTCATCATTGATGCTCTTGACTTCGCCTTGGAGCGGATTCTCAGCCTTCTCGGGTAAGAGTTTAAGCCACTCCAACGTCGCCTCAAATTCATACAAGGCTTCATGTAAGGCCTTGGCAGTCGGATTCTTTTCCGGTGCTTTCCAAGCGCTGTAACTGAATCCTGCTTGTTGGGCAATCTCAGCTTTGTTTAAGCGCCCGTTATACACCATCTGCTTCAAGTCTTCTTCGGTCACAGCCGCTGCCCAGGCATTGAACTTATCAAGGTTAGACATCTTCTCAGTCATCATCTTGGTCCTCGTGTTGGTGTAATTCGCGAATGAGGTATGGGGACAAACAACGTTCAATATTGCGGACTTGGGTTTGCAGCCTGATGGTTTTTGCTATGCTAATGATGCATTCAGTGTTGTCCTGTAGCATCTTACGCGCGGTTTCTACTTGCTCTAGGAGGCGCGCATTGGCCTTCTCTAAATCTGCTCGCGTCATAGATGCGGTGTCTTTTAAGGTTTTACCTAAAGTGCCTGACACGGCCTCTTTCTGTTGCTTGGCAAAAGCCTCAATGAGACTCTTTCGACTGGTCAAGGTTGAGCGGGTCTTGATCACTCCCTTGGCGTTTAATCGCCTAAATAGATTGGCCTGTGTAATTGGGGACAGTTGGAAGCCCTCATCACACATCCGGATCAACTCCTTCTCAATGGCTATATCTAATTCGTTTCCTTTAAGTTTGTCACTCATTTCTGGCTCCTGGACGGCTTAGCTTTTTCCCGTTTACGCTGCTCAAGCGCGAACAAGCTGGACAGCATTATAGGTTTCTTCATGTTGTCCAATTCCAACAGGTTGATTTGGATTTTCTCGTCTTCAAACGCCTGAGACTGACCGAGATGATATTGGATGTGCTCCTTGCGAAGGTTGAGGTTCGCTAGGATTTCGTCGGCCTCAGCCACCTCCATGTGTCCCGTCATTTCCATTTTATTGATGAGCGCAATTTCAGACAAAATACCCGCTGCCAATTGTTTCACTTTCTGAAGTTCATCGTCACGTCCGGTAAGGGTGAAATACGGGCATGGGCTGCCATCTTGACACTTCATGTTATAAGGACATTGGAATGTGGCCAGTTTGCGACGACAACTACCAATATCCATTGGGTTCAGGTCCGTGTGGCGCGCTGCTGTTTCTTTCTTTTCCTTGTCGGACAGCATGCCAAACACTTCATCGAATTCATTGAAAGCATCACTGTTTGAATTACTTACCACATCAACGACGAACGCGGCTTTATCTTGCGTGGTAGTGTGGGTATGCAAGGCTTGAGCCAGTGCATTTACCGAGGTAAGTTTGGGGTTCACACCGATAGTGCCTTCCATCTTAATGCGCTCAAGTGCCGTCTCTTGTTTGAAATGCGAGTCTGGGTTGTTCACGGTCACCAGTGCCGTTGAGACCGCTCTCTCTGTAATGGCAAGGTGCTGATAATGTTCATTTTGAGTGAAGTCTTTCCGTCCCATGAACATCGCTTGAAGGTGCTCAGCGATCCCCGCAATGGCAACGAAGGTATTGATGCCATGGCGCGGGGTGTGACTGTGCATCATGGTGATCTCGCCATTTTCGTCAGTGAGGTTGTATTTGGCAAAGATGCTGCGTTGACGATTGCCCTTCGTTCCATATCCCAGAAAGGGGTTCAGTATGAACTTGTCAATTACTCTCGGCACCACTTTTATCGCGCCAGTACGTTTGGTGGCAGCGCTACCTTCAGGAATGATGAACAGCAACGCCTCATACGGTATTTCACTGACGGCTTTGGTTTTGGCGTCCGTATCGCGATAAATGAAGTCATTCGATATACGACCGTCACTCTCAATGGTGTGGCGGATAAAGCGTTCAATCTCCGCCTGTGCATAGCGAATGTTTTTACGTCGGCCGCTCATTTCAACGACCGAATGTGGCTTTATGTCCAGACCGCTGTTTTGGATTTTCTTAGTAGTGTAATCCCTTAAAGAAGACCGACCACGACCTCGGGCCCCAGAAGAAACAGAGGTGGATTCATAGACCTCATCTACAATGGCATCGAGGTCGACTAACGGCTCACTCATTTCGACCACGTTGTCGTCGCGTGTGCGCCACGCTTTCGGTAGGTAGGACTCAAAGCCAGTCTCACGAACGTACTCAATCTGTGTGCGCATTTTCTCGGTTAACACGATGGTATCGACCCAAAGCTCCTCGACAATCTCCACGGCGAACGGCTCAAGCCAGTGAGTCCGGTGACCAGCACCTTTTTCACCCAAGTAGACGATGCCGACGTAGAACGTGGGCAAGCTACGTTGTTCCATCAGCTCTTTAGTGACCTTGTCTTCTATTTCTACGACTTTAAAGCAGTTGTAGCGCAGTGCCGCGGCCTCCATGTGGCGAAATCCGGTGACCATCAGCAGTAATACAAGGTTCAACACGATCCGTTCGCCATCTTGTTGAACCATGCCACGCAGTGCCACCACGTTCAAAAAGGTCTGAATGGAGAGGTTCTTCTCGTGTTCGTCCTGATCGAGATCTTCGCCGAACTCTGCCTTTTTAGCTTTTTTACCCGCTTTGGTTGAGCGTGTGGCCACGCCTTTTTGTTTCTTCTTGATCTCAATGGGTGTTAACGTGAAACTTAGGTAATTGAGGTTCTTGGCGATCACATTGGAATCATCGTAGTCCTTGGCGGCGTTGGTATAAGCACTGTCGCCAGTACGCGACTGCGCCAGCATATCGGTGGCCTGTTGCAGAAACTCGGATGTGATGTTGACTGGGTGTGGGTCAACTCCCGACATCACCATGCGGACATAAACACGCTTCAATAGCATCTGTTGGGCATAGACCACAGCGCCGGACGGGTTGTTGCCCTGATAGAGCGAGACGCAGTAGGCTTTCATGAAGTCGACATAAGTCTCATTTATATCTAGAGTCTTGAATGGTTCCTCGTCCGGTTTGAATAGTCCACCCAATCGGCGGGAGTTGATTTCATGAAAGTTAATAGTCGTCAACGCCTTAGCCAGAAAACCCTGAGAGGCCGAAGCGTATTTCCAAATATTGGTCAACCATGAATAGAGCGCGTCGGGGTTAGTGATACCGGCATTCACCTCGGGCAGCAAAGCTGTCTCGAAAAAGGTCTTTTGCGCCGTGATAAATTGTTCGAAGGTTTCATAGTTGTCTTTCATCTTAAGCCCCCTTTGAGGCGGTTAATGACCATTTCTACTTCATTTTTGGTTTGGGTGGCCGCATCTATTAGCGGATTATTACGTTGGCCAGCATCATGCGACGTTTTTACCAATTCAAAAAGCTCGTGAGTGATGACTTCAAGGACGGTTTTATGCTTGTTTAAGTTTTTAAACGGGCGGAAGTAAAAGCAGCCATAACAAGAGCGCACCAGCGCAAGATGGCACTTATCCTGTAGGCGGTTACAGCCACCGATTCGGTAGAGGAGTTTTCCCTTGAGCATGCCTGACACCGTTTTGCCCGTCCATTCAGACTCATTGGTGAGGTAACCCGTAAGCAGCAGTCCCATCATGTCTTTCCAGACCGGGTTTTGCCCGAGCGCTTTGTGTTTTAGCAGCGCCAGTTCTGGGGTTGACATTATGTAATACTGCGCCGCGACCGTGGTGCTGTGACCGAGTACCATAGCAATTTCTTCGGCACTCGCCCCGGCCATTGCCATCGAATGGCCAATGTTGTGGCGAAAATCATAGGTGGTATAAATAGGGCGATGCATCTCGTTACGTTTGATTTTTTCTTTGATTTTATCCGGTTGAATGAAGAGCAACGCCTCATTTAACGCCTTATGGATCTCACGAGACGATGGGTTCACAACATCCAAATCATAAGGAAACAATGCGTCGTCATCCCCAATGTCAAATCGATGTTTATATTCATCTATCAACAAGCCAATTTCTTGGCTCAAAGTGATCTTTGGCCCACTCATCGGTGTCGTGTTCTGCTTAGCTAAAGGCACGGCCACTTCGTAGAGCTTTAGTGCGGTCTTGTGATTAGCTGCGATGAGCTTCACTGAGCCGCCTTTTAGCATGGCAAATTGCTGTGGGCGGGGACCATTAGCAAACGACAAGCCCAGCACACAGAGATTTTTTAAGTCGTTATCCGCCAATGACCGAAGGCCTTCCTCAGTGCCAAACTCCACCAAGCGATTGGCGATAAGATTCTTAAAATGGGTAGGCATGGTGTCTTCAACTTCTTGATAACGAAGAAAGGGGTCAGTGACATTCGGGGTCGCTACACGCTGCAACGTTTCTTCATCATCAATGTCGAAACCTGGGAAGTCATGACGAATAAGAGTATGAGTGGCCGACTTGAGTAAGTAATACTCATCCGCATTTTTAGATTTAGCCATCACTTCGAGTCGTTGTTTAAAGGCTGAAAAAGAAACACTATCAGACTCTCGTATCAGCCTTTTAATTATGCTGAACCGTTTACTACCAAGAGGAGCCATATGAGATTCTGTATGCATCGTAGATAACCATTTCAGCAGTTTGTTGCTAAGCACATCCAAGTCAAAGATTTCAATATGTGTGCACCCCAAACGGACGTACTCCCAACGGTCATTTATCGTCTGAACAAAAGGGGTATCAAACTCAGAGGCTTGGGTAATTTCCATCACTCTAGGTAGTGTCATGCTATTGATAAATCCAACCTGTTCTGGTGTAAAGCTAGCGCCATCATCTATGCGATGGACTTTTTTAACTGAATGCAGCATCCCATTCATCCTTATTGAAATCATTGTCACTGTTTGAGTTGAAATGATTGCGATACACCTCCATGACCGTTTGATTGGCATTCTCTTGAATGAATCGCTTAGCGTATTTGGCGGGCATAATGGATTTCTTAGCCCATCCACCCATCACCCTTAATTGATCCTGCGCTTCCTCCATGATGCCGTTAATATTGACCACGCCGAAGTCAATGTACCGACGCTTTTCCTTCTCATAAATAGCCGACAACATCGCATAGGCCCAAGTGTGGCGCAGCCAGTGTGGGGTGATAGTTTCACTGATAAACTCGGAATATTGTGGGTCAAAATGTTCTGGGAAGTGTTCCTTAAACGCTTCAACGACCTGTTTAAATTGAGTCTGAATGGTGGTGTAGGACACAGGTTTGTAGGGCTTCAAAGAGGAAGCGAAGATGAAGTCATGCTTACACTCTTTCGGGCGGATGTACTGGAAGTAGATTAGAATTTTTGTGTGATCCTCGGCCGTAATCTCGACATCTCGAATACTGTCTACGGTCTTGATTTGCGGCTTATTATGACGCGCATCGTCCATGATTGTATCGCTTAATTCATCATCCTCCAGATTGCGTACTCGCATGATGACTTTGCTCGGGTCGCACTTTAAGGGCAAGAAGGATTGCTTGCGCAGCAATAATGACTCCCCAATTCGCAGCCCATAGCGGACGAGCAGAGTAGTGAGCAGGTAATTACGCATCTGCACATCGTAACTGACAATGGGATTAAGTGGGTTTTCCTTAATGAGTGTAAAGCAGGCTTGCACACTGCCGTCTGGCAATTTTACCGGCACCGGCTTCATCACATCCGGCGTCAGAACACGAAAAAAGTCCTCAAATTGCTCGCTGGTCATACTGCGTAGGGTGCTGTGGGCGGGTACTTCTTTATTGGATTTCTTCCACTTCGCGAACTTGCGTTTCACGTCTTTCAGTCGCAGTTTGATTTCGGTGCGCAGGCGGCGCAGCTGATGAGGTTCTTCATCAAGGTAGGCCGTTGTCAGATACAACCCCGACAAGAATTGAATGAAATTGCAGATCACCTGACAATGTTTGGCGGCCGTGCGCTTCTTCTTGGACATTTCTTTCTGACTGCTATTGGATAGTGGCAGCATGATCACATTGGAAATCTGCTTGTCCGCAAGGAGATAATCCCAGAACGGCATCAACTCGTGGGTCAAAGCATCTACGTCTCGAAACTCATTGTGATGTAATGCGTAGTCAAGGCTGATACCATGCTTGGCCAACCAGAAGTCATAAAACAGCTTCACAGAGGTGAGGTAGCTTTTTTGGGTCGCGAGCGATTTCTCCATGAGTTCTTGTTCGGTCCAGCGAAATGCCAACAGAGGCGGCATAGTGGTCACCATATCCAGTAAGCAATAAAATTTACCGTTACAATTTTCAACCTTATACATGTACAGATTCTCATTCGTAGATTTTTCTTGTATGTACAAAAATAGGTGTGGAGATTTCGCTTTGTCAAGGCATCTGGAGATTTTTGTAAGCTATTGATTTTCAAAAATAGGGAATTTGCTCGTGTACATTATTCTGATCGTAAAGAATTTAACATAATATACATAATACGCACTTTAGGCTTAGAAGATTAGCATTGGCGATGATAGCTTAGTGACACCGTATTTGGCTGTTGCAGCTTTGCAAGCTTCATCAGCTGTCTTGTATGGGCCGTGAACTTTTATTTCACCACAGCGACCACTTGATAAGAACCAGTCATCAACTTTAAAACCGTGTAGCTGATTAAGTTCCTGCACTGTATCTTGGGTTACGTTCGACACTATACGCGTTTGTTCTGCATCTTGCTCATTCAAGTAACCGAACAACTGTATTGGATATTCGATTATTTCTCTCCAACTTTCTGACTTAACAAGATCTTTGGCTGGCGTTCTTGAAGTTCTGATACTAACTCTGCTGGGCATGAGCTAGTGTTTAAGTTATATCAGAGAAGCAACCTAACGATTGCTTAAAGTCTTTGTCTTCAAATTTATTGCTCATTTATCCTTTCGATAACTTATGTTTTAAGTTATCGAAAGGATGATAAAATTCAATGTTCTCACTTATGGTCACGTATTATCCATCCCAAAAAGTGTAATTATTACATTAGCTTTATAGGAACAAGGCATCCATTAGATGTAAACTCTCTACTTTTCAATCTATACCTAGATCTTTCTTCATATGTTCACTCAACTCGCTAGTGGTTCTTACATTAATTTTATGTTTGCAATGATGGATTCTCAACTCTTCACCAAATAATTTTACTAACGATTTTGTATACAAAGCACTAATATTATTTATTATTCTATACAATGTACCTTTCTGATAAACAGATCTTTTCGAATTTTGTATTGCAGTCTTCATATTTAAATATTCTCACATTTTTAACTTTATAATTTAAAGAATTATTTTCAAGTTCGATCTTTATTATTGCTTTTGTCGATTTTGAATGAGTCATTATCAATGATGCGCAATCGACAATTAAATCACCTGAATCTAACTTAGTAAGTTCACGAGAGAGAACTTTTATTTTTAAATTTTCCGTTTCGTTATTTAAGTCGATTGAGTTAATTTCTTCAGGATATTTGTTTAACTTAATATCCAATATGGTTTTATTAAGGTAGTAGTCTGCCATTATTTCATGACGGCTTTTAAATATCATTGTCCCCCTCCGTTGATGCAAGTTATACTTTCCCTCCCGTTAAAAGACAACGTGACTCAGAGTTGCAAAAAGGTAACAATCATGGAATTGATGAACAATGAGCTGATCTGCTTTGCAGCCATTTGTAAACACCTCTCTCTTACAGAGGCATCAAAAGAACTTAGAAAGTCGAAAGCTCAAGTCAGCAGGCAGCTAGCGGCATTAGAAAAACAACTTGGTGTAACACTCGTCCACAGGACAACAAGAAAACTCGTTTTAACTGATCATGGTGAAAGCATTAGAGAGCTTGCCATAAAAACGTTAGAGAGCTTGCAGGAGTTAAATTACAGAGCTAACTCGTTGAGTGAATGCATTAATGGAAAGTTTAAAATTACAATGCCCAATTCTATAGCCTCTTCTATTTTTGGCTCTGTTCTTAAAGGCTTACAAGAGCGATATCCAGCAGTGAACTTTGAAATATCATCAAGTAACAATGTTGAGAATTTATTAGAAAGCAACGTAGATTTAGCGATTAGGCTTAATAATATTATTGATGACACTCTGATTGCACATAAAATCGGTGATTATAACGATGTTTTAATATCTACAGTTAACAATGCCAATAACAACACGCTATTAATCTACAAGAATCACTCGAATAAGGAATCAATTAAAAAGCAGTACACTGACGTTATCGAAGTTGATAACACCTCTATTTTAATAAACTTTGTCTCTGAGGGGGTTGGGGTTGGCGTCATTCCAAATTACCTTGTAAAAGGTAACCATATAGACAAAAATATCCAAATTTCACAAAATTTTGATATAGAACGCTCCATGTATATCGCCTACCCTTATCAAAACCCTTTACCAAGAAAGCTAGCTGAAATATCTACTTTTATTAGGTCTGAGTTATCAAAAATATTGAAAAATGAATCATTTTAGGATGGCTTTTCAGGTTTATAATTTTCCTTTGATAACTCATGAGGTCTAGCGAGAAGCTTTGTAACGTATTGTTTCAAAGAGCCTCGTTAGGAATTTATGAAAATCCCCAACTTTATGCTTGTTATCACAACATGAGATGCTATACCGTTTCATTATCAAGGCTTTGCGTGGAATAAATCACGCGGGTTAAACGATAGATTGACTTACATTAAAAATTTAATCGAAAGCAGCTTTATATTAAATTGATCTCATACCGTTCTGCGTGTATCTTCTACCCATATCCCCACAATAACCAAGGAGAATGCCATGGATAAGCTACTCGCGTCTGCACTAGAAATTAAGCAGCGAACTATGGTGACTGGCTTTTTTGCTAGAAATGGATTCAAAATTGCTATGACCGATTTTGATGATGTCACTTTTGAGCGAGAAGGTGTGCAAGTTAACGTGCATTTTGATTTACAGTCAAACGCAGAGTCTGCATCTATTTTATCCCAAGAGGCATCTGCCATTCCTGGTTAGTTATTTTGTTGTCAATCATACGCAAAGCCGAACGCAAACGTTCGGCTTTTTAATATGCGAAAAACGGGATTACAAAAGATGCGGCACAAACCTGCGTTACTGTCACTCATCCAAGTAAACAATCAATAAATCCGCTTCAACCTCATTCGCTACCCTTGGTACCGATGAAAAGAAACGGCTCAATAAATTATGATGATGACCGCAGACAACTAGGTCTATTCCCTCTTTTTTTACGATTCCCGACAATTTGATATGAAGGTCACCGATAACTGCCATCGTCTCGTGTACTGGATATAGGCATTTATCAGCGAGTTCTTGTAGCTCCTTTTGCAACTTTTGTTCTTCTTTCGGCTCCATGATCACACGATCAACATCCACATAAACGAATGAAAGTTTGGCGTTCGAGTTCTTTGCTTGAGTTATTGCTTTTTCGATAACGACTTGGCTAGATTGAGATAAATCAACAGCGACTAAAACGTGCTTGTAACTCATTCTTTCTCTCCTAGTTAGTTTTCATGTGCTTATAGTAAGTCTAGTTCACTAAGAGCGAATGCAATGTCTAAACTCATATTTCATAAAAATATGGGAGTTTGATATAAGAATGTGGAAACAGCCGAGCGATCAGCTATCTAATAGCCATTGAAGGCTCGTGAAGTCAACTAGTGACTTAGGAACCAGTTATTGATATGTGGCCCATTTTGTTCTCCCTCCTTAAGATGTACATAACTATGTAACTAACGCAAACAAACCCACGTTACGCCGTCACTACGCTTCTAAACCCTGTCAATTTCTATTGCAGCTTGTTTTATATTCCTAATTACAACGTCGCCTAGTTTAGTAAAACCACTTGGCAATAAGTAATTTTTTCGTGTAATCCATCGATCAAGATTAAGAGTTATTTCATAGACAACACTGAATTAAAGACAAGATTTAGAGTTAAAACAGAGTCCAACACTCCTATGTTCAACCTAAAACCGACATACGTCTGCGAGCACTTACTGTCTATATAACGTCAACTATATAACTATATTCAGATTTTATTTTTCTGTTACAACGTGTCTTTTTTATCTTCACAGCATAATCCTCTACTTGAAAACATACCCAATCATCATCTTGTAATTTAATTACACAAAAAGATAATCGAAACATAACCACAAGACAAAAAACCAACACAAGTTACTGATTTTATTAATTTTAATTTAAAAATAGCATTTCACCCCATATTCGTTCAAGCCAGAACGCATCAAGGTTAACTTAAACAAGTAAAATTTTACTAACCGCTTAGTACAGAATAGAGGAAGTTGAATAAATTGAAAGGTATAGAAATAACGTTACGACGTAACTACGTTAAGGTATGAAAATATTTGAGGATAAATATGAGGACCAAAAAAACAGGGCCAAAGCCCTGATATGAATTAATTAGTTTTGTTGCTGTTGTTTTTCTGCGTACTCGGATCGAATCTGTTCGGCAACAATTTTGATGGCTTCTGCTGTACTTGTGCCCTTCGCCATCAATTCTTGAATTTTCTCTACAGCTTGTTGTTGCTCTTGGTGAGATAGAGGGGGTAAATCGTCAAACATAAAAAAGCTCCTCATTTTGAGGAGCAGACTATAACGATTCAATTAATAGGTCGCAAGGAAATTAATTGATGCCCCCATTGCGTTCTCGTTCGTGTACTGAGCAGCAATATCTAATTCGATCAACTTAAGTGGAGACAGTCCAATACCTGCAGTAATGGTACCTTCGTCGCTACTTCGAGCTAAGTTTTTCATATAACCCGCTCGCAATGCCAGTTGACGCAAGATATCAAATTCAATACCAGCTCGAATCATTTGTGTATTATCATCGAAGGATGAAAAACGTTTTTCTTCATTAAGATCGTAGTCGACACTCATAGTAAAGTAATCGGCAACAACCCCTGCCCCGACCGTATATACGGGACGCATGCTGTATTCGTATGATTTTATCGTATCACTGCCATACATGAACGATTTTGTTTTAACGTCTCTTCCGATCAAATTTTTTGCTGAAATACCGACACGATATGGGCCAAAGAACCAAAGCGCGCCCGCATCCAAGTTAAACATCGTTTCCGCTGTCTCATGTTCACGTAAGTCTTTGGTATCGAAATTCTGAAAACTCGTGGCGTAAGAGTACGTATAAATACGCTGAAGTTTAGGCGTAACACCAAATGAAAGGTGTTGATTCATAAAGTTGGTGTATTTAGCAAGTGATACACCTGCTTCAGCAACACCAATAGAAACACCTTGTACGTAGCTATCGTCTAACGGATTAGTACCTGACGTATCTACTTTTGGTTGTACGAATGATTCAGTGTATAACTTACCGTATGCAGTTGCAGATAAAAATTTATTAGGAATACCTATAGCGACAACGCCACCAAGATCAAAGTCAGTTTTTTTTCCATCTATGGCATTCATCGATTTTTTGATTTCATCGACATCGGTCAATTTGCTGATGCGTTCGATTTCATCGACAAGATCATATTGATCATCGTAATTACCACCAAAACTTGGCACGATCATTCCTGCGTCGTCGTTTCGGCGATAAATTGCAGTAAGTGCGGGGTTGAAAAAAGGAGCAGTCAGATAAGTTGCTGATACCGTACCAACGCCACCCATCGCATCGCTACGAGCTTCTATCGCATAAGTGGCAGCCGAAGCAACGTTTGCGAAAAGTGTGGTGGCAACAGAGGTGGCTAGAATTTTATATTTGGTTTTCATACTACACTTGTGATTTTGGTTCTTCCTGAACCTTTATCGGCACAAATGGTATTTCTTTAACTATTCTTCTTGGGAAAGATCATAGGTTCGGCTAATAGTTTGAGCTTGCTCAACAATTATATCGCCCTGCCAACGACGACTGTTGATACTCACTGCTAGCACGTATCTATCATTTGGGACACCCGCAAGCTCTAGTGAATTGGGATAGTTAGACTCGTAAGTCTTTTTCCACATTTGCTCGTATTGACCATCAATGTAGTCATATAAACCAACTTCAAGTTGCGGTAATGGACAATGGGGATTACGAAGTGCGCTCTTTTCTACTTTCCAATTCTCTTTAGATGTCCAACGAACATATTGCGAAGAATTGGAATCTCCTAATATTACCCAAGTTCGATACTCTTGTTTATCTTTAGAAACAATAGTTAAGTGATACAAGCCTGCTTCAAGCTTACCCGTGAGGTTATAGCGTTTCGAATAACTACGCTCATTGGCTAATTCCGTACCGCTCGGCTGTTCTTCATAACTGAATGAACTGTCTGCGGATATAGAATCATCCACCCATCGATTAAATGAAATATTTTCGATGTCAGTTGTAGCTCTTAGCTTGATCACTAATCTAAATGTATCTCGCCCAGGGCTTTGGATGGTCTGACGAATAACGTTCACGCCACTTATCCATTCAGGCAGCGTTACACCAGTGAGAGACTTGCCACAGTTTTTAGATAGAGACTGACCAAGAAGGTCATTGAGATGAGGAGTCAAATCTTTACTTGGTTCCGTTTGCCACAGTTCAACAAGAGAGTTGAACATACCGGCAAGATCATCTTCAAGTAAGTGTTGATGTGCCTGCGTTAAAGGCGTGTTGGTTTGAAACCAGTCCATTGCATGGACTGGTTTCACTAACGCTAATGAGAGAACTACGGGGAGTAGTGTTTTCATTATGACTTATGCTTTCATCTTGTAGCCAACACCGCGAAGTGTTTCAATTTCCAGTCCTGGCAGTTTTTGACGAAGCTGCAATACGTGCGTATCCACAGTACGTGTCGTTGGGAAGTGATTGTAACCCCAAACGTGGTCAAGTAGCTCATCACGAGTAAACACGCGACCTAAGTTCGACGCTAAAAATAGCAGTAGATCAAACTCTGTACGAGTTAACGTAATTAGCTCATCTTTATAGGTAACTTCACGAGTTGAACGATCAATTTCTAAGTCTTTTGTGATCACTTTATCAGCGCTGCTTTGCTCTGCTGAATCCGGTGCTCGTAGCTGTGCACGGATTCTCGCAAAGAGTTCCGCTTCAGCAAAAGGCTTCGTTAAGTAGTCGTTCGCGCCGGAATCAAGGCCTGCAACTTTATCTTTTACGGTAACAAGTGCCGTTAGCAAGATAACTGGTACGTCTTTAATCTGTTTCCATTCTGGGAGACATTGTACAGAGTCACCATCTGGGAGTTGGCGATCGAGAATAACCAAGTCAGCTTTTTTCCATTGTGGTTCTACGTCTGCAATACGTTCCACATGTAAACACTCATATCCTGCTTGTTCCAGGCTTACTAACAGGCCATCAGCCAAGTTTTTATCGTCCTCAACGAGAAGCAGTGTCTGTTTCACAAGGTATCTCCAATATAAAGGTTGTAGGTGGTCCCATCAGGGACATTTTTCCGCCCATGCGGCCTACCATAGATTCAACGATTGTTAACCCAAGTCCTAACCCGCTCTTACTGACGAACGGTTTCTTCAAATTTGCCCAATCTTTAGCCGTTAGGCCACCAGCATCTCGGACTTGGAATACTATTTTTTCTTCACTAGTTGAAACATCCAATTCAACTGGTGCAATACCGTACTTAAGCGCATTACGAAGCAAGTTATCGATACAAGTTCCTAACCAGTACACATTAACTTTAGCAGCCACATCTTCATTGATGTTGAAAAGCACGGCACTATCAAATTCTTCTTCGATCTTAAATTCTAACCAGTCTGCGACAGACGGAACCCAGTCTGTTGCAAGCATTTGGTTATCAGATTGCAAATAATCTTTACTCGCTTCTGCCAATTGACGCAAACGACGTGTATCTTCACACAATCTGCGAAACTCGTCATATACGCTTTCAGGTAGATGCTCGAACTCTCGGCGAAAGCCCTCAACCGTCAGTGATAGAGATGCAATCGGTGTTCTGAGCTCATGCGTTAAAATTTGCAACACAAGCATTCTACTACGGAGCTCTTCTCGCTTACTATTCCAGCGGTATACAGCCCAACCAATCACTAGAAGAATATTTGCGATTACCAGTATGATCATACTGATCCGCAAAACTTGTGAGTGATCTTCTACATCCCAACAAATATTGCCTCGTTTAACAAAGCAACTTTTGCTTTGAGACGCTAGAGCGTACGACAGACCCGCATTAGCGACGTTTTCTTCCCAGATATCTTTCTCGAAAACAAAGTAACGGTCACCACGTCGTAACCAAAGTTCGTTACCTTCGATAAACATGCTCGCGCCTGCAATCAAAGCATTAATGGCGTCGTCGTCCATGTTTTTCAAGCTTTCTAACAACTCATCCCCTTCCTCATTGTCACGCTCTTTAATATGCATGTATTGAGCAAGCTTTGGTTTGAGTTCTGGATACTTATCCACATAGCGTGCAGCATAAGTCCCACCACCAGGGTGAATGAGGCCACTACGCGAGAACCAACGTGGTGTCAGTTGCGTCCCTTTACAGATAGCTCTTGTAAATACTAACGGCTCAGTAATTAAAGGACTTAGTGGCAATTTACCACGACAAGTATTCGCTAAGCTGTAAAGCTGTTGTATATCTTTTAACGGATAGTCAGACGTTTGCGGCAGAAGCGAATCTGGCGCAAGTAACTTGGTAGGATAATTTGATTGCAGAATACGAATATCATACGATTTAAGAGCTACTTCATAATTAAATAGCTCTGTAAACGTATCTATTCTTTCTGGTAGTGAATCGGAAAATGCAGGTGCCGAAAAAAGCGGCAATACAGTTGCAAAACCGAGCAAAAACTTTTTAATCAAACTGTTACCGTCACTTGTTACATTAGCCAAAACTATACATCAATCTACAAGCAATTGACATCTGCTAACAGAAGGATTTGCATTACTATAACATTGAAACGGAACAAAAAAGGGCCAGCGATTGCTGACCCTGTATAGTTTTAAATCAAGAATGGTTAGAGTGCTTTAAAAATAGACTCAACACTTTCCTTCGCATCACCAAATAGCATTGATGTATTTTCTTTGAAGAACAGTGGGTTCTGTACACCTGCGTAACCAGTATTCATTGAACGCTTGAATACCACTACATTTTTCGCGTTCCAAACCTCCAGTACAGGCATACCAGCAATCGGGCTGTTCGGATCTTCCAGAGCTGCTGGGTTTACCGTATCGTTAGCGCCGATAACCAGTACGGTATCTGTTTCAGCGAAGTCATCATTGATTTCATCCATTTCAAGAACGATATCATACGGTACTTTCGCTTCAGCAAGTAACACGTTCATATGTCCCGGAAGACGACCTGCGACTGGGTGAATACCAAAGCGAACCTCAATACCTTTTGAACGAAGTACGTCAGTAATTTCATGCACTGGATACTGCGCTTGCGCTACAGCCATACCATATCCTGGAGTGATGATTACTGATTTTGAGTTCTTCAGCATTTCAGCAACTTCTTCTGCCGTTGTTTCGCGGTGTTCGCCCTGCTCTTCGTCACCTGAAATTACAATCTCTTGACCAAAGCCACCAGCAATAACACTGATAAACGAACGGTTCATGGCTTTACACATGATGTAAGAAAGAATCGCACCTGAAGAACCAACCAACGCACCTGTTACGATTAATAGGTCATTTGCGAGCATGAAACCTGCTGCTGCTGCTGCCCAACCTGAATATGAGTTCAGCATTGAAACGACAACTGGCATATCAGCACCACCAATTGAAGCAACTAAGTGGTAACCGAACGCGAACGCAATCAGTGTCATCACAATCAGAGCGAACATGCTGCCATCTGCATTTACGAAGTAGATCATAAGAAGCGTAGAAATCACAACCGCTGCAAGGTTCATTTTGTGCTTGTGAGGAAGGTTAAGCGGCGAAGAAGAAATCACACCACGTAACTTACCAAATGCAACAATTGAACCCGTGAAGGTTACGGCACCAATGAAAACACCCAAGAATACTTCTACAAGGTGGATAACATGTTCAGCATGAGTTGCTGCTTCTGGCGCATCAAGGTAACTGTTGTAGCCAACTAAAACCGCAGCTAAACCTACAAAGCTGTGCAGTATCGCAACCAGTTCTGGCATCTCGGTCATTTCTACTTTCTTCGCATAGAAAATACCGATCGCCCCACCTATCGCCATCGCAATAATGATCCACCCAAAGCCTTGAGCATCAGGGCTGAAGATCGTCGCGATCAGCGCGATCGTCATACCTGCGATACCATAGTAGTTACCATTACGAGCGGACTCTTGCTTTGAAAGCCCCGCCAAACTCATGATGAAAAATAATGCAGCAACAATGTAAGCTGCTTGTACTAATCCTGCAGACATTGTAACTCCTATTTATCTTTGCGGAACATTTCAAGCATACGCTTGGTGACGGTGAAACCACCGAAGATATTGATGCTGGCGATCAATACAGCAATAAAGGATAGGAATGAAACGACCCCATTACCTTGCCCAATTTGCAGTAATGCACCAACCACAATAATGCCGGAGATAGCATTCGTTACCGACATAAGCGGAGTATGAAGTGCATGGGTAACATTCCAAACCACGTAGTAGCCGACAACACAAGCTAAAACAAATACAGTAAAGTGAGAAAGGAACGCTGCCGGCGCAACCGATGCAATCCAAGCAAAAGCACCTACTGCCGCGGCTACACCAATAATTTTCTTCGTTGGAGAGGTAGGTTCTTCTACTTTAGGCTCTGGTTTCGCAGGTTGCTCTTGTTTCACTTGCGGCTGCGCTGAAACCTGGATTGGTGGCGCAGGCCATGTAATTTCACCTTCTTTAACCACGGTGACACCACGGATAACAACATCTTCGAAATCAATATTGATGTTACCGTCTTTTTCTTTACACAGCAGTTTTAGAAGGTTAACAAGGTTTGTCGCGTAAAGTTGAGAAGATTGCGTTGGCAAACGGCCGACCATGTCAGTGTAACCAACAATTTTTACGCCATTATCTGTCATGATAACTTGGTCTTTCACTGTGTATTCACAGTTACCGCCATTAGCAGCTGCCAAGTCAACAATAACACTGCCCGCTTTCATACTGTCGACCATTTCCTTGGTGATCAGCTTCGGAGCAGGTTTGCCAGGGATTAGTGCCGTTGTAATTATGATATCAACATCTTTAGCTTGCTCTGCGTATAACTCTGCCGCTTTTTTGTTGAAGTCATCGGACATTTCTTTTGCGTAGCCGTCACCAGAACCAGAGTCTTCTTGGAAATCCACGGTCAGGAACTCTGCTCCCATGGACTCAACTTGTTCTTTCACTTCTGGGCGAACGTCAAATGCACGAACAATAGCCCCTAGGCTACCAGCAGCACCGATTGCAGCCAAACCAGCCACACCCGCACCCGCGACCAATACTTTCGCTGGTGGTACTTTACCGGCAGCTGTAATTTGACCTGTAAAGAAACGACCAAACTCATGAGCTGCTTCAACAACCGCACGATACCCAGCAATGTTAGCCATCGAAGAGAGCGCGTCTAAGGCTTGTGCACGAGAGATACGAGGAACGGAATCCATGGCAAGAACGTTAATGTTCTTACTTGAAAGTTGTTCCATCAACTCTGCGTTTTGAGCAGGCCAAATAAAGCTAACAAGTGTTGCACCATCTTGTAGTAGTGCGATTTCGTCAATGCCTTGTTCTTCATCTACGATTGGCGCATTAACTTTTAGAATAAGACCAGATGCCCAAACTTCTTCACTAGAAACGATTTTCGCACCAGCAGCTTCATAAGCAGCATCATCGAAACTCGCAAGCACCCCCGCTTGGGATTCAATCGCGATATCGAATCCCAACTTTATTAACTGCTCAACCGACTTCGGCGATGCAGCTACTCGCGATTCACCCGCAAGTATCTCTTTAGGTACACCGATTTGCAAAACGCATACTCCTTGTATACATATCAATAAATTAGTCCCAAAACAGAGCTTCGCTCTACTCTAACTCTTTTTTATTTCTATCTGTTTACCACGCAAGACAATTGCAAACGAAAGATGGTGTTTGGGGCCACCCATTTGCACAATAACACCTTGACTAACAGCCCTGTTATTATTCTGTTTGTATCGAACGCGTCTCATTACTTCAAGTGTTTTGTAATTTAAATACTAAATTTCATTACATATAACGCTAAGTAATGAATGATTGTCGCTCTGAGCACGAAAAATAACAACGCCATGCCTTACTAGACTGAGGTCTAACCAGATCATAATTAAATGCTGACTTAACAAACATTTAAGCTCTAAAAAAGAAAGAGCCATCAGCATATACACTAATGGCTCTTTTTAAGATGATTGGAATCAAGTTGCGGTGAATTGTTAGTCGAAGATTTTAT
This sequence comes from Vibrio sp. A1-1, assembly GCF_021728175.1. Taxonomy (NCBI): domain Bacteria; kingdom Pseudomonadati; phylum Pseudomonadota; class Gammaproteobacteria; order Vibrionales; family Vibrionaceae; genus Vibrio; species Vibrio sp. A1-1. Next base: position 58,009 of record NZ_JAKKCL010000003.1, read on the forward strand.
CGCCCATTTGATCGATAAACATTTGAGATTTCTTCAACATAAGTTCATTGGCATCTTGTTCCGAGCCGAGCAAATCTGAACGAATAAATCGATGCGTTTTCACTTCATCGTCGTATTGCTTTTCTATTCGACCAGCAATGCGGTATTGCCCACCCTCTGAAAGGCTCTCTTGGTAAATAAGGAAACCTTTGTACTCAACTGGTTCCACAGTTTTTACTTCAGCAGTCTTTTCACTACCACCAAACAAACGCGAAAAAAATCCCACGGTTCCTCCTTGGGTAAGCTCATCGATAGATTAAGCTTGTATCACTTAATATTGACATTGAGGATTGGTTTTTCATACCAGTCCAATTCTTTGTCTTCATCATAACTGGTATGGGTAAAAATTACAGGTACATCATAATCTCGGTTTTTACGCCGGTCTTCTTTCACCATTTCTGCCGCGTTTTTCACCGCGATATCTGCACTTTGCTTAAATTGGGTGAGCTTTTGTTCCGGAAGCGAAGATAGAAAATCAATATCATGACGAATATAGACAGGTTTAAGCTGAATAAGTGCAAGGCACGCAATATCTGCGAGCTGCTCGTTGTTATACTGCTCTACAAACTGAGGCAAACTGAGCACTTGTCCAACAAGTGTTTCCATGTAGTTATGCACATCTGAACTTATCTGCATTGGCAAATCTCCCTTGTTCTATGAAAACAAGTATAGCAACGACTTGTTTATAACAACTTATTGATTGCTCTTAATTTAATCAATCTCTCTCTTTTTGTCGTAATGTCTCCCAAAATACTTGGGAAAATGAGCAAATAGACGTATTCTTGCTAGTTCTCGAAGCATGAAAATCGATAGCAGATTAATATCTATATTGATGAAACGCTTAACCTAACCAATTATATAATCAACTATTTTCAGGCAATTTGTAATAGATGTCCTCATCATCAATGACTTCATCAGGCTTTCGATTCCTTTTCCCATTTATGTTGCTGGGATTAGTGAGTTCGAGCATGAACAACATCATTCAGATGACTCAGTCAAACTGGGGTATTGCCGCAAATTTGCCGTACATACTGTTAGGCTGTGCACTGCTCCTTTGCTATTCATTTAAGCAAGGTCGGGAGTCAATGGTGTGCTTAGCGATGTTACTGGCCTATTTCGTGATACAGCACAGGCTACAAGTCCCACTTCAAAGTGGTACAGCCTTACTTGAGCTGACCATTTTAGCCACGCTACTTCCTGTTTCTTTTCTTGCGGTATTTTTGTTTAGTAAAGACGGTTTCGACTCAAGAGCCATGTTTACTTACCTCTTGATGTTAACGATGTTCGTTCTTTGGTCTTACCTTACGTTAGCGTATTACGTTGAAGGTGGGTTTGAACAATGGACAAGCGGCATTTTATTTATCGTACCTACGGTTTCTAAACTGCCTTTTATTCTAGTTTTATATTGTGTGGGTATTGTCTGCTTCCTCGGTATTCTTGTTTTAAAGAAGAATGAAATCATCCATGCGATGACCTACTCTGCAATGGTGCTGGCGTCCGCGACGTTCATTTTCTTTGATGTGCAATACATATCTAGCACCATGTTTACGCTAACGGGCTTGCTTATCATTATTTATGCAGCCTCTGCCAGCCATCAGTTGGCTTTCACAGATAGCTTAACGCGTATCCCGAGTAGACGCGCACTCGACCTTGACTTAAAACACATGGGCAAAAAGTTCACGATCGCAATGCTTGATGTTGACCACTTTAAAAAGTTTAACGATACCTACGGTCACGATACGGGTGATGACGTATTAAAAATGGTCGCTTCGCGTCTAACTAAAACTCCCGGTGGCGCAAAAGTATACCGGTTTGGCGGAGAAGAATTTACCATCGTCTTTAAAGGTAAGTACGCAGATGAGTGTAAAGAATTTTTAGAAGAAGCACGTAAATCCATTGCAGAGTATGAGATGATTTTACGTGATGAAGAATCCCGCCCAGATAACCATAAACAAGGCCAAAAAAAGCGTGGTAACGACAGTTCGAGGAGAAAGTCAGTCTTTGTCACCGCAAGTTTCGGAGCGGCCGACAGTAAAAACGGGCAAGCACCTCAGGACGTGATTAAGTTAGCGGACGAAGCGCTTTACAAAGCGAAAAAAGCTGGACGCAATTGCGTGAGGCTTCATTAATACCCCAGAGCGAAAGTTAGCTGACTAATCTTGATTAAAGAACAAGACTAAGCTTCCTCCTTTTAACGCACTGCCATAATTGATCGTTAATCCGATCCCGATATTATCTATCCAATCGGAGTCAAATGGTGGTGTCATTAACCATCCAACACTGGCTTCGTAGTAGTGCACAGTATTCATGGGTTTTCTTGTATCACCACCAATATCAACTCGATTGAAGCTCGAATACACTGACTGCACAGTATCTCCAATGTGGGTAAAATCATAAAACACCTTTATTCCATTGACCCAATACCAGCCTTCCGGATTGCCAATATCACCATTATTTGCTTTACCCCAGCCAGTGCCATAAAAATAGTGAGGAGCCGACCAGAGGTACCATTTCCCCCACGATTCATGCTCTAGGTATTTAAGCTTTGTGTTGACTTCTCCGACAACGGCCCAAGCACTGGTGTTTAGGTATACACCTTCTAGAAATGGTTTTAGGTCATTCAGTGCATTACTACGATAACTATAATCGTTTTGATAGTACATTAAGTGTGAGCCGATTGCGCCGCTAAGCGTTAGTTTGTCTGTGAGGTATTTTTCTCCAGCAAACTCAATATATCCGCCCATGACTAACTCTTTACTTTTATCTGGAATCTGTCCTTGTTGGTCTACATACACATCTTGCTCTGTACTTAAGGCATAAACTCGGCCATTTAATAGATAATGAGTTTTTATTCCCTCTTGTTCAAACAAATCAAAACTAAATGGTAGCGTTGATACTGCGATCTTCTTTCTGAGATCAACCGAATCTTGAGTACCAATGTCTTCGTTATCTATGTTGAAGTATTCGTTCGGATCGAAATCATGAAATCCTACCGTAAAGACATCGCTATCTGACAGAACGATCCCAATAGCAAAGTTCCTTTTATACTCTTTTTGTATCTGATCTTGAATCGAATTAGCCTTAGAACATAATGAAAAAAGTGACAGTGTAGCTAAGGCGTAACTATTGATAACAGCTTGTTTCAACTTGCATTTACCACCGTATGTGTATTTCTTCCTAAAGACTTTGAGGTATACAGCGCTCTATCCACCGTCGCATACAAATCAGACTGCTGCTCTTTTCCCGTCGGTTGAAAAACAAAAACACCTTGTGACACTGTCACCCTGCTGGACACACTAGAATACTCATGTGGGTAATCCAGAAAGTACATGGCCTCTTGTATACGTTCTGCTTCTCTCTCTGCGGTTTGGGCGTCTGTGCAACCCAGTAACACCACAAACTCTTCTCCGCCATAGCGCCCTACGTATTCGCCAGAGCGACAAAATGTTGCTTTAAGTTGGTTCGCAATGGCTTGCAAGCAACGATCTCCTTCTATATGACCGTAATTATCATTAAACGGTTTGAAAAAATCGACGTCCAATAAAATCAAAGCCATTGGCATGTTGTGACGGCCATGCCATGCAACCATCGATTCTAACTTATGATCGATATAACGACGGTTATAGAGTTTGGTTAAGCCATCTTCATTCGCTTGCTGGGTCAAAAGTTGGTTCACTTTCTCCAATTGAGCTGTCGCTTGTTTAAGCTCTCGTCTCATATGGGCAATACGCTGCATTGCGATAAGCTTAGAGTTCAGTACGAGTTTATCTACGGGTTTAATTAAATAATCATCACCGCCGGCCTCTATGGCTTTTGCAATCATTTCTGGCTCTTCGTGACTGCTCAGGAAAATTATTGGGATCCAGTCGGGAAAGGTTTCTCTGATATGAAGAGAGACTTCAAAACCGTTCATATCTGGCATCGATATATCGAGTAATACCAGTTCAGGATCAAAACTCTCGTAGGTGTTTAGTGCTTCTAGCCCACTCCCCACCGCTTTTACAATATGTCCAAGTTGCTTAAGACGAATAGCCAACTGCATCCTGTCTAGCTGAACATCGTCAACCAGGAGGATTCGCATTGATGTCCCTGTCGGTTGCATAACGCGTTCCATTTCTTATTTTGTCTTTATTAAACATATACCATACTCATAGAGTTGTTGCATTCGACTCATAATTAAGTGCTATATTTTTGTTTAAATATCACGGAATCAATTGTCTATAACGATTACACTGAGAATTGCCCTACCAAAACATGACCAACGAACGTTAGTTCAATAAACTCACGTGTTCTGGTCATCTTACGGACACATGGGTATAGCTATTTGATGCATTTGGTATTAATATTCCCGCCTTTTTGTAATGAGAGACACACCATGTCAGAAGCAACTAACAGCGAAAGCAAAAAAATCGATCTAGCAACCATTTCTCCTGAACTACGTAAAGTTATTGAGTTTGACGAAGTTCCAGAGCAAATGTTCGAAATGGTTACCTCTATCCATGAAGTGTCTGAAGAAGCAGTGCGTGAGTCTTGGGACGAAATGCCTGCAAGTGCTCAGAACATTCTAGATAACTTCGAGCAATTTCATGCTCTAGTTTCTGTTGGCCAAGCATTTGCTGGTATCAACGTGATGGAAGAATTCCCTACTCTTAATCTGCCAGAAAACATGACAGATGAAGATAAAGAAGAATACCGCGCTCAATTACTTGATAATGTGCTTCACAACTGCGTGAAAGACATGGTTAAGCAACTTAAGAAAGCACGTCGCGACCCACTTCTTAAACGCGAATTCAAAGAAGTGTTCGCAAAATAACGTTTTTCCGACAAAATAAAGGCCGCGTTTGCGGCCTTTTTTGATCATTAAGCGTGCGTAGCTTTAAATGATTAATGCGGCGCTAATGCCACGTCTTTCTGCGTGACACTGACACCTTTAATTTGTGCGAATACACTATCACCTGCCTTTAAGTCGAGATCATCAAGCGCCCAAGGTGTTATCGTTGCCCACAAATAACATCCCTCATCTAGCTTTAGCGATACATTAATACTCTGTTTATCATCAGCCGCGTTAAACACCTCGATTGAATCGACAGTCGCAGGCAGGATATTTCGAATAGAAGTCGCCTTAGGTTGCTCTAGCGTAATAGAAACGTCGTTGGCACGCACTTGTAAGCGAATTGGCGTCTCTGGCTCACCATCAATCTTTTGCACCCATAGTGATGCATTAGGTGCAAGGCTGACACAAGTCAGCGCATAGCGCTCATGATGCTCAGCAATTCGGCCTTCAAATAAGCTGCTTTGATCCGAGAAAGACTGCCATGGACGCATAGCATGAGAAGCCCACACGTCTTCAAGCTTACCTGAACTCGTAATTTTACCTTGGTCAATAATTGCAAGGTGCTGAGCAAGCCTTAAAATTTCTTGAAGACTGTGCGTGACATAGATAATAGGGATATTTACCTTCTCCGATAATTCCTCCAGAAATGGCATCACCTCACGTTTTCTCGGCATATCAAGCGACGCAAGTGGTTCATCCATCAAAAGCAAGTTGGGTTTTGATAGTAATGCTCGTGCAATCGCAACACGTTGCTTTTCACCACCAGACAGTGAGATCGGGAAGCGCTTTAGTAACGGTTTGATAGACAAGAGTTCGGTGACTGCATCAAAGTACTCGTCATCTTTTTCTTTAACGCCATACAACAAATTGCCTTGAACCGAATAGTGAGGAAATAAACGTGAATCCTGAAACACGTAACCAATACCGCGCTTGTGTGTTGGTAAGTTGATCCCCTTTTCACTATCAAACAAAACGTTATCACCAATCGCAACATGTCCCTGTTTTGGTGCAACTAATCCGCTGATGATATTAATTAACGTAGTTTTTCCCGCACCAGATCGCCCAAACAAAGCGCTAATTCCGTTACAAGGTAACTCAAGTTTGATATCGAAATCAGTATCACCAAGCATTTGTTTAAATTGAACTTTAATCGTCATTACTTCGCACCCAATCGACTTGCCGCTTTACGATTTAACCATTCAGAGATCATTAATGTAGACAAAGCTAACGCGATAGAAATGATACATAGGCGAGCCGCCTGCATTTCCGCGCCTGGCGTTTCAATAAAGTTGTACATTGCCAGTGGAATCGTTTGGGTCTCTCCCGGAATGTTAGAGACGAAACTGATCGTCGCCCCGAACTCACCAAGACTACGAGCAAAAGACAGCATCGTCCCAGTAATAATTCCGGGAATGGTCAGTGGTAACGTAATGGTGAGAAAAACTTTTAAAGGAGAAGCGCCTAACGTTGAAGCGGCATGTTCCAGTTTTGGGTCGACGTTCTCTAAACTTAACCGCACAGACCGAACCATCAAAGGCAAGGCCACGACAATACAAGCGACTACTGCTCCTTTCCAATTAAAGCTAAAGACTAGCCCTACATGTTCATAGAGCCACTTTCCAAGAAACCCTTGCCGCCCAAGAGAAATCAACAACAAATAGCCGATAACCACTGGCGGCAATACCAGTGGTAAATGAATTAAGCTATCGAGGATCGATTTACCGAAGAACGTTTTTCGAGAAAGTAGCCAAGCAAGAAAAACGCCGAGAGGAATGAGCCAAAGTACTGCGTACGCGCCCACTTTGAGGCTTAACATTAAGGCTTGGTATTCCAGTTCTGTCACGCTTCGTTCCTATTATTGAAAGCCGGTTTATTGCTGAAAGCCATATTGAGCAAAAACGCGTGCGGCTTCGTCCGATTTTAGGTACTGGAAGAACTGCTCGGACTCAGTAGAATCATTCACAACTGCAGCCGGATAAACAATAGCCGCATGCGTATCACTCGCAAATTCACCGACAATTTTGACTTTGTCGGTTAACTGCGCATCGGTTTTGTAGACCACGCCTAAAGGTGCTTCTCCACGTTCAACCAACGCCAACGCTAGGCGCACATTCTTTGCTGGTGCGATTTGAGTTTGAATCTCTTTCCATACACCCAGTGTAGTCAGTGATTCTTTCGCGTACATACCAGCAGGCACTGACGTCGGATTGCCTAACGCAAGGCGATTTCCATACAATGCCTTCTCCCATGCTGTTGCATCAGAGAAGTTAAATGAGGTTAATTCTGAAGACTGAGGCGCAATCAACACTAAGCTATTGCGCACCAAGCTTGTGACATTGTCACTAGAAATAACGTCTTTATCGACCAAATAATCCATCCATTTAGTATTCGCAGAAATGAATATATCCGCTGGTGCGCCGTTGATAATTTGTCGAGCGATAGAAGAAGAGCCACCATAAACGGGAGTGATAGAAACGTCATACTTTTCTTCAAAGTTTTGTGCGATTTCGTCGATCGCATTCGTCATCGAAGACGCCGCATATACTTTGAGGTTCGTAGCTGCGTTAGCTGAAAATGAAATGCTTAATATTGCCGCGAGGCAAGCATGCGTTTTCCATGCTTTCATAGAGAAACTCCAATACAAGGCAAGCGAAAGAACTGGTTATTTGGGTATAACGTTCAATCTGTAAATGTGCTATTTAAACAAAAAATCAAGGTTCATATGTTGTTCTATCGCATCTGCAATACGATTAATTCCTTGCTCCTTTAACTCTTCAAAGTCTTGTTGTTTGATTTGAGTGCCGTTTACCCACTCTGACACCAGGCTTAAGACATCTGCCTCATCAAAGAACCCGTGAAGGTAGGTTCCCATGATTTGGCCACACTTGCTGATAGCCCCCTCTGCTTCATCGGAACTCAATGTAAGAGGTTGAACGCCCTGCACTTCACTTTGTCCTACGTGGATTTCATAACCCTTTACATTGGCTGTTTTGCCATTAAGAGAAAGCTGTGCTTGTGTATTTGTAAGCTGTTTGCTGTTAGTTAGCGTCGTGGTGATGTCTAGTAAGCCAAGCCCTTCGCTTTGACCCGGCTGGCCTTCGACGCCATTTGGATCATCAATCAAGTTTCCAAGCATCTGGTAGCCACCGCAGATACCAATCACTTTTCCACCAAGACGAATATGACGTAAGATATCTTTATCCCACCCTTGGCTTCTTAGATACTCTAAGTCGTCTCTAACTGATTTGGTCCCAGGCAAAATAACAAGATCGGCTTTATCTATTTTCTCGCCTTTGCCTACATAACGTAGATTGATGTCGGGATTCAATCGCAACACATCAAAATCAGTATGATTACTAATCCGGGTTAAAACAGGCACAACGACATTCAGTTTTACCTCAGAGTGCAACTCTTGCTGCGCGGTGATCGCGTCTTCTGCTTCTAAATTCAAACCATGAAGAAAAGGAAGCACGCCGAGTACAGGTTTGCCTGTTTTTTCTTCTAGCCAGTCGAGGCCCGATTGCAATAAACGAATATCACCTCGAAAACGGTTGATAACAAATCCTTTTACTCGCGCTTGTTCAGATTCAGAAAGTAACGCGAGTGTTCCGTACAAATGTGCAAACACACCACCACGATCAATATCAGCAACAATGATCACCGGAACATCAGCGGCCTCCGCAAAACCCATGTTCGCAATATCGCCTTCTCGTAAATTGATTTCAGCAGGACTCCCTGCGCCCTCGATCATGATCGAATCAAATTCTTGAGTTAGACGGGAGAAGGAATCTAACACCGTGTCCATCGCAACTTTCTTGTAATCATGAAAGCCAGCCGCATCCATATTGGAAATTGCCTTGCCCTGCAAAATGATCTGAGCACCTGTATCACTATTGGGTTTAATCAAAACCGGATTCATGTGCACGGTTGGCTCAATATTACACGCCTGTGCCTGAACTGCCTGAGCTCGACCTATTTCACCGCCATCTTTGGTTACCGCACTATTTAGTGCCATGTTTTGTGGCTTAAATGGGGCAACGTTTATCCCTTTTCTCGCTAATACACGGCATAAACCTGCCACAAGGACACTTTTTCCGGCATCCGAAGTGGTGCCTTGAACCATTAAAGATGGGATCACTGATTTCATGAACATTTGTAAGGAATAGAGGAAGATGAACAATCATAACGTCATCGTCCCCACTTACTCAAGCAAATGAATAGAATATGAATGTTGAAATCATCATTGGTTCAAACAAGCTCTGTTTTAATGAACCCATCAAAACAAACCGATGAGGATGTAACATGAAAAAGAATACAATTATCGCAACAATCGCCGCCTTAGTTATTGCTCCTTCTATCGCGTTCGCGAAAGATCACGCTCAAAACCAATCAAACTTGCAGTTTAATGGTCCTGTCACTGTGGAAAAATTGGACGCCTTGCTAAACGACTCCAATATGTTTACTGAAAAAGATGTAGTCGTTGAAGGTAACTTATTACGTCAAGTTCGCGCGGATAAGTTTGTCTTTAGCGACGGTTCCGGTGAAGTGATGGTGGAATTCGATGACGATATTCAGCTAAACACTCCGATTGATCACACGACTAAAGTCCGTCTGTTTGGTGAATTTGAAGGCGGAAATAAGCCAGAAATTGAAGTCGAGCAACTGGTGATCATGTAAAACAACCCCGATTGCTTTGGATATCAGCATGATGTGGTGAGCACTACAGCTAAATGGTGACGGCAAGCACTTAAAATGATAGCTTTATCAATCTTGGTCTGCTTTTTGCAGACCATTTTTTTGTTCATTTTAATCATCTTGCCCGGAGACACCATGCTAGGTAAAGCTCTAAAGGTTGCAGCCTTTGGTTTGTGCGCTGTTTTGCCACTTTCCGCACATGCAAATAATTTCAACTACAACACGATGGAATTTCGCATGGGCACTAGCCCTGGTACATTTGGTGGCGAGTTCAATACCTACTTTACAGAAAACACCCACTTCATTGCTCGCGCAGACAGTGAGTTTAGCGGAGACTGGGACATTGCTGGTGGTATTGGCTTTAACGGCCCAGCAGGCCAATTTGCAGATATTTATGGCCAAATGTTGGTACACAACATGAAAGAAAACGGCAGTGATAAAGTGGGTGACGAGTGGCGCACTGAGGTGAATATTGGTACTCGTATTTGGTTCATGCAAAATGTTGAGCTACATGCCCGTATCGGTCAAATAATGGATAACGACGATTCCAATACCGTTTATAATTTTGGCGCAAGATTCCACTCTACTCAGCAACTATCACTTGGCGCGGATTTCAAAAATAATGGTGTCTATGGCCAACAAATTGTGATGTCTGCTCGTTTTGCATTTTAATTAAGTAACTAAGCAACTGCATTAACAAGTGTGTGATTCAATAAAAATGGCCTCCGGTTTCGGAGGCCATTTTTGTTAAGTACAGATTGTTAGCCGGAACTAGTAATAAGGCATTAATTTTTGCCGGATTTTTTAGGTTTATCTTGGACATACTTTTTCGATACATCCACAACGGCGATATCTCTAAAAAAGCTTCGACCAAGTAAAATTGGAAACTTCATATGCCCACGCTCAGCTAACGTAAACTCAGTCTTTTCTTTGTGGTCACCGACGGTAATATACGCTTTTACTACCGCTCGTTTATCCACCTCTTCTGACGATGACTGCTTGATTTTAGCCCAGCGCTCTACAGGTACTTTAAACTCTTTAGTTTCTTTATCGCCCAAGTCGATCTTAAACTGAACCCAATCTTTACCATCACGCTCAAACGGAACAATGTCTGTCGCGCTAATTGATGATGTTGTCGCCCCTGTATCGACCCTAGCTTTGAAGGTTTGATCAATTTCAGGAACGTAAACCCACTCTTCAGAACCAAGAATCAACATGCCGTCTGGTGTCTTTGTCACTTTGGCTGGTTTTGTCGGTTTTGGCTCGGGCTTTTTCTCAGGTTTTACTTCAGGCTTAGGCTCAACCTCAGGCGTTGGATCAACCTCTGGTTTCACTTCTGGCTCTACTTTGACAGGTTCTTCGACCTTCGGCGACTCAGGCTCAACAGGTTCCTGCGTCGTTTGAGTTGACGTACAAGCAATTAAACTGCCGCTCATCATAAGCGGCAGAATCAGTTTCCAGTTTTTCATCCACACTCCAATTAAGCTTGAGATACTTTCTTAATTGCGTCCGCTACGTATGGAATATGAGTTTCGGTAAGTCCAGCGATGTTAATTCGACCATCGCCAACACCATAAATGCCATAATCTTCACGCAGTTGCGCCATTTGGTTTTCACTAAAGCCTAGCACAGTAAACATGCCTTTGTGACCCTCAATGAAGTCAAATTGATCGGTATTATGGTTGTTTCTCAATTCGTTACACAAACTTTGACGAAGACTAACCAAACGATGTTGCATTTCACTCAACTCTTGCTTCCAAACGGAAGTCAGGTTGTCATCTTGAAGAATCGTCTTAACCAAAGCCGCTCCATGATCGGGTGGCATCGTGTAAGTAGAACGCGCTAACGTAAGTAACTTGCCTTTTGCGTTGGCCACGTCTTGCATGTTCTTACCAACGACAATCGCCGCACCTGTGCGCTCGCGATATAGGCCAAAGTTCTTCGAACATGATGTCGTAATTAACATCTCTTCAACGTTATCTGCCATGAAGCGAAGCCCTTTTGCGTCTTCCTCTAAGCCATCACCAAAGCCTTGGTAGGCAATATCAACAAATGGGGTGAAACCGTTCTTCTGTGACAATTCCGTAATGGCTTGCCAAGCAGAAAAATCGATATCTGCGCCTGTTGGGTTGTGACAACAACCATGCAGCAATACAACATCGGAAGGTCCTGCTTTCGCAAGGTCATCCATCATTTTTGCAGTGTCTACTTGTTTCGTTTCTGGAGAAAAGTAATGGTAGAACTTAACTTTAAGACCTGCCGCTTCCATCACTGGTTTATGGTTTACGTAGCTAGGGTTTGAAATCCAAACCGTCGTATCTGGCTGTGCGACCTTCATCAGGTCACCTAACATACGCAGCGCACCACTTGCACCTGGCGTTTGAATGGCTGCAACACGATCCATTGCTGACGTTCCCGTCAGTAGCAAATCGATCATGCTTTTATTAAATTCTTCGCAACCCGCAAGACCAACGTACGATTTGGTTTTTTGAGTTTCAACAACGACATCCTGCGCCATTTGAATGGCTTTCATGATCGGCGTTTCGCCTGCGCTGTTCTTATAGACGCCAATACCAAGGTCAACCTTGTTTGGACGGTCATCGTTACGGTATGCAACGGATAGAGATAAAATAGGATCTAATACGGGAGTTGGGAGATTAGAAAACATGAAAGTCATAACCCTTTGAAATTCAAGTACCGAACCTCACGTTAACACCATCGCAAAAAATGGCGAAATGATTTTTCACTTATTTCATCAATTAGAGAACAAAATTCTGGGTTACGATAAGTTTTGTGCGCTCTATCGGTTATAAAAAGAACGATTCACTCCTCAATATACCAATCCACTCTTCCGTTTTTCCTAAATTCTCTTGGCGTCATGCTCGACCACGCTTTAAAACGTGTACTAAAGTTGGCACTAGTTGGATATCCGACTATCTCTCCAATATGTTGAATCGGCCATTCTGTTGAACGAAGTAACCTAGCAGCGTATTCCATGCGCATACGTGTTAAATGTGCCATCGGGCTTCGACCAAACTGCTTTTGAGTCAGACGGTGCAAATGTGGCTCCGAACATGGATATAAAGCTGCCACTTGCTCGACACTCCAATCCTTATGGAGCTGACGCTGGACAAGATCGAATACGCGCCGAAGCCTCAATTGGCTGCGTGATATCGACTCTGAGGGCGGCATGTTTAACATCAGCTCTAACTGAGCCACGCTATGTGCACCAACCGCACCACCATAATCAATAGGAAGATTAATACTGCGTAACAACGTTTGGATACACGCATACATCACCTCAGGTGCAGATGTGAGCTGGTAACTAATATTACTCTCTATCATTGGCCATGCTCTATCAGGAGTAAGAAAAAGCCATGCGATCTGCCAGGGTTCCTCTTCCATACCAAAACCGTTTTCAACACCTGCAGGCACCGTGATCAACGAGCCAGGCTCCAAATCATATCGACACGCCCCACTTTCTAACCAACCTTTACCGCGCACGGTGTAAAGCAGCATGTGTTTTTTTTGGTTTTTACGATAAACAGAGAAGAAGTCACGACAGGTTGCAATTCCGCACTGCACAATGCCTCTCTCCTCCAATGCCAGTACTCGACTGTGATCAATAAACTCTTGATAGGTTTTTTCTGAAATCGCGTAGCGTTCTTGTTTATCTTCCATGATTTATTGGCTCACATATACACTAGTGGAGAGTTTTACAAAGGTTTTGGATGCCTTTGAAAAATACACCGCCAAATCATAGGGATAAACTACTCGCATTAATCTTTAAGGAGAAATGCGATGCTCTTAACACGCGAATACATCGATAAAGCATTTTGGCAAAAGCTGATTTCGATTGGCCTTCCTGTTTCACTTCAATCCATGCTTTTTGCGTTACTCGGCGTCGTGGATATTTTCATGGTGAGCCAACTCGGCGAATCCGCCACTGCAGCCGTTGGAGTCGGAAATCGCATTTTTTTCTTTAACCTTGCAGTCATTTTCGGTCTTTGCGGTGCAGTAACAGTGCTGGCTTCTCAATATTACGGTTCAGGGAACCTGGCAGGAATCCGCAGAACATTGGCGCAATCTTGGTGTATTTCCATTTTAGTGACGCTGCCGTTTATTATTCTCTACGCGATTTTTGATAAAGAGATCGTCTCTTTCATGTCAGACGATCCTGAATACGTCGCTTATGCGCGTGATTATCTTGTGATTACGGGCTTTAGCCTCATTGCAACCGCGATAGTGGTGCCAATAGAAGCGGTATTGCGCGCCGTAGGCCAAACCAAACTGGCAACCAACGTCAGTGTCTCCGCGATTGTCGTGAACGTCGTGCTTAATTATGTTTTGATTTTCGGTTTATTCGGCTTCCCTCAATGGGGCGTATTTGGTGCAGCCGTTGGCAGCTTTGTTTCTCGATTTTTCCAAACGGCAGTGTTGATTTACTTTTTCTGTAAACGCTACGCATACCTTATTCCGACCAAGTTCGATTGGGCGAAAGGCCGTTTAAAGCAGTATCGTCAAAAATACTTTAAGGTTTCTCTACCCATGTTGGTCCACGATGCGCTCTGGACTGGTGGGCTGATCGTTTTCAGCATCATCTATGGTCAATTGGGCGTTTCAGAACTTGCGATCATCTCATTCTTATCCCCGATTGAAGGCGTACTGATTTCAACCTTTATGGGATTTGCGGTCGCTGCATCCGTTCTTCTTGGGAATGATATTGGCGCAAAACATTATGATCGGGTCGAGAAAACGGCGTGGTGGTATGTGTTAACCAGCGCAATCTTAGCCACCTTATTGTTTTTCCTAGTGTGGTTGAGCTCGCCTCTGATTCATCATCTATTGGTACTGAGCCCATTAACCGATGCAGAAATGGCACTCAACGTATGCTTAGTCATGGCGCTGGGTATGATTTTGAGAGTTTTTAACATGGTAGGGATTGGCGGCGTACTAAAGAGCGGCGCAGATATTCGCTACAGTATTTTCATTGATACGTTTGGTCAGTGGGCTATTGGTATTCCCCTTACCTATTACACTGGTATGGTACTCGGGTTGCCTTTGCATTTTGTCTTGATGTCTCTGCTAGCTGAAGAATTTGTGAAAGGCGTACTTACGACTTATCGTATCCAATCTAAACGTTGGATAAATAATATGGTCGAGGATGACCAAGCGGTGACAGCGTAACTGGAAATACACTAACGAACTCACACCAAAAGGGCTCACACGTTATGCACGTGTGAGCCCTTTTTATGTTTGGAGAATACTTGATTAAATATCCGTAAAGCGATGAATGATTTGATTTGAACTGCCACGCCATTCGAGATTGAGATCTTTCTTGTCTTGTTCAAACTTACCATCAATCAAAACATCGATGTGTTGCACCACTTCTCTTTGCGCGTCATCCAGTTCAGCCAGCGTGTAGCCTGTCCAAACCCAGATGTCTTTACCGGGACACTCTTCTCTCACCCTTTTCACGATCTTTAAAATATGAGGCACATTAGCAGGATGAAGCGGATCTCCGCCCGACAACGACAAACCGCGACGTTTAATGCGCGTGTCATTCAAGTCATTGATGATTTTGTCTTCCGCTTCTTGCGTGAACAACACACCCGAATCTAAGCGTTGCGTCGACTGGTTATAACAGCCACGACACTGATGTACACAGCCCGACACAAACAATGTGCAGCGCGTACCCGGTCCGTTAACAACGTCAATTGGATAATATTGGTGGTAGTTCATAATGCGTCTCTTTGTTATCGCGAAAAAGAAAACCAACCTAAAGCAGGTTGATTTTCAAAGTGTTGAATCGAGTGGTAATTAACCTTATAGGTGTTTCACTCGACGTTTAACTTCTTCTTGTTTGCCGAAGTTAAACGGACGTGCATCTGGGCTGCCCAAGTAGCCACATACGCGACGTGTCACCGACACTTTGGTTGAATCGTGGTTGCCACAACTTGGGCAAGTAAAGCCTTTGCTTGTACATTCAAACTCGCCGGTGTAACCACATTCGTAACACTCATCAATCGGAGTGTTGGTTCCGTAGTAAGGAACGCGGGTGTAACTGTAGTCCCACACGTTTTCTAGTGCTTCTACATTACGTTGCATGTTCGGGAACTCACCGTAACAGATGAAGCCACCGCTTGAGATTTCCGGGTAAGGCATCTCGAAGTCGATCTTATCGTAAGGGTTAACTTTCTTCTCAACATCCAAGTGGAAGCTGTTGGTGTAGTAACCTTTGTCTGTTACGCCTTCAATCAAACCAAACTCTTTGGTGTCGATGCGGCAGAAACGACTACATAGGTTTTCACTTGGTGTTGCGTACAAGCTAAAACCATAGCCAGTTTCATCAGCCCATTGGTTCACCGCATCTTTTAGATGTTTGATGATCGCGACCGCTTTTTCACGCAGTACGGCATCATCGTAAACGTGCTCTTCAGTACCAAACAACGCGTTGATAGTTTCATGCACGCCAATGTAGCCTAGAGAAATTGACGCACGGCCGTTTTTGAAGATTTCTGCAATCGAATCGTCTGCTTTCAAGCGCACACCACATGCACCTTCCATATATAGAATTGGTGCAACGCGCGCTTTTACGTTCTCTAGACGAGAAATACGTGTTTCTAGTGCTTTACGAGCAAGACGTAGACGATCATCAAGCAGTTCATAGAACTTCGCTTCGCTGCCTTTTGCGCGAAGCGCGATACGTGGCAAGTTCAAGCTAACTACACCAAGGTTGTTACGACCTTCATGGATAAGTTCGCCATTCTCTTCGTAAGTACCTAGGAAGCTACGACAACCCATCGGTGTTTTGAATGAACCCGTTACTTCCACGACTTTGTCGTAGTTAAGAATGTCTGGGTACATACGCTTAGACGCGCACTCAAGCGCAAGTTGCTTGATGTCGTAGTTTGGATCTTCTGATTTGTGGTTTAGACCGTCTTTAATACCGAACACCAATTTAGGGAATACGGCGGTTTTACGGTTTTTGCCAAGACCAGCGATACGGTTTTTCAAAATCGATTGCTGAATAAGACGAGACGCCCAGCTTGTACCAAGACCAAAACCAAACGTTACGAATGGGGTTTGCCCGTTCGCCGTGTGCAATGTGTTTACTTCGTATTCCAGAGATTGGAATGCGTCGTAACACTCTTTCTCTGTGCGCGCTTTAGCAAACTCTTCTGGCTCAGCAATGTTCCACTCTTTCGCGATTTCTAAATGCTTTTCATAGCTCGTGATGACGTAAGGTTCTAACACTTCGTCAATACGGTTGATAGTTGTACCGCCATAAATATGGCTAGCCACTTGAGCAATAATTTGCGCCGTTACGGCAGTCGCAGTTGAAATCGATTTAGGCGTATCGATTTCTGCATTACCCATTTTGAAGCCGTGCGTTAGCATGCCTTTCAAATCGATAAGCATACAGTTAAACATCGGGAAGAATGGGGCGTAATCCAGATCGTGGTAGTGAATGTCACCCACTTCGTGTGCTTGAACCACATCTCGAGGCAGGATGTGCGTTTTCGCGTAGTGCTTCGCCACGATACCCGCTAAAAGGTCACGCTGAGTTGGGATAACTTTGCCGTCTTTGTTCGCGTTTTCGTTGATCAAATCAAGGTTACTTTCTTCAATCAAACCCTCGATTTCACGAGTTAGTGCACTTTGCTTTTCACGCGCGATGTCGCGGTCATGGCGGTATTCAATATAAGAACGTGCTAGGGCTTTGTAAGGACCTTGCATGAGCTCATTCTCGACTAAGTCTTGAATCTCATGGATGTGAACTTCATCGTGATCTTTTAGCTGTAACTCGACAGCAAGAGCGACATTAAGAGCATAAATGGCGACATCTTTATCTTTGTTTTCCGCTGCCGCTTCAACTGCTGCTTGGATACGATCCCTGTTGAACGGAGCTCTTGAGCCGTCACGCTTGATTACGATTGGTTTCACTTTCTTCTCCTTACCCCAGCATACTCACAGAGTTATCCACAAACACACTATATGGGGTTATTTTTTATTCTGCTAACACAATATATTGTGGCGTATTTAACGAAAAGCACCACTTGAAAACATTGATTTTGATCAATAAAGATCGGCTAGCGGACAAGAACAAATCGATCTTATTGGTACTGATCTCAGTTGAGAAGAAAACCATGAAAATTGCAAAATTGGTACGAAATCTACTTGCTTTTTTTAGAGCGCTTATAGGATAAAGGTTGGAAAGGAATACGCTAAAATCCAGGAGTGAAACAAGCCAATATGCGATCACTATTTGTTACTGCCTTATTAATTTTTAGTTCAACGTCACTTGCTCAAAACTCCATCAACTTAACCAGTTGGAATATAGAATGGCTATCTATAAATGGAGGTAAGGTTTCGAGAACCAGTGACGATTTCGTCAAACTCAATCAATATGTGGATAAAACTCAAGCCGACATCATCGCCTTTCAAGAGGTCGACTCCAAAGCCGCCGTTCAAAAAGCCGTAGGCGATGGCTACGCGATTTACCTCTCTGATCGAGCTCAATCAAACAATAAGCACCTTCAGTTTTCTGATACCAACCAGTACACCGGTTTTGCTGTGCGCAAAGACATTGAAGTGTCTGACCCAGCAGACTTCTCAATCACGCGTGGTAATAGCAAGTTGCGCTTTGCCAGCTACATCGTCGTTAACCCAAACCAAAAGGACGAGCTTCACCTGCTCTCTGTGCATTTAAAAGCTGGATGCAGCGGAGCATACAAAAACAACCGCAATTGCCAAACATTGAGCCAACAAGGAGAAGCACTTGCGAAATGGATGAGCGAGAGAGAAAAGAAAAAGCAACAGTACGCCGTAATGGGCGATTTCAATCACAACTTGTCGTATCAACGTGATTGGTTGTGGGCGATCATGACGCTTGGTAACGATGCACAATTGGTAACGCGAGATACCAAAGCGGATTGCAAGGTTCGCTCAAATAAGAACCCAAGAAAAACACACCAATTCCGCTCTTTGATTGATCACATTATTGTTAGCCCGCAAATAAAAGCGAAAAACGCACATCAAACGCTGTTCAGCTCACAAGATGTTTTGGATTACAAACTGAGTGACCATTGTCCTGTAAACGCAACGGTAACGCTTAACTGAACGAACAAAACAGCCCAGCATCATGCTGGGCTGTTTTATGTTGTTTGTTAGATAGTAACTAGTTAACAAAAGAAACCGTTCTATCAAAGCGCTCTTGGATTCAGCAGTACGACGTCACCCTGCTTCAACCCCGTTCGCACTCTCCCCAACTCTCCAAGCTGAATAAGCCGAGTTTCTACCTCACCGCTGTCTTGCACCACTTTTACGTAGTCCAATTGGCCAACTTGGTAAACCGCCTCTTTTGGCACGCGAAGTACGACATCGTCGGTCAAGGTCAACGCGACTTTGGCGTATGTACCTGGATAGATAGCCGTTGGCGGCTCAAATTGAAGCTTTACGGTATAACTACGCGAGTTGGCATCTGCCGACGGCGTCACTTCTTTTACAGCCGCTTGCGCATTGAGATTGTAAGACGGAAAAACAACGTCCACTTCTTTATCGTAAGTCACATAAGGCATGACAGACTCAGCAAAGTTCACCTCTATTTCCAACGAGTTTGGATTGTACATTGATAAAAGCAAAGCCCCCGGCGTCGCGGTATCACCTTTGTTGATGGGCTTTTGCGTGATCAAGCCATCAAACGGTGCAGTAATGATGCTGTAGCCAAAGGTCGTTTCCGCCTCAGAGACCGCCGCTTGCGCTTTATTGAAGTTGGCTTGTGCGGTTTGCAACGCACTTTCCGCTTGGTCAAATTGCGATTGAGGGATCAGCTTTTTGTTTAAAAGCGCTCTGACACGAGAAAACTCCTTTCTCGCCGCATTGAGCTGCGCTTGTGCAGAGGATAAAGCCTGCTCACTTTGACGAACTCGCGCGTCGAGATCATCGCTTTCTAGCCGCGCCAACACGTCTCCTTGCTTCACTCTATCGCCAACCTTCACCAATACCTCCATCACCGATGCCGTTAACCGTGCCGCGATATCGGCGTGCTGCTCTGCAACGACGACGCCCGGAAACTCTCGAACAACCGATTCGCTGGTTAACATCAGTTGATGTGTCTCTGCGTTATTTACATCAATCTGGTTGGTTTTCGCGTCATGTTCTGTCGGCAACTTTTCGGTAAAAAATCCAGCCATATAGAGAAAAAGAAGCGCGAGTATGGCAAACAGAATCACGCCTAACCATTTGGTATCTAATTTCATTTCTCTTCCTCCATCTGAGGTAATCCATGTCCTTTGGTGTTTTGGTATGCAAGGTTGTAAACCACCGGAACCACAAGCAGCGTAAAGATGGTCGAGGCGGTAATACCGAATATGATTGCCCAAGCCAAACCGTTAAAAATTGGGTCTAACGTAATCACGACGTTACCCAGTAACGTTGTACCCGCGGTCAGCAATATTGGCCGCATACGAACAACACCAGATTCAATCAACGCATCATGTAAACTACGACCTTCAGCCAGCGATTGCTGAACAAATTCAATCAAAACGAGTGAGTTACGCACCACAATCCCAGCTAGCGCAATCATGCCGATCATCGCGGTCGCCGTGAACAGAGCCGGGTTCGGGTAATTACCGATATCACTGCTTAACACATTCAAAATCCAGAACCCCGGCATAATCCCAATCACAGTCAGAGGTATCGCCAGCATGATGATGCCCGATACCGCAGGTAAACCAGTTTGAATCAACATCACCACAAATACGCCAAGCAGCGCAGCGCCATAAGCAATGCCTAAATCGCGGAATACGTCCACTGTGATTTTCCATTCCCCCTCACCACTCCAAACCACTTCGATGTTGTCTGGCACGCTCCAATTGACACCAGCGCCATTGCTCAAGTACGTGCGATCTTGCCAGTGACGATGCACATCTTCCGCGTGAGTTGTATCTTGGTCAGCCATCACATCGGCAATCACTTCACCCGGAACACGCCCAACTACCTCGGCGTAGACATACACAACAGGCTTGAGGTTTTTATGGAAAATCGGTTTGTCCGCTGCGCGTTTCACAAAATGACCGACTTCAGACAACTGCACGATAGGCTGAGGAGCATCCACAACAGCCCCATTGGATTCTACTTTTGCAATGCCCGGACGGCCTCGCACATAAAGCTGCTCTAGTTGATTCAGGTTATCTCTGTCTTCGCGTCGGAGCTGCACTTCGATAGGTAGTGGTTCCACTTCTCTTGGATCGGCGATATAACCGAGCACTTTGGCGTTCGCGGCGGTAATAAGCGTGTTATTGATATCAGCAACAGAAACACCAGACAGCGCCGCTTTTTCTTGATCAACGATGAATTGCCATGTTTCTAAATCACCTTGGATGCTGGTATCCACCTCAGAAACCAACTGTTCTTTGCGAAGCCTATCCGCGACTTTCTCTGCTTGGATCATCAGATCTTCATAAGATGACGCTTCATCACCGTAAACTTCTGCCGTAATGGTGGCGATAACAGGCGGGCCTGGTGGCACTTCGACTAGCTGCACGTCAGCGTCAAACTTATCTGCAATCTGCTCTAAATCCGCCCTGAGTCGTGTCACCAGTTCGTGTGATTGCATTGCGCGGCGATTCTTCTCTGCAAGAACGACTCGAAGCTCGCCTTGGTATGGTTCGCTACGCATAAAGTAGTGGCGCACCATGCCGTTGAAATCCATTGGGGAAGCGGTACCTGCAAAGCCCGACACACTTGTCACTTCCGGCACCGTCATTAAATAGTCCGTAAAGTTCGACAGCGCGTTGGAGGTATCCACAAAGCTTGAAGACTCTGGCATGTTTAATACCAATTGGAACTCATTTTTATTGTCATAAGGCAGCAACTTGAGTGGAACTAAGCGAAGTGCTGGCAACAATGCTGCCAAGACGAACAACAAGGCAACCAAACCAAGGAAAAGCCATGCTTTCTTGCGGCTTTCAAGTAGCGGAATCAACACACCACGATACAAACGATACATCGGCGAAGATTGGATGTCATAGTGGCCGTTTTCCTCAGCACCTTTGAGTAGCTTCTTGGCAAGCCAAGGCGTGATCATAAACGCGACAACGGTACTAAAGATAACGCTGATCGGAACGTTGAACGCCAGTGGCGCCATGTAAGGCCCCATCATCCCAGTGATAAAAAACATCGGCGTAAACACGATAACAATCGCGACCGTCGACATTAACAAGGCGCTACGAATTTCTGCCATGGCGAGAACAATCGCATTGGTTCGTGTTAGATTTTTTCGTTTGAGGTAGCGTTCAATGTTGTCGATACTCGCGATCGGATCGTCCACGATCAAACCTAGCGCCAAAATCAATGCAAAGAGTGTGACTCGATTGATGGAATAGCCAAATGCCAAGTCCATCCCGAGCGCGGCACCATAGCTAATCGGAATCGCGATACCAACCACCAATGCGCTTCGCCAGTTCAAGAACAAACCGACAAACACCACGACCGTTAGAATAGAGATGCCAAGGCTTGATACCAAGTTGTTCACTTTCGCATTCGCCGTTTCGCCATAGTCACGAATGACTGCAAATTGAACTTGTGGAGGAAACTGCTCGGATTGAAGCGCCGCCAGTTTATCCCGAACAGACTGAGCGACGTTAACCGCGTTCGAGCCTTTTTGTTTAGCGACAGAAATGAACACCGATGGGTATGCTTCATCGTGGTTTTTATCGCGATACCAAGTATCGGATGTTGCCTCACCTTCACCGTCGTAAATACGCGCGACATCTTTCAAATAAACGGGTTTGCCATTGAGCACCGCGATAACAAGATCGCCAACCTCTTCGGCGTTAGTCAGAAACCGTCCCGACTCCAATGTGTAATTTTGCCCGTTTACGCGAATGTTCTTGCCTTGGGTTTTGCTATTACTGAGCTGAATGGCCTGTTCGAGGTCATCGATGGTTACTTTGAAGTTTGCCATCGCAACGGAATCAAGCTCTATCTGGATTTTTCTCGGCTCACCGCCAATCACTTCCACCTTGTTGGTGGCATCCAATGATTTAATGCCTAACGTGGCTTGGTCTGCAATACGTCTCAACTGATGGCGATCGAGAATGTCTGGATCGGTGGAATAAATTGCGGCAACAACAATGGGTACATCATCGATTTCAACAGGCTTTACAAGCCAGTTAGTGACAGAAGGAGGAACTTTGTCTTGGTTGGAGTAGAGTTTGTTGTAAAGCTTAACCAGAGCATCTTCGCGGTTTTCGCCGACATAGAAACGAACGATGACTTGCGCAGCACCTTCCATTGACGAAGAATAAACGTATTCCACACCGTCAATTTGGCTAACAAGCTTTTCTAATGGTTCAGTGATTTGATTTTCGACTTGAGAAGCGCTTAGTCCGGGAGCCGAAACCAATACATCCGCCATCGGCACAACGATTTGCGGGTCTTCCTCTTTCGGGGTCAGCCACAAAGCCGCGGCACCGACCATAAGCGCGAGTAAAATCATGATCGGAGGGAAAAAGCTGTTCATCACGGACTGAACAAAACTTCGCTTTAGTTTGTCGGGCATCCTTTCCCCTCCATATCAGATTGATTGTTTACGCGTTCGCGGTTTTCATCTTCTTCGCGTTACGGTAAGTAATGATCGCCTTCGCGAACAGAGATCCAACTAACATCGCAAGGAAGAACACCACAATGCTCACGTTGCCTAATGCCAGACTCGCAACCGCAGGGCCAGGGCAAATACCTGCCAAACCCCAACCTAAACCAAAGATGGCCGCACCAGATAACAAACGTCCGTCGATGTTCTTATTGGTTGGTGTGCAAAACGCTTCACCGCTAACTGATTGTTTTCTCGGCTTGATGATTAAAAAATAGCTTGGCATGAATACCGCGAGTGCGCCGCCCATCACAAAAGCCAAACTTGGATCCCAACTGCCAGAAATATCTAAAAATCCAATGACTTTAGCTGGGTCGATCATGCCAGACACCGCCATGCCCATACCGAATAACACACCGCTCAAAAGAGCAGAAAAACGAAAAATAGTCTTGTTCATGGAATCTCTCTTAAACTAGGTGAAGTCGAACGAATACCGTTAGACCAGCGACAGCCATAAATACACAGGTCGCCACAATAGAGCGCTTAGACAAACGGCCCATGCCACAAATGCCGTGTCCGCTAGTACATCCGTTACCCAGTCTGGTCCCGATTCCTACCAATAAACCAGCGGCAATCACCATCCCTAAAGAAAGGTTCGCGGTACTAGGAACCGCAACGCCCAACATTAGGACGCTAATCAAGCCACCAGCTATCATTCCAACCGCAAAAAGCAATCGCCACGAATAATCGCCTTTTTTCGGTGACATAATGCCATTCATAATTCCACTGATTCCGGCAATTTTCCCGTTAACCAACAACAATATAGTGGCGGAGATCCCTAACAAAAGGCCACCAAACAACGACTCCCATGGAATAACGTTTAACATTATTTACCTCTAAAATCTTAGCTACGAATTAGTTACAGAAAACGCTATGAAGCGCCTTGATTAATGACTCAACTCTCGGTTCTGACAACGAATAAAACACTTGCTGTGATGCCTTACGAGCCTTGATCAATTTGTGTTTGCGAAGCACCGTCAAGTGCTGTGAAAAGGCGGATTGGCTAAGGAACGAGTTCTTTTGTAGCTCCCCAACACCAACCTCACCTTGGGTCAGTTGGCACAACACCATTAGCCTTTCCGGATGTGCCATTACTTTTAGGAGATCAGCAGCTTCATTAGCATTGCCTTTCATTGCTGCTACATCCATATCTGTATAGCTCATGACTCACCTCTATATTAAAAACTAAATTAGATATTACTAAAGCAATGTATTTAGTCAACACTAAATTAGCAATGATGAATTTAGACAAATTAACATTAGACATTTCTAATTTAGATAATTATAGTGATGAATATCAAAGGATGGCGTTCTCAGTTTGAGAGTACGAAGGAGAAGAGTTATGACGTTAGAAAATGCAGTACGAATTTTTGCAGGCACGATGGTATTGATCTCGGTCATACTAACCGTGTTCGTTCACAGTAACTTCATTTGGTTCACCGTGTTTATCGGCGTTAATCTTATTCAAAGTGCTTACACGGGAATCTGCCCTGCTGCTTATTTTTTAAAGAAATTTGGTTTTAGATAATCTAGAGCGTAGTGACCTTTCACACTGGCTATTCGTGAAAGGTCAGTTCGCCCTAAAACTTGGAGTTAAAAATGACTAAGATCTTAATCGTCGGTGGTGTTGCAGGTGGTGCATCTGCGGCGGCGCGTGCTCGTCGTCTAAGCGAAGATGCCGAAATCATCATGTTTGAACGTGGCCCGTTTGTTTCATTTGCCAACTGTGGCTTGCCTTATCACATCGGCGGCGATATCCAAGAACGCAGTAAGTTACTACTACAAACGCCAGAAAGCTTTTTAGCACGTTTTAACGTTGATGTTCGCGTGATGAATGAAGTAGTTTCTATTAACCGACAGGACAAAACCGTTACGATCAAAAACCTGTTGGATGAGTCTGAATACGTAGAATCATACGACTTCCTACTGCTTAGCCCAGGTGCTGGTCCTATTGTTCCACCAATCCCAGGCCTCGATAACCCGCTCACCCACTCGCTACGTAACATTCCAGATATGGATCGCATCATCGAAACGATCCAAATGAACAAACCAGAACATGCGACGGTTGTTGGCGGCGGTTTCATCGGTTTAGAAATGATGGAAGCCTTCCACCAACTTGGCATTAAAACCTCTCTGATCGAAATGGCAGACCAAGTCATGACGCCAGTAGACCGTGAAATGGCAGGTTTTGCTCATGCAGAAATTCGTGACAAAGGTGTCGACCTAAAACTTGGCGTCGCGCTTGAATCTGTGAAATTCGTACCTAACGAGCACGTTGCAAGTTTCGACTCTGGTGAGAGTGAGAAACACCAACACCTAGAAGGTGAATTGGAGTTAACACTGAACAACGGTGAAAAACTCACTACCGATATTCTGATCATGGCAATCGGTGTGCGTCCTGAGACAAAACTGGCGCAAGAAGCTGGCCTTCAAATTGGCGCGCTAGGCGGTATTTACACGAACGAATACATGCAAACCAGCGATCCTTCGATCTACGCTGTCGGCGACGCGATAGAAGAGAAAGACTTCGTGACAGGCGAGCAAACTCTAGTGCCACTTGCAGGCCCGGCAAACCGTCAAGGTCGTATGGCAGCGGACAATATGCTTGGTCGCAAAGAAACTTACCAAGGTACACAAGGTACTGCGATTTGTAAGATCTTCGACCTTGCTGTGGCTTCAACAGGTAAAAATGAGAAACAATTGAAACGCGCTGGCGTTGAATACGAAAAAGTGTACGTCCATACCGCAAGCCACGCGAGCTACTACCCTGGTGCAGAAGTGGTGTCGTTCAAAATGTTGTTCGATCCAAAATCAGGCAAGATTTTAGGTGCTCAAGCAGTTGGTAAAGACGGTATCGACAAACGTATTGACGTTATGGCTGTTGCACAACGTGCTGGCATGACGGTTGAACAACTACAGCATCTTGAACTGACTTACGCGCCACCTTACGGCAGTGCAAAAGATGTGATCAACCAAGCGGCGTTTGTGGCAAATAACATCATCAAAGGTGACGCAGCGGCGATTCATTACGATGAAATCGACAACCTGACTGAAGATCAAATTCTCCTCGACGTCCGTAACCCGGGTGAATTGGAGTCTGTTGGTTATCTTGAAGGGGCAATCAACATTCCGGTTGATCAGCTACGCCATCGTATGGGTGAACTACCAAAAGACAAAGAGATTGTGATTTACTGTCAAGTAGGCTTGCGCGGTAACGTGGCATACCGTCAACTGGTCAACAATGGTTACAAAGCCCGCAACTTGATTGGTGGATACAGAACACTCAAATTCTCGCGCTTATAACGGGATAATAAAAACAGAGAAAACCGAGGGATTGGTTTTCTCTTTTGTTTATTTACATGGACTCAAATCTAACTCATTAACCTTCTATCGCCAAACGGACTGCCGCTTGAGCATGGATAGAAGTGGTATCAAGTAGCGTAACATCGGTGTGACTTTGGTTTACAAGTAAGGCAATTTCAGTGCACCCGAGAATCACAGCTTCAGCTCCCCGCTCTTTTAGTTTTTCAATGATTTGCAGGTATATCGTTCTCGATTCCTCTTTGATTTCACCTTGGCATAACTCTTTATAAATAATGTTATGCACTATAGAGCGATCATCTTGAGCAGGAGTTATGACATCCAGCCCATAGAGGTCGGAAAGCCGTCCTTTGTAAAAGTCTTGCTCCATTGTGAATTGAGTACCAAGGAGTCCGACCTTTTGAACCCCTTTCTCACGAAGTAACTCAGCAGTCGCGTCTGCGATATGTAGTATGGGGATATTAATGCTGGCTTCAATTTGAGGAGCAACTTTGTGCATTGTGTTCGTACAAATAAGAATAAAATCAGCGCCCCCTTTTTCTATTGAAGATGCAGCATCAGATAGAATACTTGCCGTTTCTTCCCATTTACCTTGGTGTTGAAGTTTCTCTATCTCTGAAAAATTCACGCTATACATACAAATTTTTGCGGAATTTAGGCCGCCTAACGCCTCTTTGACTCCTTCATTGATCAATTTGTAATAACTAAGCGTCGACTCCCAACTCATGCCGCCTAGAAGACCGATAGTTTTCATATAACTCTCCAATCGTTATACACCACTATGGGAGGGGTGCTTTTACAAACAAAATCAACCACGTGGATAGACAGCTTTCTAGCTTTGTCACTAGTGCAAACTGGATAAACCTGCAATCAAAAAAAACGAGAACCAAAAAGGACGACTACGCGATTCTCATATCTCCTCGCAACATTGTTACCGCACTTCCAGAAAGCTTAACGTATTCCGGACTCAATAGTTCTGTATAAACAACTCCACTTCTCTTGGATGCTTGGAAGCCTTTTAATTGCGCTTTACCGAGCTCTTTGGCCCAGTAAACACATAAAGCGCAATGAGCAGAACCTGTTACTGGGTCCTCATCAACACCCACCCAAGGGGCAAAGTAACGAGAGACAAAATCAGCGTCAGTGCTTGAGTGAGCAGTGATAACAACTCCACGACCTTTTTGTTTAAGTAGCGCACTAAAATCAGGTTCGAGTTGCTCTATCAAAGACTCATCATTGATGACGATCAACTGCTTATTATCAAACTGACCATAAGCGTTTACATCAGCCACATCGAGACCTAAGCCGTGAAGCAAGTCTGTGTTAATACTTGCTCGCATATCTAAAATAGGAGCAGGAAACACCAAATGAATGTCGTCATGATCAAGTTGTGCAGTTAAAGCGCCGGATAGCGTGCCAAACTCAATGGTATCACCAGTGCTATATAACCCTTGCTCTCTCAGCACGTGCGCCGTGGCCAATGTGCCATGTCCACACAAAGCGACTTCCGTTTCAGATGTAAACCAACGAAGTTGCATTGTGTTTAATGACAGAAACGCGGTTTCAGATAGTGACATCTCTGCCGCTATGGCCAACATCATTTCCTCACCAAGGCTTGATTCTGTGATACACACACCTGCAGGGTTGCCTTTGAACACATCTGATGTAAACGAGTCGACCTGAAAAATTTTAACTTCCACAAAATATCCTTAAGTTCTATCAACCACTGTAGAACCATTAGCAGCACTTAGTGCATTTGTACCACGTAATGTATTGCACCTGTTGTTTGAGCAGTAAACCTTTATTAACTAAGAAGAAACCACTTTTTCTCCTAATGGGATTTATTGGTATTTTGCCGAAGTAATGAACTCACCGAATGTTTCACACCAAACAACAACAGTATTGTATTCAGAAATGGAAATCCCTTGAGGAACCTCAACAACGAAGTTATTGAATGTTTTGACATCACCAACCAAGCTCATCTCAGATTTAAGGTCATTAAACGCTTGTTCCGTTTCGACAAACTTAGGAGATAAATAGAGTTTATAGTCAGGCCCGGGAGCGAGTTTTCCTACCAGCGTAATAGCTTGGGAACTCAAATGAATTTCACCTTCTCCCCAATGAAAAGCGTCGCTACCTTTGAGGTCCCTCGTGTCAACTGCACTGTATTCTGCACCTTGCATGCTCTCAGAAACTTGCTCATCGGTCGGCGCAGGCGGTGCAATAAGAATCGGTAAAGTATAGATACCTATCGCAATACCAATCGCAACAGCCACTAAGTGGCTTAACGTTAATTTAATTATACTTTTCAAGGTCATCTATCTTCTTGTTAGTTTCATCAGCTTAGATTTAGGCTCAAATACAGACATCCGTCAGGTTATACGTCTAATAGCCTAATTTCATTAATATTATACACAAGCTGGACCAATGCGCCTTAATTGCTGCCTTTTAGAGTGCTATCCAATAACCCCGTTATTAACGAAAATAACTATTTTAATTCAGCCCCCTACACGCCTTCGACGAAATGATCTAAAGGCAAAGTGAGCAATTAAAAACGGCTGATAATTGATATCAGCCGTTTGCTTATCTGGAATGTCGTTGTGCTGGTTTGGGAACTATTCTGCTTCCACCGAAGCGATCTTATCGGATGTCGATTTTTCCAATTTGATCGCAATAAACTTAGAGGTTGGCGTAAACGTTCTATCCCCATAACTATCTAAAGGAACCAATGGGTTCGTTTCTGGATAGTAAGCCGCCGCCTGACCTGCTGGCACGTCATAGGCAACAAGCGTAAATCCGCTCACGCGACGCTCAACGCCATCTTCCCATAATGACACCATGTCCACTTTGTCGCCCGGTTCAAAACCGAGTTTACGAATATCCACTTCATTGATAAACAGCACTTCGCGCATACCAAATACTCCACGATAACGGTCATTCAAGCCGTAAAGTGTCGTATTATATTGGTCGTGTGAGCGCATGGTTTGCAAAATCAAATCTGGCTTTTGGCCTTTTTCGAGTATCGCTTCGCAGATCAATTGTTTCGGCAACTCGCTAGAGCTGAACTGTGCTTTACCGCTTGGTGTATTCCATCGACGCTCGGCTGCTGGGTTTACCAAGTGGAATCCACCCGGGTGTTTAAGCTTATGGTTAAAGTCGGTAAAGCCCGGAATCGTGTCGGCAATCAAATCGCGAATACGGTCGTAATCTTCAATCGCCCACAGCCAATCAATTGGTTTTTCCCCGAGTGTAGCATTGGCAATACCGGCAATAATCGCTGGTTCTGAACGTAAATGCTCCGAACGCGGTTTTAGCTGACCAAATGAGATATGCACCATGCTGAAGGTATCTTCAACCGTCACGCCTTGTGGGCCAGTCGCTTGCTGATCAATCTCGGTACGGCCTAAGCACGGAAGAATAAGCGCATCTTTACCTGTGACAAGGTGAGAACGATTTAACTTCGTCGAAATGTGTACGGTTAAATTACAGTTTCGCATCGCGTTGTGCGTACGTTCTGTGTCTGGCGTTGCTTGTGCAAAGTTACCGCCCAAACCGATAAATACTTTCGCTTGCCCTTCTTCCATCGCTTTAATGGCTTGCACAGTGTTGTGGCCTTCACCACGCGGGACGGCAAAGTTAAATCGACTTTCAATGCGATCCAACAACAGATCTGAAGGTTTTTCATCAATGCCCATCGTACGGTCGCCCTGAACGTTACTGTGACCACGCACTGGTGAAAGACCCGCGCCCGGCTTACCAACGTTACCTCGTAACATTTGCACGTTTGCGACTTCTTTAATGGTTGGCACAGAGTGACGATGCTGAGTCAACCCCATTGCCCAACACATGATCACACGTTCTGCACGTCGATACATGCTCGCCACCATCTCGATTTCACTTAAATCAAGACCCGATTGTTCCGCGATGTGTTCCCAAGAGGTTGCGTCCACTTCAGCCAAATACTCATCAATACCTATCGTGTGTTGCTTGATGAATTCACGGTCAAATACCGCTTTGCCGCCGTTTTGCAATGCCTCGCGTTCCCATTGCAGCAAGAACTTCGCGATGCCACGAAATACTGCCATGTCTCCGCCCAAAGCAGGACGCAGGTACGCCGTGTTTGTAGGCTCTGAGCCATTACTCAACATCTCAATCGGCATTTGTGGATTTTGGAAACGCTCTAATCCGCGCTCTTTCAGCGGGTTTAGGCAGATAACCTGTGCACCACGTTTTACCGCTTCGCGCAGAGGTTCGAGCATTCGTGGGTGATTCGTGCCCGGGTTTTGACCAATCACGAAAATCGCATCAGCTTCTTCAAAATCATCAAAGATCACTGTGCCTTTACCAACACCAATGGTGTCTTTCATCCCGATTGCACTGGCTTCGTGACACATGTTGGAACAATCTGGGAAGTTGTTGGTACCGAATGCACGGACAAATAGCTGATACAAAAACGCCGCTTCGTTGCTTGCACGACCAGAGGTATAAAACTCCGCTTGGTGCGGTGAATCCAATTGATTGAGATGTTTCGCCACAAGAGAAAAAGCCTCATCCCAAGAGACTGACACATAGTGATCGGATTCGGCATCGTATCGCATTGGGTGCGTGATACGGCCTTGGTATTCCAACCAGTAATCGGTTTGAGTTGAGAGAGAAGAAACGCTGTGATTGGCAAAAAACTCAGGATCAACCAGACGATTGGTCGCCTCCCAGTTTACCGCTTTCGCGCCATTCTCACAGAAATTGACTTTACCACTATCTGGCGACTCGCCCCATGCACATCCCGGACAGTCGAAACCGCCATTTTGGTTGGTTTTGAGCATAGTGCGAATGTTTTTAACTGCATTTTCACTGCCCCACCAACTTCTGGTTACGGCTTTCAGTGCACCCCAACCACCAGCTGGACCTTTGTATGTTTTTATTTGTTCTTTTTGGCTCACGACTTTACTCCTCGCAGATATACCAGCAAGCAGGGTGCCCGTGAAAACAAGCGCGTTATTTATTGAGATAATGCGGAAGTATTGAAGGGCTTAGTTTCTAATCCATGTATTTTTTAATCCAAATAAGTAACCACTCAACATACTCTCGCTTGTCCGAGCGTTTACTTATCTAGATTCTTGATATCGGATACCCGCCTACTGTTTCTAAGACTGTTAGATTCAATTTGCATTGTTGCGTCTTGATCTAAATCAAAGATTAAGTCGATATTCAATATGCGTCCAATTGATAATCCTGACCGAGTGATAAACAAAATCTATGACGAATTTTTCCACTAACGGTCATCACATTTTTAATCAATACAATTTATGAGGTTAATCGTTTTTCTATTCGATTCCGCCTAGTTCGCTTAACGAACTCAATAAAATCGCCACTCTTGATAATAGATAATATCTATCACACTATAGATACTTTAAATTTGACCCTAATTAATATCAGGAATAGCCTTGATTCAGATCAATTTTGAGTGTGGTTTTATTCTTGACTTGGTTTTGGTTTTTCATTCCCCAGTTAAAACGCTCCAGCGCTTAAAAAGTACGGTAGTGCTGTGCCCTTTTTAGGGAGTTCCCCCGTACATGTGACTCACAACGCAAGGTTAACAAGCCATTATGGATATCAAACAACTTAAATATCTCATCGCACTTGAACAGACCAAACACTTTGGTCAAGCCGCCGCATTGTGCCACATTACGCAGCCTACTTTGTCCATGAGAATCCGAAGCTTAGAGGAAGAACTCGACCTCGAATTAATCCAGAGAAGTCAACGATTTGAAGGATTTACTGAAGCCGGAGAGCGCATTTTAGCTTGGGCAAAAACCGTCTTAGCCGCTCATGATGGATTGCAAGCCGAAGCCGCCAACTGCCGTGGTCAGTTGGTCGGTTCACTTCGGCTTGGAATGGTGCCACTCGCCAGCCAAAACCCGATGCAATTGCTCAAACCATTAGCTCAACAGTTCCCTGAGTTACGCTTTCAAATACTCTCCATGACGACCGAACAGATCATAGACCAACTCAATCGCAATCAGCTTGATTTGGGGATGTGTTATGTCGATCAAGTCAACACCGCTTACTTCGATGTTATCGAGCTAGATTCGACCAAACTTGGTGTTTTATTCGATGAGCGTCATTTTGATTTTGCCGAATCTGAAGTGTTGTGGGAGTCACTCAATAACATTCCGCTAGGGCTGCTTTCGAAGGGCATGCACTATCGCCACTCGATTGATCTTAGCTTTGTGAGTAAAGGGCTAGTTCCACAAACCGTCATTGAAAGTAACTCCACCTTTCACTTGATCCAAGCAGTAACCAGTGGCCTTTGTTGCGCCATTATGCCGCTGAATTGTGGATTGGAAGAGTTGAACGATACGCTTCGCATTATTCCTATCGAAGAAGCCGCCGTTCACGCCCCGCTAGGTTTGTTAAAGCGAAAACAAGAACCCTTCTCCGCGCTAACCGATCAGTGTTTCGCAGAAGCAAAAAGCATATTCAATCGATAACAACAATCCACACGTCAATTTTTGGCATATACAACGGCTTATGAGGTGATTTCATGAGATGTACTACTCAATCTTATTTTGAACTGTCCGATTTCAATCAAGCACCACCTCAACCAAGTGCATTCAATTACCGAGAATTGATTGATGGCCGCCCAGTGCAACAAATGTCGTTGGCGAGCGAGTCCGCTTTAGCTATCAGCTACAACGGCATTAGCCAAGCGGTCATGATGGTGACGCCAGGCCATCTGGAAGACTTCGTGAAAGGGTTTAGCTTAAGCACAGGCATCGTCCACGACTTCAAAGAGATCAAAGACATTGAAATTGGTGGCGATCACGAATCTCACTATGCGGAAGTGGAAATCAGCAACCGCGCTTTCTGGGCGTTAAAAACACAACGCCGAAATCTTGCTGGCACAACAGGATGCGGCATTTGTGGCGTCGAGGCTCTTGAACAAGCTTTGCCTGATTTGGCGCCGCTGACCCCGTCTCTTCCTCCGCGCTCCGATGTATTTGAAGGGCTGCGAGACAAAGTCGCACTGCATCAAGAAGCCGCACGTGAATCTGGCGCGTTACACGCCGCTTTATTTGCAGATTTACAAGGCAACATCAAGTTGTGCCGAGAGGACATCGGCCGTCACAACGCGCTAGATAAGTTGATTGGCGCATTGGCCAACAATCACATCGAGCCTCAAAGTGGCTTCGCTATCATGACAAGCCGTTGCAGCTTGGAGTTGATCCACAAAGCCGTTCGCGCGCGCATCCCCACTCTGGTTTGCTTATCTGCACCTACAGCGTTAACCGTCGAATGGGCAAGAAGAAACCATTTGAACCTAATTCACTTACCAAAACACGGCTCGCCGCGTCTATACAGCCCTGCGCCTTAACACGTCAACTTAGCCGAATTCCTAATATTTCTAACAGAGACCTCTGGGTCTCTGTTGTTTGCTTCTCGTTCCCAATTGATACTTAGCGACAAGACACTATTCTCTCCAACCAAACGTGCTCACCCCTTGTCTGTACTAAGCTTACGCATATTAACCCGCTTGCATTTGAACGCTTTCCAATCCGATAAGAACCCTGTCAAAAACCCATAAATTAGTAAGGATTTTGTGTGACTCTTTTCACGCTTTTCCGCCTTCCTAGGCATTTCTAGGAATTTTTCCTAGCCGATCTAGGCAACCATCTCATGTGCCTCACAAAACCACTCTCTAGAATTCCGCTCAGTCAAAGGTAACAAGAGCGCATAACGGTCTCCGTTGTGTTTCTAAAACAATTACAAGAGAGTTCATCATGTTAAAATTCCTCGAACAGGTGCGGAAGCCGACCCTCGATCTTCCTGTCGAAGTTAGAAGAAAGATGTGGTTTAAACCGTTCATCCAATCTTACTTGGTCGTATTCATCGGCTACCTAACCATGTACTTGATTCGTAAGAACTTCAATGTCGCGCAAAACGACATGATCTCAACTTACGGTTTGAGCATGACAGACCTAGGTCTTATTGGCCTTGGCTTCTCCATCACATACGGCATCGGTAAAACCGTTGTGTCTTACTACGCTGACGGTAAGAACACCAAGCAATTCCTCCCTTTTATGCTGATCCTTTCTGGTCTTGCCATGCTTGGTTTCAGCTTCAGCATGGGCGGCGGTAGTGCAAGCCTGTTCTTGATGGTGGCTTTCTACGCTCTGAGTGGTTTCTTCCAAAGTACTGGTGGCCCTTCTAGTTACTCAACCATTACAAAATGGACACCTCGTAACAAACGCGGCTCTTACCTAGGCTTGTGGAACATGTCACATAACGTTGGTGGTGCTGGCGCAGCGGGCGTTGCTCTTTTCGGTGCTAACTACCTATTCGACGGCCACGTAATCGGCATGTTCGTGTTCCCTTCTATCATCGCGATCATCGTCGGCTTCATCGGTATGCGCTTTGGTAGCGACTCTCCAGAAGCTTACGGTCTAGGTAAAGTAGAAGAACTTTTCGATGAAGCAGTGAGTGAAGAAGACACCGCCGCAGAAGAAAATCAGATGACCAAAAAAGAAATCTTTGTTGAATACGTTCTTAAAAACAAAGTTATCTGGCTACTTTGTTTTGCCAATATCTTCCTTTACATCGTTCGTATCGGCATCGACCAATGGTCAACGGTATACGCGTACCAAGAGCTTGGTCTGTCAAAAGAAACGGCAATCTCTGGCTTTACTCTGTTCGAAGTCGGTGCGCTTGTGGGTACTTTGATGTGGGGTTACCTGTCTGACCTAGCAAACGGTCGCCGCGCATTGGTTGCTTGTGTATCTCTTGGTTTGATCATCGTATCGCTTGAGTTCTACCAGCACGCCACTAGCGAGTTCATGTACTTGGCCTCACTATTTGTATTGGGCTTCTTGGTGTTTGGTCCGCAACTTCTTATCGGTGTTGCCGCGGTTGGTTTTGTCCCTAAAAAAGCAATCAGTGTGGCTGACGGCGTAAAAGGTACATTCGCTTACCTAATCGGTGACAGCTTTGCAAAACTAGGCTTGGGTATGATTGCCGACGGTACACCTATCTTCGGCTTAACAGGTTGGAAAGGTACCTTCGCAGCCCTAGATACCTCCGCCATGATTTGTATTGTTTTGCTTGCTTTCGTCGCTATCGCGGAAGAGAAGAAGATTCGACACGCGAAGAAGCTTCAACTTGCACAAAACCAAGCCTAACTTCTCTGCGCGCTTTACTTCGGTAAAGCGCGCAAGATCATTAAAAAGCATGGTTCAATTCAGTATCATTAAAGATTTTTCTATTGGCTCCTGTTGGAGCTTATTGTTGTTAGTTGTCTGCTCTATTTGGTTGTAATAATGATTCATGTTGCTCTAGTTGATGATCACCTCATCGTGCGTTCAGGTTTCGCACAATTATTAAATTTAGAAAGTGATATTACCGTTGTTGGTGAGTTCGGCTCTGTCGCAGAAGCACGCACAGGCTTGCCTGCGGTACACCCACACGTCGTCATCCTAGATATTTCCATGCCAGATGAAAGCGGCTTAAACTTTCTTAGCGAAATACCAACTGGCATTGCCTGCGTGATGCTTAGCGTGCATGACTCCCCTGCGATGGTGGAAAAATCACTAAAGCTAGGTGCAAAAGGCTATCTTAGTAAACGCTGTAGCCCAGACGAACTTATTCAAGCCGTGAGAACCAGTGCTTCTGGTGGCTGTTACCTCACATCAGATATTGCACTTAAACTTGCAACGCCTAGCGACAACACCACCTCTCTATGCCAACTGACAAAACGTGAAAACGAGGTATGTCAGCTACTTGCGACCGGGTTG
Organism: Vibrio sp. A1-1; assembly: GCF_021728175.1. NCBI lineage: Bacteria > Pseudomonadati > Pseudomonadota > Gammaproteobacteria > Vibrionales > Vibrionaceae > Vibrio > Vibrio sp. A1-1. Next base: position 94,343 of record NZ_JAKKCL010000003.1, read on the forward strand.
GATGTAAAGTCCGTCGCGGCAGAGCTTGGCTTGAGCCACAAGACCGTACACGTTCATCGAGCGAATGCCATCGACAAACTCGGCGTGAAAAACAACGTTGAGCTCGCCAAACTATTCTCTCAAGAGTCCTTTTAATGCGAGCCTATTCTGTCACAACGATTTGTGGCCTGTTTGTTATGGCCTGTGCTTGGTTCTGTTTGTGGGTGATCGCCTACTACTTTGTCAACGATCCAGAGCTCGCCATTCTGCTTTTCCCATTCGCCTTACGACTGGGGATTGCGCTGCACACTCGCACCGCTTACTGGCCAACAATCTACGTATCAGAATGGGCGCTGACGATTGCACTTGCGACCCTATTAGAGCAACCTCAATGGCTCACCGTGCTGATCGCCAGCGTTGCCAGCATCCCTGTCACACTGATTGCGAAAAAATACTACTACGGTGACCAAAACCGCCACTTAGCCGTCATGGGAGTTGTCATTATCATTAGCGCGTTTATTAATGTGATGGCCGTTGGTTTTCACGTTCCTTCGGTTTACATGGTGTGGCTGGCTAGCATTTCTGGAGGCTTGCTCGTGGTGCCTATGTGCTACTTGTTATGGAGTTATTTGTTCCAAAGTCGTTGGTCTCCGCTTAGCTCTCTCCTACTTAGTAATACCGTTGTATTTCAGGTGCGTCATATCGTGCTTTATGCGCTGCTTTTGATCGGCAGTATTTTGGTGCAAACCAGTTTGCCTGAAGAGCTAAAACGATTTGCGCCATTTTGTATGGCGATTCCAATCATCGTGCTTGCTCTGCGTTACGGCTGGCAAGGTGCCCTGCTCGCCACCATGCTCAACAGCATTGCGCTGATTGCGGCTCGTAGCGGCGTATCGAATCTAGAAATAACCGATTTGTTATTATCTCTCTCAGCGCAAACCATCACTGGCATTATGCTCGGCTTAGGGGTTCAGAAACAAAAAGACCTCAATCACAAATTGCGCGGCGAACTTGCACGCAATCAGAATTTGTCTCGCCAGCTTATCAAAGCGGAAGAATCCGTAAGACGCGATATTGCGCGCGAGCTACATGACGAAATCGGCCAGAACATCACGGCGATCCGCACACAAGCCAACATCATCAAGCGGGTAAATAACGCAGAAACAAGCGTCGGTTGCGCCGACACCATCGAAGGGCTTTCCCTCAACGTGTACGACACCACTAAGCGACTGTTAAGCAAGCTAAGACCCAAAATGCTGGATGATTTGGACTTAAAAGAATCCGTCGAGCAACTGACGCGAGAGATGGAATTCGCCAATCACGGAACGACTGTTCAACTGAACTGGCAGGGCGATTACACAAGCCTGAGTGACACACTCAAAGTCACCCTATTCCGTTTATGCCAAGAGTCATTAAATAACGCAGCCAAGTACGCAGAAGCGCAGTTGATCAATATTGAACTGACAATTGGAGAAACGGCGGTGTCACTGAGGATTCACGATGATGGTGTCGGTTTCAAAGTTCAGGACAGCATGAAAGGCATGGGCGTTCGCGGCATGCAAGAGCGTGTGCACGCATTGGGTGGGAAAATGGTTATCTACTCCACCAGCGATCAAGTGATCGGCACTCAAATCAGCATTACTTTACCTAAGGTGTAACTCAAGATGTTTGGATTTTTACGTTCACCTAAATTTACTCAACCGAGTCTAAGCAACGAGCAAATCGACCAGCGTTACCGCCATTGGCGTTTGCACATTATGTTGGGGATGTACATCGGCTACGCAGGTTTCTACTTTACCCGTAAGACCTTTAACTACGCCGCACCAGCTATGATTACCGATCTTGGCTTAGATAAAGGCGATTTGGGTCTTATAGGCACGCTTTTCTACATTACCTACGGCTGCTCGAAGTTTATTTCCGGTACGATTTCAGATCGCTCTAACCCTCGTTATTTCATGGGATTAGGATTGATTGCGACAGGTCTGGTCAATATCGCGTTCGGTTTTTCTAGCTCACTCGCGGCTTTCATTACTCTGTGGATCTTAAACGCCTGGTTCCAAGGCTGGGGCTGGCCTTCATGCTCCAAGCTGTTAACCACTTGGTATTCACGCTCCGAGCGTGGCTTCTTATGGGCGATTTGGAACACCGCACACAACGTTGGTGGCGCGCTGATCCCTATTTGGGTGGGCTATTTAACGTTGCACTACAGCTGGCGTGAAGGCTTTATTCTACCCGGCATCATCGGTGTATTACTCGGTCTATTCGTTTGTTGGCGATTGCGCGACAAACCCACAACAATGGGCTTACCAAGTGTCGGACAATGGCGCAACGACGCACTAGAACTTGCGCAAGAAAATTACGGACGTGGCCTCACCTACCGCGAAATTCTGAAATCGTACGTATTTAACAACAAATACATCTGGCTGCTCGCGTTCAGTTATGTGTTGGTTTACATCGTCCGAACCGCAATAAACGACTGGGGAAACCTGTATTTAACCGAGCAGCATCACTATAGCCTGATTAACGCCAACGCTGCTCTGTCGATGTTTGAAATCGGTGGTTTTGTTGGTTCATTGGTTGCGGGTTGGGGCTCAGACAAACTCTTTGGCGGTAACCGTGGGCCAATGAACTTGCTGTTCGCGATTGGGATTTTCTTATCTGTCTCTGCGCTTTGGCTGATGCCTCTGACCAACTTTGCATTCCAAGCGGCGGGATTGTTCTCCATCGGCTTCTTTGTCTTTGGGCCACAAATGCTGATCGGTATGGCGGCGGCTGAGTGCTCTCACAAAGATTCTGCAGGCGCGGCAACAGGATTCGTGGGCTTGTTCGCCTACATGGGCGCAGCATTGTCTGGCTATCCACTGGCGTTAATTCTTGAAGAATATCATTGGACGGGTTTCTTCATCACCATTTCAGTTTGTGCAGCCGTCATTGGCCTTTTGTTGCTGCCATTTTTGCAAGCGCAACCATCACGAAAACCACTCGAACCAAAACCTCGGTTGTAAATCGACTTATCGCCCTTCGGGCAAATTGGCGAGTGACCTAACCGCGCTCGCCATCCTTATTTAACGTATCTCTGCTCAATTTTTCTTCCGATTCAGTTCGGAGGGTTAACTATGGGAAAAATTCATGAATTTGAACACTATTTCATCGCATAGCTTCTTTCAAATGAACAACAAAATCCAAAACTACGCTTGGGGAAGCACCTCTTCTATTCACGATTTGTTTGGCTTTTCTAACGAAACGAATGAGCCTCAAGCAGAAGTATGGATGGGGACTCACCCAAACGGCTGCTCTGAAGTTCAGATTGAGCAAAACACGCTGCCTTTGTCTGAACTGATCAAACAAAACCAACCCGCTTACTTATCAGCAGAAACCGCAGCGAAATTTGGCGACCTGCCCTTTCTGTTTAAGATCTTAGCGGCCGAACACGCACTGTCGATTCAAGTTCACCCAAGTAAACAAGATGCTGAAATAGGTTTCGAAAAAGAGCAAAGTGCTGGCATCCCACTAAACGCGAGCCATCGTAACTACAAGGATCCAAATCACAAGCCTGAGTTGGTATACGCATTGACAAGTTACCAAGCCATGAACGGTTTTCGCTCGTATGCCGAGATTATTGAGGCATTTAGCCTTTGTGATATCGATGAGCTACGTGCGCCATTAGATGCATTCAAACGCGAAATCAACTCACAAGGTTTGCGAGATTTCTTTGTGCACATTCTGACCATGGAAGGCGAAACGAAAGAAAGAGCACTGAAACAGCTTCTTACCCACGCTTCACGTCAATCGGAGCAAAGCACTGACTCGGAGCAAGGCACTGACAGCGACGTTTACCAGCTCATCTTGGATCTATCCACACAATACCCCGACGATGTCGGCTTGTTTGCGCCATTACTGTTGAATGTCATCACGCTGCAACCTGGCGAAGCGATGTTCCTGAGCGCAAGAACGCCACACGCTTACATTAAAGGAACGGGATTAGAGATCATGGCGAACTCAGATAACGTTTTGCGTGCAGGACTCACGCCGAAACACATGGATGTTGAAGAACTGGTTAAATGCACAGACTTTGTGCCTAAGCCGTTTGAAAGCCTTGTTCTTGAACCCAATGCAAATGGTTGCCAGAGCCTTTACCCCGTTCCAGTCGCAGACTTTAGTTTCAGCATTCTTAACCAACCGAATCACGACGTGGTTGAGGCAAACAGCGCAGAGATTTTGATGGCGATTGATGCCGAACTGACACTCATCAGTGATAACGGTGAGACGTTAACCGCCGCGAAAGGACAATCTGTATTTGTTCCTGCTTACGTTGGCCATTATCGCATTCAAAGTGCGGGACGTGTGGCTCGCGCCTTCAACTAGTTTTTGAACAACTGATTCAAACTAGCGTCTGACCCAAGGGACTGGGTTAGACAATTTATTCCTTTCATAGATTGAGCCAGTCCGCTTTTAAGGTACTCATGCTTACACTTTTTCGACTCAAATCCGCAGCGGCCTAAGCCATCTAAGTTCTCTACCCCCGATTCTTCTGTTCACTACAGCACTCATTGTCAAAACCCATTTATTTCTGGTAAATCCTCCGCTCCAATATCAAATTACTTGGATAACAAACGCGCTCACACAGTGGTATTTGTTGCAAAACGTATAATCAACGTTGTAATCAAAGCCCCAATCACTACAATCTCTGGTTCGATTTTTCAGTTAACGTTTGTATGCCGAAGTTAAACCAAGATAACCCTGTTCAAAGCTCCGCCCTTTCCGATATCGAAACCAGCAGTAAGATTCAATCGGCATTAGAACCGAAGTTTCACAAGCCAGAGAAACGTCTCTGCTTAAGCCCTGGCCTATCGGATAAGCATTTGGCGCGCCGTTGGCAAGTATTGGAACAAGTGACCAATAAAGATCATCTTCTTGATACTTTCACACAGTCACATTGCGACGCTTACTCCAACAACATCGAGCACTTCATTGGTACTGTCAATGTGCCGGTCGGCATCGCAGGTCCTTTACGCGTCAACGGTTTGTATGCGAACGACGACTTTTTGGTTCCGCTCGCAACGACAGAAGCCGCGTTAGTCGCTTCCTACAACCGTGGCGCAAATCTTATTACCGCTGCTGGTGGCGCGAGCGCATTGTTGCTGAGTGAAGGGGTGAGCCGAACGCCAGTGTTCGCCTTTAATAACCTTGCCGATGCGGGTCAGTTCGTCAGTTGGGTTGTGACCCAGTTTGACGCATTTCGTCAAATAGCGGAATCCACCACCTCACATGGCAAACTCAAAGACATCAATGTAAATATCGAAGGAAACCACGTTTATTTGGTCTTTGAATACGTGACCGGTGACGCTTCCGGACAAAACATGGTGACCATCGCAACAAACGAAGTGTTCCATCATATTTTGGCGACCAGCCCAATCAAACCAACGCAAGCCTTCTTGGATGGCAACTTATCAGGCGACAAAAAACCAAACGCGCACACGCTGCGCTCGGTACGCGGTAAGAAAGTATCCGCCGAAGTGACCATTCCTGCTGAGTTAGTGGAAAAATATCTGCATACCACGCCAGAGTCTATGGTTCAATTTGGCAAAATGACCACGGTGGGTGGTTTACTCAGTGGGACGATTGGCGTAAACGCGCATTACGCGAATGCCCTTGCCGCGCTGTACATTGCGTGTGGTCAAGATGCCGCTTGCGTTGCAGAGTCTGCCATTGGTATCACTCGTATGGATGTGGACGCTCAAGGCAACTTGTACGCGTGCGTGACCTTGCCAAACATCATGGTTGGCACGGTTGGCGGGGGCACTAGCCTTCCAACGCAAAAAGCATGTTTGGATATTTTGGGTTTGCACGGCAACGGCAATGCGAAAGCCTTAGCCGAAGTCGCAGCTGCGCTTTGTCTGGCTGGCGAACTCTCGATTGTTGGCGCATTTTGTGCCGATCACTTCTCCCGGGCTCACCATAAACTTGCTAGAAAATAATCCTTTTACTTTGTACAAGAGAACACCCATGCGGTTTTCTCTTGTGCCAATAAAACAACTTTATTTATTAGCTCATAAATTAGTTTGAGTTATATTGCAGACTTAATGATTGCATCACTCTCACGTTGACCGCATTATTGCAGTATCACCACACATTCCTCGCTATATCACTGTTTGACCCTATTCTCACGCGATATTAAATATCAGTACGTTACCTAAATAAGTATCAAAAACATCTAGCACTAAAGTACCAAATTCATAGATTGAGTTTTTTGTTAGTCACTTATAGAGACTATACTCGTTCCTGCAGCTGCTTGATTTTTCTAAATTTATTATTTAGCTCAAATGAGCTTAATCACTCCCGTTAAATGGATTTAAGTCGTTCCCTCGGGTAAGCGAGTTAACTATGAGACGTCAGAAACAAAATGAAATCTCTTGTTGGGTACTAGGGTTGATTATCTTATTACTAAGTTACGTCCCTTCAGTACCAGCAGAAATGGAACTAACGCCCTCCGATCAAACCGTTGCGCGTTTCCTCTATCAGAGCACTTTTGGGCCAACATCAACATTAATTGATGAGGTAGAAGAAGTCGGGATGGAAAGTTGGATATCTCAACAAATCCACCTTCCTGCCACCTATCATCAACCGCTCTATCGGACACCTTTTTCCAAAGGCGCACAATCCAATCGAGAAAACGCTTGGTATCAAATTGTTATTACCGCTGATGATCAACTCAGACAGCGCATGGCGTATGCATTAAGCCAGATCTTAGTGGTCTCTCGCTATGGCGGTGTCCTTTCCAGTAAGCCCACTGGTCTAGTCGACTACTATGATGTATTGATTGCTAACGCTTTTGGCAACTACCGAGATTTATTATATGACGTTTCCATTCATCCTGTTATGGGCAGCTATTTGTCCATGCTCGGTAGCGCAAAAGAGAACAACACGACGGGTGCATTACCTGATGAGAACTTCGCTCGAGAGTTGATGCAGTTGTTCACCCTAGGCTTGTATGAACTGAATATCGATGGCAGTAAAAAGCTTGATCGTACAACGGGTAAGCCTATCCCCACATATACCCAAACGGATATTCAAGAGCTCGCTCGAGCATTAACTGGGTGGAAAAATGCCGATTTAGCGTTTGTTGAACCGATGCGAGTCATCAGCCACCGACACGATGGTGGCGAGAAACGATTGCTTGGTAACACAATTCCTGCTGGTTTAACTGCGCAAGAAGAGCTTTCAAAAGTGATCGATATTTTGATGTCTCATCCAAACATGGCGCCGTTTGTTTCTAAGCTACTTATCCAACGTTTTGTAACTTCGAATCCAAGTCCGGAATACATCGCACGTGTTGCTTCGGTATTCAATAACAATGGCAAAGGAGAAAAAGGAGATTTAAACGCGGTCATTCATGCCATCTTGCTCGATTCTGAGGCTCTAGGCATGACAGATACCCCGCCAATAAAAGTGAAAGAGCCAATACTGGTCCTAACTAATTTTCATCGAGCAGCGGGTTTTACAATCAAATCTACACGTTACGAAGACGCTACTACGATGATGAATATCGCCAATCAAGGACCTCTTCGTTCTCCTTCCGTATTTAATTTTTACTCTCCTGACTACCAACCATCTAACGAGTTTACGGAGTCTGGTATTAGCTCTCCGGAGTATGAGCTACTGAACTGGTCTGTTTATACCGATTTGGTCAACTATATGTTGACCAGCACTCGCAGAGGCGGCGGTGATTCCTACACTCTCGATCTCGGCGAGTTTTATCTTCTTTTGGATGATCACGATGCCTTAGTCGAGCTGGTTAACGCACGCTTCTTTGCTGGAACGGCCTCGGCGGAATTAAAAAAACTCATGCTCACCGTGTTAGATGAATATCGTGAGGACTATGTGCCAACAACAAAGCTCGCCTTGGTGATTTTTACCGCCATTTCCGGCGATGAATTCTATATTCAGGATTAGGAGTGGATTATGGATATTTCACGACGAAATTTTATAAAAAGCACTGCATCGATGGGCGCTTTAGCTTCGCTTGGTCTACCGGGTTATTCTCTCGCGGCGCCATCCAATGACTTTCGAGCATTGATATGTGTTTATTTAGCAGGTGGAAACGATGCGTTCAACACTGTACTGCCGTTGTCTGACGCGCACTATAACCAATATGCCAAAGTCAGAGGTGCTCTTTCTGTCGCTAAAGACGACATACTCCCTATCAATTTGCGTACCGCCGATAGCTCGGATAATCTGGTAGAACTTGGCTTACACCCCAAACTAAAGGCGCTGTCTTCAATTTTCGAACAAGGCGATGCCAATATCGTGCTCAATAGCGGCATTCTCAACCATCCCGTTACAAAACAAGCGATTGAGCTAGGTGAAGCGTCACTTCCCGAGCAACTGTTTTCCCACAATTCACAAACTGACGCTTGGTTACTTGGTGGTATGCAAGAATCTAGCAACTTGGGTTGGGCAGGAAGAATGTTGGACGTATTAACTTCTGAATCAGAAATAACACCACTATACAGTGTGCACGGGAACTCGCTTTGGTTACGCGCGATGGAACACCGCCAAACCGTGCTGAAAAAAGACCGTGCGGTTCAGCTTACCGCGATTGATAACCCGCTATACAAGGGGATCTATGACCAACTGCTTTCTCATCAAACAAAGAATCCGTTTAGTGGTCACTTTAATTTGATGGTTGATGAGTCGATGATGATGAGCCGTGTGCTAAGCGAGCAACTCAATCATATTGATGACGCGCCGCTGTTCACCTCATCAACACTTGGCAAGCAGATGCAAACCGTCTATAAATTGATCGCAAGCCAAGATGTGTTAAAGCAACAACGACAAGTCTTCTTCGTTAAACACTCTGGCTACGACCTACACGATTCTCAATTAGTTCGACACCCCATACTACTCGAAGATCTAGCAACTAACCTCTTAGCAATGTATCGTGCGATTGAAGGGTTGGGGCTAAACAAGCAAGTCACCTCTTTTACAATGTCTGACTTTGGTCGACGGATGACAAGCAACGGTAACGGCACCGATCACGGTTGGGGTGGTCATCAACTATTGATTGGAGGCGCAGTGAATGGTCAGCGAGCTATCGGCACATGGCCTGAACTAGTATTGGGCGGAAACGATGACTATTCTCAAGGTCGACTCATACCCCAAATTGCAGCTGATCAAGTAGGCTCAACCCTCGCGCAATGGATGGGCGTGAGTGATAACGCGGCATTGGAATACGTGTTCCCGAATATCCGCAACTTCGCTAATTCAAACCTTGGCTTTATGGCTTAAGCTGCTTTAATAAGCTCTTAATTAACGTGTCATGAAAAAGGGAGCATTTACGCTCCCTTTTCAATATCATTTCCGCTGAGTGTCCGTTACGCTTCGTCGCGACGGCGCTCGTTACACAGCTTAATGGCACGCTCAAGCAATTCTAGCGCGGATTGCTCACATTCAGGCAGAGCCGCATCACTTTCACCAATTGGCGTTACGCGGTCACCCCATTTCAATACTGCCGCACCCCATGTCAAACCTGCACCAAATGCAGCAAGAAGCATGTTATCACCTGGGTTAACTCGGCCTTGCTCTACCGCTTCACATAATGCAATTGGCACCGTCGCTGCAGAAGTATTACCGTAGTTTTGGATGTTCACAAACGCTTTGTCGTGTGGGATCCCAGATAGGTCACATAGGGTTTGAATAATACGAATATTCGCTTGATGAGGAATAACAACGTCGATTTGGTCGGTAGTTAACTGTGATGCTTTAAGCACGGTTTTCGCAGCTAGCCCCATGCCTTTTACCGCACGTTTGAAAATTTCTTGTCCTACGAAGTTGAAATCCCAGTAACCGTTGTCTTCCGCAAAACGGTCCATACAAGTACCAAACTTTGGTACGGAAAGAATATCGCGACCTTTAGCGTCACAACCAATTTGAGATTGCAGTAGACCCGTTTCTTTTTCTGTTCTTGATAACACAACGGCGCCCGCGCCATCACCAAATAGAACAGCGGTATCTCGCATGGCCCAATCGATGTAGAAAGACAATCTTTCCGCGCCAATAATGATCGCGTTGCGATAGTTACCTGATTGAATCAAACGTGTGCCCGTTTCAAGGCCGTAGACAAATCCCGTACATGCGGCATTTAAATCAAAGGCCGCCGCAGAACGAATGCCCAAGTTCTGCTGTATTTTAGATGCGATGTTTGGAATAAGTGAATCCGGAGAACAAGTCGCCACAATGATTAAATCAACGTCGCTTGCGTCAACGCCCGCGCGCGCCAATGCGTGTTTGGCAGCAACGGTTGCCATGTCTGAAGTATTTACATGGCTAATACGGCGGTTTTCGATACCGGTGCGGGTACGAATCCACTCATCTGAAGTATCAAGGAAAGTGCTAAGATCATCGTTAGAGAGCACGGCAGGAGGAACACATTTCCCCCAACCTGTAATTTCAGCGTAGTAATTTGTCATCGCAGACCTATTTATTGTTGTATTTTAATAAAATTTCTTAGAACCTTAGGCTCAAATACAAACCTGCTCTGCGTTATTTCGGCAGGTTAAAAAATAAGTATACAAATAATGAGGCTGACTGGTAAGTCATGTTTTCATCAATACGTAATAAAGGAAGAAGTCATGTCATCGTTTAAAACTCGCTGCCCTTCATGCGGCGGTCTGAATCGTGTCCCTAATGAGCGTGTTGCAGAGTCTGCAACTTGCGGTAAATGTAAAAGTGCACTTTTTGATGGCGCGCCTATCGAAGGAACGCAAGATAACTTTTCTGCCCTATTACAAAGTGATACGCCTGTTGTCGTCGACTTTTGGGCCCCTTGGTGTAATCCGTGCGTCGGTTTTGCCCCTGTTTTCTCGGATGTCGCTCATGAACAAGCAGGAACGGCTCGTTTTGTAAAGATTGATACAGAAGCACAACAAGCGCTCGCTGCACAATTTGGCATTCGAAGCATTCCGACCATCATGGTTTTCAAGAACGGTCAACGCGTTGATATGATCAATGGTGCGCTACCTAAAAGTCAGTTTGATCAATGGTTAAATCAAGCACTTAATAAGTAATTCTCCACGCCAACCTCACTGGTAGGTTGGCGTTTTTATGCAACTTATCGACCTATCTATTTAACAAATATTATTTGTCGAAACGACTTAAATTAATCATTTTACTTACCTAACTATTAGCCTCATATTCGCGCCGAATAACCCATAGATTTCATTTAACTTATAGGCGCAAAACAGTGGAAAACACAGTCGTTCCTGCAGCATCACCACGAGTTACAGTTCCAGTCGTCGCACTGTCTCTTTATGCGGTGGCTTCGGGCTATTTAATGAGCTTGATCCCTCTCATGCTCGGTGAATACAACATCTCAGCAGATTATGCGAGTTGGTTGGCGAGTGTTTTTTATGGCGGCTTATTGGTCGGCGCGATGTTTATTGAACGTGTCGTGCGTCAAGTTGGTCACCGCAAAGCGTTTATTGGCTGCTTAGCGGCATTCTCGCTAACGATTGTCACGCTACCCGTTTTTGCTAATGGGTTAGTGTGGCTTGCTGCTCGTTTTATCGCAGGTATTGCCGTTGCGGGCGTTTTTGTCATTGTTGAATCTTGGCTAATGTCTGGCGACGAAGCATCACGTGCAAAACGTTTGAGCTTGTACATGCTATCGCTTTATGGCGGTTCTGCATTAGGCCAATTTGGCATTGGTGTACTTGGCGTCAGTGGCGGTGTTCCGTTCATTGCAATTACAACGCTGATCCTAATGGCGATGTTGGTGCTGATGTTTATTGAGTGTGAACAACCAAACAACCATGAATCAACCGCTTTGTCATTTAAGCAAATTGCCAAGCTAAACCATGCTGCAATTATTGGTTGTGTTGTATCAGGTTTGACCTTAGGCGCGATCTACGGATTAATGCCTGTTGAGCTAACTAACCGTAAAATCAACCATCAAGACATTGGTACATTGATGGCACTAGTGATCCTAGGTGGCATGTTGGTTCAACCAATGGTGACCACATTGAACAAATACATGAGCCGCACAGTGCTAATGGCGTTCTTTTGTATTTTGGGTATTTTTTCGATCGGTTTGACCTTTATTTCATCGTCAGCCGTGGTATTAGCTGCTGCTTTATTCTTTTTAGGTGCAGCTACTTTTGCCTTGTACCCAATTGCGATCAACTTAGGTTGCGAAGGACTTGATGAGCGCTTTATTGTCTCTGCGACACAAGTCATGCTGTTTAGCTACAGCATTGGCTCTGTTGCTGGCCCGGTTGTCGCTGATAAATTTATGGGCCAAGAACATGGCTTACTAGGCTACTTGTTTGCCGCTTTAGTTGCGACTGGCGTATACATGCTACTTGCAGCGAGCAAAACTAAGCAGCGTATGGCCGCTGGCCTCTAACCACGCAACTTCTACTCAACGAAAACGAGGGCATGTCGCCCTCGTTTTTTTATTCTTCGCTTTTTTGTTTAGATAAACGTTTGTGACGGTTTGACGCGTTCGCTGCAGGTTTTTCCGGTACCGCGCGCTTTTCATGAAGTAAATGACGAACCGCCAAGATGGGATGTTTCAGTAGCATTCTGGGGCCAGAGTAACGCATGACCAAACGCATTTGCTCTTTCGGGTCCGGTTTATAACAGTGAATCGGACACTTGTTACACGTAGGTTTATTCTCTCCATAAGGACAACGGTCAAGACGAACTTCTGCGTATTCAAGCAGCTCACGACATTCTGAGCACAAGTCACTTTTTGTACCATGGTGATCGTGACAGTAAACCTCTACCATGGCTTTTACCGTCTTAAATTCAGTGGCGAGCTTGCCAAGTAAAATATCGCTCATGAGCTTCCAAAAATCACAACGTCATTGTGTAAAGTTCTAACGTTCGACCATTATCGTATTGCTGCTCAACTCGTTCAAACTCAAAGCCCAGTTTTTTGAGCAAACTTATACTACGAATATTGTCATTGTTGGTGATGGCAGCCAACTTATCGAGTTTCATTTCCCCTCGAGCATATTCCAGCACCACGGTTGCCGACTCGACTCCGTAGCCGCAACCATAAGCAGAAGGTAAAAAACCATACCCGAGATCGTAGTGTTGCAATGTGTCACGCTTAACTAGCCCACAAATACCGATCGGCCGTCCATCGTCCTTTTTCTCTACTAAGAGTAAACTCACGCCTTTAACTTTTTGCATGCGTAGCATGTTTTCTTTTATATAACGCGCCGCTTCATATTCAGTACGAATTTGTTTATCTCCGACAAAACGGTAAAAGTCTGGTTGGTTATAAAGTTCTAATATGAATGGTGCATCATCTACACTCACAAGACGTAGTATCAAACGTTCAGTGATCAGTGTTTTCATTTGGACTCCATTAAAACGCGAGAGATGATTGGACATAGAAACGTACTTGAATCTTGCGACCGACGTAAGGGCTTATTTAGTTGTAACTTGATAAAAAAATAACTATCCTGCCCCGCTAAATTAAAGGACCACCACCATGAACCGCAAGAAGAAAATCAATCAGATCTTAAAAGCGAAGCAGAAGAAGCACAACGCTAAGCTACATAAGAGCAATAAGCCGCGTTATATCTCCAAAGCTGAACGTGCAAAAATGGAAGCTGAAGAGCAAAACCAAGCTTCAGAGCACACGGAAAACGTTGTAGACACAGCGCAGACAGATCAAGCCTAAAAGAAAAGCCGCTTTAAGCGGCTTTTTTGATACTCGAAGAGAGTTAGCTTTAGTATTCAACACTGTAGTTCAGTGTGAATGTGCGACCTCTTCCTTTGTAGTCGTACGCTGCTGCATCGTAGTGTGCTGCATAGAGAATCTGCGCACGTTGACCCCAGGCGGTTGTGTAGTCTTCGTCAAATAGGTTTTGAATACCAAAGCCTAACTGCCCAACAGGTAGTTTTACATTACCCAGAAGATCAAACGTGGTGTAGCCCTCCAACTTATTGTTGGCGTCATCTTCGTAATCAAACATCGTCTGACTTTGTAGACGAATCGAGTACGAATCTTGGTAGTATGCAGCCCATGCATTAGCCTTAGACGTACTGGCTTTACCTGCGCTCAAATCTTCCCATTTACCATCGGTTTTCAGCTCAGAAACTACGTAGTGTCCTGATGCCCCTAACAGGATATCGCGGGTCACCCAGTAATTGATGTTTGCTTCTGCACCGTAAACACGCTGCTCGTCGTCAACATTCGTAATCAACAACGTTTTTCTATCATACTTGATGGAGTTGTCTGAAAGCGAGTAATAGCCTGCCGCCTGAAGCGCAAGAGAGTTGGTATCAAGACGGTAACCGATCTCATAGCTGTCCGTTTTAATGCCTGACATTTTTGAGTCAGACACATTAATGCTGTTGTTCAACGCATAGTGCCCGTTTGCATCCACAGCGTCATAGCTGCCTTGACCATAGTACTTCGCAGGGTCAGCAAGTTCGAAACCTTGGGAGAAGTTTGCCCAAAGTTGAGATTCATCATTAAGCTGATAAATGGTGCCCAAATTAAACAGACTTACAGAGTAGTCGGTGCTGCCACCTGGTACCGCATCCGCTGATACGCCATTACCCAAGGCAATCTTCTTTTGTACGCTATAGGCAACAAAGTCATCAATCTTGTTGTCCATGTATTGATAGCGGTAGCCTGCTTGAACGGACCAATCTTGATTAATTTGATAGTCACCTTGAACAAACATTGCGTAAGACGTTACATCTACACCTGGGTAACGACCAACTTCGGCGTACGTTTTATTAATCAAGTTTCCAGAGTTGTTTGCAATGCTTGGATCGAATAGAGCTTGATTGCTCTCAAAACGGTCTAAATACGCATCAACACCATAAACAAGGTTGAATGATTCCCAGTTTTTTGCCAGTGCCAAACGTCCAGCAAAAACCTCTGTCTTTTGCTGAGAAGCACCTTGGTAATAAGGAGTAAACGTTTGGTCTTCACTTCGGTAAGACAACTCGCCAATCAGTTGATGGTCGAATACGCTGTCGTGAGCGTAGTTCGCACTTAAGAGAACTCGCTCTGTACCGTGTTCACGATCGGAATCGAATCCCTCTCGTACATCAACAAATTTATTGTTAACAATGTACAAGCCGTATGGCGAATCTTGCTGGCTGTCATAGTATTGTGCGACAAGGTTTAACTTGCTGGCATCGGAGATTTGAATCTCTGTCGATCCCATCACATCGAGCGTCGAGTTGTATTGCAGAGATCCTTGGGAGATATCTGGCGTGACAATGTCGCCATTTGCGTCAAATGCACCTTGTGTCTCGGTGTACACAACCGAACCCCTAGCGGCAATTCGCTCATTACCACCTGAGATAGACTGAGCTAGTTTGTAATCAAAGTCATCGCTGCTGTTAAAGCCTGAAGTCCCACTCACGTAGGATTCAAATGACAAGTCATCGGAGTAAGCTTTCTTGGTGATAATGTTGATAACACCACCTGTAGCGCCAGCCCCATAAATGGAGGTTGCACCAGATAGTACTTCAATTCGCTCGATGTTGAATGGGTCAATCGCATCAAGCTGACGACTAATTGGGCGAGAAGACTGCAGTGAGACACCATCAATCATCACCAACATCGCTCTGCCACGCAGGTTCTGGCCGTAGTTAGTTCGACCACCCGTACCAACGTCTAACGAAGGAATGGTCGCAGAAAGAATGTCACCAAGTGTCTTGCCCGCGCGATATTGCTGGGCAATTTCCTCTTGCCCTACAAACCAAACCGTTCCTGGAATATCAGAGATCGATTTCGGCATCACACTGCCCACGACCACCATTTGTTCATCACTTGGTGTTGATGTTTGTTGAAGTTCTTCCGCAGCTATTGAGCTAACTGCGTATCCACTGCTCATCGCAAGTACGATGAGATTAAGAGAAAACGTCCTTTTTATCATTGTATTTATCTTTTTGTTGTCAACAAGAGCATGCAATGATACTTATTCTCACTCTCAAATCGAGCACTGTTACATAAGTTAACCAAATGTTAATTAGGATTATGCTTGCTAATAAGCTGTCGATTTTTTTCTAAACGAGGACAATCTTCACAAAGCTTTCTGCCTTCACACTTATAGACTAAACAACAGCTTTTTCTGACCAATTTGAGCGGCTGATCCAGTGATGTCTCATAAAGTGAATGACTATTGTTGGCATCTAAACCCAATGCCTGTAACCACAAGATGGCATGTTCACGCAGTGTCGTGTTGGTCATTTGCGGAAAACGCTGTTGAAGACGAATCAAACAAGCCATGATCCCATCCGACATCAATTGATGAGTGAAGCCTGGGCGAATGCGCGTCCATTGACTCATTTCTTGTTGGTAGAAATCGAACAACTCTCGAATTTGACGTCCGGCCTCTTTTATTAATTCTTCTGGCTTACCATGTATATGTGTTTCGTCAGCGAATCGATATCCAGACACAAAACAAGGCTTGAGTTGCTGCGCCATCTCACGAATGTTTGGCAACGTGTGGAAACCGTAGATAGAAATGAACGCAACATAAACAGGCTGCCAACACAACAAATCCCACGTTCTCGTCAACCAATACGCTTTCCCCGCTTCTGGATGAGCCTCAGACAACTGTTGGTAAAGGCCTTGAATGATCGGATTGATATCGTTTTTGATATGAATAACTTCTTGCCCTATTTCGCCAATATCACCGTGAAGGTAAGGCGTAATCTCACTCGAAGTTTGAAATAGTTGCGGGAAAAATTGCTCAGACATGATGGTTTATTGTTGGTGTAGTCATTCTGACACCTTTATACCCAAGCACTAATCGCAATGCAAACTATTATCCTTTGCGTTTACATAACAAGAGGCTATTCTCATCTGTGGTCTCTGCCTCTATTTTCAAGCTCTTTGCGCCCGTAAGGTCTGCTTACGTATGCGATGAATAGCAACAAACTCTTAAACCTCTTCGCATTTAGCGCTGACATGAACGCAAAAATACACAGCATAAAAACACCCTGATAAAACTGTGTTAACAGTTTCCCTGTGTAGCGTGAGTTATTGCCAATAATTGAATATTGCTGTTTCTTATCCAAAGGAGTGTGAACAACATGAAGTATTTTCTTTCTGAATATCGGGACAATGTAATTAAGTAATTTGGCTATATAGCCCCCTGTTTTGAATAAGGAAATCCACATGTTGTATCTTGAGTTTCTATTTTTGCTCGTGATGCTGTATATCGGCTCACGTTATGGTGGTATAGGCCTTGGGGTCGTATCTGGTATTGGTTTGGTGATTGAAGTCTTCATCTTTAAGATGCCGCCAACCTCCCCTCCTGTCACCGTTATGTTGATCATCTTAGCGGTGGTAACATGTGCATCCATTCTTGAAGCGGCTGGTGGTTTGAAATACATGCTGCAAGTTGCCGAACGTGTTCTTCGTAAAAACCCAAAACGCGTCACCCTAATCGCTCCTTTTGTTACTTACTTTATGACCTTCTTGCTCGGTACAGGTCACGCGGTTTACTCCATCATGCCAATCATTGGCGACGTTGCACTGAAAAACGGCATTCGTCCGGAACGTCCAATGGCAGCCGCTTCCGTCGCTTCGCAAATCGCGATTACGGCCTCTCCAATTTCAGCGGCAGTGGTTTACTACTTGGCACAGCTGTCCGATATTCAACACGAGATCACTCTGCTTTCTATTCTGCTCGTTACTGTACCTGCAACGCTATTCGGTACGTTGCTGATGTCACTTTACAGCCTAAAACGCGGTAAAGAACTGGAAGACGATGAAGAATACCAAGAGCGTTTAAAAGATCCGGTGTGGCGTGAAAAGATCCTCAACACCACTGCAACGTCTCTTGATGAAGTGCTACCAACAAGTGCTCGTAACTCTGTGTTGCTGTTCATCGCGTCTATCTTGGTTATCGTCGTTATCGCGATGTGGCCGGACATTCGTACCATCGTGGATGGCGCGAAACCAATCAGCATGGCCGTTGTGATTCAAATGATGATGCTCTGCTTCGGCGGTATCATTTTGCTTGCAACCAAAACTGACCCACGTGACGTACCAAACGGCGTAGTATTCAAATCAGGTATGGTGGCTGCCATTGCGATCTTCGGTATCGCCTGGATGTCAGATACTTACTTCCAATACGCAATGCCTCAGTTCAAATCTGGCATCGTTGAGATGGTAACCAACTACCCTTGGACGTTCGCGCTTGCGTTGTTCATTGTATCGGTTGTGGTGAACTCTCAAGCAGCAACGGCTCGTATGATGCTGCCTGTTGGTCTTGGCTTGGGTCTGGATCCTGCACTGCTTATCGGCCTAATGCCTGCGGTATACGGTTACTTCTTTATTCCGAACTACCCTTCAGATATCGCGACAGTGAACTTCGATACGTCAGGTACCACTAAGATTGGTAAGTGGTACTTCAACCACTCATTTATGTCGGTAGGTTTGATTGGTGTGATTGGTGCTTGCTGTCTGGGCTACTTGTTAGGACAAATGATCATTCCTTCATAATTAGCCAAATCAACAATAAATTAGAGGCGAGTCATTGTACGTTAGCGTACAGCCTGAATGACTCGCCTTTTCTTTGTCACGTTAGTTATTACAGTAAGAAGTCATCATCAATCGCGACAAAGTTATCTGCACAATCAATCAGAGTTTGGGATGTTAGCTTAGGCACACCATAAACGGTCACCGTTTTATTGAAGCGCTGCTGAATTCGTTCCACTAGCAGACTAAAGTCCCCATCTCCAGAAACGAGAATCACTTCCTCAACTTCAGGGGCAATTTCAATCGCATCAAGAGTAATACCGACATCCCAGTCGCCTTTCGAGCTGCCGTCACGACGCTGAATATAGGGTTTAAGCATTACCTCGAACCCAACACCGCGTAAAATGTGATGAAACTGACGCTGTTTTGGATCGTTACTCGCGATGGCATAAGCACGAGCACTCACCACCTCTTTCCCTTGCGTCGCAACATACCAAAACTGGTTGTAATCAAAATTACTGCGATACGCTTCGCGACAGGTGTAATACACATTCTGTACATCAACCAAAATGGCGATCTTTTGTTTTCTTTCTGAATTCATCTTTTCTACGCTTGATTTATTTGCTGCCTACCCTAAGTCAGTTTTGGTAAAAGCACAATGAGCCAATTCCACTAAACTTAACGTATAAACGGTATTTGGGTTTCTAGGGGAACTGTCATGGGCGGAAAGTTACTAGTGATACTACTTTCTTGTATCTTGTCATCGACAGCATTCGGTTATCCAGCACATTCAAAGTACTGGCCGCATCGGAGTGTGCTTTACTTCGCTCCAGAAAACGATGAATACGTTAAACAATTCTTACTAGAAACACTCATGAATGAGTGCGAGTTGGAAGACAGAGATGTGGTCACATTAGTCATTACAGAACAAGGTTACACGTCTCCAGCTTGGCTCAAAGAAGAGTTTGATTTGAAAATGCTTGCCAAGCTGTATGAAATTGAAAAAGGCTCACATACCGCAATTTTACTGGGTAAAGATGGCCAAGAGAAATACCGATGGGGCGCAGAAACGGATTGGCCATTTATCAACAACTTGATTGATCAAATGCCAATGCGTAAGCAAGAAATGCAGAGACGTCACAGCCCCTGCAAAATCTAACCATTAGACGAACTTATTTTCTAAACCAGTCTAGTTTGTTGTGCAACTGAGTCACGCTGCCAACGACGATCAATGCTGGACTGATCGCTTTCTCAGCCATTTCAGAAAGTTCGTTCAGTTTTCCTTGGAACACGCGCTGCTCTGGACGCGTACCATTTTCAATAATGGCGCATGACATCTCTGGATCTAATCCGTAAGTGATCAGGTTATCCATGATGTGACCGCTTTGCTTCAAACCCATGTAGAACACAAGTGTGTTGTTAGATTGCGCTAACGAATGCCACTCAATTTCGCGACCGTCTTTTTGCACGTGACCCGTAATAAATTGAACACTTTGCGCATGATCACGGTGCGTTAATGGAATACCAGCATAAGCTGTTGCACCCGCCGCCGCGGTGATCCCCGGCACCACTTCGTATTTGATGCCGTATTCTGCAAGCTCTTCTAACTCTTCACCCCCGCGTCCAAAGATGAAAGAATCACCACCTTTTAGGCGCACAACGCGTTTACCTTCTTGTGCTTTTTGTACCAAGATTTGGTTAATTTGATCTTGAGGTACACAGTGAAAATCGAGCTTTTTCCCGACATAAATCATCTCGGCGGATACGTGTGCTAACTCTAGAATCTCTTTAGATACCAATCGGTCATACACCACAACTTCAGCCGCTTGAATGGCTTTCAAACCTTTGACCGTCAGCAAGTCTGGATCGCCCGGACCTGCACCAACTAAATAAACAAAGCCGCTGTTTAAAGATGAGTTCGCAGTAGTCATATCAACGCCTATCGGAAATTTGGATATAAAGAGTAACACTCACGTTATTAACTTAAGGTTCAAACTACTCCAAGGAGTTATTACTTTTTATAGCCAAATCAATACAATATCTATTGAAAGTTAAATGAGTTGAGTAGCCCTACCTACCATAGGTAGGGCCAGATAAAAGCAGTTTATTTTGCGATTGCAGGCTCTGCATTTACTTCTTCTTCAGCATTAATAGAGGGCGCTGTTTTCGCATGAGTTAGGTACAGTGGCAGACAAGTCATTACGAGACCACCAACAATGTTACCTAGAATGGTTGGGATAAGGTTGAAGTTCAACCAAGTCGCGATACCAAAATCCGCACCTAGAATCATACCCAGTGGGAATAGGAACATGTTTACCACGGTGTGCTCGAATACTAGCGCGAAGAAGATGAAGATTGGGAACCACATCATCGCTACACGACCAGATACTGAACGTGCCGTCATGTTGCCGATCACGCCTAGGCACACCATTAGGTTACAGAAGATAGCGCGTACAAAACACGTGATCCATCCGTCCATACCCATGTTTTCAAAACCAAGGCTACGTGCGGTAGAAACTGCCACAAATTTCTTCGCTACTGCGTTCAATTCTAGAGAGAAGTTACCGGTTAGTGAGATAGCCACTAGGTAAGCCACAATTAGAGAACCGATAAGGTTACCCAAGCCTACAAGACCCCAACAACGGAAGATACGACCCCAAGTGATACCCGGACGGTTAGCAAACTTAGCCAAAGGCGCAAGACCAAAAACACCTGTGACAAGGTCGTAACCCATCACACTGAGAATCACAAAGCCCACAGGGAAAACAAGCGCCCCCACAAGGCCAATGCCCGTTTGTACAATCGCGGTAATAGCAACCACCACTGCAAGAGACAGAATAACGCCTGCCATCGTGCCACGAAGTAGAAGATCTCGAGTGCTGGTATTAATTTTCGCTTCACCCACGTTGATCATGGTTTGCACGAATTCAGCAGGTTTAAAGTCTGTAGACATGAATGTGTCCTTATTCAAAATTGAAAGTTAAAAAGTTAAAGATTGAATAGAGAAAGGCTTCCCGTTGACACCCACTGCTGTCGACATCATCTCGCTTCCCTGTTCCCCCAAGATGACGCTTGGAAAGCCTTTGTCTATTGAATCTAAGTACTCAGTGCATTCCCTCCCCTTAAGGAGGAGGGAATGCGAACCAAGCTTATGCAGAAATTTCTACTTCACCGTTGGTTACACGCGTTTTGTACGCTTTCACGTTAAAACGCTCGTCTTCCATACAAGCACCTGTTGTCAGGTTAAAGCGTTGCTTCTTAAGTGGGCTTGCTACCCAAAGTTCGCCTTGGTGCTCACAAATCAAACCGCGAGAAAGCACGTTTGATTGGAAGAACGGGTCTGTGTTGCTGATCGCCAGCACTTCTTCTGCTTGTGTTGGGCGGAATACCGCAACTTGCTGACCATCAACCAGTGCACAAACGCCAGTGCCCGGTACGATGTCGTTGATTTGGCAAATCTTTTCAAATGACATGTTCAACCTTCCCTTATGCTTCAGTGATCGCTACGTGTAGGATGTCGCCTTTCGCTTCAGGATGTTTCTCCGTGAAGGTCGCTGGACGGTGCTGTTCGCGCTCTTGAACAAACACAACATTGTCATCGCGCTTGTCAGAGTTGATGAAGTGTGCGAAACGAGTCAGTTGTGATTCGTCATTGATGGTTGCAGTCCACTCACATTCGTACTCATCTACAAGCTTCGCTACGTCTGCTTCTAGTTGAGCGTTAATGCCAAGTTTGTCTTCAACAATCACTTCGCGTAGGTAGTCAACGCCACCTTCCATGTTTTCCATCCAAACGGATGTGCGTTGTAATGGCGCAGCTGTGCGGATGTAGAACATCATGAAGCGATCGATGTACTTGATTAGCGTTTCTTTATCTAGGTCGCTGGCTAGTAGGTCTGCGTGACGAGGTTTCATGCCGCCGTTACCACAAACGTACATATTCCAACCTGCGTCAGTCGCGATAATACCAAGGTCTTTACCTTGTGCTTCCGCACACTCACGAGTACAGCCAGAAACACCGAACTTCATCTTATGAGGCGTACGAATGCCTTTGTAACGGTTCTCGATGTAAGAACCTAGACCAACAGAATCTTGAACACCGTAACGACACCAAGTTGAGCCAACACATGTCTTCGCCATACGAAGTGCTTTTGCGTACGCTTGACCTGTTTCGAAACCAGCGTCGATAAGCTTGCGCCAGATCTCTGGAAGATCGTCTTTTTGAGCACCGAACAGACCAATAC
The DNA here is from genome assembly GCF_021728175.1 of Vibrio sp. A1-1. NCBI lineage: Bacteria > Pseudomonadati > Pseudomonadota > Gammaproteobacteria > Vibrionales > Vibrionaceae > Vibrio > Vibrio sp. A1-1. The sequence goes on from NZ_JAKKCL010000003.1 coordinate 117,035, forward strand.
GTTGAGCACCGGTTACTTTGGTGTATAGGTTGTATTCTGCAGCAACGTTCGCTAGTGCACCCAGTGCTTGAGGTGTAACTTCACCACCCGCCATACGTGGGATAACAGAGTAAGTACCGTCTTTTTGGATGTTACCTAGGAAGTTATCGTTCGTGTCGTGAAGCTTAACCAGTTGTGGCTTAAGGATGTGCTCACCCCAGCAAGAAGCTAAGATAGAACCAGCCAATGGTTTACAAACTTCACAACCGTAACCTTTACCATATTTCTCTAGAAGCTCATCAAACGTTTTGATCTCTTCAATGCGGATTAGGTGGAACAACTCTTGGCGTGAGTATGCAAAGTGTTCACACACGTCGTTCTTCACTTCGATGCCAGATTTAGCAAGCTCTGCATTTAGAACAGAGGTCACTAGAGGAATACAACCACCACAGCCTGTACCTGCGCCAGTCACTGCTTTGATGTCGCCCAATGTATGGTGACCATCAGCAACCGCTTGAGCGATCTTGCCTTTGGTTACGTCGAAACATGAACAGATCACTGCGCTTTCTGGTAGTGCATCCGCACCGAGTGCTGGTTTCTCAGCACCTGCGTGTGCAGGAAGGATCAAGGCATCTGGATGCTCTGGTAGGTCGATTTCGTTCAACATCAATTGAAGCAGATCGCCGTAGTCAGATGTATCACCCACCAATACCGCACCGAGCAGTTTCTTGTTGTCTTCAGAAACGATAAGACGTTTGTAAACTTCTTGCTCTTCGTTTTGGTAAACGTAACTCTTACAACCTTCAGTACGACCGTTCGCGTCACCGATTGAACCTACTTTTACACCAAGAAGTTTCAGCTTCGCAGACATATCAGCGCCTTCGAATTTGCTTTCTGTGTTACCTAGTAGGTGATCAACCGCAACGGTCGCCATCTTGTAACCCGGAGCAACAAGGCCGTAGAACATTTCATTCCAAGACGCACACTCACCAATCGCGTAGATGTTCTCATCAGAAGTCTGGCAGTGGTCGTTGATGGCAACACCGCCACGAGGGCCAAGTTCTAGCTCCATTTGGCGTGCCAGTTTGTCTTGTGGGCGAATACCCGCTGAAAATACAATGAAGTCTGTTTCTAACTCAGTGCCGTCAGCAAAACGCATAACGTTGCGAGCACTTTTACCTTCTGGCGCAATCTCAAGCGTATTTTTGCTAGTATGAACGTTCACACCCATACGCTCGATCTTTTGACGAAGTTGATTACCACCAGCAAGGTCAAGTTGCTCAGCCATCAGCTTTGGTGCGAACTCAACAACGTGTGTTTCTACACCCAATGCTTTTAGTGCGCCTGCCGCTTCAAGACCTAGAAGACCACCACCGATAACCACGCCTGATTTGCTGTTTTTCGCACACGCTTCAATCGCTTTTAGATCTTCGATCGTGCGGTAAACAAAACAGTCTTTGCTTTCATGACCTTTGATAGGCGGGACAAATGGGAATGAGCCTGTAGCAAGAATCAGCTTGTCGTATTGAACTTCACGGCCCGTGCTGGAGTAAACAATGCGGTTTTCACGGTTAATGTTAATCGCACGTTCACCGATCAACATATTGATGCCGTGTTTCTCGTAGAAGCCTTCTTTCACTAAAGAAAGTTCATCTGCAGTATGGTGAGAAAAGTAAGAGGAAAGGTGCACACGGTCGTATGCGACACGAGGTTCTTCACAGAAAACGGTAATCTCCATATTAGAGATATCAGCTTTCTCGACTAAGTCTTCAATATAACGGTGCCCTACCATACCGTTACCGATGACTACTAGCTTCAACTTGCTCATTATAATTCCTAAGGGTTAGGTTCTTATCACTGAGCTCATTGTTAATTGTGAAAGAAAATTAATACATGATGTAAATCAATTACAATTTCAAACTACCCTAAAGGGGTAGATGAACGTTTTTATCTTGATATTGAAGAATAAAAGGTAATTTATTAACGGATGTTGGTAGTTTTTACAAAATGAGATAACCGCAGTCATGCTCACAAAGGGCTATACAGTTTTGGCTTTTACAGAATGGCAATGATTGTCGAGTTAAACCACGCTAACGATAAACCCTGCTTTGTTTAAAAACAAAGCATTCGTTTTAACCTAGCCGTTTCAAGGCTATTAAAGGTGAACAACTGAAGTGACTGAAAGTTTTAGAAAAATCAAGTCTCACAACAAAAATCTTTTACTAGCTAAGTCGCACTATAAAGACTAGAATCTGATTTAGTTCATATGGAATAAAATCCATATGATTGATACCGTAATTGACATATAGAGTGCCGTCCCATGTTTGTGAGGCGGCCTTTTATTTGGGAGTCATAAAATGTCAGAAAACAATTCTATCTACATTTCAAGCTTAGATATGAACCGAATCACGGCTTTGTTGGATAAAATGCCAAACATCGCGGCGGAGCTTGTTGAGCTAGAAGCAGAGCTAGACCGTGCGACGGTTCTTGAGCCAGAACAAATGCCAGATAATGTGGTCACGATGAACTCAACTGTAGAGTTTAAATTTGCAGGTGAAGATAGAACCATGACAAAGACACTGGTTTACCCATCTGAGCTGAAAAGCAGTGATGATATTTCCATTTTTGCGCCCGTAGGCAGCGCACTGATCGGCTTGTCTGTTGGTCAAAAACTTGAATGGCCAATGCCAAATAATCAAGTGAAGACAATTGAAATTGTCGATATCACCTACCAGCCTGAGCGTTGTGGTGCACTAAACCGCTAACCCTCAGTAGTCCCGGTGCAAAGGCCTCATTTATGACTTTGCACCAGGAGAGCCCCTCGCTTATCCCCTATTTCCTTCTTTGTTTTTCCAAGCATTTACTTTGCTGCTCTTAAGTAACATCACCGATTCTTTTGTTATTTACCGCATATTCAATACCTATATCTCCAAGCTCAATCATAGAAATTGCAAAGTATTTTTCGTATATTGTCGCTCCGAAAACGACGTAAATTATGCGCAAAATGGAAGAATATCTAACTCGAATTGCCTGCTTAGAAAAAGAAAATGAAGAGCTGAAGCGGAAGAATGCGCGACTACAAGAAAAGTTGAATGCTGCACTCGACAGTAATGGACTGTGTTTGTGGGAGCAGCATATTCCTTCAGGTACTTTGACGATATTCAATATGCAGTGGGGTAAAATGCTAGGTTATCAGCCCCATGAGTTAACCGCGACGGTTGAAACGTGGAAAAACAATCTCCACCCTGAAGATTATGATCTTGCGGTGGGTGCATTTGAAGATCACCTAGCTGGCAAAACCGACCTTTATGAGGTAGTTCATCGCATGATTCATAAAGACGGCAGTGATAGTTGGGTCTACGATCGAGGGCGCATCGTCGAGTATGGTTCTGATGGCGAACCACTACGCATGATGGGCACTCATATCGATATTACAAAAGAAAAGCGATATGAGCAGCAACTGGCTAAGTTAGCTTCGAGTGATCCATTGACCGGACTGTTAAATAGAAAAGCAATTGAGGAAAACTTTAATCATCAACTTCAAACCAAGCCGTCTCAGCAGTCTGCCTTAGTGTTTGTTGATATAGATAATTTTAAAGCAGTTAACGACCAGCTAGGCCATCATACTGGTGATACTCTCCTCATTAATATCGCCAATAGCTTAACAGAGCTTGCGCCAAGCAAGTCTCAAGTCGGACGCATAGGAGGAGATGAGTTTGTCGTTTTAAGCTCTTATTCAAATCAAGAAGAAATATCTCAACTTTGTGATCGACTCTTAAGTTCCATCATTCCTGCGATAAATCAGGACTTAAATAAAGTAACGATTGGAATGAGCATCGGTGTTTGTCTATTTGATAAAGGAAAACAACAGTTTAATGAAGTTTATCAAAAAGCCGATCATGCAATGTATGAGATAAAGAAAAATGGCAAAAATGGCGTTGCCTATATCCAGATATAATAATTCTCTTGTTTTTTTGAAATTAATATTTCTTTAATTTGACAATTTTCTCTACGGAATTGATAGCGTCTTATTTTTTAATAAGTCATTTATATAGGAAACAAAAGAAATAACAAACAATTAAGAGTGTTGCATACTACACGGTGTAATATTATTACTGTCTTTGTGACTGCTTTTGTTGCATACAATATTATTTCTTATTATTTTTATAAAAACCACTAGTAAAAAGTAGTTAAACATTATAATTCATAAACTTATAAAAACCGAAATGCATGGTTGAATTTTAACCACCCCTTCTGCTAATATCTCGCCTCGTGTTTAAAAGTAATAAACACACACAAATATAAAACAAACTTTATAAAACATAATGCACACTTGATAATTACTGGTTCTATTTGGGTAGAGCTCGGTATTTATTTTATTTAAAACATTATGAATTTGTAATTTCATTTAATATCAAAATATTAAGTAGGTATATAAATTGAAGAAGGTCATCCTCCCTCAATTGGGCTTTGTTGCGTCAAATTTACGCTTGCTAGCTCTTGGCTTTGTAACCCTCGTGTCAGCATATTCTTTTTCATCAGAGGTTTATGCTGAGCAAGTGGCTAGTGGTGAACAAAAAACATTAGTTGTACTCGTCAATTTCCAAGAAAACCCTCAAGAGATCCCGATCTCTAAAGAAGACGCCCATCATGTTGTTTTTAATACCGTTAGCGACTTCTATTCGCAAATGTCCCAGGGGCAACTTTGGCTATCTGGTGATGTTGCTGGAACATTCACCTTACCGATATCAAACCAAATTTGCGATGATGATGCTGTAGCAGCGGAAGCCAACAAAATGGCTGAAACTGCGGGATATCAACTATCAAACTATGACCGTTTTATCTACTTAACAACCAAAACTGGATGTGCATCAGAAGGCTCTGGTAGTCAAGGAGTAACTCCCTCTAGAGCGTCAATAAATGCGGTTTTCGAGCCTCGAGTTATCGCCCATGAATTAGGACATAATTTTGGATTGCATCACGCTTCCGCACTCGACTGTAAAGACGGTACGTTAGCTGGTGATTGCCGTGTCATAGAGTACGGTGATAGCTACGATACAATGGGTAACTACGATATGGGTTACTTTAGCGCCTTCCAATTGGAAAACTTAGGGTGGCAGACCTCCCCTGCTCAAATCATTTCTAGTGATGGTGTTTACTCTATTGATGCCTATGAAGACTTTGAAAGTACTTCATCAAAAGTTTTAAAAATCCCAAGAGGTACCGATCCAATTACAGGTCAGCGCCAATGGTTTTACGTTGAATATCGACAAGCTCTTGGCTACGACAGCTTTTTACGTGACCGTTCGTACATCGTATACCGCCAAGATGTGACAGAAGGTGTGGTTGTGCGCCTAGCGACAGACGGTGATCTTAAAAGTAGCCGCTTGCTACACATGAAGCCTGACTCCACTTTCAAACAATTATTTGGGAGTAATGACTGGGAAGACCCTGCTCTTCCAATTGGTGGAACGTTCACCGATCCCAAAACAGGTGTGTCGATTACTTTGGAAAGTGCTAATGGTCAAAACGCACAGATCAGTGTCATATTTGGTGGTGAATCCGGGCAATGTGTTGCGACATCGCCTCTACTCTCTCTAACCCCACTATCAGGTTCTGATGCAAATGCTGGAGAAACGTTAGCGTATAATCTTAAAGTGACGAACCAGAACAATACAGAATGTGCAGACGCGACTTATACAACGGCTTTAAGCGTTCCTGACGGATGGAATTATGACGCAAGCGCCTTGACGGTTCCTTCCGGCATGAGTGCAGAAACGACGGTCATGGTTACGTCAAACAGCGATGCTCAGCCGAACTCTTACAGCATAACCGTTGACGTTATAGATGCTGAAAATGAACAATCAGCCAAAACCGAGCTATCTTACACAGTGTTGTCTGAGTCGACGTCACCACTTGAGGCGGTGAATGATAGCGTAACGATCAGTGATAAATCCGTCGTTCGCATCCAACAGTTAAATAATGACTCGTTTGAACAATCGACCTCTCTTGCAATTACGGTCGCTAAGCCAAACAAAGGCAGCGCCCGTGTACTGAGCGATGGCTCCATTGAATACACACCTTCGAAGAAGTTTAAGAATAATGATTCATTTACTTATACGATCAGTGACGGTCAATCTTCTTCAACCGCGACGATTAGCATCACCTTACAATCGACTTCTGGTGGGAATGGTGGTGGAAACGGTAAAGGGAAACCGAACTAAATCACGCAATTCATACAAAAAAGCCTGGAGAATACTCCAGGCTTTTTATTCAAAAGACGTCAATTAGTTACTTGGTGCAGGACAAATATCACAGTCTGCAGAAGCTGTATTCGTCGCTTGAGTATTATCGATTTTCAAGAAACCAACCGCCGTCACAGTATCACGGAAAGATTGTGTTTCTGCATTGCTAAATGCCGTTGGGATATAACTACCAGTATAAGACTGACATTGATCCGAAGCGAGTTCGATATTATTCACTACTGTCACGTCATCAGAAGCATCCTCAGGCGTACCTGAGTCATCCACAACAGAAACATTCACTAAAGTAAGTCCAGGCGTTGTGTTACATACCATTCCCGAGAAGCTCACTTCAGCAATGATACCATTTTCAGTAAGCTTGAAGCCGCTTTCACATGACTTCGTTACACTAATCATTGGAGACAAGCTCAATGACTCACATGGATCACTTGCGGTATCAGTAATGGTCGCTTGGCCACCCGGAGTCGCAGCTGCTGTGACTTTCACCGTATTAGTTAGACCATTGCTTGTACTTTCAAAACTGCCGCTGTATGAAGCACTATCACCTGAAGCAATGGCACCTAAGCTATGTGTAGTACCTGCTTCTAAATCCTCTACAACAACATCGTAGAGCGTACCGACACCATCATTAATCACGTCGCCGCTGTATGAGTAAACGTAACCATCTTCTGTTTCATTCACGACCGCTTGATTACATGTTTTAGTGATATCAACACTACACAACTCAAAGTCACCAACCACAAAGTCTTTCAACTGAGCGGTAATACTGCTTGATGCTCTTGTTTCGGCTGCAAACGAGCTAAAACAGGTGTCTGTTTGTAGAAGTTCAGTAAGGTTTACACCACCTTCAAAGAAGGTTTCTGGAGGGAAGACATTTTCGACACCACTTTTTGGCGTATACGCCCATGGTGCAGGTGAGTCAGTTGTATTGGTTGAAGCACACACATCTTGCGCGCCTGGTGAACACAGTGCATTTGTCTTAACTTTCAAACGTAAGTTTGTCGCAGCACACTGACCATCTTGTGGATTATTGTTATCAGCTTTCGCACAAGTTGTGTCCCATTCAAGAACCAAAATTTCTGGCCCCTCATTTGCCCCTTGCAAATAATTCACCTGAATCAAAAGGTCGCCAGCAATATGTTGACCAGTGAATGTACCGTCTGGGTTTGTGCTGACTGAGTCTTGATAAAACCAAAAACCTAAGAAGGCATCACCGCTGTTACCAAAACGGTCTGCACCAAAGGTGAGTACAAGATCATTATTAATGTTGTATGCTGCTGCATACGCATGAAGAATGTCCCCTTTATCAAGTACCGTACCAGTCTTCCAACCAAGTTCCGGTATGTCTTTGATGTCTTTATTACCACCAGTAAATATTGTATCCGGTGTTGCCGTGTCATTCTCAAAGCTAAATACTAATGCTCCACCACTGTTTGGCGGCGTTGACCAGTCATCTGGAGCACCTACTCCAGAGTCATCTATCGCATTAGCATTTGCTTCTAACTCAAATACGCCATCTGTTGGTGTTGCAAATGCAGAGCTACCTATTAGCAAACTTGTAAATATTGCATAAAGAAAGCTCTTCATCGTATGCCAGATACCTGACTTACAAGAATTCATAACCTACTCCTTAGAACGCTTCTAAAGCTAGACGAAGGTCCCTATGTCATTAATTGCCTTTTAAGAAAGAGTGAAAGCGAGATACAACTTTCGTTTCGAGCTCGTATAACGCATAGAGCATGCCACTACTTAAGGTTATGATTTTATTAAACTAAATATTTTCAACAGCGAAGAGAATGAACAGAGTGTTCAATTTTAAAGAAAGAGAAAGAAAACAAAAGAGACAAAAAAACCTACGATAACAAAGATATATACGTGTTCTAGGATAATGTTACAGATTGACACTTTATTGTTTACACCTGTGACAGATGCGCAAAAGCGGCGGTATTGAAACTGTCCACTATGAATATGAAATAGACGCTTACTCACTTGCTCCAACTAATGTGAAGGTGATGTGTAACACCTGTTTGCATAGTGTTACATCCTTTACACATCTAATTGAATACTCATTTAACTAAAACATATTCAGTCGTTTAGCGAATAAGTTTTAGCTCAACCATTTATGAAAATATAAACAAACTGTTCACCCATCTGTACAAAAATAAAAAATAATCAACAAATACAAAAGGTTAAACATGGAACACTCTATGCTAGTCAACTGGCGCAGTTTAACTCTGTGAGAAAACTATCACGTATGTGGGCTCAAGGACGTAGCGAGCCCACTTACACAAGGAGGTTTTATGAAAACCATATTTAACTCTTGGTGGGGCAATAAGAGTTACCGTTGTTCCACTTTATGTAGCCAGAATATACTTACAGCGATCAATATCAGTAGCATGTTTAAGCTGTTTACTTGGGTCATAGCGGTTAGCTTAGTGCTGAGCTCTCAAATTGTTTACGCATCCGCTGGCGACCCTTCAAGCCGAGGCGTGCAACCAATATTTGTTGAAGGGAATAACACCTGTCAACAATTACTTCCAGGGATCGATGGTTTGATAGAATACAAGCTTGAGCCAGTTACAGACGGCACTTTCGGTGATGGCATGCTTGAAGTGGTTATTGATCAACAACCTGGGGCAAAAACCTTCAGTTGGGATCAAGGTGATAGCCCTGTGATTATGCAAGCTATCTTCGTAAAAGGTGGTCCTGACGGAAACCTATATAACTACTTTACAGATGGATTATTGTATCAAGATGATGCCTTACTACATGCACCTGTGGGTAACAATGGTAGATACTATGGCTTAAGTCATATTTCATTCTGTTACACACCAGGCGTACCAGACATTAAAATCACTAAAACTTGTACATTTGGTGATGTTGTCAATGGTAACACTTTGAAATACAACTATAAACTCACTGTAGAAAACACCGGTGACTTTGCATTGTATGATGTTGTGGCAACAGACACTACAGCCGTTGACAACGATATGGCTGCCGGTGACCATGTGTTCAATTTAGCGATGCTCGCCGTCGGACAAACGCAAGAGTTTAATGGTTCGTTTATTATTGACCAAAACGGTATCACTAACTACGCAGAAGTAAGCGCAGCACTTGAAACTGGTGGTGGTGTTGCGGTTTCTGACAACGCAGATTGGGAATGCCCAAGCCAAAACATCCCTGGTTCATTGTCTCTAGAGAAAGACTGTAGTGTCGTCGTCGTGAATCGATTTGAAGATACTGGTATTAATGAATACGGTCTTCAAGTCAATTACAGTGGTAGTGTATGTAATACCTCCAATGTCACCATTGACGGCATTGTCGTAATCGACAACAAAGACTCGAATCCAATCCAGGTTGGTATGCTTGCGCCTGCTGAGTGTTACGACTTTACTGGTAACTACGAGCCAATCCCAGGAGATGGTGAAGGCCTTCCATTACCGGGTGAAGAAGTCAGAGCGTTTACAGATACTGTGGATGCGAGTGGTGAAACTATCTTCGGTAATGTTGTCGTAGAAGCGATAACAGCGTCTGCAGAATGTACGCTATGTCCAACTTGTCCAGAGCCAGTTAGCTGCCCTGAATAAAGTCTCTTACAACTTAATAAAACAACGCCTGACGTTAACTCGCCAGGCGTTTTCTTTCGAACTATATCGTTATCGTTCTATTTATTCTTACCTTTCCCATTGTTACCAGAGTTGCCAGAATCGCCACCGGACGAGGACTCTAACTTCACTGAGACCTGAGCGGTCGAGCTGCTTTGACCATCACCTATGGTATAGGTAAAGCTGTCGTTATTTTTGAATTTCTTCTCAGGTGTGTAACGCAGGGTGCCATCTGATAACAGCTCTAGTCGCCCCTTGCTTGGTCTAGTAAAAGAAACCACGCTTGCAGAGTTTTGCTCTCCAACAACATCGTTTGCCATCACATCGATAGTCACCGACTGTTTCGAAGACATAGTCACCTGATCATCAACAGCAACGAGCTCTGGTGATGGTGAGATTTCATTGGTTACAGAGTAATTCACGGATGCTGCGGTTTGCAGACTTGAGTCTTCTCCGTGCGTCACGATCATCTTCAAAGCATAGTCTTTATCACTAGCGTCAACCGAAGATACGACTGATATCATTACTTGTCCGGTTTCACCTGCTGCTAGCGTGATTGCATTGCTGCTTGCTTTCCAACCAATTGGCACTGACGCGTTCACAGAAAAACTGCTCGCTGAACAATCTGCACTATCTTTGTTAGTAATAGTGACCTGATATTGAACCTCATCGCCGGCTGCAACCGAGTTGTTTGTTGCAGCTTTCGCAGTCACTGATGGAGCATTAACAGTACAAGTCCCGATATTACCGTTGTCAGAGCCGTCAAAGACAACGCTTACTTCGGCGATGCCGTTCGCTGCACTCACCAAACTCAATGTTACACCTGAGTCTGGGTCAGTATAGCTACCACCGACCGGCATAGATGGGTCAAACCAGTCATTTCGGCCAAAAACCGCACGATATTCAGAATCAGTTTTAAAGTGAAGCAGATTACTGCTGCGCCCATCGCCTTCTACAGCGCTTCGAATGATGATGCCATCCGTAACGTCCCCACGATAGAACGAGTAAGAACGAGCATCTAAAAAGTCGTCAAACCCAATAGACTGGCGGTATTCAATGTAAAACCATTTTTTTGCACCTGTAGAGGGATCTGTACCACGAGGTACTTTTATCGTAACTGGCTGATCACTAGTCGTCTCGTAATTCGCGATGGAGTAAGTACCATTTTGAGTAACTTCCAGTGTCTTTGAAGCGTGCTCTCCCTCTAGCCATCCTAGTCGCTCGCGCTGGAAAGTATTCAAATAGCCGATGTCTGGACCACCCATTACATCATAGGTATCACCGTATTCACGCAACGTACAGTTGTCTGAAAGCGTATGTTCGCCGCAATCAAGTGCACGAGAGTGATGCAAACCAAAGTTATGTCCAAGCTCATGAGCGATGTTCATCGGAGAAAAATCACCATTGATGTGCGCGCGTGAAGGCATGCCATCAATAGTTGCCGATCCAGCGACACCACATGCCGTTTTTGTCATCAAGTAAACAATACGATCGTACTCTTCAAGCTTCACTCCCGCAGAGATGGCTTCTTGATCCGCTGCATCTTGAACAGCGGTAAAATCACAAACCTGATTAGACAACGGTAGATTAAACCAACCCACGACTTTCCCAGATAGCCACATTTGCTCAAAAGAGCTTTCACGGTAGAAGTCATTTACTGTGCCAAAGATTAGATTATTTGCCTCTGACAAAGTTAATGGCTGCTCATTTGGGTTTTCTTTGAAGTTCAGCAGGATAACCAATGTATTTTGCTGTCCCGTCGTACTTCCTGCTGCACTGGCGTAATGGATGCTCTGTAAACAAGCGAATATTACTAATAAAAATGACAACCCTTTATTTAGGATTGTTCTATTTATTTTAATATTTTTTATCACTGCTTCACCTAATTTTAAATTAATAACTAGTTCACCTTCCCGCCAATATAAGCAGAAATGGTAGGGTAAAATAATATAAATTTTAGGCAATAAAATGCCCTAGCCTATAAAGCCAAATATGTTCCTATATACATCAACATGGTTATAAAAGGATAACCACCAAAAATATAAGAGCCGGAATCATAGCAAAGCAACCGGTCAAAATTCAACCAGAGCGATAAGTAATTTAGGTTAAGTTTGTGTAATAATAAATTTGTCCATTTTTGTCAGTTACTTAAAATAACCTTATGATTGTTTTATATGAACAATCTTTGTATTCAACAATGACTTTAATAAATCACTTGCACTACAGCCAATTTAAATCATTAAAAATCAAACAAGTAGAAATTGAACTAAAACAACCTCAATTTCATCGCATAAAATTATAACCTTTAAATTCATTAACTTAATAACGAGTCATTCGAATAATATACCTCAACAATTCTTGAGTAATATTACCCATCCTGAATTGTTAAATTTACGTTAAATTAAAGTGGTGAAAAATTTTTTGCTCACCTAGTTTTATACTCGATTACAAGACAGACTGAGCGATACAGTGCAATATCAACTAGATACATATAGAGAAACAAGCAGGATATATGCGCAACTTTATTTTCAATATTGAACTAAAATCACATTGATAATATAACGCTATAGATAGCAATTCAGGAAAACCAGTTAAAGGGTGATTAACTGATAATTGAGGTTGGTATTTGTACAAAAATTAATTATTCAATAAAAAATTGTGTATTAGAATAGTTTGACAATGCCAGATAGTAAAAAACCGGCACAAGGCCGGTTTTTAGAAATAGTGGAGGCGCCTCCCGGAGTCGAACCGAGGTCCACGGATTTGCAATCCGCTGCATAGCCACTCTGCCAAGGCGCCTTTCTGATTTTGATATCTCTGTTACCAAAGATTTTGATGGTGCCCCGGGCCGGACTTGAACCGGCACAGCGCGAACGCCGAGGGATTTTAAATCCCTTGTGTCTACCAATTCCACCACCAGGGCAACGCAATCATGCGATGGGTTAGACACCATCTGTCTCAGCGGCCTTTGCCGTGAGAACGAGGCGTACTTTAACGGATTAATTTATCTGGTCAACAAAAAATTAGTCTTTTTTATTCAAATGGTTAAAAAGTCAACTCAAACGAACAAAGGGCGATCATTTTGCTCACAAGAACATCAGCATGCTTTACTCTCGTTTACTTTGCTTCATCACTTCATGTCAACGAGGAATCGACAAGTCGCACAAATTGACAGTATGGGTATAAACTTAATTCGTACTGCAGGGACAAATAAGCGCTCATCATGTTTCGAAAGTCATCATTTCAATTACCGCTACATACTGATTCCGAACTCGACTTCGTAGTGCCCCACTTCTTACTTACTGAATTTGATTATGCACGCTCTCTGGAACAGGGGATCGTCCAAGACTTGGATCCTGAATATACACACCAGTATCGCGTCACACTGAGGCGCATACGCTCACTATGCTTGCTACTTCGCGAACTGATACCTCCTTTTGAACAGCGTATTTTGAAACCTCATTTAAAAATAATGATGAAGAAAACAAATAAGCTGCGTGATTTGGACGTATTTATCTTGGACAAAAGCCAATACATTGAAATGCTCCCAAACCACAAACCCTCTCTTGAGCCGCTTTTTGGCTTTATAGAATCCGAACGTGCTTACGAACAGGCAAAAGTTGCGCGTTGGCTAGCGACAAAAGAATACACTATACACTGCACTTTGGTCAGGAATAGTCTGCTGCGAAGTACACAACACGAACGAGTGGATAACAACGTACCAGCGTTACTCTTCGCAAGCCAAAAAGTCTCCGAACAATTTAAAAAGGTCGACAAAGCACGGCGCAAGATTTCGGACAAAAGTCGTGACAGCGTGATCCACTCAATGAGGATAAAGTGCAAAGCGCTGCGTTATTTGCTAGAAGGGTTTTCCGCACTCTACCCTTCCCCACAGCGCAAAAACAACGTGAAACAATTAAAACTATTGCAAGACAAGCTCGGTGATTTTAACGACACTTCAAGTCAAATTGAATTTTTCACACAGATCAAAGAGGCAGTAAACCTAAATAAAAAAGATCGTAAGACCTTGAAAAAGCTGCTTAACGTGCTTAGTGAACATCACGATATCTCGCGCCAGACCATCTTAACGCACTTAGACCAATTTGAGGCTTTCATCCACGATACCAACACACAAAGTCTCTACCAGCACTAACCTAGGTTCACGTATTTTTAATATTCATTAATTACAGTCAGTCGTTAGGCTCCATAAAGAAAGATAACGTGAAACCATTAAAACGATACCAATATGAGCGCTATGCCGTACTCTGTAATCTCGCCTATCCTCGCGTCTTCAGACAAACTCAATACGGATTCGATCCTAATGGGCAACGAGTCATTAGAAATGAACACGGTAAGATTATGATTCGCGTGCTCTGGAGTAAAAAACAGAGTGAAGTGGTCGTAGTAATTAAAGGCTCACACAGTATCAGTGATTGGTTGTTAAACTTCGCGATGTGGACGAGAAGCTGTCGACGGTTGGGACTGAATTACCGCATTCACGCGGGTTTCTATCATCTTCTGTTTCAAGAAAGTTTACCGAGCCGAAATGAAGATCGGTTGGGGTTGACCGTGGTCGAGCGCCTCGAAGGTATCGTTGTACCGCTCATTCTTAGGGGAAAAAGAATCACCATTACTGGTCACTCTTCAGGTGGCGCGATTGGCAGTGTTTTTGCCGACTATATTGAGAAAAAATACCCAAAGAGCATTAAACGCGTCGTGACTTTCGGTCAGCCCGCAGTTGGAGATTGGACCTTTAAAAAACGCTACCGTTTGGGGCACAAAACTTACCGGATTTGTTGCGACATCGACATCGTGACATTCATGCCGCCAGTGCCTTTTCTCTATTGGCATGTAGGCAAAATGTTATGGTTGTATAACGGGAGAATATACGAGAATACGCCAACGTTCATTCGACTTGGACGTTCTCTATTTAGTTGGTTGATGCGACCATTCTCTTATCACTTTATGAGTAAATACATCCGCGATAAAGACTTCTTTGACGAACGCTGAGCTAAGTACCCTAAAACTATGATGTACAGGCACTAAAAAGCCGGACTCAGCCGGCTTTACGTTTTTGTGGTGAATTACAGAGAGGCAATTTCTTTTTCAAGTTGATATTTGCTATCTGTGACTATGCGCTCTAACACTTCAACGCGTCGCTTCAAATCACCAATTTGCTTGTTAAGGTTATCTTGTTCTTCTTGGCTCATCGTATTACGTTCAGATATCTCCAAAGCTCTTACTTCTTTACGATGATTCAAGATTAACTTAATTATCCCGCCCCCAAATATGGCACCGAACACAATAGCCACAACCAATACATCAGCAATAGATTCCATTCTTCACCTTCCTCTAGATAATGCTCAAATATAAGTTACTCATTTGTTATATGAATATCAAATAACGTATTGATTCACTGCAAAGTTTCATCAAAATTTGCCTGTTCTGTATCAAAATCACAAGAATGGATTACTCAACGCTAACCCAAACCGAGACAGATCCACCATTTACAGGGAACTCAGCCCACCCGTTCGCATCTGTCCAAATGTCTTCAGTTCGGATGCCCAACTTGTCGACATAGCGTGTACTTGGCTTACCCGTATACATCCACTTCGAGCCACCTGGTCCATCGCTCATGATCACTGCCATTGAATGTGGATGTTCTGCATCGCCCTCTCTAGTCCAGCCAATTACATCCCAATGGTCGAGATAAGAATGTTGTTTGCCATACGCATAGTCTTTACGCAGTGTTACGAGCTCTTCGATGTAAGGCACTTTGACCATATTGATGTCATGCCCTTTATCACTGTACTGCGCACCGTAGTAATCTGCATAAAACACGGATGGATAACCTTCTTCACGCAATAAGATAAACGCGTAAGCGAGCGGCTTAAACCACCAATCAACCGTCGACTCCAACGCCTGCAAAGGTTGAGTATCATGATTTTCTACTAAGGTTACCGCTTTGACTGGATTGTCCTTCATCAGCGTACCATCCATGATTTTACGCATATCGTAACTACCACCCGATTTAGACGCATTGTAGAAGTTCATATGTAGCGGTGCGTCGAACAGAGACATGCTGCCAGAAGTTTTGGTGATAAAGTTATGCAGCTGATTCACATCGTAGTTCCAGTACTCTCCGACCGTGAAGAGTTCTTTCCCTGTTTTCCAACGTAGGTGATCAATCCATTCTTGAAGATATTGGTATTTGATGTGCTTCACCGCATCCATTCTAAAGCCATCAACACCAGTCATGTTGATGTACCACTCACCCCAATCTTTCAGTTCTTGTTTAACTTCAGGATGATCCATGTCTAAGTCAGCATACATAAGGTAGTCGTAATTCCCCTTTTCAGAACTGACTTCCCAATCCCATGCCTTACCTTCACCTTTGAATTTAAAAATGGCTTTTTCTTTACCTGCATCGTCCCAGTCCACGCCATCAAAATGGTACCAAGTCCAATGGAAGTTAGAGTACTTGTCGTTGCGTCCAGGGAAATCAAACTCCACCCACGCTTCAATCCATTTATCACCAAGTTCAATGTTGCGGTTGTTCCAATCTACCCGCTTAGTATCAACCCAAGATTTCCCATCTGCACCACCACGGTGGTTAAACACCACGTCACCATAAACCTGGATATTGTTATTGTGAGCGGCATTGATAGCACTAAGATACTGATCTTTCGTGCCGTATTTGGTGCGCACTGATCCTTTTTGATCAAACTCTCCCAAGTCGTACATGTCATAAACGCCGTAGCCGACATCATTACTGCCACCCGCTCCTTTGTATGCAGGTGGTAGCCAGAGCGCTGTGAATCCGTTTTCTGCTAGCGTTGGAGCGTTATTTTCCACTTGAGTCCACAGTGTGCCATCGTTAGGCACATACCAATGGAAATACTGCATCATTGTGCCATTCTCAGCAGCCAATGCAGATGAACTTAGCAGCAAGGTTAAAGATAAAATAGTGCGTTTTAATTTAAATGTTTTCATTATTTTTCTCTCACGTTAAGGACTAAAATCCTCCTTTCTGCTCATACACACCAAGCATTGCCAACGGTCACGCTAGCCAAGTTGCTGCCTGTGATACAAAAAGTTCGGATTACAATCGAAGAGAAATTAGCACCAATCACCCTATACAATTATTGAGTTATTTAACATTTATAAAATCAATGACTAGTGCATTGAAAATATTGAATGGTGATCAAAACATGGGAGGAATTTAGAGAAGCGTGAACGAGTATAGATTGATGGATTTAAAACGAAGAAAGCCAATCATTTAAGACTGGCTTTCGAAATAGTGGAGGCGCCTCCCGGAGTCGAACCGAGGTCCACGGATTTGCAATCCGCTGCATAGCCACTCTGCCAAGGCGCCTTTCTGATTTTTATATCTCTGTTACCAAAGATTTTGATGGTGCCCCGGGCCGGACTTGAACCGGCACAGCGCGAACGCCGAGGGATTTTAAATCCCTTGTGTCTACCAATTCCACCACCAGGGCAACGCAATCATGCGATGGGTTAGACACCATCTGTCTCAGCGACCTTTGCCGTGAGAACGAGGCGTACTTTAACGGATTAATTTATCTGGTCAACAATAAATTTTATCTTTTTGATTTAAGTGCTTAAAAAGCGATCCAGACGGTACAATTGGCATTCAATTAGGCCAAGAAACACTCGTTAGCTTTCATCAACTCTAAGTCACACACATGTTGATGCCCGTAACTGCTTAGCTTGTAAACGCCTGACTAACGCGGATCGTAGTCACCACTCTCTTTAGCTCTGTAACATCTGTAACAATTGGAGCACCTACTCTTGGCACTGTTTCACACGAAATATCATATTTTGTTACCGATAACTTTGCATCGAATGTGGTCGTACCTTTATAAAATCATTGACATTTTTTATTTTCAAAAAAAGCTCAATTCATTATCGAAAATATCAATAAATAATGATAGCTTACACTCGTTGCAGTAATTTAATGGACATATATCACATATAAGGACGTGGTTTACTTTGGCGACACACCATAAGAAAAACAAGGTATATCACTAATGTCTATCAAGAATCTTTCTATAGCGAAAAAGATATCGCTATCGTTTTTACTCATTGCCATCGTCAACATTGCGTTTGGCGTATTTTTATCTACAGAGCTCAAAAGCATTAAATCTGAGCTTTTAAACTATACCGATGATACGCTTCCTGCTATGGAAAGAGTAGATTCGATCCGAGATCACTTGTCTCGCTGGCGCCGTGCTCAGTTTGCGACATACACTTATGAAGACGCAGACCAAATCAGAAACAAAATTGCCAGCAACATTCGCGAACGTGAAAAGATCAGCAAAGAGCTCGATTCTTACGGTGAAACGATTTGGCCTGGTGAAGAGCAACAAACTTACCAGCGCCTTATGCGTCAGTGGAAAAAGTACCTGGTCACTATGGATCAGTACAACGAAGCGATGCTAGCCAACGACAAAAGCAAGGCCCACCCTATTTTGGCGAACTCTTTACCTGCTTTCGAAGCGGTTGACTCTGAGCTCGGTGAACTGATCCGTCTACTTAAAAATGCTATGGACAGTAACAAAACTCATATTCTTTCTTCTGTAAATGGATTGAGTAACTCGTCAATTGCAAGCAACGTGATTATTCTGCTTATCATGGTAGGCATGACGTACGTGCTGACACGCCTTATTTGTGGCCCACTAAAACTTGTTGTCGAGCAAGCAAATGCCATCGCAACAGGTGACCTATCAAACGACATCGATCGTAAAGCCATCGGCAATGACGAGCTAGGTGAGCTGGCAGATGCGACCACTAAGATGCAAGATGATTTGCGCCAAGTTATCGACAACGTGATTGCTGCGGTCACACAGTTAAGCAGTGCAGTAGAAGAGATGAATCAAATCTCTGATATTTCTGCGTCTGGTATGAAAGATCAACAACTGCAAATCACACACATTGCTACGGCAATGACAGAAATGAAAGCAGCAGTAGCCGATGTTGCACGTAATACTGAAGATTCAGCGAACCAAGCTAACGAAGCAAACCGTCGTACACAACATGGTGTTCGTGAAACGCAAGGCATGGTTGACGCGATTCATGAAGTTTCAAACGTAATTGGTGCTGCGGGCGATACTGTGGCAGAGCTTGAACAGCAATCGAATAAAATTAACGTTATTGTTGATGTTATCCGTGACATTGCCGATCAAACCAACCTACTTGCGCTTAATGCAGCCATTGAAGCTGCGCGTGCTGGTGAGTCTGGTCGCGGTTTTGCCGTGGTTGCGGACGAGGTTCGAACGCTTGCAGGCCGTACGCAAGATTCAACCAGCGAAATTACGTCGATCATTGAACAGCTACAATCGCTTGCAAAAGACGCGAAATCTGCGACAGAACTTTCTAGAACCAGTATCTCAGAATGTGCAGAGCAAGGCATTCAATCAAAACAGCTGATGAGCGACATTGAACACTCGATTTCTGATATCTCAGACATGGGCACCCAAATCGCCACGGCTTGTAACCAGCAAGACTCTGTTGCAGAAGAGCTTAACCGCAGCATTGAAAACATACACTTGGCATCTCAAGAAGTATCACAGGGCTCAGAGCAAACCGCACAGGCTTGTCGTGAGCTAAGCCAGCTGTCAATTTCTCTTAAAGATGTAATGAGCCGCTTTAAACTGAGTTAAACTCAGTGGATACCTTAGTTGATATTGAATCAACCTCGATTTGCGCAAATTGAGTGCAATCACTGAGATATATTTAGGTATATTGAATCATGATCTTCAAAAACGCTCCAAAGCACTACTTGGAGCGTTTTACTTCGTCAGGTACTTTCCCCAAGTACTCAATAACATAACCAATACAAAAAACGCGTACGGAGACTTTATGCGCTTAAATAAAACCTTACTATCACTGACTATCGCTGCTGCAACCGTTGCTCCTGCGATGCAAGCTACTGCTGCCCCTCTTCAAATTAGCAACACTGTAGTAAAAGCAGAGCAAGTTCAAGGCGCTAACGCTTGGCTGGAAATAAACTTAGGTCAATTCCGCGATAATATTGAGCAGTTCAAGTCGCACATGGATGGCAAAACGAAAATCTGCGCCGTGATGAAAGCCGACGCATACGGTAATGGCATCGCGGGCCTGATGCCGACTATTATCGAACAACAAATCCCTTGCGTTGCCGTTGCAAGTAACGCCGAAGCACAGACCGTTCGCGACAGTGGCTTTAAAGGTCAACTTATGCGTGTACGCTCGGCGGATATTGGCGAGATCGAAGCTGCAATCGACTTAAATATTGAAGAGCTGATTGGCACTGCAGAGCAAGCCAAAGTACTGTCTAAGCTAGCAGAGAAAGCGGGTAAAGAAATCAAAGTTCACCTTGCTCTTAACGACGGTGGTATGGGACGTAATGGCGTTGATATGACGACAAAAGCGGGCAAGCAAGAAGCGCTAGAAATCGCTCAACAAGCTGGCGTTAATATTGTTGGCATCATGACTCATTTCCCTAACTACAATGCAGACGAAGTTCGTCAAAAGTTATCTTCGTTCAAAGACAGCTCTGCATGGCTGATTAAAGAAGCGGGCCTAAAACGCGAAGATATTTTGCTGCACGTGGCCAACTCTTACACTGCACTTAATGTTCCTGAAGCACAGCTTGATATGGTTCGTCCTGGTGGCGTTTTATACGGTGATCTGCCAACCAACCCTGAGTACCCTTCTATCGTGTCTTTCAAAACACGCGTGGCATCCGTTCACCATCTGCCAAAAAATAGCACTGTCGGTTACGACAGCAGCTACAAAACGAGCAAAGAAAGCCTAATGGCGAACATTCCTGTTGGTTACTCTGATGGCTACCCACGAAAAATGGGCAATACGGCAGAAGTACTGATCAATGGCCAACGAGCAAAAGTGGCGGGTGTTGCTTCAATGAACACCACTATGGTTGATATTACAGGTATCAAAGATGTTGAGCCTGGTTCTGAAGTTGTACTGTTTGGCTCTCAGCAAGGCAAAACGATTTCGGCAGCAGAAATGGAAAAACATGCAGAGGTCATCTTCCCAGAACTATACACGGTTTGGGGTGCTGCGAACCCTCGTGTCTACGTAAAATAAACCCTTTCAGTTGTTCGTAACAGAACGAAAAAGCGAGCCTCGTGCTCGCTTTCCTACTCATATACTAATCTGTAACAATCCGTGCTCTTCTCAATTGAACAGAGCTTGCTATTTGCGTTGCGTTACTTTCCTTGAGCCCTAGCAAATGACAAACCCTCTAAACCCTTCATCTTAAAATCGTTCAGGTATACTTGTTTTTTATATAGCACTTAGTGTTTGAAAGCCCTTTCAATTGATGTTAAACATGAAGTTTACAAAAGAATAACAAACGCATTCATATGGCACTGCCCTTTTTGCCTGCTGGCTAGGTATCTCTATGACAGAAAATACTCAACATCTTCAGCGTTCCTCATCAGAGTTGCACGAATTTACTCGGGTCGACGTGTGGAACGGTTTCACCCAACTTTTACCTCTGTCCATGTTTGTGGTCATATTTGGCCTCGCATTCGGTGTTGCCGCCGTACAAACTGGACTAGATGTATTTCCCACTATGCTGATGAGCACACTGGTCTTCGCCGGTGCTTCACAATTTGCCACGCTAGAAATGTGGGGAGCAGAAGTACCTCTGATTCCAGTGCTTATTACTGTATTTGCTATTAATGCTCGTCACCTCTTGATGGGCGCTACGCTTTATCCATGGTTACGACAACTCCCACCGACAAAACGTTACGGTGTAATGCTGGTAGCATCAGACGCAAACTGGGCAATGGCACTCAATGCATTTGGTAGAAAAGAACCAGGTTTTGGTTTGCTTGTTGGCGGCGGCTTAGCGATGTGGTCGTTTTGGATTGTTGGCACCTGGATCGGCATTTATTTTGGTAACGCAATCAAAGACCCGGTGAGCCTCGGACTCGATATGGTTATGGGATGCTTCCTGCTGTCTATGGTGGTGGCAGGGCCGAAAGACTTAAGAATCTTTGCGATTTGGGCCACAGCAGCAGCCTCTTCTATGTTGGCGTACTGGTATTTACCAGAGAATAGCCACGTAGTGGTTGGCGCTATTACTGGTGGAGTCTTAGGTGCTTGTTGGAAGGAGAAAAAAGCATGAACATCGAAACGAGCGTAGGTGGCACACTGCTTATCATCATCGCCATGGCGTTAGTCACGCTCATAACCCGCTGGGGCGGAGTGTATGTTATGTCATTTATTCCAATTAGCGAGCGGGTTCAACGTTTCATCACTGCGATGTCAGGTTCCGTATTGGTTGCCCTTTTAGCCCCACTAGCGGTTGAGGGGGATTACGGTGCTAGAGCAGCACTTTTTTCTACTGCTGTCGTCATGTTCATCGTGAAAAAGCCTCTGCCCGCGATTGCAACTGGCATCATCGCAGCCGCCGCGGTACGCGCTATTTAACCGTTGTTTCAACGCCGATACCAGTCATCAATAAAAAGCCCCAAAACACGAAGCCCTGATGTCACGAGTGCCATCAGGGCTTATCTTATGCTCATCATTTTAACGATGATCAACGATATTAATCACGGTGAGATAGAACATTATGCACAGCAGTTACAATTGCGCTTATATTTGTCCATTTTGCCAATACCAGGGTTAAAGGTGTTGGTTGGATCTAGCTCGTGGTAAAACTTCTGCAGCGAATTTTCAGCTTCGTACAAGTGACCCACATTATGTTCTGCTGGGTATTTAGCACCACGGCTATTGAGGTGTTCTAACATCAGCTTTTTCATCAACTTCGTGTCGGTCCCTTTTTTGAAAATGTAATCTTGATGGAATACATAACACATAAAGTGACCATAATAGAGCGCTTGAACAAGGTTCTTACTCACCTCTTCCGGTAAAGTTTCTAGCCACTCTTCATCATTACGTCGCAAAGCGATATCAAGTGCAACGATGTCTTCTACGTCTTTTCGGTGAATCGTCTCGTAACGAATTGCTGCACCTGCTGCTGCAAAGCGATGTAAATAAGCTTTTTTACCCTCTTCCGGCGTACACTCGAAGAAATCACAGTCATCTTCAACAGCCCAAACTTCATTGAGGTATTTTTGCGCCTCAGCAATACCACTATCACTCATTTTTAATACCAGGTGATGCTCATACTTGTCGCGGAAATCCAGCATTCGTTCTGGTAAATGTTGTGGGAACAACTTACTCGCGTAGTACAAAATGGTGTCTGGCAGGTATTTACTAACAAACGGGACGCGCTCTAAGACATTTTCTACTTTAGCTTTAAGTGCAAACATTTTTGGCAGCTTATCTGTGCCTAGCAAGTCGATGGATAAAAAGACGTCTTTGCCGTACTTCTCTGCCATGTTGAAGATATCTCGATGCAAGTATTCTCCCATCTCAGGCAAGTTCTCAAACGTAGATAAGAAATCTTTTCGCAGCTTCGTCAGTTTCGCAGGATCATTGGTGCCAAGGTAAAAAACCTGCTCTTTTTCGGGTACTGGGTAGCTATCAACTCGAACGGCGAAAACACCCAATTTACCAGCGCAGCCACTGGCTTCAAATAAACGACGTTCATCGGCATTAAAGCGAGAAGGAATGTCAGAAGTCACGTCTCGAACACGTTCATCGTATTCTTTGTCTGATGCCATTCGCTCGTCATGAATGATCTTCGCTGGGTCAAAATTTCCTTCTTGCAGGTTTGTCAGAATTTCTTCTGGCGTTTCACCTAAACCTTCAATACCAAGGTGATTAACCAGGTGTAACTGGCCTTGCTTATCGACCTGCGCATAAATCGCCAACTCCGTGTAAGCAGGACCACGCTTGACTAACGCACCGCCTGAGTTATTGGCGATACCCCCAACCACAGTGGCACCTAATGATGAAGAACCGATGATAGAGTGCGGCGCTCGGTTCACCGCCTTCAATTCTTTTTCCAATGAGTGCAAACTTGCACCAGGCAAGCATACTGCCTGCTTACCGCCATCTAATAAGTGAATCTTCTTGATTTTGGTAATATTGATCACGACCACATCACGGTCATAATCATTACCACTTGGAGCTGAGCCTTCTGTTAAACCTGTTTTGGCAGCCTGCATAATAATAATGCAGTTTGCTTCAACGCACTGTTTAATGATCTTCCATTGTTCTACAAGAGTATTAGGAAACACGATAGCAAGCGCAGTGCCACTACCTGAGCGAAAACCCGAACGGTAGTATTTTGTTTTAACCTCGTCGGTTAGGACATTTTCTTCCCCAACGATAGTTTTAAATTCGTCAATCAGCTGCTTTTGTTTCATATCCGTATCTCTAGTTATTGTACTTCGCTCACATCACCGTTTAGTGACGGTAATGGGCGTTTGAGCCACTATAAGCAGTCCATTTCTCGGCGTCTATGTCAGGCAGGCGAGCAATACTTAACCAACAGACAACAAACAAAATAATTCTTTTATTTTTCTGTCACTTATCTTTCACATTCGGAAAATTTAACGCAAGAAACAGACCGTTTCTTAAAAGAAACAATAGCAAAACCATTTGTTAACAGTTGTGCGCAGCATCTTGTTATCAATATTAGTGATAAAACAAGGAGAAGGCTTAAGCTTCTAAATTTATAAGAATTATTAGAAATGAAGATGGAAACAATAACTCAACACCAACATAACGATTGGTGTTGAGTTATTGTCTTAAAATCGATGATTTTGACTTTGAAAGCTGGTGTATAGATGATCAATGAAGATCTTAATTTTTTCTGGCTGTTGACGAGTGTAAGGATACACTGCATAAATACCCAAACATTTGGCGGTTTCGTCTTTGAACAATTGAATCAGGCGGCCTTGCTTTAAGTCTTCATAAACCAAGACACGTGGCACATAGATGATTCCCTGCCCCAACAGTGCGACGTTTCTCAATACCGAAGAGTTGTTGGTACAGAGGTTACCGTCGACTGTAACTTGATACACCTCGTCTCCCTCTTTAAACGCCCACTCACACGCCCCGTTTTCTTGGTAGGAATAAACCAAACAATTGTGCTTATCCAAGGCTTGAGGTTGCTTAGGAATGCCATGTTTAGCAAGGTATTGAGGTGACGCACAAACAATCCAATTGGCATCCACCAGCTTTCTTGCGATCAGGCTAGAATCTGGCAACACACCCGTTCTAATTGCCAGATCAAAACGTTCATTCACGATATCGACGAAACGATTATCTAGATCCATATCGATATTGATGTCAGGGTATTTCTGATTAAACTCATTGATCACTTGAGGAAGAATTAACTCACCAGAGATAGTGGGTACAGAAACTTTAATGTTTCCAGATAAATTCTTACCTAACCCCACAATGGATTCTTCTGCCGTTGCCACCGCCTGATAAACGGCTTTTGCATGAGTAAAGAACGCTCGCCCTGCCTCCGTCAACGTTAACGTTCGCGTTGTTCGGTAAAGAAGCTGTACACCAAGCTCTTGCTCAAGCTTGGCGATGCGTTTACTGACAACCGATTTGGTCAATGACATGTGTCTTGCTGCAGCGCTAAATGAGCCTTGCTCGATCAGGTGATAGAAAATGATGTAATCGTCGGTATTTCTCATGCGTCTTCGTCAAATCCTTTGGAGACCGACATTGTAAACGGATATTGGTCAATCTGCGAAACATAGGGGCACACTTAACAGCATAACTCGCGAAAGAAACAAGGGTTATACCCACAGTTCAAGAAATTGAGATGGCGTAAATTTATCAATATTCAGATACAAAAAAACCAGCTTTCGCTGGTTTTAAGTTGATGCACTTGGCATCGAGATACCGCAATTGCCATATCTGAATAATTTGGAGCGACACACGAGGTTCGAACTCGTGACCTCAACCTTGGCAAGGTTGCGCTCTACCAACTGAGCTAGTGTCGCATTGATTCTCGAAAGCCATTAACTCTCAAAAGAATAATGGAGGCGCCTCCCGGAGTCGAACCGAGGTCCACGGATTTGCAATCCGCTGCATAGCCACTCTGCCAAGGCGCCTTTTTTACTTCGCTTCAGGGCTCTTCCCCGTTGCGTTGGTGGCTACTTTACGGATTGAGAGAAGATAGTCAAACAAAAATCTTTCATTTTCTGTTTGTTTGATTTCTTTTAAGCCAATTAGACCAAAGTTCGATCTTATCGGCTTAAAACGAAGCAATATAAATCTAGCTTCCTGTACGTTTTACTCAATAGAATTTCAATGTCACTTAGTAATTACCGACCCGTTTAAGCAACCTGCCCACAACATTAGGATGATAAGACCACGTGTGATCAAACATCGACATCAATGCCGGGTTTCCGTATTTAGATAGGCTGATCGCGTGAAAACGGTTTTTCTTCGCTTTAAGCGCATCCACTTTGGCAAGCAACTCGTCTTGTTGTTTTGGCGCGATAAAGTCGGAAATGACCACCATATCGGCATTTTTGTACTTATCACCGCTCATCAAGTCGATAGATTTGATCAAAGTTGGCTCTAAGTCTGTACCACCATGGAAGCTATAAGTTAAAAAGTCCGCCGCCTCGCGCAGACCATCTTGTTTGGTTAGCTCGTACGTAATGTGTTCCGTCGAAAAAATAATGACATAGCAGTCACGTTGCTCCGCTAATGCGATTTGCATCAGAGCATAAGCCATGGCTTTGGCGCATTGTTCAGGAAACCCGCTCATTGAGCCGGACGCGTCCACACACACAATAAACGGTCCTTTTTCGATATCTACCGCTTTGTTGTCAGGTCGGTGAGCTTTAACTTTACGTAACGTGCGCGATTTGCCCTGTGTACGGTAGTTCATAAGTCGTTTATCGACTAAGTGTTTATAGAACACGACCTCGAGTTCAGGATACGCCAAAAACATCGTTTCGTTGGGAAGTAGCTTATTTAAATCATCGCTTTCGTGAATGCCGACAATATCATCTGTCGCTTCATCACTCTTCTCTTCGATCATTTGTAGCTCTTCAGTAGGCGCGCGGTTAAGTTCGGGATCATTCACTTGCCCCGCCATACGGCCAAGTTGCTCGGCTATTTCTTGCAAGCCTTGGTGCTTCTTCAGAAACTCCGCATGGCGTTTCATCACTGTTAAGTCAGTTTTGCTCAACTTGGCAGATGCCATATCCCATAAGCGCCCTACACTTTCAGCATCACCCGACTCCGTGACCTTATCCATATTACGCATGGTCTCCATACGCTGATACAGGTCATTCAGCACTTTCTCTTTATTGGCCTCAAGCTCGCTTACTTGCGCTTGCTTAATCGCATCGGCTAGACTTTGGTACCATTGATCACAGAAGTAATGTGGGAACATGGGATTATTCATCCCCTTGTTCTTCTCCATCATTCGGCGAGCCTGCATATAAAAAGCGGAGTGCCACTCAAGCTTTTTAATCACATCTTCGATGTTTTCGAAAAACGCCTCTTCATCCCAGTGAATGACCTCTTGATATAAAGACAGCTCTTGTTGGAAACGCTCTGTCTCACATACCTTGGTAATCCGTTTTTTAACACTGCCCCTCCACTTTAATAAGTGGCCTTTGACTGAAGATTTAACGCCTCGGTTTTCTGCCATCATCATGACTTGTGAACGCGCCATTAAATCATTAACTGCACTATCGATGATGCCAGAGTCGGCTACCATCAGCGCGAGGTTAAGTCCGTCTGCACCTAGCATGTCGTCTCCTTATGAGAAAAACTGATGTAAGTTTTTAAAGCGTTGGATAACTTTCTCGCTTTCAGCTTGGATAGACTCAAGTCTCTGACTGACCTGCTGAAGACTCGACTCCATTAGGCGTGGTAGCTCAGGATCAACAAAGCTATGCGGAAGCGCATCATGGAAATTCGCTTTTACCTTGCGCATATGGTGCTCTGCTTCACTGAGTTGATTTACGGCTTTTTCACTCTGCGTTAACCACTTTTGGTAAAGCTCTACATCCAAACCCTCTTGAGTCACTAAGCTCACCAGAATGCCTCGGTTTGCGATATCACGAATAACTAGGTTATTTGCGGCATCAACATCAAATCGTAAACGACACATGTTGGTGTTTTGATTGACGTAGCCATACACATCACCGTGTCCTTCTTTGATGACTCGGTCTAGTTCATCTTTTGGCACGTAAACCCAGCGGCTATCGCCTTTCTCTGATTCTGAAACCGACATGTTGCTTTGCAAGACAACCAATTTAACTAAGTTAACGGCTGCGCCAACTTTGTACATCTTGGCTTTAGAGGTATCAAAGCGCATGGTTTCTTTGCGCAGAATACCCGTTGCCGCTTCAGACGTTAACGTCATGCGATAGGCATCTTCAAGCTCATGCTGAACATCGACCAAAGACTCGCGACAGTATTCAATTTCCTGTTCGGCGTCTTGTTGGTCAAATGCATGTTTTAGGGCGAACTCTTGTACCACTTCGCGTACCACGTCTCGCGATTCAGGGCTGTTCCATAAACAATCTTGCAGCAGCAGAAGGTCAAGCGGATTGATTTCATCGCGACCATTAAAAAACGCGCTCGCTTTTAACAACTTCACGGCTTTCTTCCAGCGGCGGTCAGACACATACATGTCGGTATTAGCGACATCGCCAAACTGAGCTTCGACTTTGCTTTCTAACATCGTTTTAAGCTGGAAAAGCTTCTCGAATGCATTATCGGTTAACGTCAGCTTGTCGAGCTGCTGTTGCCATTGATGATATTCTTCATCTGTTATTGCTAGCCCTTCTGGCACTTGTGCCTCTTGTGACGTGCCTACCGTCAACATCGACTTAAAGTTTTGTTTATTCTGAATTCGATTCACAAACACGCGCACCAACATGCGGTCATAGAGTGCATCCAAACCACTGTCTTCATCTGGCAGTTCATTGGACGCCGATACCAACAAACGCATTGGCACACGCTCAATATCGCTGCCATTTTTGAACGTTTTCTCATTGACCACTGTCAGCAATGTATTCAGAATGGCGGGGCCCGCCTTCCAGATTTCATCTAAAAATACGACTTGTGCGGTTGGCAAATACCCTTTAGTTAAGCGAACATAACGACCGTTATCTTTGAGTTCTTGAATACTCAGTGGCCCAAAAACTTCTTCAGGTGTTGAGAATCGAGTCATCAGGTATTCAAAGTAACTGCTATTATCGAACGCTTGGATAAGTCGCTTGGCAATTAAGCTTTTTGCAATGCCAGGTGGGCCTAAAAGAAAAACACTTTCACCAGCAAGTGCCGCAAGGAGGCAGAGCTTGATGGTATGTTCGCGTTCATAAACGCCATCCGTTAACGCTTTAGCCAACTTGTTGATGCGTTCTGAGAGAAGCGCTTTTTCGGCATTTGAGGCAAATAAGGTTTGTGTCATACGTTCTCCGGCTGCTGAACTGGTATTGCGTTAACATTTTTATACACTTGTTATAACTTTGTTACAAATGTATTTTGTTGAATTCCCCTTATAGCAGATGCTTACCCCCTTCTTTAGCCAGCAATCAAAGTTTCCATTTATGAGATACAGCTCACTGAAAGTGCAAACGCTTTCGTAGTGTTGCAACATTTTTTGCTTTTGTTTCCCACCATTTGTGGTTAATGTCGAAAAACGTCAAAATGCGGTAACAGCTAGGGTTAATAACTGCATGAGCAAAATAATTCATAAATGGAAGCAAATTTCTCTGATTGAAGAAGAGGTTATGCTTCCTACAGGACAGGCAATTACGCACACCACAATCCATCATCCGGGCGCTGCGGTGATTCTCCCGATTACAACGGAAGGAGAGGTAGTCCTAGTCCATCAATTTCGCCCTTCACTTAATAAATGGCTTCTGGAGCTCCCTGCTGGTACAAGAGAAGGCAATGAAGACCCTCTCTGCTGCGCAAAAAGAGAGCTAGAAGAAGAAACGGGCTATAGTGCAGAAAAATTCACTTCTCTCGGCCAAGTCACTCCCCTTGCCGGATTTTGTGATGAGATACAGTACCTATTTGTTGCTGAGAAGCTCAGCCAAACCAACCGTTACGAATGTGATGAAGATGAAGTGATTGAGGTTGTTACCTTGTCACTCCAACAACTCGAAGACAAGATTATTGATGGCACAATTACCGATGCCAAAACGATCGCTTGTTTAAGCAAAGCGCGCCTTTGCGGATATATTTAGGACTTTGACCAAGGAGACATTCATGGATTTTCGATCAGATACCGTTACACAGCCTACCCAAGCAATGCGAGAGGCCATGTTTAAGGCCCCCGTTGGGGATGATGTTTATGGTGATGACCCTACGGTCAATGAGCTTGAGGAGTTTGCCGCAGAGCTTGCAGGATTCGAAGCGGCTTTGTTTACCACTTCAGGCACGCAAGCCAATCTGCTCGGCCTAATGGCGCATTGTGAACGCGGAGATGAATATCTGTGTGGGCAGCAAGCACATAACTACAAGTACGAAGCTGGCGGCGCAGCAGTACTTGGGTCAATTCAACCTCAACCAGTCGAAAATAACCCAGATGGCACACTCCCATTTGATAAACTGGCAGCGGCGATTAAGCCAGATGATTGTCACTTTGCTCGTACCAAGCTGCTCAGCTTAGAAAACACGATTAATGGCAAAGTGCTGCCTCTGTCTTACTTAGCAGAAGCTCGTGACTTCGTGAATAAGAACAATTTGAAGATGCATCTCGACGGCGCAAGAGTATTCAATGCAGCGGTTGCTTTAGATGTTTCGGTAAAAGAAATCGGTCAGTATTTTGATTCAATGACGATTTGTCTGTCGAAAGGTTTGGCTGCCCCTGTTGGTTCGTTACTGCTTGGTAGCAAAGAGTACATCGCAAAAGCACGTCGCTTAAGAAAGATGGTCGGCGGTGGTATGCGTCAAGCGGGTATTCTTGCCGCAGCAGGCAAACTCGCCCTTACCGAACAAGTGGAACAGCTAAAACAAGATCATACCAACGCAAAAACCTTAGCGGAAGGTTTAGCTGAACTGCCTGGTTTTTCAGTCAACCCTGAATTTGTTCAAACGAATATCGTATTCGCGAAGCTTGATCCTCAAGTGGACATAGTAAATATCGCTGCGAAACTAAAGGAACAAAATATCACGATAACACCTGGAAACCCCATTCGTTTCGTGACTCATAAAGACATTTCAGCGCAAGATATCGACAATTTCTTATCAAGCATTAAATCTCTGCTTTAGTTTGATTTTGATCATTGAGCTTCCCCTAAGGGGAAGCTTTATTGTATCGATATGACTTTTTAGCGAATAGACAATCTTCATGTTCAGATTTGTACTTCTAACCTCTCTTATTTTCTCTTCCGCTAGCCATGCCGCGCCTTTTGGTGATGCTGATAAAGGTAAAATCAAATCCCCTAGCTGCGTCTATTGTCATGGTGCAACAGGCGTCGCAGGTAATGATGCCTATCCAAATCTTGCAGGTCAAAATGCCCAGTATCTATACGATGCGATGAAGTCTTACCAAGCAGGCGAACGTAAAGGGCCGCTTGCCGAAATGATGGGCGCACAATTAAGAATGTTAAATGATGAGGATCTTCGTGATGTCGCTGCATTTTATGCAGAACAGACGCAAGACAAATGATTTGTTTATCTCGGCTCACAACAAGAGCTTGTGAGCCCTCGACCCGAACCAAAACATTTAACCAAACTTTGCTTGTAAAATAATCACAATGACTTCACTTCAAATATTTGATGAATTTATAGTTCAATATTTCCATTAATGTTGACTTTTTATTCTGTTTTATTGATATTTCATGCTTCATTGAATTTAACGTGAAGTAAGTTATGTCTCACACACATGCGCAACCAACGGACTCGGTTGCTACACCCAAATCATGGCAGATGCCAGATACCCTCATTTTGATCTTCATTGTTGGTATTCTCGCTGCGATTCTTACCTACTTAATTCCTGCTGGCCATTTTGACAGTCAGCAAGTGACTTATATGGTCGATGGTGCAGAAAAAACTCGCACGGTTATCGATCCATCTTCTTTCTCTTATGCAACCGACGAAAACGGTGAATTGGTTTACAACAAGGTTGGCCTGTTTACTTCTGGTGGTGGCATTGGTTTAATGAACTTCCCATTCGAAGGGCTAGTTTCAGGCTCTAAATGGGGCAGCGCGATCGGCGTGATTATGTTCATGTTGGTTATCGGTGGTGCTTTCGGCGTTGTAATGCGAACAGGCACCATCGACAACGGTATCTTGCGCCTTATCGATAAGACCAAAGGTAACGAAGCGCTATTCATTCCAGTGCTATTTTTGCTGTTCTCTCTGGGCGGTGCGGTATTTGGTATGGGTGAAGAAGCCGTAGCATTTGCGATTATTATCGCTCCGCTTATGGTTCGCCTTGGTTACGATGGTATCACTACGGTAATGGTGACCTACGTGGCGACTCAAATTGGTTTCGCAACATCTTGGATGAACCCTTTCTCTGTTGCTATTGCACAAGGTATTGCGGGAGTACCTGTTTTATCCGGCATGACAGTGCGCATGGGGTTATGGGCTGGCTTTACGTTAATCGGTATCGCCTTCACCATGATCTACGCCGCTCGCGTGAAGTCAAACCCAGAACTTTCTTACAGTCACCGCACAGACAAATATTTCCGTCAGCAAGAGCTTGGCAATCAAGATTCTCGTTGGAATATCGGCGATACACTCGTTATTCTTACGGTTATTGCAACCACAGTATGGGTTGTTTGGGGCGTGGTCGCTAACGCATGGTACATCCCAGAAATCGCTTCTCAATTCTTCACTATGGGCTTTGTTGTCGCGATCATCGGTACGATTTTTCGCTTAAACGGTATGACGCTCAACTGCGCAGCCGATGCGTTTAAGGAGGGGGCGGCTATTATGCTTGCTCCTGCTCTATTGGTTGGTTGTGCGAAAGGTGTGTTACTTATCCTAGGTGGCGGTACGACTGATGAAGCGAGTGTACTGAATTCTATTCTGAACAGTGCTGGCGGCGTGATCAGTGGGCTTCCTGACGTAGCTGCGGCATGGTTAATGTATGTATTCCAATCTATCTTCAACTTCTTCGTTACTTCCGGATCTGGACAAGCGGCACTGACGATGCCTTTATTAGCACCATTGGCGGATATTGCAGGTGTCACGCGCCAAGTTGCCGTTTTGTCATTCCAACTTGGAGATGGCTTTACCAACGTTATCGTCCCTACTTCAGCATCCTTGATGGCAACGCTTGGTGTCTGCCGCATCGACTGGGGTGATTGGGCAAAATTCTGCTGGCGATTTATCCTATTACTCTTTACCCTGTCGAGTGTCGTCGTTATCGCAGCTCACATAATGGGGTTTGCGTAAAACGAAATCAATTGGCACTAAGGCGAGACACGTTCTCGCCTTATTAATACTCTTCGTATGGCGACGTTAAGGTTTTAGATTGGCTTATGGTTTTGGAGTGGTAACTTTAATGGCAACACAACTTCTCGATGACATGATTCAAGGTCATCAAGTGATTCAATCTCTCAATGTAGCAGACCTAGGTCCGGGTGAGCATAAGTTTTGGTTCCGCATCGCGACCAACGCGCTCTCTCAGTGGCAACATCTTCCTGTTTTGGTATTCAAAGGTGAAAAACCTGGCAAGAAAATCATGATCACCGCAGGGGTTCATGGTGATGAATATAATGGTGTGTTAGCAGCGCAGAAGACCGCTAGAGAACTCATTGGCACTGAAGTCGCTGGTACTGTCACTATTGTTCCAACCATTAACATGCCAGGTATGCTAAACCACAGCCGCGATTTCTATTCCGCAGACCCGGATGCGTCTCCTGCAAACTTAAACCGTTTTTTCCCTGGTGACCAAAATGGCAATGAGGCACAACGCTACTTATATGCATTGTGGAATGATCTGCTCAAGCCAAATGCTGATTTAGCCATTGACCTTCACACTCAAACCAGTGGTGCGGCCTATCCACTATACGTGTTTGCAGACTTCCGAATTGAGCAATCATTAGAAATGGCTCGTCTCATTAATCCTGATGCGATTTTAAATGATCCTGGAGATGCTGGCGTCCTTGAAACAGTTTGGAATAACCATGGTGTCCCAAGCATTACGGTTGAAGTGGGTATGGGGCGCTACACAGAGCAAAAACTCATTAGTCGAACCGTATCAGGCATTTTAAATGTGTTGAAGCAGCATAACGTCGTAGAAGGTGAGATAGAGCCTATCACTTCATGCTTGGAAGGAAACGAGATCGTCAGTGTGAAAGCGACACATGGCGGCTTTGTACTACCTCATGTCGGTTTGATGGATTTTGTCGAGCAAGGCCAACTGGTTGCGATTCAATACGACAGCTTTGGCACTGAAGTTGAGCGCTACACCGCCCCTACAAGTGGTACAGTGCTCAGCCACAATGTGGAATCTATTCGGGCGCCTGGCTCTCTGATCGTTCGTTTGATTAAGTAAACCATAACCGTTTGTCGATAGATCTACCTTTCGACGCTCACTCAAATTTATATAAGCCCCATCACGAGTAATCACAAATGATGGGGCTATATTTTTGACCACATGAGGTTACAAGGTAATAAAAATATTCCAAGCAAAACTCAAAACCGCGAGACAGAAACTTCGCTTCTGTTGATTTTAGAAGTCACATTGATGAACTTAAAACTGTCGTCCACTCTCTTGATCAACGAGAATTAGCTCATCTAACGCGAAACCTTTCTCTTTAGCAACCTGCTTAAAACGCTCCAGGATTTTCTCATCAACGTTGGGTGTTCTAGACAATAGCCACAAGTAATCGTGGTTGTAACCAGAGACAAACGCATAGTCATAGTTTTCACCTAGCTCAAACACAATGTAAGAAGAATAGATTGGCCCAAAAAAGGAGACTTTTAAGTGCGCAACCGTTTCGTCTTCAACAAAATAAGCTTTACCTTCAGCTTCGGACCACTGTTGATCTTCTTCTGAATATCCGCGGTTTGTCACCTTAACCCCACCATCCTCGCGAAGCCGATAATCGGCCGTAACGTTGGATAGACCACGCTCAAACGAATGATCGAGCCGTGCGATTTCATACCACTTGCCTAGATAAGGCTCTAAATCAAAATTGTTAACTGGCTCCACCCCATCAGGTTTAGAGGTACAGCCAAATAAAGTAACAAGTGATAAAAGTAATAATGTTTTTAGCGATTTCATACAACACCTAAATTTGATTTAGTGATTGATTTTACTGTAGAAGGTAGCAAATCGATCACTAAGTCGCACCACTGTCCCAAATGTACGTAGCTAGACATCACAGTTCTTCATTGTCAATAGTATGCTGAACACCAAAACCTCGTTATGTCAGCAATTCCCTAACAATATTGTTTTATGTTTTACTTACAAGTTGGTCATACTTGTCTATTTTGTCAGCATTTAACCGTATGCATATAGAAACTTTGCACAATATAGACATACGCTGTCATATCACCCTCCTATAATACGTCGCGATATAGACAGAGGTTATTGTTATGAAATTAAAAACAGTGTCAGTTTGTGCACTTTTGGTATTACTTGCGGGTTGCCAGCAGGAAAACCCAAGCCAAGCGACACAATTAACAACCTCGGCAGATGTATGTAATACACAAGGAAACATGCCAGGTGGGTGGAATGAGTTTAATGCTACCCCTGATGCACAAAAGGCAATGGCTTTTGTTTTGAAAAGAATGGACACAATAGCGTCGTTCAAACAAATACTGAACGTTCACGCGCAAATCGTTAGCGGCGTCAACTATGCCATTGAGTTTGAATTGGATGATGGCTCTATTTGGAATACAGTTGTTTATCGCAACCTAGATGGTGAGTATGCGATTACCCAGTCGCCAAAAGAAGGCCACTTTTGCGAACAGTAGCGATTAAGTAAGAAAGCCCCTAGATAGGGGCTTTGGGTTTTGTGATAGCAACTGAATTAGACAGCGAAGCTACATTGAGATTTGACCGATACTGTCGAACCGACTCTTGATGGTTCAACATCAATCCTCTGCGCCATTTGTTCTTTTAACTCAGAAACGTGAGAAATAACACCGATCATGCGTCCAGTCTGTTGTAAATCCACTAGCGTTTGAATCGCGAGATCCAAAGATTCTGGGTCTAAACTACCGAACCCCTCATCAATGAATAAAGTGTCTAAACGGATACCACCACTATAGGATTGTACAACATCCGACAAGCCAAGCGCCAAAGCAAGCGCTGCCATAAACGATTCACCACCGGAAAGTGTCGCAACATCACGTGTTTTTCCTGTGTAACCATCTTCAACCATTAAATCTAAGCCGCGACCCGCAGCGCCTTTGAAGCCCTCTGTTTTTCGAGCAAGAATATAGCGCCCTTTACTCATGAGGCTTAAACGTTGAGAGGCCTGAATCAACACATCATCCAACAGTACACCAAGAACAAAGCGATGCAGGCTAACCCTGCTGCCTGTTTTACCGCTGGCAACGTCGTATAACGTACCAAACACTTTGTACTCTTCTTCTAACTTACTATTTTTCTCATGCAGCGTATCAATATCTTTACGAACTTTTTCAATTCGCTCAAAGGTTGAGCGCGTGGTATCGAGCTGATTCCTTACTTCAATATACTGCGCCTGCAGAGTGGTTAAGCTGTCGTTAAGCGAATCCAAGTCCGGTCTTTCAAGCGCTTTCAATGCATGGTTTAAATCATGTAGTGTTTGTTCAAGCTTGGTTTGTGTCTGTTTGAAGTTGTCTATTTCTTTCTGCCACGCTTGAAGCTCATCATCTGTCACTCTGCTATTTAGATAACTGCTTTCATCCTCAAATTTACTCGCCTGTAATGCCTCATTCCACGCTAATTCTGCTTGGCTAAGCTTTTGTTCTGACTCAGATAGCCACTGCTTGTTCGTCACTAACTGACTTTCAGCATTCGATTGCGCTAATACCGCTTGCTGCAAAGCGTTTTGCGCCTTTTCTAAACCTGTATTCAAGGTCAGAATTTGCTCTTTTGTGAGCAAAATGTCACGCTCAAGCGCATCAACGGAACTGTATTTCGGATCAATGGAAGCTTGTAATTGAGTCAATTGTTCTTGGTTTGCTTGAACGGTTGATTCATTTGCCGCCATTTGATTCTGCAACTCATGAATTTTATTTTCACCCACTAAGCAGCGTTGATTAAGCTGTTCAACGTTCTTTTCTAGCTTTTCAATATCAATAGATTGTAGACGTAGAAGTTGATCATTAAGCGCCTGCAACTCAGTTTGAACCGTCGAGATCTCAGATGCTGCATGCTCACCAAGCTCTTCTTTCAACTGGTCGATTTGATTCTGATGCTGAATAATGACAACGTTATGTTGTTCTTGCTGATTACTTAGCTGGTTCAGTGAGGTTTGAGCTTCTCTTTCTTTCACTCTGGCAGCCTGAACTTGCTCTTTTGTAACGACTTCTTCAACAAACGTCGCAGGGTTAGGATGCGCTTGGCTGCCACATACCGGACATGCTTCACCTGCCTTTAGTCGCTGCGCTAATACTGCCGCTTGAGCGTTGTGCCACTTAAGCTCTATCGTATCAGCGGCTTGTTGACACTGCATATAGCGCTGACTGGCCTCCTGTAATGACTGCTGCTTGCTTACGGTTAACGCCGTGAGTTTAGAGAGCTCCAAAGTAAGACCATGCAGCTTTTGTAGATCCTGTAGTAGTCGTTGTTTTTGTTTTATTTCCGCATCGATGCTGCCAACAAGCGCAACATCTACTCGGGCTTGCTCTAGATCTTTCTGGCCCTGTTGCGCCTGAAACGCCAACTTGTCTTTCAGCTCTATGTACTGTTTTAACGTTGCTTCAAATTGTTGCTTTTGTTGATGACCTGCCGTTATTTTTCTTTCCAAGTTGGCTTTTTCAAGCAACTTGTCTTTCATGCTTTCAAGTTGATACTGCAGTTGCGTTAACTGTGGGACTTTTGCCGCGGCTTCTTTTGCACTTTGCTGCAAGTTTTCTTTTTCTTTCGTAACAGCATTGGCTTTATCAAGGCTCTCTTTCAAAGCTACGATTTTTTGTCTGAGCTCTTGAGTTTGAGTTTTTGCATTTTGTAATGAGACGTAGGGTAATTCTATCTTATTGGCATTTTTAGCATTTTCTAATTGCTGTTGACGAACTTTTATCGAGTCTGAGTGTTCTAGATGCAGCTTGAGTGCGTTTTCTGCTTGCTCTCGTTTCGAAAACTCTCCATTAATAGTTTCCGCTTTTTGCAATTCAGATTTAGCAACATTTAGCTTATCTAACGAAGCTTGTTCTTTCTTTCTATCGACCTCTAGCTGCTCAGTTGCTTGTTCGAGCTGGTGTAATAATTCCTGCTCTGAACTCACTCCTGCAACTTGTAAAGCGCCTCGAATTTGATTATCAAATTCATCTTTCGCTTTACTGATTGCGCTCGCTTTATCTTTGAGCGCGTACTCAATTTTTTTATATATGTCCGTTTGAAAGAGCTGACCAAAAATTTCTTCGCGCTCTTTAGAACTAGCAAGCAACAGCTCCCGGAATTTTCCTTGAGGCAATACCATTACTTGGCGAAATTGCGTTTCATTCAAACCAATAATATTGCTCACTTCTGTTTTAACTTGAGTCGTCTTGCTAGTGATGAGCTTTTCGGTCTCGCCGAGTTCATAAAGAGCCGCAGTGTGCTTTTTTACCGTTATCCCTTCACCACGCGCTTTGGGCGCTTCCTGCTCTGGAGATCGCACAACTCGGTATTGTTTGCCATGTAACGAAAATTCTAGAACGACTTCGGTTGGTAAGTCTTGCGCCGATAAGTCACATCGCATCTGGATGCCTTGCCGCTCATTACCGGTAGTTTCACCGTAAAGGGCAAAGCAAATGGCATCTAAGATCGACGTTTTACCTGAGCCTGTAGGACCATTAATCAAAAACAGAGGGTTACGGCCAAGCTTTTCAAAGTCAATGACTTCGGTTTTTGCAAACGGACCAAAGGCTTGCATGGTAAGTTTAATTGGTTTCATCTTTGGTCCCTATTGCTGTGATAATTGCTTAATAATGTCAGTAACGGCTTGTTCTTGCTCTTGGGATAATTGACTATCTTGTGCCTCAATAAAAAAGTCTCGGAACATATCAATTTCGCTTCGGGCCAACTTTGCTTGCGCCATTTCCTGCTCTACCCCAATTAACATACCCGGTTTCTCAAGATGTAAAACGTTTGGATACACCGAACGAAGCTTTTCCATTGGATTTAAAATCGCATGTTTATCCATCAAACGAACTAACAAATAATCTTCATTTTTAGGGTCAGTCTTGCCCTGCTCTATGACTTTATCTAGCTCTCCCTCAACAATGCGCATTTCATGAGGGGCAATTAGCTCAATATGTTTAGCAGAGACAAATCCTTTCTTGTCTAGTTCGACTAACGTGAAGCCTTTCTTCTGGTTCTGTTCACCAAAACTATACTTCATAAGTGAACCAGAATAACGGATATGCTCTGCGCCTTTCTTCTGAGGCTGATGTAAATGACCAAGTGCGACGTAGTCGAAATCTAAGAAATGCTCATGACTTACGCGATCAGAGCCACCAATAGATAGTGGTCGTTCAGAGTCAGACTCAATAGCACCATCAACAAAACAGTGGCTAACGAGAACACGCCTTTGCTCTGAAATGAAATGCTCTCTTATTTGCTCTACAAGCAGTTGATGTGCCTCATCATGAGTTGATACCGAGGTTTTGTAGGCAAATCTGACCTGTTCAGGGTCGTTATAAGGCATGCCATAAAACGCTACCTCACCCGCAGAGTCCGTTTTTA
This sequence comes from Vibrio sp. A1-1, assembly GCF_021728175.1. Classification (NCBI taxonomy): domain Bacteria; kingdom Pseudomonadati; phylum Pseudomonadota; class Gammaproteobacteria; order Vibrionales; family Vibrionaceae; genus Vibrio; species Vibrio sp. A1-1. Next base: position 156,619 of record NZ_JAKKCL010000003.1, read on the forward strand.
TGATGATGGGAGTTAGCATATCTTCAAAGTTACTAACAATATGAAGGCCTGCATTTTTCATTTGCTCTGAGCCAAAACCTAATCGTTCTGCACCATCATGGTTGCCAGATATCAATATCATCGGTGTTTTCAGTTCAGTACAAATACGCTTCACGACTCGATTTAGCAGTTCTATTGCAACCGTTGGTGGCACCGAACGGTCATAAATATCTCCCGCCACTACAACGGCATCGACGGGGTTGTGTTCAATATAGTTAATCAGTTGTTCGAGTACTGCTTGTTGATCTTCGAGTAGTGATACATTGTGGAATTGTCGACCAAGATGCCAATCTGAGGTGTGGATAAACTTCATTCGAATTCACTTTCCGCCAAATCTTTAAGCAAGGTTTGCTCCTGCAAGAATCCGAATTTCAGCCGTGTAAACATCAGAGTATTACGTGACTGGCTGAATCTGGCACAAACCAAAGCTCAATTTATTTAATTTGGGTTAGGATATCTTGAGTCGAACAGCTTTTCATGTAGTTTATGTTCTATGGTTCACTATTTCACCAGAAAGCGAGAAGAACGTTGTATAAACACCTTTTAAGCAACATTAAGTGATGGTCTCGAGTAAACATAACCGTCACATTTAAACCATTAAAAGCCAACGTTTAGAAGGGACAAACTAGATCCAGAACTACTCGTTATGCCAATTGTATAGAACTCCCACCGTATAACCATCTGGCTCGATATCAGCTTGTAAAACGTGGAAGTCTGAGTTGAGGCTACTTCTTTGATGCTCCTCAATCATTAACACTTTTAAAACACCTCCGCATGCGCCCAGCCCTCCTAGTTTAACATCAATAAATTGATACTGAGTTTGATCGGTCACCCAGGGAGACAAGAGTTGCATAGCATTTAACCATCGAGGCTCATCTCCATCAATGGATAAATGCAACTCACTAAGTGAGTGATCACACCCTACTCCAAGTTGTTTGAACACTTTATCGACAGCAATGCTTTGTTGTTTGGTATCTAAATCAATTCGAACATCATCAGTAACAAGGCCGGACTGTTGAAAAAAGCACTTCGTCAAAATGATCGAGTTTTGAGATTTGGCATGCTCTTCTGCATCGCGAGCAATTTCTATAGCCAGTATCCAAGTTGCTTGTGTTTCGTTAACTTCACGGTTTATCCGATTTAGCGCCATCAAGAACGCCGCTTGACCATAAGGATAAAAATAAATTTCTCTATTGGCAGAGTTACCAAGGATAAGAGAAAACTCGTTTATCAATGCCTTAAGCAAGCTTTTATCTACCGAAGACGGTAAAAGAACACAGATATTCCCTTTGATATCACTTTGCTCCAGTATCTCGCGCTTAGAGCGCACAAGATTTAATATCTGCTCATACAGTGATTGATCAGGATAGGATCTTGGTGTTTCTGCGGGCAATCTAAAACATTCGTTAGCTATATCACGAACAGTGTATGGCCTGCCATTAATGGCAAGAAGATGAGTTTGAAATGCGAGTGGCATCTAGCCTCCGATTAAAACCGTAGGCATGCCAGACAGAATTTTACCACCATGAGACGTTGAATCCCCGACCCTTGCCGCTGGCTTACCGTTGATTGTAACGCTAGAAGAGCCTGCTGAGATGCTATCCGGAGGACCTATACAGATAAGCTTATCTCCCTGCCTAGCCGCTGGAATGCCGCCAATTGTCACGTTTGGCGAGCCAACTACGACCGGGCCACCTACATGAGGAATTTTTCCTGTTTTTTTAGGACAAAGATGAAAGCTGCCCAATATTGCGGCTGGTTTACCCACTTTAAATCACCTTAGTTCAATGAAATTTGCCCAGCTTTAAGAGCGATAGCAGAGCCGTTAATAGATATTTTATTGCCTTTGATGTTGATTTCTCCGGAACTAGACATCTGAATCGAAGCGCCACCGACTTTGATCTCGATACTCTTTCCTGCATTAAAAGACAACACTTCACCCGTTTCATTAGAAAAGTTTTTACCTACTTTCAAGGTCGCATTCTTGCCAACCTCTTGATTGACATCATTCGTCACTTTTTCGGTTTTACTGTTTTCAACGGCAATATCAACACAGTCTTCAACTAGCATTTGGAAAAGTTTTTCGGCATGAAGATAGATGTGTTCTTCACCGGGTTTGTCATCAAAGCGCAACTCATTAAAATTAGATGTGCCTTTTTGTACAGAACGCGATTTATAACCACTTTGAGAGCTTTGCTCTGGTAACGTGTAGGGAGGGAGTTGACTACCATTGTACAGTGACCCCGTAACAATTGGCTGGTCAGGATCGCCATTGACAAACTCGACGATGACCTCTTGTCCTACTCTAGGATGAAACACCGAGCCCCATCCGTTACCCGCGATATTTTGCGCAACACGAATCCAACATGAACTGTTTACATCGTATTTGCCAGCACGATCCCAGTGAAACTGAACTTTAATACGACCGTGTTTGTCTATGTAAATTTCGCCATCTTTGTTTCCCGTTACCACTGCGGTTTGCAAACCTTTCATCTGAGGTTTCGGATAGTTCACAGAAGGGCGAAGGATTGTTTTTGAGTCAACACAACTAAATGATACTTTAACACCTTGCGCAGCAGTGCCACCTTGACCAGTCTGATTATAAACAGCCGCAGATAAAAAAACGGCGGACAGTACGTATTCTTTGCCGACTCGAGACTTATCTTCATGCTTTTTAAACTTAAAGCACTTTCCCACACTGAACGTTCGACACGTTGCCTCGCCACGACACAGATATGCGTTTTGCTGTAGTGCTTCTATAGCGTGCGTGTTTCTAAGTGCGTATTGATCATCACTTTCCGTTTCACCCATGTATTCAAAATACTCGCTTTCAGGCACGGTAAAAAAATCACTTTCACCCTTGGCAGTATTTTTAGGATTAGACGAAGGCTTAAGCATGTTATAGCCAGACTTTTGGCTTGCTTTAGTCGTCAAAACTTGGGTTTCATGCCAAGAAGAAATATGGCTAGACTTAGCCGTACCTGTATCAAAATCGACTAAAAACTCTGTACCCGGCTTATAGAAACTGATGTCATCAAAAATCTTAAGCGTGTGGACAGACTTAGTGTGTGTGAAACAGAACGATAGCCCTTCTTCTGACAATAAGCGTCGGACAAATTCAAGGTCTGACTCTTCATATTGCACTTTGTATGTGTATTTAGGGTACGACTTAGTTAACTCAAAACTAAAGGCGACACTATGCTCCGAGAGTACTTCGGAGATAATTTCTTTTATATCTTTATGCTGAAATATTCTGCAATTTTTTCTATAATCGGCGAAACGTAATTTAGGCTCTATTAATAACTCTATATTTTTATAATTCTCACCATTATGAGTATTAGAAACTCGTTGCCCTTCTAATCTTGCAGCAGATACATAACCATGTATATAACGAGGTTTTGAAGAAACATCCTCACTATTTTCAAGGGTAATTGTTACTTCTTTACCAATTATTTCGTTTAACTCACTTCGTTGATCATTAAAGTAAGCTTTAGCACGCAATGAAAAAAGTTCTGAGATCTCTTCTCTATACTCAAATGAGTTTAGTATGATGGCATCTTTTCCGAATGGAGAGGAAATTCGGATGAAATTGTTATCTTGAGTTGCTCTTTTCATTAAATACTTCTTTCAAAAAATGCGGGGGAATATTCCCCCGCATAAAAATTACATTTGTTGACCTTTAACACCGCTGTAGCCGTATACCAATGGCGCAGAAGTGTTGTTTTTATCGTCAGTAGGAGTCACTGTCATCATCATTTCAGTGTAAGAAATAGTGATGGTTTCAACTGGACGATCATCCTGGATAGAAACTGAGTAGTTAGAAATCATCGCATCAGTCAGTTCGATCTTCATGATTTCTTCAACTTTCTCACCTTGCTTAGTAATATGGAAAACCGCAGGTTTACCTTTACCAATTGTCGCTTCTTTAAATAAGTCAGGAGAAGAACGGTCTTGAAGTTTAGTGATAGTCAAATCATATAGACGAGTAGCGCTCGCTTCACGGTCCATCGCTGTACCAGTGTATGATGAGATCTCACGACCTACACTCCAATCTACAGATAGTAGTGTAATCAAATCCTTATATTGCTCGGCAGTTGCCTCACCCTTAATATCTGCGTATTTAAGATACGTATTAGACTGCATGCTAATCTCCTATAGCATTATTAATTGACATATATCGTAGTAATTTAATTATCTGACGTTTGATGATAATTAGTGATTAATGTATCAAAAACTTCATTTTAAATACGCCCTGTTATATCTTTAAATAAGACTTAATTTAAGCGTTTTTTATAAAAAATAATAGTTAATATGAACCAACTCCCAATTATTATTGAGAGTGTAAAGGATGTTAAACTATTGAGACATCAAGTCCACTAGTTGTACCTTTAACAATAATTTCATCAAACGTCTTATCATTAAGAATTGCATGCAATATTTCATGAGAAATCTTAGGAAGTAATGTGTTTTCTATGGTTGTCTGTACCACACGTGCACCGCTCCCCGACTCATTACTATTGTCTACAATATCATTAATTAGTTCTTCATCAAAAAATAGGTCAGCGCCGTAATTTTTACGAATGCGATTCGTAACTTTGGCTAATTTTAATTTTGTTATTTCTATCAATACTTCTCTTGATAGAGGCAAATAAGGTAATACATTAACACGTCCTAAAAATGCAGGTTTAAAGTCAACCAACAAATCGTCACGCAAAGCATCTTTTAGTGCTGAAGGTTCTGGAGATAAATCAGGATCAGAATACAAAGACATCGTCGTTTCGGTCCCTGTATTCGCGGTCATAATAATAATAGTGTTTTTAAAATCTATATCGCGACCTTCACCATCTTTAATTGAGCCTTTATCGAATACCTGATAAAAAATATCTTGAACTCCAGGGTGTGCTTTTTCCATTTCATCCAAGAGAATCACACTATAAGGTTTGCGTCTGACGGCTTCAGTAAGTACACCACCTTCGCCATACCCAACATAACCTGGAGGCGAGCCTAATAATAAGGAAACTTTGTGCTCTTCTTTAAACTCGGACATATTGATAGTTGTGACATTCTCTTCACTGCCGTACACTTTCTCTGCAATAGCTAAAGCAGATTCAGTTTTACCCACTCCACTTGGTCCCGTGAGAAGAAATACACCATTTGGTCGTGTCTCATCCGTGAGCTGTGCACTGGCAGTTTTTATCACTTCAGACATGACTTCCAAAGCGTGATCCTGTCCGACAACTCGTTTACACAAACTCTCTTTCAAACTCAGTACAGCTTGGATTTCATCATCCTGAAGTTTGCCCAGTGGTATCCCGGTCCAATCTGAAATTACTTCTGCAACAAGCGCTTCATTGACATGCGAAAATACTAATGGCTGCGAGTTAGCGGAGAGGCTACTTTCGAGCTCTTGTAACTTGTCCCTAGCAGTCTCAGAACCCTCCTTGATTATTTGAGCTCTAAGTGACTTAGCTTCACTTACCCACTCTTTTTCTTTCTCCCACAGCATCTCTAGTTCAACTATTTCACTAGATAGAACATCAATCTCTTTTCTGACATCTTGCAACTGCATATCAAGAGGTGCACCTAGCTGACTTTCTTGGCTTAGGTGCTCATACTCAGCTTGCTTAGCTTTTAGTTTATTCCTTTTCGCATCTAGACCTCCCGGTGTAGACGATTGACTTAACGCGACTCGCGAGCAGGCTGTGTCTAAAACAGACACAGCCTTATCTGGCAGTTGTCGGCCATTAATGTATCGAGCTGAGAGTTGAACGGCAGCATTGAGAGCCTGGCTAGTGATGTGGACGTCATGGTGTTGTGCCATTACATCAAGTAAACCACGTAACATCTCGACCGCAAGCTCAGGCGCTGGCTCGTCGACCTTCACTACTTGAAAGCGTCTGGTAAGAGCCGCGTCTTTTTCAAAATACTTTTTATATTCTGCCCAAGTTGTTGCTGCGATCGTTCTGAGTTCACCTCTCGCTAACGCTGGCTTTAGAATATTCGCTGCATCACCTTGTCCTGCTTGTCCCCCACCACCAATCAGACCATGTGCTTCATCGATAAACAAAATAATGGGTTGTGGTGCGTCGTTAACTTCTTTCACAAGGTTTTTAAGTCTGTTTTCAAACTCACCTTTCATGCCAGCACCAGCTTGCAATAACGCCAGATCCAAAGACTTAATCGCTACATTTTGTAGAGCAGGAGGTACATCGCCATCAATAATCTTTTGCGCCAAACCTTCAACAACGGCTGTTTTTCCAACGCCAGCTTCACCAGTTAGAATCGGGTTGTTTTGTCGACGTCTTAATAAGATGTCGATCATTAAACGGATTTCATTGTCTCTACCAATAACCGGATCTATCTTACCTTCCCTAGCCTGCTCAGTAAGATCTGTTGTAAATTGATTCAGCGCAGAATTCGCGTTTGATTTCCCTAGGTCATTCGATCCTGATTGACGCGTATTACTTTCTTTAAAGTTCAATAACCGAGATGGTTCTATCTTGTTTAACTCAGGGCTAATCGAACCAGCCATGTTGACTAACGTATCATCAGACAAGTAGGCAAATAAAAGATGAATGCAATCCAACTGCTCCTGATTGAACTCAATCGTTGCCGATAGCAAAGCATTTTGCATCACAGTCACTGTGTGAGCTGAAAGACCTGGGACCGATTGACATCCCGTTTTGTATTTTTCAAGTGTCTTTTGAAGATCAGTTTCAACCTTGATTTTATCGACATCAAATTCGTCGAAAACTTCTGAATAAATATCGGCAGGATGTTGAATAATCGTCATTAACCAGTGAGACATTTCAATACTGTGATGGGTTCGAGAGCTTGCCATCGCAGCTGCTTGTTCAAGTGTTTCCTTAGCCTGAGGAGACAATCTTTCGACCAACGCTGAAAGTGAGAGTGAAGCCATTATGTTTCCTTTAAATAGTAATTGTTATGGTTCGATCTTTTGTGCGTTTATGTTTTTTAAGTACAGAACCAACACCTAACTGACCATGTTTTTTTGATAAACAAACTTGAGGTAATAAACTATGTTTGGTGGTGAGCTGCCATTTCACTTGCTTATGCTTACCAATAAATTCATAAGCCGCACGTTTAATAATTTCTACATTTGGATGGTTAGGCAGTAATTTACTAACCAGATCTTTGTGCTTTGGCAGAAACTCGATCGTTGTTCCTGCGTTTATATTCCAAGCTTTCGAGCCTAAGGATGCTCCGGAACCAAGTTGAGCAAACTGCCCTTCTGGCATAGTTCGAGATGAAAGACGTGTTTGCTCTTCTTTTGCAAGATGTAGCCACTGCCCTTGAAACTCATGAATCTTTACTTGGCATCCAGATAAACATTCAAGAACACTTTTTAGTCCAGCTTTACTTCTCGTCGGTGAAGCAAAAACACCACCATAGTGCAGGGACAAAGAACTACCCTGCCCAGTTAATGCCGATTTACAATCTTCTAAAGGTGAACGTAATCCCTGTGCATGAGCACGAGACTGAACGGTCAATTGACTTAGTTGCCAGCATCGATAGTAAAGAGACAGTAAACGATGGTTAAAAATATCGTAGAAGTCCACCATTGCCGTATCGCCTTCTTTTTGACGATGCAAAGCTAACTCGCTGTAGTGCTGAGGAAGCACCCCCTGCTCACCCGTTAGGCCTATCAGATTAGTTTCTAGTGCTAGCTTGTGGCTATCAATATGTTTCAGATCGCAAAGCTGCGCATTTTCAAAACCTAACGATGGGTTGACCTTTAGGTTTAGTTTTTCATGCTTAGGTAGAGCATCTGTCCCTATTTGTGCCTCGGCTTGCAAGATCTCGTGTTCGATAAGGTGAATTGCTTCAAACAACGGATGTTGCTTTAGATCTCGATAAAATTGCTCCGCGATCATAGCAACACCTTATCGCCAGTTAATGCAGGCCATAAGTGGAAGGGTTTTCCCGTTGACTTAAGTCTTATTTCTAGCTGCGTAAAAATGTTAATTTCAGCATATTGTGCAAAGTAAACGGATAAAACACTACCTAGGAGGAAGATTTGCTCTTTAGGTAAAATTTGATCAGAAACCGTCAAAATGATTTTTATACCGTGCGCAAAACCAACTTTACCTTTCTGACTTACTCTGCCTGTAGTCGGCTCGAACTCTAACTTCGCTAAAGCATCAATTACCGCTTTCGTTTCTGCGGTCCCAGAAAATGCATAGAGATTCAGAGTTTGCTTCAAAGTTGTTAATCCATCTTCTTCGGTAAAGTGGTTTAAAGTTAGAAGCTTAGTTAGCTGCCATCGTGTACTTTCATCCATTTCTGGCCGGAGGGTTTCTGATATAGAAACTAAACAACGAACTGACTCGAAGTTGTCATTTACTTCCGGCAAAGAGACTTTTGGAAGACCGCCTCCAAATGGAAGCTTCTGCGCTAAATTACGATTGCAGCACTCAGCTTCAACGTACATTAACCAGTTTTCTCGGCTCTCTGGACTGAACAATTGATGCCTTTTATCAACAAAAGAAATGTACGTTTCCCTACCCGGCTCATCGTATCCACCAGCCCAGTTTTTATCCTCACGTCTCATCAACCAATAAATTTCACTGGCGTTCATATAATGCGTGTGCTCACCAGCGTGATAACATGGCAGGTTGTGATACGTTTTGTTCCAGTTTCTCAATGTTACGTCAGAAATAGAGACAACCTCGTTACTCTCGGCTTCCTGGTATTGCGGTGATAAGTGGTAATCGTACTCGGTTGGTAGAATACGCTTTGGCTCCATAACACTTTTAAATAAGTTTACGACTGGCACACAACCAACCATCAAGCTCTCTTCATCCACTTGCTTAGGAAGCCAATCATCATTGGTATCAAAGTAAAAATACAGCTCAACTTGCTCTCCAAGAGCTAGTTCTGATAATCCGAGTTCAGTGATATCAAAGAACATGAACTTCTCAGGAAAGTGCAGATACTCAACAAGTAATCTTGCTCCCGAAAAGCTTCTCTTACTGTATGGAACAACCTTCTCATCTTCTGAAAATCCCACTTCAATAAGATGCCTTTTCGTTAAAGAACGGACTTCTTTGCCACCCGCAACGACAGATAAACCAATTAGATTTTGAAATAGCATTTGGTAAAGTTTAAACGTCAACTGAGATTGCCCGTTTAAATAAAAGCGCAACCGTTCTAATCCCATTTCACTCAGAGATGTCTCTTCATCTTGGGCGGTGAGCTGGATTTTCAGAACTGAATGAGCATGGCTTTCCCATTGGGAGCCCACCGATTTAAGCGGTGCGTTTTTGAAAGCGCCAGAGGTCACATCAACAGGGTACATTCTGACCGGATAACAGGTTCTAAACTCGCATTCGTGGTATCCAGGAGCACCGATAACGACTCGCTCACCTTCTTCTACATCAAAAAAAGAGGAAGTGGAGCTAGAGCAGTTCATCTTAATGACGGACATTGATGGAATTGGTGCGTGAAAATCCGGATATAACTGCCCCATCAAAGATTCAGTGAACTGAGGATAACTATTGTCTAAACTTTGTCTAATCCTTGCCGTTAGAAATGCACAGCCTTCTAGCAATCTTTCTACATGTGGATCGTCAACCTGCTCCTCACTGATACGGAGTCTCGCAGCGATCTTAGGATACTGCTCCCCAAACTCTTGTCCTTTGTGACGTAAATAAGCTAACTCGCGATTATAGTATTTGAGAAACTCTTCACTCATTTCGCTCTACTCAGTTTCATACCTAAATTTACCGGCTCTACTTCAGAATTGAATCGCACTTCATGAATGCTGTTATCGATTAAGCAAGTGGCGCTAATTTGTAACCTCAACACCCTATCAATAGCGTTTTTCTCGTCCGAAATCTGGACATAAGGATTCCTTAACCTAGGCTCGAACTCTTTAATTGCATCATGAACAATGTCACAAAGCTGATTCTGCCCCTCTTGGCTGCTATAAGGCATCGAGGAAAAATCTGGCAGACCATAATTCAATATTGAATAGCGAACCTCTAAAAGGTCATCAGGAATGTTTTTCCATCCGATACGACTATTTAACATAGACTCCAGATCTCTAAGCAAGCTGTTCAACATCTGTTGTTGGCTCGTAGGGAAGTCTTTTTCATCTCTAGTTGAAGGATCACTATCCATCAATTTGTCGAGCAGAGAAACGGTTAAAGACATGTTATTGTTACGCTATTTGTTTCGACTCTAACAATGTAGTCAAGTCACAGATTGGGAGGGCTGAATCACCAACTAGCCAACATTTTTGGCCTAAACCCACGAAGGATTCTTGCTCACCAAGCTGTTTCCAATCTGTTTCTCGACCTAGCTTTTGTGCGTCAGTTTCTGAGTCAACATAGGTCAATGGCATATGGCCTTCTCCTTCGCCAAGTCCGTCAATATCAAACTCTACAGGTCGCCAAATACTTTCTAATAAAGAGGTGGGCGCTTTTATTTCTAGCGCTTGAATGCTAGAAATTGGAACAAGAAAATAGTTACCCGCGGTGGAAAACAGTTCAATGTAACCACCTAAACGATCATCAATATCCCTAGCATCTTCATAGTTTGTACCGTTTATGTTAAAGCCTTTAATAGTACGCTGCTCTTCAATGCTATGCGCTAGGTGTGACGCTTCTGCATAGTCTTGATTTTTGAGAGCGAGGTTAAAGCGAACAAGCTTTTTAGTGAATTCCTCGTCACCTAATACCTTGGCACTAGCCGCACCGTCGATAAAATCTTTTCTAGCCTGGGCCGCTTTCACTAAATGTCGCAACTGACTTGCACCAGGTAGATACTCAGGAAACAATTTGATCGATTGCATAAGTTGCTCATCCGCACGCTCGAAGTCTCCATCAATGCAAAGCAGCTCAATGAACGAGCTTCTCAAGCTTGCATCTTTAGGCGCCGCTTTAATTTCATCAATTAATAGCTCTAGAGCTTGTTGCAATTGGCCTTGGGACAAAGCATTTTTCCATTGGGTCATTGTTATTTCCTTACACCAAGTGCTCTGGTGATAATTCAGTAATTAATTTAATGCTAGATACCATTTGATCGAGCTGGAAGTGCGGTCGCAAATGGATAACAGAGTAATAGTGTCCTGGAGTTTCTCTTTTCTCTCGAACCGTAATTTTCGCTTCATTTAAGGGGTACTTCGCCCTAAGTTCATCAGATGCTTCATCCGACGCGGTAGTGTACTGGTGCAACCATCGTTGAAAGTCTCGCTCTAGGCTTTCTGCATCTTGATATCCACCAATCTTGTCACGCCCCATAACCTTGAGATAATGTGCGACTCGCGACACACACAACGTGTATTGCAACATCGACGTGAGCTTTGCATTCGTTGAAATGTGTTTTTCTGCATATTGCTTAGGCTTGTAGAGAGATACATTCGAGGTCATCCCTACCATATCGGTTTCAGGTACAGGAGAAATAGAAATGAAACCGCATTCAGACAACTCTTGTTCTTTTCTCTCAGAGATCTTTAAGTTTAAAGGGCATCTTTCACGGTCATTCTTGCCATTAACGCGCATTTTGTTCCTAGTAGGAGCGACGATAATACCCTGACTATAATCCCCTTGCTTAATGCCTCGCATGTGCGTAAACCACCCATGCTCCTGAAACGCTCTAATTGATACGGCCGCAAAACAATACGCGCTACTCCCCCATAGCAAATCACGATTAGAGTCGTAGACATGCTCTTGAAAGTCGAACTGATCGTTGCGCGAACCATCACTTTTATATGGCTGACGGAATAAAACATTCGGCGCAGTCAGGCCAATAAATTTGGTATCATCGTTGTCTCTCAGACTGCGCCATTTTGCGTAATCTGCCTGTTCAAATTGGGCCGCAATATCTCTTATCGCAGAGAGCTGTGAAAAACTGTCAACACCAAACATCTCCGGCGATGCTGACATAATGAACGGGCTGAATGCTGCCGCTGCAGACTGAGAGATCTTGCTGAGCACAGACAGATCTCTATCAAAATAATTTTTACTCGCATCACAACGAAGTTGATAATCGCCAACTACCACGCCAAAGGGTTCTCCCCCGGCCATGCCATATTCATTTTGATAGAGCAGCTTAAATAGTGCTGATTGGTCAAACTCGATGGCTTTTAGTGCATCTTTACTGACTTCATTCCATGTTGCCGCCAACACCTTGACTTTGACGGAGTCTGATGATCGAGTGTCGACCTGTTCGCATAAATACCTCACGCCGATCCAACCTCTTTCGAGTTGTTGAAACTCAGGATGATGTATTATTTCGTTTAATTGAGATTCTAATAGCTCATCAATTCGGTTTATCGTGTTCATCACACTATGACGAAAACTGTCCAAATCTCTTGAACGCGTACCTTCTAGCCAAATTCGAGCTGCCTCTACAAGATCAGAAGATTCATTGAATCGAGTCAACCACGGGCTATCAAGCTCAGCATGGCCTCCTGTGCTGAATTCATGCTTTAGCTTACTGGGATCGCGAAAGTTAAGTGACACTGCTATTTCCATCTAGAACATAACGATTTGGTATGGCTGGCCTTACGACCAGCCAATTCATTTCTTATCCACCCGACTGAGGGATCTTTGCAACAAGTCGCAAAGATGTCGTCAATTCTTCCATTTGCAGCCAAGGCTTAAGCCATGCTACAGCATTGTAAGAACCTGGTGCGCCAGGGATTTCCTTAACCTGGACACGAGCATCTGCTAGAGGGTATTTCGCTCGGATCTCTTGACCACCACCCTCTGAAGCATTTACATAGCCTAGAATCCAGCGGTTCAACCAAGACTCAACGTCTTCTGCTTCCATAAAGCTACCGATTTTATCTCGAGCCATTACCTTCAAATAATGCGCAAAACGAGATGTCGCCATCATGTAAGGTAGACGTGCTGAAATCGCCGCATTAGCCGTTGCTTCTGGAGATTCGTGGTTCGCCGGTTTTTGACAGGTTTGCGCACCAAAGAAAACCGCATAGTTGGTGTTTTTGTAGTGACAAAGCGGTAAGAAACCAAGTTTACCCAGCTCTGCCTCACGTCGGTCGGTAATACCAATCTCTGTTGGACACTTCATATCAGGATCGCCATCATCACTCATGAAGAAATGTGTTGGCAAATTATCCACTCGACCACCACCTTCTGCACCACGGATAGCTGTACAGAATCCATATTTTGAGAAGGCGTCTGTTAACTTAACACCAAGAACATACGAAGAGTTCATCCAACAGTAGTCATTATGCTCAGCATTGACAGCAATACCTGACACTGGGTCTACTTCGAACTCTTCAAATCCAAATTCCTCAACTGGAGCAGTGGCTTGTCCGTATGGCAAACGAGCCAGAACTTTCGGCATAGTCAGGCTAACAAAACGTGAATCAGCACTCTCACGGAACGAACGCCATTGAGCGTATTCTAACGACTCAAAGACCTTGTCTAGATCGCGTGGTTTTGACAGTTCAGTCCACTCATCAAAACCAAATAGTGCTGGTGAGGCCGCGGACAAGAATGGGGAGAAGCCTGAAGCGGCTACATTTGACATTAGGCGCAGCGACTCAATATCCTCTGGGTGGTTGGTAAACTCATAGTCACCAATTAATGCACCATAAGGTTCACCACCTGCACTGCCAAACTCAGACTCGTAAACTTTCTTAAAGATCTGGCTTTGGTCAAATTCAACCGCTTTACTCAAGTCTTTATGTAACTCTTTCTTGGTCATACTCATCATGCGAATTTTCAGAGTAGAGCTCGTCTCTGAGTTCATCACTAGATAATTTAAACCACGCCAAGAACCTTCAAGTTTCTGTAATTCAGGATGATGCATTACTTCAGACAACTGATCAGAAATCTGTTTATCAAGTAAATTAATCGCTTCACGAAAAGTTACCGTTAGGTTTTTGTTCCAAGTAACCGTCCCTTTCATTGCTTCTTCAGTGAGCGTTTTAATTAGCTCTTCAGCACGAGAGGCTTCTGTCTGCTTAGTTGCACCAATAGCTTGATCTAAAAATGAAGTTGTTTGTTCATTAACAGTTGGATCTAACTGCTTTTCAGCTTCAGTCGTCATTATTCCGCTCCTTCAGTACTGTCTGACTTCGCTTGCTTGCCAAGATCTAACTCGCCCGCAAGTTTTGCCAGATTGTCTGTGTTGTTCAAAACATCCTCTAAGATGTTTTCAAGCTCTTCAGAACGGTCAACTTTTGTCATCAAATCACGCAGTTTATTACGCGTTTCCATCAGTTGGCGCAGTGGATCAACTTGATTTACGATCGCAGCGGGCTCAAAGTCTTGCATTGATTTAAAGTTCAAATCCACCTCAAACTGTGAATCGTCGTTCGCAAGCTTGTTCGCAACTTTGAACTTAACCGATGGGTTCATCTTTTTGAGCACATCATCGAAGTTGTCTCGATCGATCTGAATAAAACGGCGGTCTTTCAATGGCTTCAACGCTTCAGTGTTTTGACCAGCGAAGTCACCCATTACACCTACAACAAAAGGTAGCTCTTTCTTAAGAGTTGTACCTTCAGTTTCAACATCATAGGTAATGTGGACACGAGGCTTCCGTACTCGTGACAGTTTCGAGTGGATACTCGTCATACCATTCTCCCTTTATTAATTTTCATTTTGTTCTGCTATGCCAACCAAACGGAAGTAGCTTTTCTTTGCATCTCCGTCGGAGATAAGTTCCGCCAGTAACTCCGGCAGAGGCATTCCACACCAACGAATGATCTGTTCGATGGAGTAAGAAACTGGTGAGTGAGGCTCACTCTCTCTGAAGAAATCAGCCACTTGCTGCAATTGTCTAATCGCCTGCTCTCGTGATTTCATGTTTGTCGCTAATAGTGCATCAGAACTTTGTGAACTCACTTGTTGTTCCGAAGAAGTAGATTCATCCACCTCCTCCAGTTCTTCAAACACAGCTTGTGGTTGATTAAAACGCTCTCCAAGGAGATGCTTTAATGCCGAGTGTATTGATTCAAGCCTTTTTGATATATAAGAGCTAGGAGTAACATCACCTACCGCTTCATCTAATCGCTGACTGAATTCATTAAATGACTCTGTGGCGAACTCCAGATCAGCGATTAGCTCACGATAAAAGGAATCAGAGGTAGATTTAACTGTAGTTGTAATATCAGATAGCTCTGTAGCGCCAAGATCGACTCGATTTCGGCGCTTATCTTCATCTAAACGCTCCAACTCAATAGCTTGCTGATATTCCCAGTAGGCATACGCTTGCTCAACGCCTACGTCAGTAAGCGGGATACAAGCAATAGGGAAAATAAGTGTTCCTTCGCTATCGATACCATTGAGGCCAGTAATCGCCGATATTCTTGTTTCAATGCCATCCTCATCAGGCATTGGATAGAGATCACCCCAAAATTTCTCGATGAACTCAGTAGCGAGTTTGTACCCAACGCCCATACCGCGAAAACCATACAATCGAGTTAGAGCCTCTATAAGCCAAGCAACAAACTCTAAATCTTTAGATTGATTCGTAAGTATCTCTGGTACTTCTTCTATAAATACCCGCCATAAGTTACTGTGGGTATAAATACTTTCTTCTTCTATAAGCGCATTGCGCTCTGCATTTCGCGCAGCCATACGCTGATCTTTTAACCGGTAATAAGCGGACTGTGGCGATACATCTTCTCTAGGATCAACACCTGTGGGATTCTCTTGAGATATAGGAGCCAACGCTTGTTCATACCAATCGAACATCTCACTATTCATAAGACCTCCCTCTAAGAAAAACGGGGATCGTCGCGTCTTCTCTCGTTACTGCTTCAAATTCCGTCTGCGCTTGGCGAACTTTGACTAACGCACAAGTAACGTTATCACTTGCACCTCTCACTAACGCCGAATGCATGAGTGCTAATCCTGCTTGATTTACTGAGTCCGCATACAATGTCCGGTGAATTTCATCACTCGTTAATTCTTTAGAAAGCCCATCACTACACAGAAGAAATTGGTCTCCATCAGCCAACTGCCCTGAAACTTGATCAATAGTGATACTCTCATCTACCCCAACAGCTCTGGTAATAACATTTGCGAGAGGATGTGACTCAGCATCTTCAAATGCCAATAACCCTTGATCGACTAAATCCATAACTTGACTATGATCGCGTGTTTTTTGAGAAAAATGACCATTTCTAAGCTGGTAAATTCGGCTATCACCGACCCAAAGACAGTGGTAATACCCGTCCTGGATAAACAACAAAACGAGAGTTGTTCCCATCGTTTTACCGTCTAAGTGATTTTGTGCGTATTGATAAATTTCTAAATTCGCGGCTTGAACCACACTCCGGATATCATCGATATTGGTATTTGGGACATCCTGCATATGGCGCGCGACTCTATCCACTAGCATCTGGCTTGCTATGTCGCCAGCACTATGCCCACCCATTCCATCGGCTACAACCCAAATATGCTGCTCTGTCATATCTAAAAGAGCATCCTCGTTATAAGGGCGTACTTTTCCTGCGTGCGATTTAGCAAAGGTAAAATAGTTCCAATTCATTCTTCTATCCTACCAATTCCACTTTTTCCAACCGCCATCAAGCATGGCAGAAAATTGACCAATAGAAGGGAAACCGCTGGTCATAAACATACATGGTTCAACTAGAGTAGAGCCTTCAGTCCACCAAAAGCATGGCTTACTCAATTTTTCTTTAATGAGGTAATTCAAAAGTGCGCTTTGATCTGCTCTACCTTGATCATGAAAAATCGTAGATATTTGGCTTTGATAAAGAAACTTAAGAGGCCGCACTTCACTTTTTACATTCGCCACTAAATCGTTTTTTTCTTGCATGCTCTTATGCCAAACATCAAGTACAAAGTCGTCCTCAAGTACTGCTAGGGCAAGAGATGCACTGTCCTCGGTCCAAGCTTTGTCCTCCCAATATTGCGCAGCTTCACCTTTTACGGCACGAGCTATAGTAAAGAAAAAGTATCTACCGCATGCATCTACACTAGGAATCATGCTACCAATGTATGTCGAGTCTTCTAAGTAACTAACATCCAGAGCAAAGTGCCACACAGGCGCGGTTAAAAAGTGCTCATTCCAACTTTCACCCAATTGTTCTCTGCTGACTGCAATAACAGCCTGCAGCCAGTCATGCCAGCGCTCTGAAAAGTCTTGTGATAAGCCATCTTTCACAAAGTCGCCTTTTGCAGGCATTTTACCGATATAACCCCAGGCTGATGTTACAAGGTTCGTGGACATCTGAACCTCTCCATTTCATTTGACCAAAACGGATTAATAGCACTAGACGGAATAAGCTCTAGTTGCACCTTATTTCCCTTTAAATCAATCATAACTATGTTGTCTTTACGTGATTCTGGTCTTGCTTTAAGTGATTGATCTAGCAGTTTGAATATGCCCCACTCACCTTCATAAGTATGGGCAATCTCACGTTTAGATTCAGGTGGTGTGAACACTATTCGAGTCTGGTCTTGACCCGCAGGCCAGCTCAAGGATTTAGCTCGTGCTGGTCCATGCTTATAAACCAAATCTTGCTTACCTAACTCTAGAACAAACCGAGTAATGTGCTGATCCAGATACACTGGTTTCATACCGAACTCTACGCGCAATGAATTATCAGATTCAAAGAAAGACTGCCTGATACGCTTCGCTCTTTGAAAGACCATCAGCGTTTCTGGACGAACTCCAATTTCCTTTTCTAATCGCCAACGACTTTTCGACGTATCGACAAACGGTTCAAGATACTCTTGGAAGAATGAGTCAAGCGTACCTCCATAACCAAAGAAACGTTTGAAGTCCTTCAGCCTTACTTCTCTGCTCGCATTTGGCTCGAATGGGTATCTACCCGCAATCGTCCGCTGATAAGGGCGCACCACTTGCGTTACCCAAAGCTGATTTAGATGATCTTTCGACCCGCTCTCCGCAAACTTAACTGACTCTTGAGAAAGTTCACCTAGCCATTGATTAAATGGCCTAGGCAAAAGTTCTTTAGCGCGAGCAAAGGAAGCAGCCACATCTTGTGTAACGGTCCCATCTAAAATACTTTTGTAAGCAATTTTCTGATTATTACCTGAGCTTGATAAATCGCTTAAGTACGAGCGCAAGTTAACCATAGCTTGTTGAATATCATCAAAGTCTTGTTCGCCGAGACGTAAGATCTCCGAAAAATGAGATTCGACTTCTTTACCTGGCAGTGCAACATTGAAACCATTTTCTTCAGGCAAGTACATGTCTAGTCTATCTGCCGTATTCGAAAATTTAACTTTGGCAACCTTACCAGCGACTTCAGAAGCGGCCTTCTGATTTTCTGACAATGATACTTTCGACAAACCAACTTCTTTTTGGATTGCCCTCAACAACGATTCGATTGGCCTTTCAACTCCAGATAGAACTCTAGCTTGTTCTGTTGCAAGCTCTAGGCTCGGAGCCTGCTTAAGTTGAATATCTTCGATCAGAGTTTTCCATTCATTCACATAATCTTGATAGTATCGAGATTGGACTCCTTGAATAGCGCTATCTTGATCAATTTCATGAGCCTTAAGATCGTCACCATAAACCCAGTTCTCTTCCATTAGACTTTTTACTGTACGGTTAATCTGAATCTGAAAAATGCTATGAAAACCATTGTATGTATAAAAGCCCGAAATGCCTTGTGATAAGGGCTTTCCACTCGCTCGTTCAAACTGCTCAAGCCCTTTAGGCCCCAAGACATCAGTCAAACGAAATGAAGGAACATGACTCTTCGAAAATTGTATCTTCATTCGCTGGTAAGCACGTTCTGGTAGAGACATTTGTGTCAAAACCTCGCGAGCATTAGTCACGGCAGCAGTATTATAAGAAAAGCCTTGTCCATCATTCTCTAATAAATTTTGAGTGTGCTGTAACAGACCTTTTCTTAAGTCTATATTTAGTTCACCCGGATATTGACGTTCAAAATAGAAGTTAAACCAAGCCAACACTTCATCTTGTTGGTATTTGTCTGGATTAAATAACATCAAATAAGTTTTCAACGTTTCATACAAATACTCTCGATGCTGTTTATTACTTTCCATTTCCGTCACCAAGCTATCAAGAAGCAAGGGAGCGTAATATTGGGTCAACGCATCAGAATATGCATTGTTTGCCGCCTGTGAGACTTTATCTCCTTGATAAAGACCAAACCTTTTTACGGAATCAGCATCGCCGTAGTTGCTTTGCTTTCCTAGAGGAAGCGTCATCAATCGATTTAATGTCTCTACGGCTGAGATAATATCCGCCTCAAAATCTAGGCTCTCAGCACCAATCATTGCTTCAATATGGCCGGCTTGCTCATTGGTATCGACAATCAACTGAGAATTCCACTTGTAGCTCATAAGCCAAAGTGCAGACGCACCTAGCAGTAGAGAAGCACAGCCAATGTAAACACCTCGGCGCATCCACCCTGACTGCTTTTGATAGTGACGATTAACCGTTCCTAACAGTTGTTCCTTGAAAATAACCTTATCAAACAAGTTCTTCACGAAATAACTATGAGACCCTGTTTGGCTCTTTGTTAGAGCGAGGCGATTTAGTCCAAGTCCATTGGTCGATTCATTCATTAACTTATCGACTGGTAAGCCTTCTTGGACCGAGCTCAACATAAACACACCACGAATCAAGGCTGGCTCTTCAAAACTATTTTGTGCAAATATTTCCGCTAAAAATTCATCGAGGTTAGCTTGCAATACCCTTAGCTGTTTAGGAAATTCAAAAATAAGTGCTCGCTTCTCTAAATCATCTTCAGTTTCAAGGATTCTCAGCATTCGAGCATCAAGGCGCTCTAACATGCCATGAAATTCTTTATTGAATAAAGAAATAACCCCTCTTTCATCAGCCACTTCACGCGGAAACATGAAACCGAACAATTCCTCACGCTCTTCCTTACTTAGATCAGAGAAGAACTCATTGAAACCCGCAACTAAATCCATTTTGGTCAGTAGTACGTAAATAGGAAATTGCATCCCTAACTGATTCTTCAGTTCTTGAAGGCGCGACTTGATAGCTCGAGCATGAAGGCTTCGCTCGGTTCTTGTCTGCGACATCACACTGGCTAAACTGATCGTGACAATTGCACCATTAATTGGCCTTTGCGTTCTATATTTTTTCAACAACCCTAAGAAGCCGTGCCATGCTTTAGAGTCGACTTTTTCTTGACTGTCTTGTGTCGTGTACCGACCGGCCGTATCAATCAGAACGGCTTTATTTGCAAACCACCAATCACAATGACGAGTTCCACCGACACCAGCGATAGAGTCAGAACCAAGGCTATCCGCTAACGGAAACTCCAGCCCTGACTGCTTTAGCACTGTTGTTTTCCCTGTCCCTGGAGGGCCGATCAACACATACCAAGGCAAGTCATATAAGCTTCGCTTTCCTTTATGTGTTTTCGTTACTACTTTGACAGCTTGCTCAATACGCTCGCGCATTAAGTCAATTTCACTCGCCGCTTCTTTATCTGACTGACTATCAACCTCAAGTAACGTTTGAATACTTTCGTCTTCTTTAACTTTTTGCTTGTGCTGCTTAGTCACGTTGAATAAAGCCCACACAAACACCAGCACCAAAATCGTGACGAGTCGTTGGAAGTCGCTCTTTAGTGGCTCATATCCCGCTATCGTGATAAGTGGACCAACAACCCAAATAAAAATTGAACAAGCAGCGACACCGATAAGACCGAGAAACCACCTTTGAGTAAATATTCTGCCAATTTCTTTAATACGCATCTCTATCTACCTGTTATTAATTCGCGACAAGGAGGTCGATTTCAATTCGACGGTTAATAGCTCGGTTTTCGTCACTATTGTTTTCAACCAATGGTCTTGCATCACCCAGCCCTTCTGGTATGACTCGACCTTCTAGTGCGCTATTCGAGATAAGTTGTTCAGACATAGCAGTAGCTCGAGCTAGTGATAGATGCCAGTTCGAAGGATATTTACTCGTGAAAATTGGCCTATCATCGGTATGACCTGTCACAATGATCTTGCCTTGGGTCGACTCCAACGTTCTAGCGAGTTTAGAAATTACGGGTTGGATATACGCAACAACATCAGCACTACCTGATTCAAATAGATCTTGCGACTTTAACGAAATTCTTACCCTGTCTTGCAACGGCTCGACGTTAATTAGCCCCTTCCCGATCTCAGTTGCCAGATACATAGAGATCCTTTCTGCAATTGGCGCTGATTTTGATTCTGACGTTGTATCTTGGTTAAGCTGTTGCGGTTGAACCAAATTAACTAATTGAGAAAAGGTGCGGTTGGAAGCCCTGTTTAGCTCATAGCTAAAATACATAAATATACAAACCAATAATGCAGCCGTTACGGAGCACACAACCCAGAGAGGAGCTCTGTCGGAAGCCTTAGAGCCATTCAAAATGTGTTGTTCGATACTATTGCTTAGCTCTTGAGGTATCCCTCTTCCGTAAGACTTAAGAATAGCGATAATCTGCCTTCTCAGTTTTCGGTGAGACTCCAGTCCGTTTTTTTCCAAACGATATTGGCCGAGAAACCCAAGCGATAGGCACACGTACATCAATTCAAGCAAATCTAAATTTGTATCTGGTTGCGCCATGCACTTATCAAGGTACTTAAAAAACGCCTCCCCACCCTGGCTGCTGGCATAGAAAGAACTAAGCAATGAGTCATGGCTCCAAAATGAATGCCCCCCCCAATTAGTATTGAGCACCGCTTCATCTAACGAGCAACACAAACAGTAACGAGCCGTATCAATAGTGTCCAAATCAACGTCGTGGTGGCGTAGTCGGTTCTCATAATCTCTAAGTTTTTGTGCCAACGTCTCTTTTAGAAACAACGGGTCAGAATGAGTCGCTGTCGCTCGAATTTGACCAATAATGGATAAAAGACCATTCGCTTCTGCCAATAAAGGGTTGTTCCCATAAGCAACCACTGAATCGTTATTCACCAATTCAGGACTTTTTGAGATAACTACCGTATTATCCGCTGACTTTTCTGATGGTGGTTTCGGTGCGGGCGCTCTTCCACCCGGTGTTGGTTTTACGATCGTTTGTTCCATACTGAGCACACCTATTGACTAATACTCCACAGCTCAAGGTCAGCATTCGGAAAATGCCCCGATAAATGCAGCGCAATACCACCACTGTCTTTCAGCCTCATCCAAAACGGGCCTTTCTTGACTACTTCGAAGTAGACATAACCCGTTTGGTAAGGGATCTGCCTCGGTACTACACTCAATGGCGCTACGTTTATGCCATTAATCTGATTGTTGATCAGATCACGAATCTGCTCCGCTGGTCCAAACTTGAGCTGCGCCGGGACTAAACGTCTGATTTCATCTGTTGTCGTATCAGCTTTGACCGCAAGCACAAACTGGCATGATTCAAGTAAACGCTTATCTGGAAGTGGCGTCACTTGAATTCCATATTGTCGTGGCTCCAAAGGAAGTTTGCTTGCTGTTTGATCAAGGACAACGCTCAGATATTGACTCAGAACTTGATTCAATTCGCTATAAACACTTGATACATCTAAGTGATCGTATGTAAGTAAGCTTGGCATCCTCTTGGTTTTGTCAGAAAACGTAGCTAATTCACCAATATAACCTTTCAGGGTCGTAGCTAATTCCAATGGATGTAGCCTGTCTAGGTCACTAAAGTGCTTTAACATCGCCTCATACCTGTTCAACATTTGTAGCATGATGAAATCAACAGCAGATGCAGATGCGGCTTTGCCCTTAATCAATCGCTGCGCAATAACGTCGGCACGCATCTTTGTCATCGCAATAACGTTACGCAAGTAAGCCGACATAACTTTGTCGCTAAGTAAATTGATAAGCGGTGGAACATACGAATCGTCTAGTATTACTTCGCCTTCTGCCGTTACCTCTTTTATTTTCAAAATCGGTAACTCAACATAACCCGCTAATTTGTCATTGCTGGCTTTCAGTTCTAGGTTTAAGGCTGCGACTTGAATCGTTTCTTCATCCTGCCCAGTGAGATTATCTATAACGTCAACGTCTTTAAGTACATAACGAGAAACGATCGCCTCACTTACATCAGAAACATTTTTACCTTTGACATTTGAAAGGGGAAGAGTGATTTTTACTAACGTATTTTCTACGTCTTTATCAATAAATAAAGGCACAACCGAATCGCTGGCTGTTAAGGTATTAACCAGAGTCATATCTGGCAAAACTGCCTCAAAGTGATCTAATTCAATCAGACCATCTTTTAATGCATGTTCTTTTACTCGACATTTCCAAACCCCCCAATTATAAGCCCCACCAAACTGATGTAAGCCTTTGAATTCTTGAGAGGTTGCGCGTTCATGTTGTTGAAAGTGCTGGGGACGTAAAAACATCCCTTCGCACCAAGCCGTCTTGGAGTATTGCGTCATTTATAATTAGCCAACTAAACGTTATTTTACGACCAAAGACAGATCTTCTAACAGAATTTGATAGGTGTTGTAACCGGTCTTATCCACTTCAATGACTTGTCGCCAATTTGAATTTTCAATATCTCGAAACGCTGCGACAATGCCTAAGTATTCAGTCTTTGGAGACATACTTGCCTGATATGTTTCTTTCTGACCTGGAGTTAATGATATTTCATATTTATTCACTAAATCAGGGCCTAAGACTTTTTCACTTTCTTCATAAATTGAAAAAAAATCCTGACTTTCAAAAAGGGTATTTGATGTTAATTCAAAAACATACACGACTACAGGGGATGGCCTACCATTGGAGTCAGGGTTAATATTGTGATTTGCTGTTATTTCTAAATCTGAATATGGATCAACAACTAAATTGGCTGCTGAGCATCCAAATAAAACCATTGAAATTAATAACAAAATGTACTGATAAACTCTTTTCATCACCCTATTTCCTAGCTTTTATTTTTTAATGCTAACTCATAGTGTTTAGCGAAATCTTCTAAATAAAATGGAGATTCTTTATTGATAATGTCATCGGATAGCTTTTCATGAATATCCTCAAACCGCTTCCAACTTTGAGCATATTTCCTTGCTGGAATAACCTTATTAATAACCGTGTCTTTAGCTAAAGCTTCTGAGTATATCGACGTAGGTTCAACAAGCGACATAACACTTGAAACCGTACCCTCAACACCTTTCATTAACGCTTGTTCATGACTTTCTATATCACTAAACGCTTCTTTAATGGCTGCACTTGGCTTTAGGAAACTTGCAGTTTGACGGTTATATAAGTTATGAATTGCATCTTCTAAATTCGCAGAGAACTTCAGAGGATTATTTTCTGACTTCCGAAACGCAGTATGACTAAGTCGATTTGTTTGTTTAAATACCGCGCGATTGTGCAGCGTTTCCATTAAACCAACTAACATCAAAGAAAATGATTCCCCCAGCTGTTCAAACCATTGTTCTCTGTTGTCGCTGGGAATCATCGTTGGATCAATACCAGCTCCTTTAATGAACGCCGTAAGCTCGCTCCCTTTACTATCAAATTTGGGAGTTGGTTGACGTTCTAGCTGTCGTGGGGGTTCCGGTACAGGTGTAGGATCTACACTCTGTTTTTCTGGTTTGGGGATATCAATAAAATCATCGACTAAGCCAATATCTAATTGAAAGTCAGAAGGAACACTCTCATTCAAAAGCTCACTGGCACTAAGGCCGAGGTCTACAAACTCTGCTTCAGATGAACTCGAGAATGCTTCAGGTTCTGAACTGGAACGAAAGTTACTTTCCTGATTATTGAATGCCTCAGTGCTCGTTTGAATACTTACTGAAATTTGGTAATCCCCTAAACTAACCGTATCGCCGTCGCTTAGTGCAATCTCATTTCCTTGGCCCACAGGTGTCACAGCGTTATTAACAAACGTGCCATTAGTTGATAAGTCTTTTATCAAGTATTTATCACCAAACTTGATGAGCTCTCCGTGAGTTCCAGATACTACTCTTTCAGGGTCTGGCAGTGTCCAATCACATTGCTCAGAGCGACCAAATGTAACTTTGGCATGCTCATCACTTGATTCAAACACAAACTCACTCTCAATCTCTGGAGTAAATTTGTGAAAACTTGTTATGGTTAAAACCAACTTCATGTAAACCTCGCCAAAGACCTGCTAAATATTATTTTTAATTTTATTATTAGCCACTTTCTTATTAACAGGAAGATTAATAAAAACCTTAAACCTGCCATTGAAAATCATGCACGGAATAATGAATCATTTTTTTATCAAAGCAATCACGTAATGTTCAACAATTTTAATTATCCAACCAAGTTCAAATTTTTGACACTTAGACTTTCATCAATAAAAAAACGAATGTTAGTTTGGCCGCGAAATTCTAACATAATGACTTTTCATTGAGCAGAAAGGTATATATTCCCCCATCATTTATACGGAGTTCTTGTGATGGAAGACAGCAATAAAAACAATTCTATAAATAATAAAGATAGCGGAGACAAAACTAAAATTGTAAAGACTCAAAAACGAGACAATGCAATTCAATCAAATAAAGTTGCTAGCAATGAAGGCTCCGTTCAAAATAAAAATGAAACAAATACAAAACTGTCTCAAAAAGAAAACACTCCGTTAGTTAATAAGAAAATAAACAATAAAAATAACACATCAAATAATGACAAAGATGTTATTAATGAGAATTTAATAGGTACAACTGTCAAAAATCGATATGAAATCGAGTCGGTTCTTGGCCATGGCGGACTTTGTGATGTTTATTTGGCAAAAGATAAGATATTAGAATCTTCAGGTTCAGAAGCCCCTTACGTAGCATTAAAAATTTTACAAAAAGAGTTTGCATCTCAACCAGAGACTGCACGCATGTTGATACGTGAAGCTCAGCAAACACAAAGATTAAGTCACCCTAATATTATTAGGGTTTTTGATTTTGGTGTCGATGGCGAAATATATTTCTTAGTGATGGAATATATTAATGGGGAAACATTAGAGAATTTAATACAACGATCTAGGCCGCATGGGCTGAAGTTTAATGCAACTTTATCGATTCTAAATCAGGTACTTGACGCCCTGTCTTACGCCCATTCACTTGGTGTCGTGCATGCCGATTTAAAGCCCGCTAACGTCATTTTAACGTCTGAAGGTAATGTTAAATTACTCGACTTTGGTGTATCTAAAACTCATCAATTAAAGCAAGATCAATACGCAGCTAAACGTAAATCCGAAAATGTGGAGACTCTTGGTTATACTCCAAACTACGCATCGCTCAACTTGTTGTCGGGTAAAGAGCCAAACTTAAGCGACGATATGTTTGCGCTATTTTGTATTGCTTACGAGTTATTGAGTTGCAAGCATCCTTATTCAAGAACTCCTGTTAATGAAGCTCTCAAAAAGAAAATGAAGGTCTCGAAACCTGCTAATATGCCAGCATCTAAGTGGCCTATCTTTGCACGCGTGTTTTCAACTGGCATCATCCCCAAAGACCTTACCCCAGATCAGTTAAAACAAAAGTTGAACATGCGATATTGGCCTATCGTTAGCGGTGTAGCTGCAAGCGTACTATTGGTTACCGGAATCGTATTTGGCTATCAACAACAACAAGAAACCATCTCTGATTTAGAAATAGCGATTAACAAGCAAAATGATCAGATTAATGGGCAGGAATGGTTGCTTGATACACCGCCAGAAAAAAGCTTGTCACTGATTAATAGTGAGAAAAACTTACACCCGGTGATTAAAGCTGGCATACTACGACAGCACAAGAGCTACCTTCTAAGTGAGTTTGAATCTGAGATTGATCAGGTTCTGAATTCTGATGCTAACAACTATCCAAATTATGATGAAATCGAGTCTGTACTAAACAAAGCAAAAGCCTACTACCCTGACTCACATAAAATTGAAGTTCTGGCGTTAGATATTCAATCAAGCAAGCACTCCACATTGCTTTCGATAGCCAGACAAATCAATAGCCAACTGGAAAAGTCTCGATACAGTAAAGAAGAAGACAGTAAGTCCATCTATGAACTGAAAGATGAGTTAAATCAAATTCATCAGGATTACCCATTTACACCAAGCTCATTATCTAGCGATGTTTTTGGTAAACACCTAACTGAAGCACTCAAAAATAAAGATGCTGCAGCACTTGTTGCGCTAATTAAGGTTGGGAATACTTTCTTCTCAAACGTTGAAGAGCATCAAAACAACTTAAAAATAAGCAACGCGATGAAAGATGCAGTCCTCGAGATGAAACTGTATGAGACCGCGCTAGACTCTAACGATCCTCTACCATTTCCGGACGAGGCTGCTCGAATTTTGTTCCAAGAGGAATTTGAAAACTTCTATTACCGCCTAGAAAAGGCAAGAACAACAACTCACCTCGATAACTTAGTGAAAGATGTTGATCAGTTTTCGAAGAACTTTCCTATCGGTTTTCAAGATATTAACGATTTGAGATTCAAAACTGCAGATAAATACCTGCGCTTCTCCGACATACTGCTCAATAAGAGAAGGACCACAAGCGCAAGGCGCGCAATGAAGAAAGCGAACGAGTTAATGAGGCAGGTAGAACAGGACTCCAAGCAAAGCTAATTGTACAAAAGGGGCGCAAGGCCCCTTTTTTGCGTCAAGCTACTTGCCATTATGCAACTAGGTTGCTAGCTTGTATTTGTACTCGATTAGGAGAGTTGACCTTGACTGAAGGAATAGTCAAAGTTGGCGAGCGCTTGGCTTACTTGTTTGATGATTGCTTTAAACTAGGTAGACAAGACTGTTCCCAACCCAGCATTTTATTTGGAACCCACTATCACGTAACTTGTGTTGCCACGACACCAGTGCAAAATGCTTTGCACAAAAGATTAGATCATAGACACTTGTATATAAGGCAAAGTGTACCGAACAATAACTTTGTTTTTATGAGTCTAGCTCAAGTGATAAGCACACTGTTCAGCGCTCAACTCCCCCCACTTCAACCTTCCTATCCGATACATTTTTCTACCTCGCGGTTAGTCAGAGGTAAACATGATTAATTTTGATGTTCTCAATAAATACATGGAGAACGACGTAGATCTTATCGTCACCGTTTTTTCCACATACTTAGAAGACCACGCCAATGACATACAGCGTATCAATGAGTTGTACGCAAACAAATGTTGGCCGGAACTCTACTTATTGGCTCACAGTCTAAAGGGCATTCTAGAGAGCTTTGGTGAAGAAACCGCTGTCATTGTTTTCACCAAAATAGAAGCAGAAACAAGAAACGATAACGAGCCAGATAGCTCAGATATAGCTATAGTTACTAAAGAGCTAGCTGCCATTAATCAACAAATCTTTGCTTACTTGAAGAATATGCAATAAAACAAATTAAGGCTTAACTGGGGGAAATATGGCAATGAACAATAGCAATTTCAAGGAGCTGATTGAGTCTCTCAAAGACTTAACGCCAACTCAAAAGAGGTACTTGCTTAGTCGTACAAAGATGGCGTTAGATGATGAGAGCAATATGCTAAACATCAGTGATATACTGACACCAGAAGAGTTGGAAGCATTATTGTCGCCTGCACCAACCACAAATACAAAATAACAATAACATACAACGTAACCGTCAGATTAACGCTAGGGACCAGGTGGGATGAATAGATCTTGCTTGGTTGTTAGTTTTTCGCCGTTCCTCTTCACTAAAACAAACGTGTTTTTTCCAATCTCTTTTTCTAACTTGAACTGGTCAGATAATTGAGCGACTAACATCAGTCCACGACCTGAAGCAAACCAACTATCATCATCCATTAAGTTAGGAGCCTCAATCTGTTTATTTTTATGTTGGTTGAATGTCATTTCATTGATTGACGCTCCGTAGTCAGAAACCCTAAGTTCAATGAAATCTGACATTTGGTCACATCTAATCCTACACTCCACGTCTATCGGCTTGCCTTCAATTTCACTGTAAGAATGGATGTAAGCATTGTTCATAAGCTCAACAACACAAAGCTCTAACGACTGAGCCGTACTTAACGATACTTGATTATCCATTAAAAACTTAGCAACCTCTTTGCTCGCACTTCGAGAGCGAGTAAGGGATCCACCGTAAGTTCGTTTAAACTCGCTCTGGAACATTCTTTTCCTTTATCCCTAGGCTATCAGCCACGCCACCTTACTTGTAAAAGACTCGCATCATCATCAAACTCATCTTTGTTCTGCCAAGATTGTACTTGTTCAAAGACACATCTAGCCTGCACTTCTACTTCTAATTGCGAAGTACAAACAGCTTTTATACTTGATGCCAACCTTTGTACTGAAAACATCTCGTCACCTCGCCTCGCTTCTATCAAACCATCCGAATAAAGCCATACTACATCCCCCTCACTCAGAATAATTTGATTACCAACGTACTCCATCGGCTGCAAAGCGCC
Organism: Vibrio sp. A1-1; assembly: GCF_021728175.1. NCBI lineage: Bacteria > Pseudomonadati > Pseudomonadota > Gammaproteobacteria > Vibrionales > Vibrionaceae > Vibrio > Vibrio sp. A1-1. The sequence continues at coordinate 185,968 of NZ_JAKKCL010000003.1, forward strand.
AATCATAAAGTTGTCTTCACCCGCCAGCTCTGTAGTTTCGGTGCTCGCTCGCCAAACAAGGAACTTAGGATGACCAGCAGTACAATAGCGAAGTTGTCTTGATTCTGTATTAAGAATGGCATAAACCATGGTGAAATAAAGCTGACTGTTCCTAGTTTGCTGATAACGTCGGTTTAGCCGATCAATAACGGCTGCTGGTTCACTGATACAGTAGTCGCCATCTCTTAGCTCCATGGTTATCGAATCAGGTCCCAGATTTTGAGATAACGTCTGTTGGATAGAAAAAGCCATCAAAGCAGACGAAACACCATGACCTGAAACATCGAAAACATAAAATGCGACATGTCGTTCATCAAGCTCAAAATACCCCAGCATGTCACCACCAATCTGGGAGCACGGTTTGTAGGCGTAACTAAATTGCATGTTCTGGATAGACGACTCTGCTGGGAGTAGTTGCTCCATCAGGTGACTAGCAGACTGTAAATCTTGATGGATCATTCGATAGGCTGCATCTAACTCTTTATTTCTATCAACGAGTTTGTTGTGCAGCTGCAGAGTTCGGAAACCCGCTCGAATTCTCGCTTGAAGTTCTTCGACAGACGTTTTCTTATCCACAAAGTCATCTGCGCCAGCATCGATGCCTTTCACGATCGAGCTTTGGTCATTTCTAGAGGACAATAAAACAAAGAAAATGTAACGTTCGCTAACTTGCGATTTTAATTGCCGACACAGCTCAATACCATTAATGCCAGGCATCATTAAGTCACTAAGTACAAACTGAATATCTTTGCGATAAGTCAGCACTTCAAGTGCGGATTGTCCGTCTTCAACAGCAATAACTTCATAGCCCTGCTTTTCTAATGCACTACTGATATAAAGTAGTACTGTTTTACTGTCATCGACCAAAAGAATGGATTTCATTCGCCTCCTTAAGGCACGCTAACGCAGAACACTAGTCACTGACTGCTCATTTCTAAAACGACTATAATCTTCAGCTAATAACTGGTGTTGATATCGAGTGTAAGACAGCGCCTCATTGGAGATTAATATCTGATGCTCTTTCTCTATTAACTGACTTTGCAGTTTTTCAATCTGTTCATTCTGCTGTGTGTTATTGAGGTACAGCGAGACGAGACCAAAGACCGAAACCATTAAAAGAGCAATAAGAACATTATTGATAGTTTTAACTTGAATACTCATGACCTCTCCTTGTCTATTAATAGACTTCCCACTATGAAAAGAACGTCTACAGACTAAGAGCGCTAGGCTCTAAAACGCATTGAAGCCCATTGAGGTTGTTTTTCCAATTATAGGCGATAGGAGACAAAATAAGAAAAAAGCTGAAGAATTTGAATATCCTTGTGAATTCGAAAGGCAATAGCAGCGAGCAATGATCTACTCGCTGCTGGTACATCAACTTAGAAATGCAGGCCGAGCTGAAACTTGCTCATACCAACGCGCAATGTTTGGTGCAGTAGTAAACACATCGATTTCTAGGCCTTTAATTGCAAAACCAATCAAAATAAAGCCTGTAATATCGACGATAGTAAAATGGTCAGCGGCAATGAACTCGCTTTCACCAAGTCGCTTATCTAACAACGGTAAAAACTCTTGCACGCGTTGCTTGGACTCTTCGCCCCACTCTTTAACACAACGCTCTCTATCTTCATAGATAGCTGTGATGTTTCTAAATGCTTGAAAAGCAGCATACAGACCTTGAAACTCCACCACGCGATGCCACATTTCCACTTGCGCGCGCTCAAGTTGGTTTGCCCCAAACAGAGCTAAATTATTTTCAAACGCTTCATCCAGATAACGACAAATTGCGACGCTCTCACAAATCGTCGTGCCATCTTCAAGCTCAAGCAATGGCACTTTTCCATTGACGCTTTTTTGCTTGAAATCTTCCGCTAGATTTTCGCCGTCACGCACATTTAAAGCGATGCGTTCAACATCGCCACCAATTTCCTTTAAAAAAATGCTAACTCGCTTACAACTCGGAGTTATCGCGGTTTCGTAGAGCTTCATTTTATATCCTTTTTTCTTTTTCTAACCGATTGGTTAGGATATACTGTAGCCAGTTTATAAACGATCAGTCAAGAACTTCATTTCCCAAAAGTTGTTCAATAAGTTTAGGAGTGGTTTGAGAAAAACCGCTCAGGTAGGTACGCATATGGCAAGAAAAGCCAACTTCGATCGAGAAGAAAAACTATTAGTCGCTATGGACGTTTTTTGGCGCAAAGGTTTCGCTAATACATCCATCTCGGATCTCACCGACGAGTTGAACATCAACCGCTTCAGTCTTTACAACACCTATGGTGACAAGCAACAGCTCTACTACGAAGCGCTTGATACTTACTTAAAAAAGGTTTCACTACCGTCACTGAATGATTTGGAAAAAGACGACGCGTCTTTACCCGAGTTGGAATCGTTCCTCAAATCTTTTGCTGAGCTGCAACGCAAACGCAACTGTGGGTGTTTTATTCAAAATGCGTTGATTGAGCACGCTGGCGAAGACGATGACGTGCTGCGCAAAGGGCATTTTTTGTTTGACCATCTTATCGACATCATTGCGGACGCGCTGACCAACGCGCAAAAAGAAACCTTAGTGCCGAAAACGCTGAAACCAGAAGAGCTCGCTCGTTTCGTTCTCAACAACATGCAAGGTATGCGCGTACTTGGCAAAGCCAAACGTTATGCCGACTTGGATACGGCGCTTTCCTGCTTGCTGGTTTTGATTAGGAAATAACATGTCGATTGAAGTGATAGCAGTACGTCTTACCAAAGGCATGGACTTAAAGCTGAGCCTAGCGAAATTGGTCGAGCAGCACGGCATTAGAGCTGGCTCGATTGCTTCATGCGTTGGCTGTATCTCTGACCTCAACCTTCGTTTGGCAGGTGCAGAGAGTACGTTAACCAAACAAGAGCCATTTGAAATCGTCTCAGTACTGGGAACCCTAACGCCTGCACATCAACACGTTCATATCTCGGTGTCTGATCGTGAAGGACGAGTCTGGGGCGGACATTTAATGGAAGGCACGGTTATAGACACCACCGCAGAGTTGATCATCCATTCTTACTCAGAACTTGAGTTCACTAGAGCGATGGACGACTCGACTGGCTATACCGAACTACAAGTGAATCCTTCCAAATAGTAAAAAGCTCCAGAGCCATACTGTGCTGTCTCTGGAGCTTTATTCGCTTATCGCTTACGCTAAGAATTTACTCATATCGAGCAAGCTAATTTCGAGGATCATTCTTCGACTAAGTAACAAACCTGATTATCGTCGACCGTTACTTGCCACGTTTTTAGACAGTGCGCTTCGTCTTCCAAACATTGCCCATTCTTTAAACTGAAGTGTTGTTTGTATAGCGGCGATGCAACACACATCTCACCATCAATATCACCGACAATCCCTCGACTCATCACATAAGCCTTACCAATTGGGTCCCAATCTTGAACGGCGTAAACACCGCTATCAGGAATGCAGAATAACGCGACATGCTCGCCTTCAATTAACACAGTGGCACCGATGAACGGCATTAGGTCATCAAGCTGACACAATTTCACTTTGGTTAAAGCTGCCATTTACACCTCCTGTTTCACTGGAATACGCTGACCGCGCACACGTTGGTACGGCAAGACTTTGCTGCCCGACGTGCTGTTCAAGAAAGGACGGAAGCGTTGCAATTTTTGAGGATTATCCAACGTACTCTTCCACTCACATTGATAGGTATCTACGACTCGTGCCATTTGTTCATCCAAAGAATCACATAGGTTGAGAGAGTCATCCAGAATAACTTGTTTAAGGTAATTTAAGCCCCCTTCCATGTTCTCCATCCACACTGACGTACGCTGCAAGCGATCAGCGGTGCTGACGTAGAACATCAATACTCGGTCAATCATGGTGATCAACTCTGATTTGGATAAGTCGGATGCAAACAAATCAGCGTGTCTTGGTCTCATGCCGCCATTACCACAAACGTATAGATTCCAGCCGTTTTCGGTGGCGATCACCCCAATGTCTTTACTTTGCGCTTCTGCACACTCACGAGTACAGCCCGATACGGCAAACTTAAGCTTATGGGGCGCTCGCAATCCTTTGTAGCGGTTCTCTAACTCAATGGCTAATCCGACCGAGTCATCAACACCATAGCGACACCAAGTAGAACCCACGCAAGATTTCACGGTGCGCACCGATTTGCCGTAGGCGTGCCCTGTTTCAAAACCAGCATCAATTAAGGTTTGCCAGATTTCAGGAAGCTGTTCTAACTGCGCGCCAAATAAATCCACGCGCTGACCGCCAGTGATCTTGGTGTACAAATCATATTGCTGCGCAACTTCGCCTAGTACGATGAGTTTGTCTGGTGTAATTTCGCCCCCCGGAACACGAGGTACAATCGAGTAAGAGCCGTCTTTTTGCAGGTTTGCCATAAAGGCATCGTTAGAATCTTGTAGAGATTGATGCTGTGGCTCCATGATGTGTTCATTCCACAAAGAAGCAAACACAGATGCTGCTGTCGGCTTACAAATGTCACACCCATGCCCTTTGCCATGCAGTGCAATTAAGGTGTCGAAGTCTTTGATCTGTTCCACTTGGCAAATATGGAACACCTCTTGGCGACTTAACTCAAAGTGCTCACACAGGTGGTTGTTAACCTCTACCCCCATGGCTGCCAGTTGAGTATCCAATACCGATTTGACCATATTGCTACAGCCACCACAGCCAGTACCGGCTTTGGTGTTGGCTTTAAGGTCCGTCAGGTTGGTAGTGCCAGCTTGAATCTCGGCAACTAAGTCGCCTTTTGTGACGTTGTGACAAGAACAGATGATGGCACTGTCTGGCATCTCTCCGTCCAGCATTCCGGTATCAAACAGCAGGTTCGCCGCGTGGTCTGGCAGGACCGTTTTGTTCAAATAACACTGTAAGATCGCATCGTAGTCGCTGTTGTCACCAACGAGAATCGCACCGAGCAATTGGGTGCCGCTCGCATCAACCACCAGCTTTTTGTAGATGCCTGCAACCGCATCTTGCAATACCATTTCTTGTGCGCCTTCGGTTTGCATTTGTGCATCGCCGATAGACGCCACATCCACCCCAAGTAGTTTGAGCTTGGTGCTCATGTCCGCACCTTTAAAACCTTCACTCGGCATTCCAGTCAAGACATCGGCAGTGGTTCTCGCCATGGTGTAACCGGGAGCGACCAAACCAAAGATCTTCTGCTCCCACAACGCACATTCGCCAATCGCGTAAATATTCTCATCGCTGGTTTGGCATTGGTTATTAATCACAATGCCGCCTCGCTCGCCAACTTCTAGCTCAGCCAACCTTGCCAACTCATCTTGAGGGCGAATCCCTGCGGAAAAGACAATCACATCCACTTCGAGAGGATCTTTGTCTTTAAACACCATACGATGCTTAGCCGTTTCACCATCGCAGATTCGCTCCGTCCCCGTCGAGGTATGTACGGTTAGCCCTAGCGCTTCAATCTTCTCTTTTAGCACTAAGCCAGCACCATCGTCTAACTGCACGGGCATCAGGCGGGGTGCAAATTCAATAACGTGAGTTTCTAACCCCAATAGTTTGAGTGCGTTTGCCGCTTCTAAACCCAACAAGCCACCACCAATCACTGCGCCTGTTCTTGCGCCTTCACATGCCTTCTTGATTTGTGAAAGGTCATCAAGCGTGCGGTAGACAAACACGTTGTCGCGGTCTTTACCTTCAATTGGCGGCACAAATGGATACGAACCGGTCGCGAGCACGAGTTGGTCGTAACCCAGCACATCTTCACCATCAAGCAGAATGCGCTTTTGCTCTCTGTCGATGCCTGTTACTTGGCTGCCAAGTACGAGTTGGATGCCATGCATGTCGTACCATTCTTGGTTACTCAGCATCAAATCATCATGAGACTTACCCGCAAACAAAGAAGACAACTGTACACGGTCATACGCGATAAAACGCTCTGCACCAATCACGGTAATTCGGTGCTCCAAATGCGCGTTTTTCTGCACTAATTGCTCGACGAGGTGTTGCCCGACCATACCGTTGCCTACCACAACGATGTGGCTCAATGCGTTCTTTACTGGGATCGTTAAAGGACTGTTCATCGCTGCCTCCTTATGCCGTTTGCGCTGCGGTTTTGGGTTTGTCTTCTTTCGAAGCAGGAATCTCGACTTTGGATTGCTTCTCGTAAAGGAACTTCAGCACCGCTTGTCGACACTTCTGGTACTGCGCATCATCCGCCAGTGCTACACGCTCACGAGGGCGCGGTAGATTCACTTCTAACACTTCACCTATGGTTGCTGCCGGTCCGTTAGTCATCATCACGATTTTGTCGGATAGCAGCACCGCTTCATCCACGTCGTGGGTAATCATGATCACGGTATTGTTTAGCTCGGCTTGAATCTTCATCAGTGCATCCTGCAAATGCGCACGAGTTAGTGCATCCAACGCACCAAATGGTTCATCCATCAATAAAACCTTTGGTTGAAGTGCCAGTGCTCTCGCAATGCCGACTCGCTGCTTCATACCCCCAGAGATTTCATCCGGCTTTTTGTGCGCGGCATGCTGCATTTGAATCAACTCTAAATAGTGATTCACTTGCTCCTGAATCCACGCTTTGCCCTTTTTACCAGCAATTTGCTTTACTGCGAGCTCAACGTTTTCATATACGGAGAGCCAAGGCAATAATGAATGGTTTTGGAACACAACCGCACGGTCAGGCCCCGGCCCTGCCACCTCTCGCCCATCGACGATCACGCCGCCGTCTGTTGGCATGTGCAGACCCGCAACTAAGTTCAATACCGTTGATTTTCCGCAACCAGAGTGGCCAATCAGCGATACAAACTCACCTTTATTGATTTGTAAATCGACGTTCTTAAGCGCGATGAATTCGCCATCTGGCGTTGGGAATCGCATCCCTAAACGCGTTAGATCTAATAATGCTTTTTCCATGATCTTTTCCCTTATCTCAACGCTTGTTGTTTATTCCAAGACAGCCACTTTTGAAGTTGCAGCATGCCTCTATCGAGCATCAAACCAATAAAGCCGATAGTGATGACCGCCACCATGATGCGACCCAATGATGCCGAACTGCCGTTTTGGAACTCATCCCAAACAAACTTGCCTAACCCAGGGTTTTGCGCGAGCATTTCTGCCGCAATCAACACCATCCAAGCGATACCTAAAGAGAGACGTAAACCGGTGAAGATCATTGGTATGGCAGAAGGTAAAACGATGGTGCGGATGTGCTGCCACCACGAAAGTTGGAGCACTTTACTCACGTTAACTAAGTCTTTATCAACGCTCGTCACACCCACTGCGGTGTTAATCAGCGTCGGCCATAAGCTACACAGCGCCACGGTGATCAGAGAGTTAATGAACGACTTAGCAAACATCGGGTCATCACTCACGTAAGTGGCACTCACCACCATGGTTACGATAGGCAGCCATGCCAAAGGTGATACAGGCTTGAGCAATTGAATGATTGGGTTGAACGCTTGATACAGTCCTTGATTCAGACCAAGCACGATGCCAAGTGGAATCGCGATAACCGTCGCCAGCAGAAAGCCCGCTGTCACAGTCACTAAGCTCGTCACGATTTGGTCGAAGAACGTCGGCTTACCTGTGTAAGGACGAATCTTCACTTCCGCGTCTGGATTCTTGGCTAACTTCGCAGCATTGCGCTTTTCCTGACGCTCGATAAACGCTTGTTCTTTTTCTCGCTCTTGCCAATGGTCATCGACAAGGTTGCTGAACTGCTGAAAAGTTTGCACAGGTCCCGGTAGTGTACCTAATGAGGTTTGCACTTCTCTCGCCGCTAAGTGCCACATTGCCAAAAAGATCAGCAAGCCAATGACGGGCAAAAGCACCAACCGACTTCGGTTCACTACCTGCTTAGCAGGAAAAAGGGAAATGACATTACTAGACATACTCACTCCTAAGAAATTTACATCCTTGTTACCACAAGCGAATCCCCTCGCCTGTGGCGTTTATCGCTATGGTTAAACCTTGTCTTTTCCTTTAAGCCCGATAGAGAACTTCTCTAGATATTTATTTGGCTCACGACCGTCATAAACGATGTTGTCGATAAAGTGTGTTTGTGGCGCACGGAAACCATCTTCAGCACTAAAATCTGGGAAGTCTTTTTTGCTCAACACACCATCTTCAATTAGCGCTTGAGCCGCTTGTTGGTAGATATCTGGACGGTAAACCTCTTTTGCGACATCCATGTACCAATCATCGGATTTCTCGCTTGAGATCTGTCCCCAGCGACGCATTTGGGTTAGGTACCAAATCGCATCGCTGTAATACGGATAAGTAGCGTTATGACGGAAGAACACATTGAAGTCTGGCACGTCGCGTTTATCACCTTTCTCGTATTCAAATGTGCCGGTCATTGAGTTAGCGATAACTTCGGCATCGGCTCCCACATACTCGCTTTTTGATAGCATCTTCACTGCTTCTTGGCGGTTGGCATTGTCGTTTTCATCCAACCAATGTGCAGCTCGAATCAAGGCTTTCACTACGCGAATGTGCGTGTTTGGATACTTCTCAGCCCAAGCTTTGGAAACACCAAATACTTTCTCTGGGTTGTTCTTCCAGATTTCGTAGTCGGTCACGACGGGCGTACCAATGCCTTTGAATACGGCTTGTTGGTTCCATGGTTCGCCTACGCAGTACCCTTTGATCGTGCCCGCTTCCATTGTCGCTGGCATTTGTGGTGGCGGTGTAACACTCAAAAGAACGTCAGCGTCCAACTGGCCACTGTTGTCACCGGATTCTGGTGCATAAAAGCCTGGATGAATCCCACCTGCCGCTAACCAGTATCGCAACTCGTAGTTGTGCGTCGATACTGGGAACACCATACCCATGTTGAACGGTTTGCCTTTATCCAGATAGCTGTCGACCACAGGCTTCAGTGCATCAGCTTTGATTGGGTGAACAGGTTTGCCATCTGGTTGTTTTGGAATGTACTGCTTCATCTGTTCCCAAGTATCATTGGAAACCGTGATTGCGTTGCCGTTCAAATCCATACTGAACGCGGTAATCACTTCTGCTTTTGTGCCGACACCAATCGTTGCGCCCAATGGCTGACCAGCAAGCATGTGCGCGCCAGCAAGCTCACCATCGATGACTCGGTCTAAGAGCACCTTCCAGTTTGCTTGCGCTTCTAAAGTGACGTACAAGCCTTCGTCTTCAAAAAAGCCTTTCTCATAAGCAACCGCCAGCGGTGCCATATCGGTTAACTTAATAAAACCAAACTTCAGGTCTTCAATTTCTGGCTCACCCAACTTTGCCTTTACGCTGACCGTGGTGAATACCGATAACGAAATTGCTGACACTTTCAGCATCGAACTCCATTTCATTGGTTTGCTCCCATAAAAAAAGCGCCACTACTCCGAAGAGCAGTAGCGCCGTTGCTAAGTCTACAATTACCGCCGTTGATAATTGAGATAAGCGATTCAACAATAAACCCGTTTTAACTAATCCAAGTACTGTGCCAACTTATTTTCTACTTTAAATACAGCACATTAGAGTCTACCCTCGTAACCAAGCAACTGTTTTTGCTTGCTGTTAGTGCAACACGCACCACGGTAGAATTTCTGCCATAACCCCAAAGTAGTAGAGAAGTTAATCCATTAACTGCAATGCCGTAATCAGATTCTTCGCCACTTGTGAGAGCGTTTGGCTCGATTGCATGGCTGAATTTCTAAGCGCTTTATAAGCCTGATCTTCATCAACACTGTGCATCTTCATCAGCAGACCTTTGGCTTTTTCCACCAGCTTGCGCTCTTCAATCTTATGGGTCAGCGATTCAATTTCCGATTGCATACTTTCGAATTTCGCTCTCACTAATGTCGCATGTTCAATCCAGGGTTGAAGTGCAAACTCACTATCATGTGGCATGAGAACATAATCCATTTTTTCTGATAACCGATTGATATCATTGGATGATAGTTGCTTCAGCACGATAAGGAGTGGTGCCGATTTTCTGCGACAGAAATCGACAATCAAACGCAGTTCCGCCGTCGGCTGCTGCCATCCAACAACAACGCGTGCCGATGGTTCTCGCTGCATCAAAGTTTCTAGTTGTGCCAATTGGCAGCCAACTATGTTGTCGTAATCTTTGCTCAACAAGCCGGATAGTCGAGCCTGCTCTTGGAGGCTATCACAGCATACTATGATGGGTATTTTTGACGTTGATTGAGTCATGCACATTCCTTGTTTATATCTCACTCACTAAGAGAGACATAACAAGGAATGTGCCAATTAAAGTTGAAGCGTTTTAACTAGAGGCGAGATGTTCTTTGAAGAAACCTAGTGTGCGTTCCCACGCGAGCGCCGCTTCTTCTGGTGCGTAGCGAGCCGTTGAGTCGTTATGGAAGCCATGGTTGACGTTTTCATACATTAACGCCTGATACTGCGCATCGTTCGCGATCAATTGCTGCTCATAGGCAGGCCATGTGTCGTTGACGCGCTTATCGAGCCCTGCGAAGTGAATCATCAACGGCCCTTTGACCTGCTTTTGAATCTCTTGCGCCGCCGGTGTTCCGTAGAAAGGCACACCTGCATCCAGCTCTTCTGGCATTACCGCTGCAAGCATATTAACGATGTATCCACCGAAACAGAACCCAACAGCGCCTAATTTACCGTTCCCACCCTCGTAGTGTTTAATGAAATTAGCAGCAGCAATAAAATCTTGTTCGATCTTGGCTCTGTCCATCTCTTTCTGCATGGCGCGACCTTCATCATCGTTCCCCGGATAGCCACCGAGTGGATAAAGCGCGTCAGGAGCGAAAGCAATAAAGCCGTCTTTCGCGAGTCGTCTGGCGACATCTTTGATGTATGGGTTTAGACCTCGATTTTCATGAATCACCAACACTGTCGGCGATTTTAAGGTCTTCTTTTGTGGCACAACCAAATAGCCGCTACCTTCCCCATGTCCATTGGGCGAGGCAAAGGTTTCATAGGTTGCTTTGATCTCAGGATCATTAAAGGAAACTTGCTCTGCGAGTGCATAATTTGGAGTCAGAGCATCAACCAGGGCCGTCATACTAAAACCTAAAACAGCGAGGCCACCAAGACGGTTGAGAAACTCTCGACGAGAGATTTTGCCATGTGCGTATTCGTCATACCAATCGAAAGCTTCTTGTGGAATGGGATGTGACGCCTTGTTGTTAGAATTTGAGTGCTTTAGAATCATTATCCTTGTCCTCATTTCTTATCGAAAAGTAAACTCATCAGGCCTCACTGATGTTTGCCCCAACCAGTTGTGAGACACTTCAAGTGATAAATACATCACTGACAAGCTTACACAAACAATAGATAAAGGATTCCGATCCAACAACGTTTCGCGGTTAGCTCGTCACAGGATTAACTGCCACAACAATAGTTTTCCCAATAAGCAAACGCACGTTCAAAGGCCTGTTCCCTATCGTGCACTTGAGCAAAGAGCACAACTGTCATCGTTGCCAAAACCGTATTTGCCATTTGGTTCATGTCATCTTCTGACGTCCCAAACGGACAGTTCGTAGGCATTGGCACCTCAGACAGCATTTGCTCCGTCCAGTAGTGCGATGTCACGCCGCTTGTTTGGCTTAGCCAAACAGTTTGACTTACTTTCGGGTTGTATTCTGACTCACCCGATTGTCCTTTGAATGACACAACGGCGTGAGCGGTTTGACCGATTTCATATTCAACTTCAGCATGAAGTTGTTGGAATCCAGGATGGAAGCTACCACGAATACCAACCGTCGCCTGCCCCGGATTCAATGCACGAACCACGGTATTAATCGGCGTTCTAAGCCCATAACGATTCTTCCAACCGATCATGGTTTCTGCTTGTGGAGCAAATGCGCTGAGCGGTAGATACACGATGTTTTGTGTTTCTAAGACACGCTTTGCTTCTTCTGCTGATTCCGCTTTCTCGATAGCAAACTTGTCGAGGTAATCTTCTGCGTGTAAACGTCCAGATTGACGGTCGTGATAGCCATGCATCAGCACTTTATGACCATTATCGGCAAGGATCTTCGCTGCTAACAGGTGCCAAGGCTGACCTGCCGCTTCACGTTTGCCTGCGTAACATGGCCAGTCGATGTCTGCACCAATAGCAGGCATGCGGGATTGGAATGCTTTCACAAAGCCAGCGATTTCTTGTTGAGTCTCGTTTTGTACGCGGATCAGCATCAGCAGCATTGCCATTTGATCATCATCGCACTCTCCGTTTAGGTATTCATCCATAACTCGAAACGCTTGGTCAAAGTTCAGTGGTTTTCTACCACGTTCGCCACGACCGACTGTTCTGATACACTCCAAAATGCTGCTCATATTCCCTCGTATTCCGTCACTGACTGTACGGTTTCTATTAGTTGTTCGCGCAGTTTGACAACTTCTCCCATCACAATCAATGCTGGGCTGATGCCTTTAAGTGTAATCGATAACTCATTGAGCTGATTGAGTTGGGTAACATGAACTTGTTGCTGAGGGCTGCAACCATGAGTGATGATCGCGACAGGGAAATCTTCTCTCAAACCAGCGTCGATTAAACCGATTTGTATGTCTGCCGATTTTTCTAATCCCATGTAGAACACCAATGTTTGTCCGCTTTGCATCAATTGGCTCCAAGCCTCAAATGCGCCTGTTACCACTTGCCCCGTCACTAAGGTAACGCTGCGAGCAACGCCGCGATGAGTCAGCGGAATCAAGCTGTTTGCGGAACATCCAATCGCAGCAGTAATACCGGGGATGACTTCGTAAGCGATAGAGTGTTTGACAAGCGCTAACGCCTCTTCGCCTCCACGACCAAATACAAAAGGATCTCCCCCTTTTAAGCGCACAACTCGCTTTCCTTGCTGAGCGAGCGACACCATCAAATCACAGATTTCCTCCTGACCAATACTAGGTTGTCCGCATCGTTTGCCCACGTAAATCCAATCGGCTTGTGGCGAAGTCAACTCCAAAATATCTTTGCTAACCAGACGGTCGTACAACAGTACCTCTGCCGACATAATCGCTTTCACTGCCTTCACGGTTAACAAGTCTGGATCGTGCGGTCCTGCTCCGACAATCGAAACAAAACCTTTTTGATTCGCATCTAGATCTGCGGAGTGATTTTCTAAAAGTTGGTTCAGTTTGCTTGCTTGGTCATGCTTAGAAAAGCGAGACGAGCGTTCTTGATTCTGACTCGCTTGTCCTTTCTTAAACCAAGACTTTTGATAAGGCGCTTCCATGTGCTTATCCTCTTTCTGATTTACTTTATTTGCATCGCCAGACTTTGCTGGCTCGCTTGCTGTTTGCCCTTTTGATGCTGATGGCTGTCGACCATTTGTTTGATTTGAGAGACGCATGAGCCACAGTTGGTACCGCATTTGAGTTTGTTTTGAAGTTGGGTCAGTGAAGTGCAATCTCGTTTCTCTATCGCGTCATGTATTTGTTTATCAGTAACACGGAAACAACTACAAACCAGTTTGGCAATGCTTTGCGATTGAGTGATGGTAAGCAGTTGCGATAACTCCATCGGCTTACCAATCAAGTGCGTAAAGTTGGTGTAGTCGGTTTGAATCGGCTCACTAGACACCACCAAAACAGAACGAATGATACGAACGTCTCCAACAAGATCGTAATCTACCGCTAACCAACCTTGGGCAATATCAATCGTGATCCTGCGACTCTTTTCGGTTCGACAAAAACTCTGCTTCTTTGGTCGTTTATCGTGTGCGAAGCGCCAGATGCCCAAATTACTTTCTGCTTGAAATGCGCTGTAGAGAAACTTGCCGGAATCAAACTGTGTCCCGATGAACATACCGTAGGTTTTTACCGCTGCGTCTTGCACTTCAACATAAGACGACTTAAACGCAGGTTGCCCAGAAATAGGGTCTTTTGCGCTGTTTATTATCGCGTTAACACTGCTTTCACCCCCATATCGGCCCGCCCAGTGCATTGACATAAACAGCTCCTGAAAACCCAAACCTTCATCAATGGCCACTTTGGCATAAATACTGGTGTTTGAAGTAGGCTGGAACAGCTTGGTGAGTTGTCCTGCTTTTAAGCGATTTTGAGTGGCGGAGAGTGTGTTCATGTACACGGTTGGCTCTAACTCAGAGGCGGCAAGGTGTGCGATATGCCCTGTACGCGTCATGGTATGCCATTGGTCGCGTTGTCTGCCCGTATTGAGCCACCAGCCTTTTGTTCTCTCTAAGCGTTGAAGCAATTCACTGGTCACGACAAAACGCGCTTTACCATCTGGGTGCGAATAGATTCCATCAGTAAAAGGGCGCTCTCCTCCCCATTGTGTCGGCACCCACTCCTCGTATTCTTGCTCGGTTAAGTTTGCGTGTTGAGACAGGTCGAGCTTCAATGGCGAATCAGTATTCATGCCTGTCATCGCCGCATATTCCCTGAATACCGCCCGCTCAGAAGTAAACGCAAAGCCATTTTGTATTTTTTCCAATGTACACAGAGCTTGTCCGACTTGGCTTATCGCCCACCAATCTGGTTTTGCTTCACCAGGTGGTATTTGAAACTGACGTTGACGAGACATTCTACGTTCAGAGTTAGTCACCATCCCTTGCTTTTCACCCCAACCAGCTGCTGGCAGTAGAACATCTGCATATTTAGCAACGTCCGACTCCGCAGTAATATCAGACACAATCACAAAAGGACAAGCCTCTAACGCGCGCTTAACCATCTGATTATCAGGCAAAGAAACCACGGGATTGGTTGCCATGATCCACAGAACTTTAATCTCCCCACGTTCTACCGCCTCAAACAGTTCAACGGCTTTTAAACCGGGCTGAGTGGCAATTTCTGGTGAATCCCAAAACGCCTGCACTTGCTTGATAGAATCTGCGTCAAAAGCGCGATGAACCGCTAGTTGGTTTGCCAAACCACCGACTTCTCGCCCACCCATCGCATTCGGCTGACCTGTAATAGAAAACGGCCCACAACCTGACTTGGCAATTTTACCTGACGCCAAATGTGCATTAATAATGGCATTGCCTTTATCAACACCATTTTCGGCTTGGTTAACCCCTTGGCAAAACAGCGTGATTGCGCTTGGGCTTTGTGCAAACCATTGGAAGAAGGTGGTCAGCTTTTCTTCTGAAATGCCAATGGAAGACGTTAGATTAGTGACATCGTAACGAAAATCAGTAGCTTCTTCTGCAAGCGCAGCAAACCCTTCGGTATGGGAATTTATATATTCAGAATCAATACATTGCTGCTCGATAAGAAACTTGAGAAGCCCATTAAAAAGTGACACATCCCCATCGTTTTTAATCGGTAGATGCAAATCCGCTTGCTGCGCTGTGACCGTTTCACGCGGGTCAATGACCACCAGCTTGAGGTTAGGATTGTTTTCTCTCGCTTGTTGAATACGTCGAAATAGAACAGGGTGCGTCCAAGCGGTATTGGCACCACAAATGATCAATAGCTCAGTCTTATCAATGTCATCGTAATTGACGGGAACGACATCTTCACCAAATGCTCGTACATGAGCCGCAACCGCCGAAGACATACACAAACGGGAGTTAGTATCGATGTTTGCGCTGCCAACATAGCCTTTCATGAGTTTGTTGGCGACGTAATAGTCTTCCGTCAACAACTGACCAGAAACATACATCGCGACAGAATCAGGTCCAAACTCCGCTTTTGCTTGATGGATCTCTTGTGCAATTAAGTCTGTGACCGACTGCCATGACACTTCTTTTTCCCTTAGCTTGGGGTAGAGCAATCTTGAAGGCATTTGTAAGCTTTCTGCTAATGCGACACCCTTTACACACAGTGAACCGGAATTGGCCGGATGAAGCGCATCTCCAATAATCTTGTTATTGCTGATTTCAATTCCGCAGCCTACTCCGCAATACGGACAAGTTGTCTTTCTACACCCTTGTGACATAACGCCTCCTGCGCGACTAATCCTAAATTACAGGCAAAAAAAAGCCTCTCCCGAATCGAGAGAGGCAGCAATGCCTTTAACGCTGTTAGTACATTTTCAAAAGTAATACCCTATCCCGCTCTCGCCTGCTATAGAGAGCGGCGCATCGAGTTAACGATGAACATTTATCTCAAAGCAAACGAGGTGCCAAGATTGAAAATCTTTAATTTACAAAACGTTAGAATGTAAACAACTATTGCAAAGTAATACCGCGCACTGATTGGGTGCAAGTTTCGTTCATTATCGTGCAGGGTTACTTTACTAATTCCATGACCAATCTAGACTCTTCGTCACCGAAATAATGCGCTTCTTCTTTTAAGACTTTGAAGCCAAGGGACAGGTACAAAGACAATGCAGGCTGATTATTCGGATCGACCGTCAACTTCACACTTGAGCCCAACTTCAACGGCGCGATGACACTTTCAATCAGAGAACGCGCAATACCCTTACCACGATGTTGAGTATCGACAGCCAGTGACATGATCCAATATTGCTGTGCATTTGTGCTTGTCGTCAGCAAAATATACCCTGCGACTTGCTCCCCCTCTTTCGCCACTAGTAAGCTTTCCCCCCAACAATCAAAAGCTTGCCGAAAGAAAAATTGAGGATAGGCATGTTCTCCAAATAAAGTATTTTCAAGCGTATACACAGCCAATAAGTCGTCTTTATGTGCAGACAGAATGTCCATTCAATGATTCCTCCTTTAACATTTGTGGCGGCAGTATATACCTAAAACTCATCTAAATGCAGGACTCATAGACCTGCCACTTGCTAGCCCTCCAATATGCACCATGGCTCATTAAGTAAGAGCAAGCTTCTTTAGCATATACATCCATGATTAAGTTTTAACCACGAAATCAAAAACCACCCATTAGTAAAAATTTGAAATATAACACCAATTTATTATTTAAGATTTAGATTAAAATTCTAGTTTTTAAAAAAATTCATAGTTTGATAAGTTACAACCACCCCTTATCTTCAGCATGATTCACCACACTTCCGATGTGATAACAAACACCAAAACCTATACCATTCTCCGCATTATTATTTTTATAAAAGCGAGTTTTAAGTGAAAGAATCTCGAAATGCGTTAAATTCCAGTGAATTAAACACAACAACATCTTGGTCAAAACACGATACACATTGGGTCCTTAGTCTGTTTGGAACAGCCGTTGGTGCAGGCATTCTATTTCTGCCGATCAACCTTGGTATTGGCGGGTTTTGGCCGTTAGTCGCAATGGCTGTGCTTGCTTTCCCAATGACTTATCTTGCCCACCGTGGTTTAGCTCGCTTTGTACTGTCTTCCAAGATCAAAAATGCAGACTTTACTGATGTAGTAGAAGAGCACTTTGGCGCAAAAGCGGGTCGCTCTATTTCACTGCTGTATTTTCTTTCGATCTTCCCGATCCTGTTAATTTACGGTGTCGGTATTACCAATACCGTAGACAGTTTTATGGTTAACCAAGCTGATATGGCTTCTTTGCCTCGCCCTCTGCTTTCAGGTGCACTAGTGTTTGCATTAATTGCCATTATGATGGCGGGCGAAAAAGTCATGCTACGGGCTTTTGCCATTATGGTTTACCCATTAGTGGCTATTCTTGCCTTTCTTTCATTTTACTTGATACCAAACTGGACCATGCCAATCATGGACGCCCCTGAAGCGTCTGCTTTTGCTAGCACTATGTGGTTAGCGGTTCCTGTGGTTATTTTCTCGTTTAGTCACGCGGCTGCGATTTCAAGCTTTGCAAATGTGCAACGTCGCCATTATGGCGATCAAGCGGATGCGAAATCCGAAATAATTCTTCGACGCACTAGCATCATGTTAATTGCGTTTGTGCTTATTTTTGTCTTTTCGTGTGTATTAGCGCTGTCACCAGAGCAATTGGCTCAAGCTAAAGAACAAAACGTGTCGGTGCTGTCTTATTTAGCCAATGCAACAGACAACCCATTTATCGCAACGCTTGGTCCTTTGGTGGCTTTTGTTGCTATCACTTCCTCTTTTCTTGGGCACTTTTTAGGTGCACGCGAAAGCTTAAATGGTTTAATTACCAAACACTCTAAACTGTCTGAAAAGCGGGTTGATCGTATCAGCGTTGCAGTACTTTTCTTTTCAATCTGGGCAGCAGCGATCATGAACCCAAGCATTCTTGGTATGATGGAAGCGTTGTCAGGGCCTGTTATCGCGATGATCTTATTTATTATGCCAATGTTAGCGGTATACAAAATCGATGCATTGAAACAATATCGTGGAAATGGCTCAACTTACTTTGTTTTAACTGCGGGCATTGTAGCGGTAAGTGCATTGATTTTTAGCTTCTTCAGCTAAAAAGTAGTTATTAGGTTGGATTTTCAGGGGAATACCTTATACGAGATTAAGGTGATTCCCTGAATTTTCTTACTCTTAAGCGGGTAACCATCGTTACCATTGACTCTTAAATAAGAGCAAAAACGCCCGCAATCATAAGTACTGAAGCGATACAAGTGCGGCCAATAATACCGAAGTGTGAAGGTTGAATCATTTCATTATGCATAGTTAATCTCCTGTTTATTATAAAAGCCATTTTTTATTGGCTTAATAACACTATGTCTAATATCGAGTTTTTTAACAACCCATACAAACATTAAATATTTATGACAGAAAGATAATTTTTTAGCGAACCAGCCATCTTTCGAGATGCGAATCGCACCGACTAAATGATGAAACTTACACCACTAACAATGTTCGACACACTAGATTCGTCGTACTGTTTATCTTGTCGTTAAATCAATCTTTCCACTTTTGAACAGATTTATCATTATAAATCATAATATTAGCCTCACCTTTCGCGAAACTTTCTTCACAAGCCGTTTGTAACTCGGAATCCATCCGCACTTAGCCAATAAGAAGTGATAGACTTACCTAGTATTAGGGTTAAACGAGATCACATTTTATTAATAAGCTCATGCACTTTCCGATTAAAACGCTAACTTGCGCGCTGTTCTCAGTACTTGGATTCTTCTTCCATCCAACCCATGTACTTGCCAACACAGAAAAACAGAGCTACCTGGAAGAACACATTTCTCCTCAAAGCAGCTCCATGCTCAATCTCTATTTTCGTTCAATGGGTAAGCCGCGCTCAATTGAAGAAGATGAATTAGTTGCGCCACAGAATGCGTCAGCGGAATCTCTTGCGCTTTATTACTTTGCGCGCCTATACCTAAAGCGCTACGAAGGCGTTCCGCTGCCCAAAGATATGCCTGATTTAATTGAGTTTGGGACAGAGCATAATTTACCGTGGGTAGTCGCTGAAGCACAGCTTAATAAAGCGGTAACCATGATTGAACTAGACGACAATTGGAATGCAGAACTTGTACTACATGACATCATCGCCGAAGCCCGTGATCTCGGCTATTTAGCGCTAGAAGGAAGAGCATATCGCTGGCTAGGGAACTTAGAGGTTTCACGGAATCAACTACGTAGCGGACTCAAGTATTACCGAACCGCCTATGAGTTGTTAGAGAGAACCGTATTTGAAATGCAAGTTGCCATGACGCTGAATAACATCGGTACCGTCTATATCGATGCATCCGATTGGGCTCGCGCCAGTAGCTACCTGACGCAAGCACTCGACACCTATTTAAACAGCAAATATCAATATGACAACAGCCTTTTCATTGGGGTTATCTACGCAAACTTAAGTATTGTTCACTTAAGCAGTGGAGATAGCGAAAAGGCAGAATACTATTTTAATGAAGCAATCCGACTCTCAATGCAAACGGGGTCAGACGTCATCAAACACTATTCATTATCCAGCTTCTCACAAATGTTAAGTTCGATAGGGAAAATTGATGAAGCGTTGATGGTTGCACAGCGTTGCGTAGCTCTCCCTATCACGGGAAACTTAGAGGCGAAGAAAATGCCTTGTTATGAAGCATATGCAGAAGCATACCTCGCAGATGAACAATACGATAAAGCCATTTCGACAGCTATCAACGTACTTGAGCAAACTAAATCAACCGATGAGCTAGAAATACGACAGCGCATTGATATGCTGTCGGTCCTAGTAAACGCGAATCAAACCCTTAATAATTTTGAAGCGGCTTTTCGTTACTTAACTCAATTAAGAGAGCTAGAAGCTGAATTTTCTCATCATATTCACGGCGAAGAGATGATTAACATTAAGTTTGACCTCGAAGCTAAGTTAGCTCAGAAAGAACTCAAGCTACTAGAAACGAAAAATGCGTTGCAAGCCTCAGAGCTGCGCTCACAACGCTATAGAGAAATGTTCTACTTTATCGCTATCGCAGCGATTGGTGTCGTTGGCTTTCGTTACGTACTGCGCGTTAGGCGTATTAATAAGGCACTCACTCAAGAAAATACTACCGATCCATTAACTCAACTGCACAACCGTCGCTACCTTCCCATTTGGCTGGATAAAATGGCTCGTAGAAGCCCAGATAGAACGTTTGCCTTAGCCGTATTAGATATCGATCATTTTAAAAGGTTTAACGATGAATATGGGCATGATATTGGCGACAAGATGTTAATGCATATTGCCAGGTTATTTAATGAATCGACTCGCTCTGGGGACCTACTCATCCGTTGGGGTGGAGAGGAGTTTGTCTTATTATTTGAAGTAAACAGAACTGAAGATTGCGCTAAATTCTTGGATCGATTGAGATATATCGTGGAAAACACGCCACTAGTGGTTGACTCTAAGTCATTAAACGCGACAATTTCTCTCGGAGCTGTCGACAGACTGTCCGTAAAAACTATTCAACAAGAATGGGATCAATGGTTTTTCTTCGCAGATCAAGCTTTGTATGACGCAAAGCAAGCAGGAAGAAATCGCTTCGTTATTCACCCGACGTCATAAGAGCAAAATGAAAAAAATCCTAACCATCGCTATTTTTGCGCCAGCACTTCTCACTGCGTGTAGTAACCATCAAGCCTCTCAACTGGGAATGCGCAGCAGCAGTGTTAACGTATATGCCCAACAAATGAGTAACACTCAGTTGTGCGAGACCCTCTACTACAGCCGTGCAACCAACCAAACCAAAGTTGCGATTGGCGCTGAGTTTAACCGACGTGGTTTAAACAAGAAGTGGTGTGATAGTGAGTTCAATAAGCTATACATCAAAAAGTGGATTGATAACGTGTTACCCAAAGAAAAGGCCAAACCGAAGAAACCAATGGCGACAATTCAACCCGCTTCAACTAAATAATCCTTCCTCTCAAAGCAGACAGTACGACCGTATTTTCTGCTTTTTACTTTTCATGCGTGCGCTATTCGACATTAAAAAACCCTATAATTTCAGTGAATTAACACTGACTCATGTTGTTCGTCGAACTTTTGATGTAAACAAGTTGTAAATGGTTTTCGTCCTTATTCTTTGTCGTTAGCTTTGTTTATTCCTGTTAGAGGAATATGAAACAGGAGCTAAAAAATTCCAAACAAAGACATGAGGTCAAAAATGGAAATACGCATTAACCGCCTATTTGCTGCTATGTTGGCAGTAGGCATTGCACCTGCCGTCTCGGCGTTTGATCCACTCTATTCTGAACAATGGCACTTAGACAACACAGGGCAAACTGCTTTTGCAGCTAACCCAGCTGTTGCTGGGAACGACCTAAACACCAAGCTCACTCAAGCAATGGGTATTGCGGGTATTGGTGTAAAAGTCGCGGTCATTGATTCTGGAGTGCAGATCGATCACCCAGATCTTGCAGGTAATATAGTTACAGGTAGCAGAAATTTCGTCGAAGACTCTTCTTTCCCATTAAGTTATCCGGTTGATACCAATGGTCACGGCACTGCTGTAGCCGGTTTGATCAGCGCAGTCGGCAACAATGGTGAAGGTGGACGCGGTGTTGCTTCTCACTCTTCTCTTATTGGTTTTAACTGGTTAGCCAACCAGACATTAGAAGGCTGGCTAATCTCTCACGGCATGGACCCTGCCACACGCGATGTTCGTGTATTTAACCAAAGCTACGGTTTCAGCCCGATCAACCCAATAACTTTTGATGAAAGCGATCCTCAACTTAAACTTGAAATGGACGTGATAAAAAATGTCAGCGAGAGTAACTCATGGGGACGCGGTGCTGTATTTGTTAAGTCAGCCGGCAATGGTTATCGCTATTTCAATGCGGGAAGATTCTTCGTGTTGCCAAGTAACTTCTTTGCTGGTGGAGACAACCAAGGCTTGCCGATGCACAACTCCGCTCAGTCTTATGACAACGCCAACTACTTTAATTTAATCACCAGTGCACTACGTGCGGATGGCACGCGAGCGAGTTACTCATCGGTGGGATCTAACGTATGGGTTGCCGCACCAGCAGGTGAATATGGGCAAGACTTCCCTGCCATGGTCACCACCGATTTGATGGGTTGTGAAGAAGGGCAAAATACCAGCGACGGCCTTGGTATCAATGGCTTACACGGCGGTACGGAGCTAGACCCGAACTGTAACTATACCAGTACAATGAACGGAACCTCGTCGGCTGCGCCAAACACGTCCGGTGCCATCGCGGCAATCATGTCCACAAATCATGCACTTTCTGCTCGTGATGTACGTGCTTTACTAGCAGAAACAGCAAAAGTAACGGATAAAACGCATCCAGGCGTACAACTTGAATTTACTAACCACAAAGGTGAACAGGTTAGCTACGAGGCCATTTCTCCTTGGCAGAAAAACGCCGCAGGCGTAGATTTCCATACTTTTTATGGCTTCGGCGCTGTCGATTTGGATGAAGCAATGCAACGTGCTCGCATGACGAATCGTGTTTTACCGCCTCAAGTTATTACGCCTTGGGTTAATAATGCTAAAGAAGTCAGTGTACCCGATGCGAGTCTGGCTGGCGGTTCATCAAGTATCGCTATTGCCGATGATCTGAAGGTAGAATCCGTTCAAGTGAAATTGACATTAGACCACTCTCGCCTGCCCGACTTAGCTATCGAGCTCGTTTCGCCATCAGGGACTCGTTCCGTTTTGCAAACACCGCGTAATGGTCTTGTTGGTCAATCTCTTGACCCAACGATTACTGGCTACAAAGACCAACTAATGTTGTCTAACCAGTTCTATGGCGAAGATGCAAAAGGCGAATGGACATTACGAGCAATCGATACGAATGGCGACGAAGTCTTTTCTTACATTGCATATTTTAACTCTTCAACCATCTATGATGTTCCGATGGCAAACAACACTCAGCCAGGTGTTATTAAGAACTGGTCGATGCGCATCTTTGGACACTAAGGAGTCAATTACATGAAATACATATCATTTTCTATGCTGGCTCTTTCTATGATGACGGCTAGCGCATACGCTGAGCAACAACTCTCTCAACAACCCGCACCTGAACTGTTCGTGCCTTCAGAAGCGGTTGAGATTAATGGCCAAGATTATCGCAAGGTGCAAACGGGTACAGCTAGGATCCTATCCGAAGAAGTAAAACTTCAAGCCGGTGATGAAGTGTTTAAGAATGCGTTTAGCAATGTATCCAAGGCCACTGGACTGGTTTACATCACGGTAAACAACCCTAACGAAGCGAAAGCGGTCGCCAAAGAGCTAAAGCTGGAAGTTGTCTTCGCAGAGGGAGAGTCTGCGGTGTTAAAAGCATCTCAAGATCAAGATCTACTGAGCATTAGCGACTATCTAAACGCAGACAGCCGGGTAAAAGCATCTAAAATTGAACTAAACAGCGGTAAGTACCGTGCACAATAATTCTCTAGCAAGAGAAGTTGGCTGATAAAACCATGCCTCAGCGATTGCTGAGGCATTTTTATAGGTGGGTATAGAGACCCTCTTTTTCTTTTGTAGATTACGACGGAACTAGCATGATATTTAGGGGAGCGTGTCCGGCTGCGCCTGTCATTTCTTAAATAAAATAACTTCGGTTCTTAGTTTATCCTGCGTGGTTTCTTGCGGATTATCTAAGTAGCGCTCAATCCCTAATGGACTGATTTTGGCTTTCATACCACTCTGGCGAACCAAGTTCATCGCTAAAGCCCATGCATTTCCCAAAAACTGATATTCCCCACGGTGCTCGACGACAAATGTTTCACTCTCAGGTATGGTACCGGAAACCGCTCCCTCTGGCGCAGTTACTGCGTTATCAAGTGGCAAGCAAGTGATAAACTCAAACGTGCCTTTCTGCATATCCATCGACTGGTAATAACAAAATAACTCACCGTTCACAGATAAGCCCTTGTCATCAACTATCTGCTTTAACTGTTGAACTTGTTCTTCTATTACCGGACCTAATTCTGAAATGGTGGCCTCGCCTTTTATTCCGATGTAGTGAACCTGAGGCTGGGTTCGATTACCAATTTCAACCAAGTCTGAGAGCACTTGTCCGGTTTCAAGTTTGCTTTTGAGCATGCGTAGCCCACGTTGATAATCCATTTCTATCATCGACTTAAACATACTTTTCAAAAAGAACAGATACCAAGGAACGCGTGATTGCATTTGCCATTCGACTAAACAACCACCTTGTGACGGCGTCACTATTAAAGTCACCTTTCCGTGACTCTTGATTGGGCGAAAGAAATGAAGCTCCATATCTAACCGATGTTCTTGAGTGCTTTCCAATACAATGGCACCAGTTCCAATACGCTGACCATTCCATTGGTAACCGGCTCCAACGTGACCTTGATTATCGCTGAATGTCAGCTCGCAGCTTGGTTCAAGAATGATCCAAGGTGACCAATCAGGCCAGTTATTAAAATCCTTGAGATAGCCAATAATCTCGCTTTGATTCTTATTAATTTCAATACTTCTGCTGACCTGATAAGAAAGCATAACGGTTCCTCAAGTTTCCGCGTCACTAACTTCAGTCTAATTCAAATTCCAGTTTTTTCTTGTTTGACTGTGGGTTAGACGCACAAAGCTAGGAACGGAATTCCACTTTCGCACTAAATCGAACACCATCATCGTCCAGTATTAACGCCCATCCCATCCGTTCACATATGCGTTGTACGATAACAAGCCCACAACCGTAGCCGGCGTTGTACGTCTCGTTACCATCGTGACGATTCAGGATCTTAAGAGCATGACCATCCAACTCAATCTCAATATCTCCCACACTATAGCTAAAGGCATTTTTAATCAGATTGTTGATTACAATGGTCACAAAACTCTCTGGAGCCGTCACTACACCACTATGTTGTTCGTGCAAAGCGTAATTCGAATCTTGCTTGGCAAATAAAGGGGCCAGCTCTTCCAGTTGTTTTTGTAAACAAGTAAGAAGCTGATGCTCTCCGTAATGCTGAGGCTCTATTTTCTCTTTACCGAGCAAGAGAAACGCTTCTGTCAGTACGCGCATGTCTTCACAAGCTGACTGCATCCTCGCGATGGCTTTTTGCGCGACTCGAGGTTGTTCTGGAATACGCGTTAGAATGTCTGTTGAGCCTTTGATCACCATGATTGGCGTTCTCAACTCATGCGATGCAAAACGACTAAATTCTTGTTCTCGTTTGAAATAGCCCGCGATATCGTTTTTATTATCCAGCAAAGTTTGCTCTATTTGGCGTGTCTCGCTGAACTTAGTTTCAACTTGGAAAGCGGGTTGATCCGGTGACATTTGGCTGATTTTGTCTTCGATTTGCGCTAGTGGTCGAGACAATATTCGCACCATATAAATGCCATACCCGACCATAACAAATGAAAATAAGCCACCGAGCAGTAGCGTAAACTGATGCAGCGAACTTTCGTATTCGTCGAGGTAATCATCGGAGTCATCTTGAAACACAATGTACATAAGCCCCTTCCCTGAGGGGTGTTTCAATACAACAAAGTGTTTGTCTTCTTCACCAAGCAGATATTCGTAAAAACCGGGCGAAGTAAAAGAGAGCAACCAATCCGGTGTCGGTGCTTCACTCCAATATGAGTTGAACTCCAATACGTTTGGCAATGGCGCATCCCAGCCCTGTTTCTCGAAATTCTCACTATAAAGCGCAGCTTCAGTATCAAGCCAGTGATGTAAACTCAGCACTTCAAGTTTGTTTTCTGCCACATAAATCAGCGACCAAAAAAGAGTAAACATCACAAGCGTCATCACCCCAAAACCCCAACGGATCTTGCGATAAATACTTGGATATTCGTTATGCTTTAAGTCGGTAACCTTGTCCATGAATAGTCTCTAATCGTGATTCTTCAAAACCTTTGTCTAACGCGGTTCTTAAACCATAAATATGGCTACGAAGTGCATCACTTCCGGGTGGTTCGTCTCCCCACACACTATCGATCACTTCTGTGCGCGAAACCGATGCTGGAGCACGTTGGAGAAGTAACTTTAAAATCTTGGTTTGAATTCGGCTCAGCTTAATTTCTTTGTCTTTTCTCGTCACTTTGCCTGTGCGCGCATCTAAACAAATGTCCGCAAACTTGAGCGTGCCAATATCTTGCCTTGGACCGCGATTAGCCAAAGCATGAACACGCAAACTAAGCTCTTCCATCGCAAATGGCTTCATTAAATAGTCATCGCCTCCCGCTTTAAATGCCGCGATTTTGTCATCTAACGTATCTTTTGCGGTTAGGAAGAGGATTGGCGTTCCACAGAGCTGATCTTGTCGAAGTTTCTGTACCGCACTAATGCCATCGAGCTTAGGCATCATGATATCCATGATGATTACATCGTAATGATTATCCTCGATTAGCTTCAGTGCGGCCTCACCATGATACGCACAATCGATAATCATGCCTTCAAGCTCAAGATAGTCCGCAATCGTCTCCGAGACATTGTGGTTGTCATCTACAATTAAAATTTTCATAAAAATCACATTTCTTCACGATCTCTTCACGATATGCCCAATAAGATACAGGCAATTTCCTAAACTAGCTCGTAAATTGAGGTTAATACAATGAAAAAACTCGCTCTTATTTCTGTAGTAGGTTTGGCATTGTCTGGTTGTGGTGGTTCAGGTGGTGGCAGCAATAGCGATAGCACACCAACTCAACCAGTAGTGAAACCAAGTGTAGCGATTGGCTCTGTTGAAGCGGTCAACGCTGAAGAAAACACGTTAACCGTCAATGGATATACATACCATGTGTCTGGGGTGGTTTATAGCGATACATCAATGCAATTGGCCGATGTAGAACCCAAAATGATGGTTCAAGTAGGAACAGATGTTCGTAAAGCGTCTGACGATGGCTTCTTAGTAACACTTGAGCCAACCATTACCGGACGTGTTACAGCAATTGATTATGTGAAGAAAACATTTACGGTAAACGGCGTAGATCTGCAGTTTGACGGTTTAAGTGATGATATAGAGATCAACGACTGGGTGATGGTGTCATCCTTGCCGACTGCTGATGCGGGTTATCGAGTGTTGTCTGTGGTCGAGATCGACGTAGATAACGATTACCCAGCCCTTGGAAGCTACTACGAACTGGAAGGTCGCATTACTAGTATCGATGAAAATGCTGGCACGTTTGAGCTTGGTACAAATATAACCGTATCTTACGACAACATTAGCCAACTTAGCACCGGCCAATGGGTGGAAGTAGAAGGTGAAATGCAAAACGGCGTCTTCATGGCAAATGAGGTAGAAGTTGAAGGCTACGACGTCATAAGCAATGACAGCGATGTGGAAGGCATCGTGACTTGGGTTGCAAATGATTACAGTGAGTTTTCATTAAACTACCGAGGTGCATTCTTCATCGATAACGCAACACGATTTGAAGATGGCAGCAAAGCGAACCTAAAACAAGGCCAAGAAGTGGAAGTAACGTCTGTCATGAAAAATGGCAAACGCATCGCTACCGTTATTGAGTTTGAGCAACCAGACTTTGACGATAACAACCAATGGCGCGGTAAAGAATTTGAATGTGAAGGATACGTATCAAACTACGATGCTGAAGCAAGAACATTTGACATCGAGCGTTGCGAAAACGACGCAGATCAATTGCTAAACAACACGACCGTTGTAATTGATGCACACACACGCTTCCAAGGTATCGAAGAACTTAACCTAAATGGTGCTCGTGTCGAAGTCGATGGTGTAATCATCAACGACCAAAATATTGCCCGTGAAGTGGAGTTGGACGTTTACGACAACTGATCCCTTCTACACTAAAGAAAAAGTGTCACTTCGGTGGCACTTTTTTGTTTTTCTATTTTTAAATCCTCTCTCTTCTTTTGGCTCACTTTAGTAGCGAAACCTTACAGTAAAAAAAGAGCGCCGATTGACGCTCTTTCCGATCTCTAATTGATAACCAATTATGCGGCCTCTGTCTGACCTATCCAATGATAATGGTGGTTGGCTTTTTTACCCACTAAACCGAGCTCTGCCAATTCCTCAAACACCTTGTCTACCTCTTCCGCAGATAGCCTAAATTGTTTGGCAACGGCTTTTTTAGTGCACGTAATTTGATGCGTTTTAAGTGCATCGCTCACTTGCTCTAACAAAGTTTTCGGTTCCTTTGGTTCTTCAGGTTCCGGCACCACTGGTATTTCTTGCTCTTCTTCCTCTTTAATATGAGGAAGATACCCCGCTGGCTCTGGATCGATATCGCGAACCGTTTTCAGTATCATGCCCTCATTTCGGCGGTAGAAATGTCTGAACCGTTGCTCTTCACCAATCAGGCCGACAAAAAATGCAGCAAAGAAATCCAACAGAATCGAAAGAAATACAACCAAGCCAAGCTGAGCTTGCTGAGAGGTGGTACCAAATGCGTTGGCTAGGCTATCAATCAAACCAATCACTGAGCCTTGCGTGACTGGTGGCAAACTATCACGTTCCATAGCCAAGCGTTGCTGCTCTTCGCGTAAGGTTTTGTTTTGCTCCTGAATGCGAGTTACACCAGTCGCGATACGCTCCATCTCGATGTATTTCTGCGCTGCCATATTGTTGAGCTCAATCTGTTTATCGATTGCCGCAATTTGGCGATTAAACGCTTCCACTTTCGCCTGCTCTACCGAAATATGACTTTGTGCGCTGTTTGTTGCACTGTTAATGCCACCAATACTACCGCCGATGGAGATCGCAGCTAAGACTAAATAAAACACGAGAGCGGTTGCCGCCCCTGTATAGTTGCGATGGGCTCGGCGCTCACCGTATTCATACCAAGCGTAGAACTTACCCGCTTCAAAAATAATCGCTAAACCACCAAATAAGGTTTGCATCATCGGGTTTTCGTCGATCGACAAAAACAGCAATAGAGAAAAAATAGTCGATGCTAAAATCGCAGCACCAGTGAATGCGTATACACTCACCATGGCAAATCGACCTTTAGGGTATCGATATCCAATCTGTTGTTCGTATTTCATTTGAGAAATTTCTTAAGATTAATCGCCCCTCCGACTAAGTAGGACGGACGTTCTGGCATGTACAAAGGAGCGCAGAATACCGTATCCTTTATTAAATTACTGTCATAATTCCGTTAATGGAAAACAAGTGAAGATTCGGTGTGCATTTTGAATCGATATCAGCCAAATCTAGCACGTAAAAACACCACTTCGGCACCCACTAACCGAAGTTTCAGTGACATATAAGAGAAATTAATTCAGTATCTTCAAAAGCGACTAGGCAAGACAGACAAGCTGAATTGGAGGTTATGAATGCAAGCCGAATCAAGACATGCCATCTGCCGTAACACGTTGCTTTAAATCGTAAAGAGCCAAGCTATTAAAGCGTTAAAAATAGGCAATAAAACAAATAATGCACACTTGCATCACCTTTTAGTAAACTGATAATTACATTGTTTGGTTAATTTGTTAGTATCCCGCGCCGAAGAAGATAAGCACTCAATTGTATGGAAAACACTCTAATACAGCATAAACACCATCGCTTGCACGCTATTGCGGTTATTATCGCGGTGTTGTTTCAGTTGTATTTAGCGTCCACAGCGACTCTTAACCCAACACAAGTTCACAGCACAACCTGGCTTAACAAAGTTCAAAGTGAAAAGGTCTTACTGTGTACCGCAGATGGTTTCAAATGGGTGGATATCAATACGCTGATTGAAGCTAATGCTCAACCTTCTTCTACGCTCATTCAAGATCTTAATTTACATGAAGGCTTTCAGTTTGAATGTCCGCTTCTACAAGCGGTTCAATTCTTTCTTTTGGTTGCGATTGGGCTATACCTGACTACCATCCATTGGCTGCGCCGAGTCAAGAATGCCCTGACGCCTTACCGATTTTCAAAATGCGATAAGCTCGTTTACAAACACATCGCGCCTAAGCACTCTCCGCCGAGTGTTTTTCCTGCCTAACAGGCATCTAATCATTAACAACTTTATTCAAAAATAACGATGACTCTGTTTGTTGTCCATTCAGAGAAGCTATTCATTCAAAAGGAAAAACACATGCTTAAATCATTAAAAACCGCCGCTATCGCGCTTATTGCTGTCATCGCTAGCCCACTGAGTTTAGCGCACGATTATGAAGCAGGAAAAATTCATATCGACCATCCATGGAGCCGCGAAGCGCCACCAAACGCACCTGTTATCGGTGTTTTTTTTCAATTAACCAACCACGGTGACAGTGAAGATGCATTGATCGCAGCAGAAAGCCCAATCGCAGGACATGTCGAAATTCACACGCATAAGAAAGAAGATGGTGTGATGAAAATGATTAAGATTGACGAAGTGCGCGTTCCCGCCAATGACTCAGTGTTGTTTAAGCCAGGCAGCTTCCATTTAATGATTTTCAATCCAACACAAGCGCTCAAAGAAGGTGACCGCTTCCCTATGACGTTAACATTCAAAAACGCGGGTAAGGTGGAAGTAGAAATGGCGGTGGAAAAACAAGGACACATGGAAAAACACATGCACCATTAATGACGTAAACAAAAATGCCCGCTGATTTAGCGGGCATTTTTATTTCAGCTTAGTAAAAATCATTATTCCGATAGATCATAACCCGATTCTTCAGAATAATGGCAGCGAGTAGCGCTTAGCGAGACGAAGTCATAAATTTGGTAACAATGCCCATAGCGCAATTAGTTTTCTTTCTACTTGAAACAGACCTCAGCCCAACGAGCTAGGCCAGCAGTTACCGAGCCAAAATAATTTCCACTGACAACCGGAATATTTGGCAGTACGGTTTGTACCGCATCGCGCAAGATTGGCGAGCGTGCCGAACCACCAGTCATAAAGATAGCATCGGGTTTCACCCCAGCTTGCTCTACCGCTTCTGTCACCAACGCCGTCATTTTATTCTTCGGCGACTGAATCGCTTCGATCATTTCGTCTCGTTGCACATCGACTTCAATCAGTTCTGACAGTAAGTTGATGCCAGTTCGGTAAGATGCTTGCTCTGAAAGCGCCACTTTCGCTTCTTCGGCACGGCGAACAATGTTGTAGCCTAAAGACTCATGATACACCTCTAGCAAACGAGCAAGCTTTTCTGGCTCTTGAGCCTGCTTTTGAAGCAACTTCAACGCGGATAGATTCTCTCGCGAATAGAAATCACTCTGCGCTTCTACATTGTTGATTGCTATCGGGTTCCAGAATTGGGTGGTCGGCATCACAATACCTGACTCCATTTTGCTTTCCATGCCAAACGGGAACATGAGCTGCTTAAATGCTAACGCGATATCAAGATCATTCCCGCCGACGCGCTGGCCACTATGAGCTAACAAGCTCGCTGTCCTATCCGCTTTGCCACGCCAAGACGGACCCATTTGAATCAACGAGCAGTCCGTTGTACCACCGCCAATATCGACCACTAGAATGGTTTTGTCTTCGCTGAGTGTCGCTTCATACTCTAGGCCCGCCGCGACAGGCTCAAACTGAAACTCCACATTTTGGAAGCCAGCACGTTTCGCTGCCCGTAACAAAATACGTTCAGCCTGAATGTTAGCCGTTTCACCGCCACGCCCATGGAAGTTAATTGGCCGGCCGATAACAGCATCGGTAATACTTTGCTGCGCATCGTTTTCGGCTTGCGACTTAATATTGTCCATCATCGCGCAGACAAGATCTTCGAAGAAAGCCAATTGCACGTCACGCAAGCCAGAAGCGCCAAGAAAAGACTTCGGCGACTTTACGTAATAGATATCACGAGGATCTTCCAAATAGAGATTAAGCGCCGCCTGACCAAATGCAATGTCGTCAGATTCGAGATCAATACTTTCTTCTCGGTTTAAATTGATTGCCCGGCGTAAAACCTGCTCACCAACTTGATCTAATGGTTTAATGTCTCTATGGCGAAATAAGTGCTCGGATACCGATTCACGAGTCGGTGCAGCAAGGGTGGAAGGAATAAATGGACTGCTCCCTTCTAGGTTAAGCATTACTGGCTCACCCGATTCCATTTTTGCCACTGAACAGTTTGCAGTGCCATAGTCAAAGCCGATAAACATAGTTCCTCCCACTAATAAGGGCCTGTAGACCGTTAAAAAGCCGGCAATGCTAACTTAATGGCATAGGAATTACTATCCTAAAATCGTGTGTAATTTAACGTGGCAAGTCTATCTAAGGTTTATTGCTCTCTTTTTTCATAGATGGCAAAACAACCGCAACCAATAACGCCAATAACAAGAATACAGGAGTAAGCGTTAACCCGTGCCAGATCGAATAACCGTCATGGAACAACCAGAAAATACCAACAGTCAAGAGATACGCAAAGTAACTGCAAAACACTAAGCTAATCGCAACAAAGCGCGTTCGACTGATAATAAGAATCCGCACTAGATACTGACTAAGAATACCAGAACAGTGCATGGCAAGCTGCCAATTGATGATAAAGAAAGCAAGCGCAATAAACCCTGCAACCACTAGTGAATCGTGAGTATTTAAAATAAAGTAGCTACCAAATCGGCTTATGATGATCGGGTAATCCCCTTCATATACTGTTGACCAAGATATCGCATTTGCTGCTGCAATATAATTCGCAAAATAAGCGATGGCGTAAAAAGTCGTTTGAGAGCTGAACGGCTGAAATACATCCGTACAATATCCTCGCCATTCTTCTTTGTTGGCTGTAGGTCCAACCCAGTTACGTTTTTGATGAGCGACGCGTTCGGCGAATGCAGGTCCGTTGCGAAACAACAACCAAAATATATACAGTGAAAGTATGACCAAGAGTATCGAAAACATACCCTTCCCCCTCAGAAATTATCGGCTCCACTGCCAATGGCGTTGGGGTCGTAAACTGCACTTCCCTGCGATATCTATTTCATTTATCTGAACTTATTATTTTATTGCTGCCAAAACTTATTTAACGACATGCTAAACAGAAACATGGTCTCACTTGATGTTTAAGCTCAAAAGCCTACTTGTAGGTTTAGCACACAAAAACAGGGCCTGCAGAATGGAGAAAAGGAAACCGCGACTTATTAACGAACATGAAGACGCTAACTTGCTACGGTGACCGCGATGAGGGGAGAAGCATTCAAAGCGGTCATACATGCGGGAGGAACAACTATTTCTCTAGCTTCTCTTCAAATACACCAATCTCTCTACCCAGCCAAATCGCGCGTTCCGTATGATCGAGCAACTCTTCTTCACTCACAGGATGGATAAGCACAGAAAAATCACCTCGAATCGTATCGAGCCAAGCCAAAAACTCTTCACTCAATGACTCTAGGTGAATTTCAAACATCGGCATTTTATGTGGGCCAACCAATCTTCCAACCAAAGGAAACACACGCAGCACATCTTGACGCTCTTGACGGATGATCTCGTTCAAGGCTTGCGCTTTATCTTGTTCTCTTAAAGGAAAATAAACATGAGCGTGATACATAATTTCTCCATAATCACTTCGACTTGAGCGCCATCTACTGCTGATAAGCTCAAGGACCGCCGAGGGTATACATTTGTAATGCCGTCACCCTACCCTGATTCCACTCTGTTGGGAAGAAGTTATGTATTCTCATAAGGCCGGAGTTTCGGGCACAACAAAAAATCTCAATACAACACATAACAACTACTTGAGTTGATTCATTAATAATGACTCACTTTGTCAAATTTTACAGCCAAATTTTGTTGCAAATATGTTTCATTCAATAGCAATTAAATTCGAGTTTAAAAATGCCAGCAATTAAAAATCAGCATATTACTCTACAAAATCAGGGTGTAAGCAAAACTTTACTACTGATCAAAAGTCAAAATGAAGCACAATTTAACAATTTGTTTACACTTATTGTATCTGGCTATACCACGATTTAGTTAGAGGGTTAGATGCAGAAAAATGTTTCTCTGTGTCTTGCGATGAAATAGCCGCAGCGGTGTTATCGAAAAATAGTTTAAAGGACGTACAGATGCCTACAGCTATAGAAAACACAAGCAACCTTAGGTATGGCCTTTGCGCTGATATCAGAGTTTGAGTACCCATACAAACTCTGGTTTGATATGAACAGCTGCAGTCCAAAAGACACGCAGCGTCAAAAGGAGCTTGAGATGAACGTTCAGGCATTACCCATGCATCGGTTTATCGACCATCATGGGGACCTAGTCGGCCAACTACCCAACTGGGCTGACACTGAAACTTTGGTCGGGTTTTACCGAGACATGGTATTAACTCGCACTTACGACAACAAAGCCGTTGCGTTGCAACGCACCGGCAAGTTAGGGACCTACCCTTCGCACCTAGGTGCTGAAGCCATCGGTATTGCGGTCGGCAGAGCGCTGAAAGCCGATGATGTATTTGTCCCTTATTATCGCGATATGCCTGCAATGTGGTGTCGTGGTATTGGCATGGAGAAGAATCTTCAATACTGGGGCGGTGATGAGCGCGGTAGTGATTTTGCTCCAGAGGGCAGCCCAATTCCTAGCCGAGATCTTCCATTCTGTGTCCCCATTGCGACGCAATGTACGCACGCTGTCGGGGTGGCTTCCGCATTGAAAATTCAAGGTAACCATGAAGCTGCGCTAGTCATGTGTGGCGATGGCGGTACATCCAAAGGGGATTTTCTAGAGTCAATAAACTGTGCGGGTGCTTGGAATATTCCACTTGTTTTCGTCGTGAATAACAACCAGTGGGCAATTTCAGTGCCTCGTAGCCTTCAATGTGCTGCCGATTTCTTATCAGAAAAAGCGCAAGGCGCTGGTATACCGGGCATTACGGTAGATGGTAACGATGTCGTCGCCGTTTATGATGCAACCAAGACCGCACTTGAGAGAGCGAGAAAAGGGAAAGGCGCAACACTCATCGAAGCGGTCAGTTACCGATTAAGTGACCACACTACTGCCGATGATGCGACTCGTTATCGTAAAGAGGACGATGTTCAAACCGCATGGCAATACGAACCTATAGCACGTCTTAAAACGTATCTCCTTAATCAAGGTGCTTGGAGCGATGAACAAGAGCAACAATGGCTAGAATACTGCAAGGAACAAGTGGAACTGGCAGTTGAACGCTACCTCAGCTTACCGTCACAAGCACCAGAAACTGGGTTCGATTATTTGTATGAATCGCTTCCCCAAGAGCTTCACGCTCAAAGAGATGAACTCATCAACAAAGCAATGCGAATGCAGGGAGGCAAACATGGCTGAGCTAACGTTAGTTGAAGCAGTAAACCTCGCTCTGCACCACGAAATGCAACAAGACCAAAATGTTGTCGTGTTAGGTGAGGACGTAGGTGATAATGGCGGCGTATTCCGTGCCACCGTAGGGCTCAAACAAGAGTTTGGTCTCAAACGAGTGATCGATACGCCCCTCGCTGAAGCGTTAATCGGCGGTGTTGCGGTCGGCATGGCAACGCAAGGATTACGACCTGTCGCCGAATTTCAATTTCAAGGTTTTGTTTTTCCGGCAATGGAGCACTTAATGTGCCACGCGGCACGCATGCGTAACCGAACTCGCGGTCGCCTCACTTGCCCCGCGGTTTTTCGTGCGCCATTTGGTGGCGGTATTCACGCTCCAGAGCACCACTCAGAAAGTGTAGAGGCGCTATTTGCGCACACTGCTGGCTTTAAAGTAGTGATTCCTTCTTCACCTCAACGCGCATACGGCCTGCTTCTCGCCGCGATTCGAAGTAATGATCCTGTCATGTTCTTCGAACCGAAACGCATTTATCGAACCGTAAAATCTGAAGTCGTTGATAATGGCGAAGCACTTCCACTCGACACCTGCTTCACCTTACGTAAGGGGCGAGATATCACGCTTGTTACTTGGGGCGCATGCGTCGTAGAGTCACTTCAAGCCGCACAGACCTTATCTAGTCAAGGAATTGAAGTCGAGGTGATTGATTTGGCGAGCATTAAGCCAATTGATACCGCAACGATTTTCAGCTCACTAGAAAAAACCGGACGTTTACTCGTTGTTCATGAAGCGAGTAAAACTTGTGGTGTGGGCTCTGAGCTTTTAGCTCGAACAGCCGAACACGCCATGTGCTTACTAAAAGCCCCACCTAAACGAGTAACTGGAATGGACACCATTATGCCTTATTACCGTAACGAAGATTATTTCATGGTTCAGGAAGAAGACATTGTGACCGCAGCGCGCGAACTCGTGGAGGATTGGAAATGAAGACGTTTAACTTACCCGATCTCGGCGAAGGCCTTGCTGAATCAGAAATTGTAAAATGGCACGTTAATGTCGGTGACATGGTTAAGTTGGATCAAGTGATCTTAACTGTCGAGACAGCAAAAGCGACGGTCGACGTTCCCGCCCCCTACTCGGGCCGTGTAGTCAGCCGCCATGGGGAAGAAGGTGATATCGTCAATATTGGCGCATTGCTACTCGAAATTGACGAAACTGGCGCAGAGCGCGGGGCAACGGTAGAGAAAAAAGAGACCGCTGACGCCGCAACCGTTGTCGGCAATGTTTCTCATCAAGCGCATCACGTTAACGTCGATGACTTCTGGATTGGAGGCAATCACAACACGACTGAGAGTAATCTAGTTACTGCTCTACCGTCGGCTCGTCTATTGGCACAAAAACTTGGAGTAGATCTTAATCTCGTGTCAGGCAGTGGTCCAAACGGTCTTATCGTTGATGCCGACATTTACGACGAAGCCGGAAAACAGCGTCCGGGCACAGAAGTATTGAAAGGCGCTCGACGCACCATGGTGTCGTCGATGACTGAGTCACACGAGCACGTTGCTGCCGTGACCATTACAGAAGAAGCGTTGTTGGAAGACTGGCTGCCGAACGAAGACATCAGTATCCGTCTAGTTCAAGCGATTGTTCATGCGTGTCAGGAA
The DNA here is from genome assembly GCF_021728175.1 of Vibrio sp. A1-1. NCBI lineage: Bacteria > Pseudomonadati > Pseudomonadota > Gammaproteobacteria > Vibrionales > Vibrionaceae > Vibrio > Vibrio sp. A1-1. The sequence continues at coordinate 222,979 of NZ_JAKKCL010000003.1, forward strand.
GAGCCTGCTTTAAATGCTTGGTTTGATGCAGAAACCATGACGCGTTGCGTGCACAATACAGTTAACCTTGGTATTGCTGTAGATAGCCGTCATGGCTTGTACGTCCCCGTATTGCGCCACGCAGATGAATACGAGCCACAAGATGTTCGTCGTTGGCTCGATCAAACTGTTGAAGGGATCAGAGAGAGAAAAGTCGGTCGAGAGCAATTACAGCACGCGACGATTACGCTTTCCAACTTCGGAGCGATTGCCGGCATTTACGCGACACCTGTCGTCACACCTCCGCAAGTCGCTATTGTTGGTGCTGGTCGAATACTCGACCGAGTGGTGATAAGAAATGGTCAAGCAATTTCGGTGAAAGCAATGCCGCTATCCGTAACGTTTGATCATCGCGCTTGTACTGGTGGCGAAGCAGCAAGGTTTACTAAAGTGCTTGCAGAACACCTGCAACGCCCGAGCGAAAAGTAACTGGTAAAAACCAAATGATAAAGGCTTCCAGTTCGGAAGCCTTTTGTTTGAGAGAACATATTATATCTACAGCTTCTCTAGCAACTCCGGCATCACCTCAAATAAATCGCCGACCAACCCATAGTCAGCGATGTCAAAAATAGGCGCATCGGGATCGCTGTTAATTGCGACAATCACCTTTGAGTCTTTCATTCCCGCTAAATGTTGAATAGCACCAGAAATTCCGACGGCAATGTATAATTCAGGTGCAACAATTTTACCGGTTTGCCCGACTTGATGGTCATTAGACACATACCCCGCATCGACCGCCGCTCGGGACGCTCCTACCGCTCCACCTAGCTTGTCAGCCAATTGTTCGACTAAAGCAAACTTCTCTTTACTCCCGAATGCACGACCACCCGATACCACCACTCTAGCCGCTGGCAATTCTGGTCGCTCACTTTCTGGCGTTTGCTGCGAAATAAACTCACTCAGTTTGTTGATAATCACTGTATCGACTTGAGTAACCTTAGGGACAACTGGCGTGTCTAACAGCTCTACGGCATCAAAAGCCGTACTTCGTATGGTCATAACTTTATAGAGGTCGTTCGACGTGACTCTCGCCAATGCATTCCCGGCATATATTGGACGAATCACCGTATCGATAGACTCGATGGTCATCACATCCGAAAGTTGCCCTACATCGAGCAACGCCGCCACGCGAGGCATTACATTCTTACCAAACGTACTAGCAGGAGCAAGAATGTGCGAGTAATCTCTGGCTACTCGTGAAATCAAAGGCGCAATGTTTTCCGCTAACCCATGCTCGTATTCCTTTGCGTCAACCCAGATAATTTCTGCAACGCCCTTAACACACTTCAACTCATCCAAAACCGATTGGCACTGATAACCAACAAGCAATACAGAAACAGGAAGCGATTTATCACCATCCTTGATATCAAATGCCGCTTTAATTGCACACAGCGTCCCTACAGCCAACGACTGGTTGTCATGTTCCGCAATGACAAGTGTTGCTAATGGTCGGTCGTCCATGGTCATGCCTCGTATAACACGTCAGATCCATTACTTGAGCTTAGTTCACTTCACGTTAACGTCAACTGAGCTATAGTTTTCTGTATGGAAACCAAAAACCTGTCACGCAGATGACGATAATAGAAAGGAAGCAGATAGATGGAACGAGAATGCATGGAGTTTGATGTCGTGATCGTGGGAGCCGGACCTGCGGGCTTAAGTGCCGCTTGTCGCCTAGCTCAACTCAACCAAGATAGTGAAGGTGACGCACTTTCAATTTGCGTTGTAGAAAAAGGGTCAGAAGTGGGCGCACATATTTTATCTGGCGCTGTTTTTGAAACCAATGCCTTGGATGAACTTTTCCCCGATTGGAAAGAAATGGATGCCCCGCTATCAGCCTCAGTTCAGCAAGACCATTTCCTTTATCTTACTACTGAGCAAAACCATATTCGCGTCCCTCATTTCCTTACGCCACGTCCAATGATAAATGGCGAAAATAATTATGTAATTAGCCTTGCCAACCTTTGCCGTTGGCTCGCTAACCAAGCAGAAAGTCTTGGGGTGGAAGTTTTTCCTGGCTTTGCCGCTGCAAACATCAATTATGATCAGAGTGGCGTCGTGACAGGCATTAATACGAGCGATATGGGACTAGATAAGAACGGCCAAGCCAAATCTAACTTTGAGCCAGGTATCGAGCTAAAGGCAAAATACACCCTTTTTGCTGAAGGTTGTCGCGGACATCTGGGTAAAAAACTTATTCAAAGGTTCGACCTAGACGCAGGCAAGCAACCTCAGCACTACGCGCTTGGCTTAAAAGAGATATGGGAATTACCCTCTGACAGCAAGGATGTATCTGGCAGTGTTATCCACTCCGCTGGCTGGCCTTTGAGCGAGACAAATACCACTGGCGGCGGTTTTCTATATCATATGGAAAACAACCAAATCGCGGTCGGTTTGATCGTAGATTTAAACTACAGCAACCCTTACTTAAGCCCGTTTGACGAGTTTCAACGCTTTAAGCATCATCCAGCTATCGAGCAACACCTAAAAGGTGCCCAACGTATCGCATATGGTGCAAGAGCCATTGCAAAAGGTGGACTTTCTTCTCTGCCGAAACAGCAATTCCCCGGCGGTTTATTGATTGGTTGTGATGCAGGCACTTTGAATGTCGCTAAAATTAAAGGCAGCCACACAGCCATGAAGTCCGGAATCATTGCTGCAGAAGCGGTACATACTGCCCTACAAACTGGGGCTTCTGAGCCAGACTACCAGTCATTATTTGAATCATCATGGTTGTATGACGAGCTCACCGAAACACGTAACTTTGGTGCGAACATCCACAAGTTTGGCAGCATACTGGGCGGTGCACTTTCGACCTTTGAGCATAATCTATGGCAACCACTGGTTAAGAAGCCGTTACCTTGGACTATCAAGGACTATTCGTACGATCATGAGCAGTTAAAACCTAAACAAGAGTGCCGACCAATTGCATACCCAAATCCAGATGGTGAAATCAGTTTTGATAAGCCTTCGTCGGTATTTTTATCGGGAACACAGCACGAAGAGAACCAACCTTGCCACCTTGTTCTGACTTATCCTCACATTCCAATTGATGTGAATTTAGGTATGTATGACGAGCCGAGTCAGCGCTATTGCCCCGCTGGGGTTTACGAAGTGGTGGAAGTGGACAATAAGTTGAAGTTTCAGATAAATGCCGCCAACTGCGTGCATTGCAAAACCTGTGATATCAAAGACCCTTCACAAAACATCACATGGAAAGCGCCAGAAGGCGGTGGCGGACCAAGCTATCAAAACATGTAACCAAAGAACCACTTAAAGTGCAGAAGCAGTGCATTTACTACTGCTAATTTGTAAAGTGGTTAAGCAAAAAGTCGGTAGCTAACAGCGGCAGATAAAGAAAAACAGCACCTGATGATTCAATCAGGTGCTGTTTACTAAAATAACTTTATCTTCAGGTAATATTAATCCACGCTAAAAACTTGGTGATGGAACAGCTGATCAACGATTTCATGAGATGTCGCTGACGACCCTAGCTCCAACCCTGATAAATCAAAGTTCTCTAATGCCACGGACATTGTGTTGCTGCCTTCTCCAGTAATCGTCAAATTCAGAGTATCTAGGGCACTATCGTAGTCTGCACTTACGTGTTCCAACAAGTTATCCATATCCGTTGTGTCGTCACCGACAAACTCAAGAATGTCACTCAAATCCAACTTGTCTTCATCCAGCCTAAAGTCTTTAATCACATCTCTTGATGGCGTCATGTCCAGTGATTCTTGAGTAAAGGTGAAGGTGTCAAGACCCTCTCCACCTGTCAAGATGTCACTGCCTAGGCCTCCCATCAGGATATCGTTTCCAAGCCCACCAACCAGAATGTCATCGCCTGCGCCACCATTCAACGTATCTTCACCTGCTTGACCTAGCAAAATATCAATGCTTTCGCCACCAGTGATGCTATTCGCAAACTCATCTCCCACCGACGCATGGCGCTCAGTTTGCACAATATCGGTGCCAGAATCGTTCAATGTAAGTGTAAAGACGTTTTCACTTATGCCACCTTTACCATCAGACACTTTAAACAAGAAATGCAAATCCGCCTGCTGGTCTCCCTGTAGAGTAAGCTCATCGCTTTGAGTAAAGCTATAACTGCCATTGGATGACACTTCCAAAGTGCCGAACGCTGTCTGGATATGAAGCTGACCATCTACGTCACTGGATGAAGAAACTAACGGCTGATTTACAGTTACACCGTGCAGATCTGCGCCCAGCAGAGTGAAATCGCCTTCTGCCAAAGAAACGGTCATGCTATCACCATCAGCGTCCTGGCTTCCCGCCAGTAACTCACCGGCAATTGGATCGGGAGAGAAGTGGTTTAGGTACTGCCCCAAGTCTTCACCTGAGTCGATAAACACCACTTTGTCGCTAAGCTCATCTAGAGCCTCTGCTGCTTTGACATTATCAGAGAGAGCAATACCAATCCCATATACCTTGGCGTCATGAGTCTGTTTGTAATCTTCCCAGCGCTCGGCTAGATCAGGAGAAGTAACAGCGCCCTCGCTAGGGTTGGGTTCGCCATCTGAGATAAAGAATATGGTGTCCTTACTCTCAGACGGTTTTTCTGGACCGAAATAGTCCCAACCATCCTGCCAAGGGTAAACGGCATTACTTGCCTCACCAGGCTCCATTACAGCCTCTAAAGCTTTATCGTAATCCGTATTGGTACCGTATTCTACGTCACACCAGTTGCGCACATATTCTGACACTTCATTTTGGAAACTTAAATCGTTTGGATCACGGCCATTCATCTCTGGTGGGCGTGTCATCAACTCAACTTCACTCAAGGTCAGCCAGCTATGTGTGGATGTATCTCCGTCGAAACGTACCAGGCGGATATAGGTATTTGATTCTCCTCCATCGGCAATCATGTTTTCAACCATGGAATGTAACGCTGCTGCTGCTTTGTAAGCTCTCGATTCAGTTTTCGGTGCGGTTGCCTCACGACCCACGGTATTTTCACCGTCAAAGGTGCGGGTCATGCTGTTCGAGTGGTCGAACACTACCGTCACTTTATTGATCGGTAAGTCTTCCATCTGAGCAAAGCCCTGAACTGGAGATGAGGTTGGGGCATGGTTCTCAGTGACATTCAGGATAACCTGAGTTGTATCGGTATCCACACCATCGCTTGCAGACACTTCCAACTGATACGTTTGCTGAGTCGAGTGATCCAGTTTTACACCATCTTTCAGCCAAATCTCACCACTATTAGAGTCAACACGGAATAGATCAGCATCACCACCACTCAATTCATACTTTATGGTGTCACTGCCATCCGGATCAAACGCTTCCACCTGGCCGACTAATACCCCAACTTCTTGCTCAGCGACGTCAAAGCTTGCTGTATCTTCTGTTGGCATACCGTTGGCATCGGTGCCATGGGTTTGGTCTGTATCACCGACACTGATGAATTCTGGTGCGCGATCTCGGATATCAATGGTAACTTCACTATTTGTAGTATCACCGTCAGCATCGATAACCGTAACGTCAAGCTTCTCTTGTTGATGACCTACAACATTGCTCGCTTGATAGTCGTAGTGACCATTTTCAAAGTTAATGGTCAGCTTGCCGTGGTTGGTATCAATTTGCGCCAGAGAATGATCCGATATTTTCGTGCCATCGCTGGTAGTGACATCACCGTTTATTTTGTTGTAGTAATATATCTCGCCATCGATAGTGATGTGATCTACCCACTGAGCATCACCGCCATTGTCATCCAGAAGGTTACCTTGCAACTGGCCTGAGACCGTTTTGCTAAGCAAATCCCCAATCTGAGAATCATCTACAACGACAATAGCACTGCCTTTATCTGTCGCGATCGACTCCAGGTGTTCCAGAGACGCACCATTACCGATACCGACAGACCAGATATTTTCAACATCCTGACCGCTACTGCTGATGCCATTTTCCATCGCATTTTGCAGAATGATGCCCTCTTCTTCAGAAGTAGGCTGAACCCGACCATTCACTATGTCCTGATAACGCTGTTCACTTTCAAAATCATCTGATGTTGACCACTTAATCAAGTTTTCACGGGTTTGAATTTCTCCCACGTTCGTTTGATTTGTCCAATAGGTAAAATCGGAAGGTCGACCATCTGAGATAAAGTAAAGCTGGGTATCGGTATTACTAAGCAATGCATCATCTTCTGGATCACTAAGTATTTCATTTATTTGGTCAACGGCCTGGTTATATGGCGTCGATGCATATGGATGTATACCAGAGATAAAGGCATCAATGGCCTCGGCAGAATCTAGCCACTCAGAAATCTGGCCAGATGGTTGTCCGCTGTAAGTTGCAATTCTAAAACTTACTGGACCCAAATCTTGGTATTGCTCAAACATTGACTTAATAGAGTCTTGAGCAAGTTGCCAGCGAGTAACATATTGTCCGTCTGCATCTGTTACCCAGTCGAGCATTGATTCTGACGCATCAAGTGCAATCACAACACTATTACTTTGTGAATCAGCATCATTTATTTCGTAGTGAGCTGAAGACGATGACGGTAATGAATCCGTTACATTCAGATGCAAGGTGGCACTCTCAGACTGACCTCCGGCATTCACCTCGACGCTGGCGCGGATATCCAGCATGTCCGCCCCCTGCTCCGCATGATCAAGAGGCATATGTTGATCAACTGTGAAATGACCCGTTTTGCTATCTATGTTGGCTTGAACCACTTTGATGCGGTCGGCACCTGTTCCTGTATAACCAGTTAGAGTGCTCTGATCTGCACTCACTTCAAACACGACCTCTTTACCATCGCTGGTGAAACCACCTAGGTTTTGCTCGGCGTTGAAGTGATATTCAGCCTCCGTTGCAGACCCGAGGTTTGCGATAAAGTTGCCTTCAGCATGTACGCCAGTATCCGTACCAACTTGAGATTCATCCAATGCTGCGTGTGCATCACTGAGCGACATAGGCTCACCCATCACACTAACGGTAACTTCTGCTTTATCAGTCAGGCCGTCGTCATCACGGATGGTGTATTCGAAGGTATAATCTTTCACTTCACCCGTTTTCAGGGTTTGTTGATCAGCGGGCAGTGACTCTAGGTACTTGGCCGCATCAAAGACCAATTTACCATCTTGCAGACTAAGGAAGCTTTCTGATGGATAGTCGATAATAGTCAGAGCGTCACCATCCGGGTCGCTGTCATTCGCTAGAACATCCAGCTCTAAAGTGCCTGAGCCGTTGGTCTGGTAAGCTTCATCAAAGGTCGTGAGGTCCGCTGATACCTGAGTAATAAAGTACTCTGAGCCTTTAGGATCAATGACACCGTCTTTATAGCTGGTAGTAGACATTTCAATACTATCGAAGAAACGCCCATCTGCATTGATGTTGACTACTTGATTACCACCACGAGTACCTTCAAACACACCTGTCGCAACCAAGTCACCTTTGTAGTAAGCCTTCCAAACACCGCGCTCAATACCAGGCTCCCAGCTACCGTTCGAAGTGTCTGTCCATAGGTTTTTCACTTCAACTTCAGCATGATCGGCAACCTGACCATTAGCGAAGGAGAAGCGCATTGCTTCACTTTGTCCAGTTGCATCATCATATCGAATCTGACCATCTTGAACCCGGTCAGAGCCGCTGTCTAGCGCAGAACTAACGCCATATTTGTGGTCGCCGTCACCAACATAATCAGCTTTCGATGCATCAGAAACCTTGTTTCCAGATCGAGTATCAATCACATAGTAATCGACTGTGATATCAGTGCTATCATCCCAGTTGCTCTGGTCAATTGTCTTGGTTGTTTTTTCAATGCCCTTATCATCTGCAGCAATAGGGGCTTCATTAATATCGCGAACCAACACTTCGATCTGAGCGGTGTCTTTACCGCCAAACTGGTCACGAGCTTCCACTTCTAGCTGGTAGTTATCGATAGATTCATGGTCCAGATTTGCACCATTTTTGACACTGATCTCACCGGTAAGACTGTTGATTTCAAACAGTTCGCTATGACCGTTTAAGTGATAGGTTATCTGACTGTCCTGATCGACATCGAATGCATTTACTTTTCCAATTACACCCGATTGACTGTTTTCATCAACGCTAAACTGGTAACTATCGATGTCGGTTTTACCTTGGGCATCCAGACCAAAGTTGTCATTACTCCCACTAACAAATTCAGGAACATCATTAGTGCCCGTAATATCAATCACGATGTTTTGTTGGGTGCCATCGGTCGCCGTGAGAGTGATGATGTCTTGCACCTGATCACCCTCGTCCAGCTGTTGAACCTGGCTTTGGTCCAGCGTATACGTCCACTTCCCATCCACCAATACCAGCTCACCATAGGTGCCCGTAACGGTGGTGTTTGCAAAAATCGGATCGTCGCCATTATCAACATCAGAGATAGTAATGGTGCCGGTTGCGGTCGCAACATCACCGAGATTACCTTCAGTCACCTTGCCGGTGAACGCACCGTCAACAATAGGCGCGTCTTCGGTGCCCGTAATATCAATCACGATGTTTTGTTGGGTACCATCGGTTGCAGTGAGAGTGATGGTGTCTTGCACCTGCTCACCCTCATCTAACTCTTGAACCAGACTTTGGTTCAACGTATAC